>CAYJLV010000007.1:47852-103013 GCA_964371405.1 uncultured Burkholderiaceae bacterium
GTCGGGTACGGTATCCCCTACCGCCGCGCCCCCCCCCCCCCCCCCCCCCCCCACGCCGTCTCGGTCCACGCGTAAGGCTCCTTCACCGACACGACCTGCGCCAGGTCGAGCCCCGCCATGCTCGGCGCGCTGCGCGCCGCCGCGATCGCCTCGTCGATGCGGCTTGGCGTCAGCACGGCGCCGGCCGGCAGCGCGACGATGCAGCCGTTCTGCGCGCCGTGTGTGCGCAGGTGGCGCGTCAGCTTGCGCGTGTCGATACCGGCGATCGCCACAGTGCCCTCGCGTTCGAGGTACTTTCCAAGCGTCATCGTCATGCGGAAACTGGACTCGAGAACCGGCAGGTCCTTGATCACCAGACCGGCCGCCTGCACCTTCGGCGCCTCGATGTCTTCGTCGCTGACACCGTAGTTGCCGATATGCGGATACGTCAGCGTGACGATCTGGCGGAAGTAGCTCGGGTCGGTGAGGATTTCCTGGTAGCCGGTCAGCGCCGTGTTGAACACGACTTCGCCGACCGTCTGGCCGGCGACGCCGATCGACCAGCCACGGAACAGGCTGCCATCGGCAAGGGCGAGCAGTGCGACGGGCCGGTTCGGCATGAGGGGCGGCAGCACGGATACTCCGTTCGTTGTGCGCGCCCAGCTCTGCTCCGACGGCATGAGTCCGGTCGAGGAATCGGGGGAGTTTCGCTGGGCGAAAGTGGGGGCGGTCAAACGGCGAAATTATACCGGGGCATGCCGCGCGACCCGGTCGCGCGGGGTCTTGGCGCGACCCGGCTCAGCCCAATGCGTCGATGCCGGCGCGCGCGATCTGCACGTCTTCGCTCGACTTGACGCCGCTGACGCCGACCGCTCCGACGCAGTGGCCGTCGACGACGATCGGCACGCCGCCCTCGAGCAGGCCCTCGAGCCCGGGCGCACTGAGAAACGACGTTCGGCCCTGGTTGATCATGTCTTCGTAGACCTTGCTTTCGCGCCGCCCGAGCGCCGCGGTGCGCGCTTTGGCCGGCGCGATCTGCGCCGAGATCGGCGGCGCGCCGTCGAGCCGCTGCAGCCACAGCAGGTGTCCGCCGTCGTCGACGACGGCGATCGAGACGGCCCAGCGCTGCGCCAGCGCCTGCGCTTCGGCGGCGGCGGCGATGCGCTTGACGGCGTCGAGGGTCAGGTAGGGTTTGCTTCGCATGGCGGGTTGTCCTCGGGGGCTGGCAGGTACGCAAGATGCCCCCACTCTAAAGGGCAATGCCGCGCAGCGCAGAGCGGTGCCGGCCGGGGCGGAACTAGAATGCGCCCGCGGGGTCTGACCCCCTGTTCGATTTTCGTCCACTTGGAGGGTTCATGAACGAGAGCCTGCAGACTGCCTACCCCGGCTCCGCCGGAGCGGGGGTACTGGCCGAGCGCAACCGCGTGTTGCGCAACACCTATTGGTTGTTGGCCCTGTCGATGCTGCCCACCGTGCTCGGCGCATGGATCGGCGTGTCGACCGGCATCGTGCGCGGCATGGGGCCGGGCATGAGCGCCATCGTGTTCCTGGCCGGCGCTTTCGGCTTCATGTTCGCGATCGAGCGGTTGAAGAATTCGGCGGCCGGCGTGCCGGTGCTGTTGGCCTTCACGTTCTTCATGGGGTTGATGCTGTCGCGACTGGTCGGCGCCGTGCTCGGCCTGGCCAACGGCGCTGGGCTGATCATGACGGCGTTCGCCGGCACCGGCCTGATCTTCTTCGGCATGGCGACGATGTCGTCGATCGTCAAGCGCGACCTGACGTCGATGGGCAAGTGGCTGTTCATCGGCGCGATCATGCTGCTGGTGGCCGCTCTGGCGAACATCTTCATCCAGTCGAGCGCACTGATGATCACCGTGGCCGTGCTGGCGATCGGCATCTTCTCGGCCTTCATCCTCTACGACCTCAAGCGAGTGCAGGACGGCCAGGAGACGAACTACATCACGGCGACGCTGGGTGTCTACCTGAGCCTCTACAACGTGTTCCAGTCGCTGCTCGCACTGCTGGGCATCTTCGGCGGCGAACGCGAATAGGCGGTTCGTTCTAGATGACGACGGGGCCATCGGGCCCCGTTCTCGTTTCCTGCGCGCGGAAACGGCGGCTGTTGCGGCCGGCGAGCGGGTCGCCGGCTCCGTTCAGGAAAACATCCTGTTCACTCCGTCGGCGACCCGGTCGCCGGCCGGTGCAGCGGCTTGCCGGCATCTTGCGCTCTGGCGTCTCGGTCGAACACCGCGATGCTCTCGACATGCGCAGTGTGCGGAAACATGTTCACCGCACCGGCTGCCGACAGCGCATAGCCGCCCTGGTGCACGAGCAGGCCGGCGTCGCGCGCCAGCGTGGCCGGGTTGCAGCTGACGTACACGATGCGCGCCGGCGGCTGCCAGTCATCGCCCTGCCCCTGCAGTTCGACCAGGCACTGCACCAGGCGCAGCGCGCCTTCGCGCGGCGGATCGACGAGCCAGCGCTCGGCGTCGCCGTCGGCGGCGAGATCGGTTGCCGTCATCTCGAACAGGTTGCGCGCAGCGAACGTCGCGCGCGCGGCGAGCCCATTGCGGCGCGCGTTGTCGCGCGCACGCTCGACCAGCGCCGCGCTGCCCTCGACGCCGAGCACGGCGCGCGCGCGCGTCGCCAGCGCCAGCGTGAAGTTGCCGAGGCCGCAGAACCAGTCGATCGCGCGCTCATGCGGCTGCACGTCGAGCAGGCGGAGCGCCTTCGAGACCAGCGTGCCGTTGACTGCGCCGTTGACCTGCGTGAAGTCGGTCGGCCGGAAAGCAAGCGCCAGGCCGAACTCGGGCAGCCGGTAGGCCAGCGGCGTGCCGTCATCGTCGAGCGGGTGCGCGGTGTCGGGCCCGCCCGGCTGCAGCCACCACTGCACGCCCCAGACGGCGGCGAAGTCGCGCAGCCGCGCGCGGTCGGCGTCGGCCAGCGGCTCGAGGTGGCGCAGCACCAGCGCCGTGATATCGCTTCCGACGGCGACCTCGATCTGCGGCAGGCGGTCGCGCGCTGCCATCGCGCCGACCAGCTCGCGCAGCGGCAGCAGCAGCGCGGCGACGTGCGGCGCCAGCACGTGGCACTCGCGCATGTCGGCAACGTAGCTCGACTTGCGCTCGTGAAAACCGACCAGCACGCCGCCCTTCTTCGCGACATGGCGCACCGACAGCCGCGCCCGGTCGCGGTAGCCCCAGGCCGGCCCAGCGAGCGGGCGCAGCACCTGCGCCGGCTTCACCTTGCCGAGGTGCGACAGCGCGTCTTCCAGCGCGCGCTGCTTGACGGCGACCTGCGCGTCGAAGTGCAGGTGCTGCATCTTGCAGCCGCCGCACGCGCCGGCGTGCAGGCCGAAGTGCGCGCAGCGCGGCGCGACGCGCTGGCTGCTCTCGCGCCGCAGTGCCGCCAGCGTGCCCTGCTCCCACGCCGCCTTGCGCCGGTGCACGTTGACCTGCACCTCTTCGCCCGGCAGCGCGCCCTCGACGAAGACCACCTTGCCCGCGGCGTCGTGCGCCACACCCTGCGCGTCAAGGTCGAGCGACTCGACGAGCAGCCAATCCTTCTGCGTCATGCGCCGATTATGGCGACGGCCACGCCGCCAGGTACTCGCCCCAGTGCGGCTCGTCGATCGACGCGAGCGTCTCGCGCACGAAGGAGACCTCGCGCTCGTACTCGGCCTCGGTGAAGCCGCCGCGCATCTTCTGGAAGCGGCAGTACAGCAGATAGGTGTTCATCACGTCGGTCTCGCAGTAGCGGCGGATGTCGTCGACGCGGCCTTCGAGATAGGCGGGCCAGACCGCGCTGCCGTCCATGCCGAGCTTGCCGGGGAAGCCGCACAGCCGCGCCATCGCGTCGAGCGGTGCGGCGGCGCGCGGCTGGTACATCGCCAGCAGGTCCATCAGGTCGAGATGCCGCATGTGGTAGCGGCCGATGTAGTTGTTCCACTTGTACTCGCGGTCGTCCTCGCCCATGTCCCAGTACTTGCCGGCGACGACGCCGTGCTTGAGGCCGCGGTAGTGCAGCACCGGCAGGTCGAAGCCGCCGCCGTTCCAGCTCACGAGCTGCGGCGCGTGCTTCTCGATCGTCGCGTAGAAGCCCTGCACGATGCGACCCTCGTGCGAGTGGCCGTCGGGCTCGCGGTCGACGAAGGAATGCACGCGCAGCCCCTCGGCATTGCGGAACACGCACGAAATCACGAGCACGCGCTGCTGGTACAGCGGCAGGAACTCGCTCCGGCCGGCCGCCTTGCGCTCGGCCATCGCCTCGGCGTGGACCTGCGCGTCGGTCAGCGCCGCGTCCGAACCGCGCTCGGCGCGCAGCGCGGCGACGTCGGGGATCGTCTCGATGTCGAACACCAGCACGGGCCACGAGGACATGGTCGGTCTTTCCGGTCTGAAACCATGGGCGCGGCGTGCTCTGCCGCAGACGGAATCAGAACACGGAATCGCGGTCGACGCCGGCGCGGATCATGCGGCGCTTGAGCTTGCCCAGCGCCTCCTGCTGGATCTGGCGGATGCGCTCGCGCGTCAGGCCGAGCCGCTCGGCCAGCACTTCGAGCGTCTCGGGCTCGCGGTCGCGCAGGCCGTAGCGCCCGGCCAGCACTTCCTGCTCGCGTTCGTTGAGCTCGCCCAGCCCGTGCGCGAGCAGGTGCTCGACTTCGTGGCTCAGCGCCAGCGTCATCGGGTCGGTGGCGGCCTCGTCGGCCACCGTGTCGAGCATCGACTCCGAGGCGTTGTCGAGCGTGCCGCGCTCGAGCGGCGCGTCCAGCGATGCCGGCGTCTCGGCGAACTTGAGCAGCTCGGCGACCTCGCGCACCGGCCGCTGCAGCAATGCCGCGATGTCCTCGACGCGTACCGGCTTGTCGGCGTCGCCGTTGTGGGCCGACGCCGCTTCGAGAGTGCGGCGCGCCTTGAGCACCTGGTTGAGCTCGCGCACGACGTGCACCGGCAGCCGCACCAGGCGCGCCTGATGCATGATCGCGCGCTCGATGCTCTGGCGGATCCACCACGACGAATAGGTCGAGAAGCGGAATCCGCGTTCCGGCTCGAACTTGCCGATCGCGTGCATCAGTCCGAGGTTGCCCTCCTCGATCAGGTCGGGCATCGGCAGGCCGCGGCCGAGGTAGTTCTTCGCGATGCTGACGACGAGCCGCAGGTTGTGCTCGATCATCGCCTGGCGCGCGTTGAAGTCTCCGGCGCGCGCGCGCGACGCGGTCTCGTATTCCTGCTGCGGCGTCAGCAGCGGCGCGCGGCGGATCTCGCGCAGATAGGCTTGCAGCGTGTTGCCGACCTCGCCGTCGCCGTCCGCCAGCGCGCGCTCGCGCGGCGCCTGCGCGTCGCTCAGCGGCTCGGACAGTTCGACCGGGTCGGCCGCGTCGAGCGCCGGCAGGAAGGCGACGGGCAGCGCATGGCCATTGCCCGGGACGCTCTGCCGCTTCGCAACCATGGCCGCCCGAGCCTCATCGTGCGTCAGCGCTGCGGGAGCAGCTTGGCCGGATCGACCGGCTTGCCCTGCTTGCGGATCTCGAAGTGCAGTTGCACGCGGTCGGCGTCGGTCGAGCCCATCTCGGCGATCTTCTGGCCTCGGCGCACGTTCTGATCCTCTTTCACCAGCAGGGTCTGATTGTGCGCGTAGGCGGTCAGGTATGTCGCGTTGTGCTTGACGATGACAAGGTTGCCGTAGCCGCGCAACCCCGATCCGGCGTATACGACGCGGCCGTCGGCTGCGGCGAGCACCGGGTCGCCGCTCTTGCCGGCGATCGCCAGCCCCTTGCTGTGCGCGTCGTCGAAAGGCTTGACCACGCTGCCGCCGGCGGGCCAGGCCCAGGCGATGTCGTCGTCGCTGCCGCGCACGGCAGCGGGCGGCTGCGTCGCGATCGGCGTCGGCGGCGGCAGCGCCGCCGTCGGTGCCGCAGCAGGCGCCGCTGCCGAAGCAGCGTTGGCGGGAGGCGCGGCGCGCGGCGCATCGAGCGGGCGCGTCTCGACGCGCGCCGCGGTGACCGGCCGCGTGCTCGCCTGCCGCGGGTCGATATCGGGCGGCACCACGCGCAGAACCTGACCGACCTCGACAACGTTCGGGTTCTCGAGATTGTTCCAGCGCGCGATGTCCTTCCAGTTCTGGCCCGTCTCGAGGCCGACGCGGATCATCGTGTCGCCGGGCTTGACGGTGTAGTAGCCCGGCTTGCCGGCGTTCTCGCTGCCGGGCAGCGGCGGCTTCGGCAGGTCGATCGCGGCGGCGGTGGAGCCCGGCGCGGGCGTCGCGACGGCGCCCGGCGTCGAGGGCGCAGTCGGCGCAGCCGGCCTCGTGCCGACCGCCCGTTCCTCGACCGGCGCGCGGTTGCGCGGCACGGCACAGCCGGCAAGCGCCGCGGCGCACAGCACGGCGACGACCCACGCGCGGCCGTGCAGCATTCGTTGCAGCAATTCCTTCATCGACAGATTCGGTTCGGAAGGGCCCTCAATCGAGCCCGGATTTTAGTGGCACGAACAGCACGCCTTCGTGACGCGTCCAGACATAGCCGCTCTCCTGGCGGTCGACCACCGTCAACAGTTGCGCCCCGCGCGCCGCATCGAGCATCGGCGCGACGAGCCGGCCGCCCGGCGCGAGCTGCTCGAGCCAGGCTTGCGGCAACTCGTCGCCGCCGGCGGCCGCGATGATGCTGTCGTACGGCGCGTTCGGCGGGTGGCCGTACCGGCCGTCACCATACACCAGCCGGATGCGGTGTTCGCGCAGCGCCGCCAGGTTCTCGCGCGCCTTCTCGTGCAGCGGCTTGAGCCGCTCGAGCGTATAGACCTGCCGCGTCAGCGCGCCGAGCAGCGCCGCCTGGTAGCCGCAACCGGTGCCGATCTCGAGCACGCGGCCGAGCGAGCCCGAAGCGCGCGCGTTCGACCCGCCGAACAGCAGCTCGAGCATGCGCGCGACGACCGAGGGTTTGGAGATCGTCTGCCCGTGGCCGATCGGCAGGCTCGTGTCTTCGTAGGCCTGCGCCGCCAGCGCCGTGTCGACGAAGGCGTGGCGCGGCACCTGCTCCATCGCAGCGAGCACGCCCTCGTGGCGCGCGCCGGCGGCGCGCAGCCGTGCGACCATGCGCGCGCGCACTCCGTGCGAATCGAGGCCGAGGCCGCTCGGCGCGCGAGCCGCGGCGTCGGCCGCCGATGGCGCCTTCGTCATCTTCGTTGCCGGTGCCTTCGCGACAGGCGTCTTCACCGACGCGGCATCCGTCATGCGATCGAGAGACAGCGGGAACCGCGTCGTACGCGGCGCTCCGCTCATCGCTCGCCGCCGCCAGCCAGCCGCGCGCGCCAGGAGTCGAGCGTGGCGTGGTCGGTCAGGTCGACCTGCAGCGGCGTGATCGAGACGCAGCCGTTCGCCGTGGCATGGAAGTCGGTGCCGGTGCCGGCTTCGCGCGCGTCGCCGGCCGGGCCGATCCAGTACATCGTGTCGCCGCGCGGGCTGGTCTGGCGGATCACGGGTTCGCTGGCGTGGCGCCGGCCCAGCCGCGTCACGACGCGCGGCAAGGCGTCGGCGTCGGCGCGATTCGGAATGTTGACGTTGAGCAGCCAGGCTCTGCCGTCGCGCGGCGCGGCGAGCGCGTCCTCGATCACGGAGCGCGCCACGCGCGCCGCGGCGTCGAGATGAGCCCAGCCCTTTTGCGTCTGCGAGAAGGCGATCGCCGGGATGCCGAACAGGTAGCCTTCCATCGCCGCCGCGACGGTGCCCGAATAGAGCGTGTCGTCGCCCATGTTGGCGCCGTTGTTGATGCCCGAGACGACGAGGTCGGGTCGCTGGTCGAGCAGCCCGGTCAGCGCGACGTGCACGCAGTCCGACGGCGTGCCGTTGATGTAGCGCACGCCGTCGGCCGCGACGTAGACCGACAGCGGCCGGTGCAGCGTCAGCGAGTTCGACGTGCCGCTCGCGTTCTGCTCGGGGGCGACGACGTCGATCTCGCCGAGCCCGCGGCAGGCTTCGACGAGCGCGGCCAGCCCCGGAGCGAGATAACCGTCGTCGTTGGCAATCAGGATGCGCATGCCGCATTGTAGGGAGCTGCGTATCATCGCCCGACCGCCGCGGCCGCGATCCGCGGCGGCTCTGCCGGACTGGCCCGCGTCGTGTGCGGCAAGCTCGTCGTGCTGGCGAAGCCCTGAAGCGAAGGTGCACCGTCACACCCTGATGCATGCCGCAGGGCGCGGCGTGCGTCAAAACGGGTACGCTACCCGCCCGGAGGATCCCGTCGGCATGTCCATCAAGGTATTGATCGTCGAAGACAACCCCGTGGCGCGCAGCTTTCTCGGCCGCGTCGTGCGCGAGAGCTTCAGCGACGAACTCGACATCCAGGAGGCGGGCGACCTCGAATCGGCGCGCCGCCGGATCGCCGCGGCCGGCAACCCGCAGGCCGACCGCGACGCCGCGTTCAAGCTGTTCATGGTCGACCTCGAGCTGCCCGACGGCAGCGGCATGGAGCTGCTGTCGGATCTGGCGCGCTACCCCGCGACCCGGATCGTCACGACGCTCTATTCCGACGACGACCACCTGTTCCCCGCGCTGCAGCGCGGCGCCGACGGCTACCTGCTCAAGGAGGACCGCTTCGAAGTCCTGGTCGAGGAGCTGCAGAAGATCGTGCGCGGCCAGCCGCCGCTGTCGCCCGCGATCGCACGCCGCCTGCTGACCCACTTTCGCCCCGGCGCCGACCACGAGACGGCGTTCTCGGCGATGGCCGCGTTCCAGGCCGCCCGCGGCCCGGCCAGCGAGGCGCCGGGCACGCAACTGCAGCGGCTGTCGCCGCGCGAGAACGAGGTGCTGACCTACCTCAGCAAGGGCTTCACGATCAAGGAGATCGCGAACCTGATGGGCATCAAGTGGTTCACCGTCAACGACCACATCAAGTCGATCTACAAGAAGCTCGACGTCTCCAGCCGCGCCGAGGCGGCGGTGCTGGCGAGCAAGCAGGGCCTGGTCTGATACGCGCGCGGTGATGTCGCACGACACCGCCGCCCAAGCGCCGCTGCGGGTCGGCGAGCGCGGCAGCGCGCCGGAATCGACGTTCGACACACGGTGGCTCGACGCCGTGCTGCCAGCGGCGCGCAGCGAGCGGCGCTGGATCGGCTGGCGGCTGCGCCTGCTCGTCGGCGCCGCGCTGATCGGCTGCCTCGGGCTGATGCTGCTCGCGCGCGATCTCGCCGCGACGCGCCACCTCGACGCCGTCTGGCGCGTCGACGCGCGGGGCGGCATTGAACTGCTCGGTTCGGCCGACCCGGTGCTCGCGGCGCTGCGCGGCCGCACGCTGTTCGACCTCGCCACCGACGACGGCCGCACGCTGCGCATCGACGACGCCCTGGCGCTGCAGCGCTCGGCGCGCTGGCTCGTCGCCGACGCCGACCGGGAACGCCACCGCCGGCTGCACGAGGCGCTCGCTGTCGTGCTCGCGCACGACATCATCGCGCTGCGCTTCACCGACGGCTCGACGCTGCCGGTGCGCCCCGTGGAACGCGGCTGGCTCGGACTCGGCACCATGGCCGTGGGGCTCGGCGCGCTGGCGCTCACGCTCTACCTCGCCGCCATGATCGTCGTGCTGGGGCGGCCATCGCTGCGCAACGCTCTGTACGCGGCGGCGGCGCTGGCGCAGTGCGCCAACCTGCTGTTCGTCGCCGCCGAGTCGAGCTTCGACTTCGGGCTGCCGGCCGGATTCGCCGCGCTCGATCTGCGCGCGCGCAGCGCGCTCGACCTCGCGACGGCGGCGGCGATCCTGCACTCCGCCGTGCTGCACCCGCGCCGCCTGCCGCACGGCGGTGCGCTGGCCGCGGCGTGCTGGGCCGGCGTCGCCGCGCTCGTCGCGTTGGACGGCGCCGGGCGCCTGCCGGGCGGCTGGTGGTGGACGCAGGGCAGCCTGCTAGCGATCGCCGCCGGCGTGACGCTGCTGCTCGGCTGGTCGTTCCGCATCGAGCCGCACCCGCACGCGATGATGCTGCGCCGCTTCGGCTTCGTCGTCACCACCACGCTGGCGCTGCTCACGGCGGCGATCGCCGCGGCCGGCGCGCAGCCCGCCCTGCAGCACGCCATCGCGTCGGTCGGCTCCGTCGCCTGGTACGTCTTCTTCGCGTCGCTGCTGCTGCTGGTGCCGTTCATGTCGCAGGCGCGGCGCACGATGCGCGAGTTCGCGCTGCTGGCGGCCGTCAGCACCGTCGCGGCGTCGCTCGACCTGCTGTTCGTCGCCGTGTTCTCGGTCGGCGCATTCGCGTCGGCAACGCTGTCGCTGTTCATCGCGCTGGGCGTGTATGCCGGCGCACGCCAGTGGCTGCTCAACCAGGTGCTCGGCCACCGCAGTGTGACGACGGAGCGCATGTTCGAGAGCCTCTACCGCACGGCGCGCGACGTCGAGGCGCACCCCGAGCACACACCGCGCCGGCTCGCCGAGCTGCTGCGCGAGCTGTTCGACCCGCTGGAGGCCGTCGTCATCGAACGCACCTCGTCGCGCACGCGCGTCGTCGCCGAAGGCTCGACGCTGCTCGTGCCGGTGCCCGGCCTCGCGGCACCCGCCGTACCGCGCCACAGCGTCGCGCTGCGCTACGCGCATCGCGGGCGGCGCGTGTTCACCGTCGACGACGCGCGCCTGACCGACCGCGTCGTCGAGCAGCTGCTGCGCGCCGTCGCGTTCGACAAGGCCGTCGAGCAGGGCCGCAACGAGGAGCGGCTGCGCCTGGCGCAGGACCTGCATGACGACATCGGCGCGCGGCTGCTGACGCTGATGTACAAGGCGCCGACGCCCGAGATGGAAGACTACGTGCGCCACACGCTGCAGGACCTGAAGACACTGACGCGCGGCCTCGACGCACCGGCACGCCCGCTCTCGCACGCCGCCGCCGAGTGGAAGGCCGACCTGGCGCATCGTCTGCACGCCGCCGGCATCGCGCTCGACTGGAACTGCCGGGTCGACACCGACGCCGCACTCGGCGTCGTGCAATGGTCGGCGCTGACGCGCGTGCTGCGCGAGCTGGCGAGCAACGCCATCGCCCATGCGCGAGCGACGCACGTCAGCGTCGAGATGCAGCTCGCCGACGACCGCCTCGAGGTGCGCTTCGACGACAACGGCGTCGGCCGCAACCCGCAGGCCTGGGCGCACGGCCTGGGCCTGGCCGGCGTGCGCAAGCGCGTCAAGCAGCTCGGCGGCGAAGTCGCCTGGCGCGAGCTCGATCCGCGCGGCATCGGCTGCCGCGTCGCGATCGACGCACTGTCGCAGCGACGCTGAGCGACGAATTCCCGACCCAGACGCGTCGACCGTCGTCGTGATCCAATGACGATGCCATGAATGACGACGCGCGACCCCACGTTTCCATCCTCACCGGCTACCTCGGCAGCGGCAAGACGACGCTGCTCAACCGTCTGCTGCGCGACCCCGCGCTGGCCGACGCCGCCGTCGTCGTCAACGAGTTCGGCGAGGTCGGCATCGACCACGCGCTGGTCGATGCATCGACCGACGGCGTCGTGCTGCTGTCGTCGGGCTGCCTGTGCTGCACTGTGCGCAGCGACCTGCTGGCCACGCTGAGCGAGCTGACGGCGCGGCGCCGCGCGGGCTCCGTGCCGCCGTTTCGCCGCGTCCTCATCGAGACGACCGGGCTCGCTGATCCGGCGCCGATCCTGCAGGCGCTGATGAGCGACTACGCAGCCGTCAGCGAGTACCGCATCGGCCGCGTCATCACAGTCGTCGACGCGCTGCACGGCATGCGCACGCTGGATGAACGCTTCGAGGCCGTGCGCCAAGTTGCCGTGGCGGATCGGCTGGTGATCTCGAAGACCGACCTGGTCGATGCCGGCGCCGTCGCGCGCCTGCGCTCGCGACTTGCCGCTCTCAACCCGCTGGCCGAGCAGATCGTCGCGGTGCACGGCGACCCGGCCAGCGACCGCCTGCTCGGCGGCGCCGCTTTCGATCTCGCGAGCAAGGGCGCCGACGTGCAGCATTGGATCGACGAAGCGCGTGACGACGCGGCGCACGCCGGACACGATGAGCATCACCACCACCACGACGAGCGCATCCGCGCGCACTGCCTGGTCTGGCAGCAGCCACAGGACTGGGGCCGTATCGCAGCCGGGCTGGATCGGCTGGTGGTCGACCACGGCGATCAACTACTGCGCGTCAAGGGCCTCGTCAACGTCGCCGGCCAGGACGAGCCCGTCGTGATCCAAGGCGTGCGCAACCTGTTCCACCCACCCTCGACGCTCGACCACTGGCCTGATGACGACCGCCGCACGCGGCTGGTCTTCATCACCGAAGGTTTGGAGCGCGCCGATATCGAGCGCTCGATCGAGCGCGGTGCGCGCGAAGGCGTCGACGCGGTCGAGGTGTTCTGAAGATCAGTCCTCGGGCGTGAAGCCCGACGCCTTGGCGATCGGCCCCCAGCGCTCGTGGTCGGCAAGCACGCGCGCGGCAAAGCTCTCGGGCGTACCGGGCGCCGTCTCGTAGCCGAGCTTGGCCAGCTCGGCCGCGACCTTGGGCACGGCGAGCGCTTCGTCGATCGCCGCGGCGAGTCCCGCCACCGTCGCCGCCGGCGTGCGCGCTGGCAGGAAGAAGCCGATCCAGCCCTGCGCCTCGACTTCGTAGCCCGACTCCTTGAGCGTCGGCACCTCGGGCAGCAGCGATGAGCGCTGCGCGCCGCTCGTCGCCAGCGGGCGCAGTCGGCCGGCGCGGATGTGCGGCAGCGCTTCGCCGATCGTCGCGAGGTAGCACGCGATCTGGCCGCCCATCACGTCCTGCATCGCCGGCCCGCCGCCCTTGTACGGCACGTGCAGCATCGCTGCGCCCGAGGCGCGCGACAGCATCACGCCGGCAAAGTGCGGCACCGAGCCGGCCGCCGGGCTGGCGTAGGCGGCCTCCTTCGGGTTCGCTTGGCACCAGCGGATGAAGTCACCCGCCGTCGCCACCGAAGCCGGCAGCTTGGGCCCGACGACGAGCACGAACTCGTTGTAGAACGCCAACGCGACCGGCACGAAGTCGCGCTCGGCGTCGTAGGCGAGCCGACGGTAGATGTGCGGGAACAGGACAAAGGGCGAGCCCGGCGTCATCAGCATCGTGCTGCCGTCGGGCGGCGCATGTTTGACCTGCTCGACGGCCAGCCTTCCGGCAGCGCCCGCCTTGTTCTCAACGATGACGGTGGGCGCGTAACGGCCGGTGAGCTGTTCGGCGATCAGCCGGCCGGGGATGTCGGTCGCGCCGCCCGGCGGAAAGCCGATGACGATGCGCGCCAGACGGTCGATCGTCGCCGCCGACGCGGGCAGCGACACTCCAGTGGCCGAAACCGCCAGCCCGGCCAGGGAGCCGGCGATGATGTCACGACGTTTCATGATGCGTTATCTCCTTGAGGCTTCGTGCCGCGACGCCGGTCGACGACGCGCCTCGCCTTTGCCCTTCCGTCCGGCGGCGGCAGCGTCGCAGGATCGACGATCTGCACCTGCGCGTTGACGCGGATCGATTCGCGCAGCGCCTCGCGCAACCGCGCGGTGGCGCGTTCGAGCGCCTCGCCGGCCAGCCCGGCGACAGCCGACTCGGCGCGCACCAGCAGCGTCGGCAGGTCGCCGTCACCGCCGATCTCGACCTGGTACTCGGCGCCGAGCTGCGGCACGCTGCGCACGGCGGCCTCGATCGCCGCCGGAAAGATGTTGGCGCCGCGATACCAGATCATGTCGTCGACGCGCCCGAGTACCGAGCCCTCGAGCCGCGCGCCGGTGTGTCCGCAGGTACAGGCCTCGACGGTCGATAGGCGCCCGAGGTCGCGCGTGCGGTAGCGCAGCACCGGCTGCGTGTCGCCGACGAGGTTGGTGTAGACGATCTCGCCGACACTGCCCGGCGGCAGCGGCACGCCGGTCTCGGGGTCGACGATCTCGGTGTATACGAGGTCGCTGGCGACGTGGATCGACGTGCTGTGCGGGCAGCTGCCGCCGATCGGGAACAGCTCGGTCAGGCCGTAGCCGTCGGCGATGTGCTGCACGCCCCAACCTTCGAGCAGCCGGCGGCGCGTTTCAGCTGCTGCGGCGCCCGGCTCGCCCACCGACGCGATCGTGCGGATACCCAGCGTCGGCAGGTCGACGCCCGTCTCGCGCGCGACCTCGGCAAGGTGCAGCAGGTACGACGCCGTGCCCGACACGACGGCAGGCCGCAGCTCATTGATCAGGCGCAGCTTCGTCTTCGTGTCGTAGAGGCCCGCCAGCACGACGAGCGCGCCCATCGCCGCCAAGCTCTCGGCCGACCCCATCGGCCCCATAAGGCCGTCGACCGGCCCGAGCACAATTGCCACCTCGCCCGGTGCGACGGTCGGATTGCGACGGAAGCGGTCGAGCACGTAGCTCCAGTCGCGCCCCGAGAACACGCGCTTGAGCGGCGTGCCGGTGGTGCCCGACGTGGTGACGAACTTGCGCCACTGCGACGGACCGCTGGCGACGTAGGAGCCGAACGGCGGATGCGCGGCCTGGTCGGCCTGCAACTCGGAGCGGTCGCAGAACGGGATGCGCGGCAGGTCTTCCAGCCCCCGCACGTCGTCGGGGCGCAGGCCGGCGACGTCGAACTTGCGGCGCCAGAACGGCGCTGCGTCGTAGCAGTAGCGCACCATCTCGCGCAGCCGGCGCGACTGCATCTCGCGCAACAAAGCCGGCGGCTGCCGGTCGGCGCGCGAGTCAAGGATCAGGTATTCGGGCAGCGACGCCATCGTGGTCCCCTGCGGCGAATCAGGCGTCGCGCCGGCCGCTACCGTGGCTGGCCGTCTTGGGATCGCCCCACTGCGGCACCAGCCGCTCGCTGACGGGGCGGAACAGCCGCGTGTGCGGCGGCTCGATGCGAAACAGCCGCGCCGCGTTGCCGCCGAGGATCAGGTTCAGGTCGTCCTGCGCAATGTCGAGCGCCGTCAGCTGGCGCAAGCTCCAGCCCCAGCAGTCGACCTGGTGGCGCACCAGCGGCTGGTTACGCAGCTGCACCGGATAGGCCTGCGGCGTCTGGCCGTACTGCGTGTGGAACGGGATGCTCGCGCCCCAGTCGGTGCCCCAGACCAGCTTCTCGGGGCCGATGTTGGGATCGCGCAGCGCCTTCCAGTACAGGTCGGTCCAGTAGTAGCCTGTCTCAAGATAGACGTTGTCGTGCGACGCGCACACCGTCATCGCCTCCTCGACCATGCGCTCGCTCCACCAACCCTGCATACCGCCGTGGTCCATCAGGATCGGCACGTCGGGATACTCGGCGGCGAGGTCGGTGATCCACAGCGGGTGCAGCGTCTCGGGCCAATAGTGGTAGGTCAGCGGATAGCCCATCACGACGCCGGTGTGGATGCGCGCCACCACCTTGTGCTTGCGCGCCACGTCCATCACCGGGCGGATCTGGTCCATACGCTCGGTCTGCGACATCGTCTTGCGGTTGGCGCTGTTGGCCGGCATGCCCTCGCCGATCCCGCGGAACTTGCCGGTGGCGAGCAGCGCGTCGATCTCGCGCGCCGCCGCCTCGGGCGTCCACGGCTCCTCGCCGCGCAGCGACTTCTTGGCCGTCTCCATCGCCGCGCAGCAGGCGACAAAGCGGTCGGGGTGCTGCTCGACGAGCCGCGCATTGATCTCGTTGCTCATGCCGAAGGCCGGCAGCAGCACGCACATGTCGACGTCGTAGCACTGCATGTCGTACTGCAGGCGCGGCGAGTTGTCGTAGGCCTCGAGCCGGCGAATCGCCTGCGCAAGGTCGTTGTAGCGCGTCGGCGCAGCCTTCGGGTCGGCGCGCGAGAGCTGCGGCCCGGCGGCGAAGCGCTGCGCGTGGACGTGGGTGTCGATGACGAAGCGGCCGGCTTTCATGCGATGCGATGCGTGGGGTATCAAGGGTGGAGCCAATGCTATGCTGACCCGAGCATCCGTCAATTCGATACGTTCGATACTTCCAATCCAAGCCATGGATTTGCATCGCCTCGATCTCAACCTGCTGGTGACGTTTCATGCGCTGATGCGCGAGGCCAGCGTGACGCGCGCCGGCGCGCGCCTCGGCCTGAGCCAGCCGGCGATCAGCTACGCGCTCGCAAAGCTGCGCGCGACGTTCGGCGACCCGCTGTTCGTGCGCGAGGGGTCGCGCATGCAGCCGACGGCGCGTGCGCAGGCACTGGCTGGGCCGATCGGCCGCGTCATCGAGCTGATCGGCAGCGAGGTGCTGACGCGCGCCGAGTTCGACCCGGCCACGGCGCAGCGCTCGTTCACGCTGTGCATGACCGACATCGGTGAATCGAACTTCGCCGGCCCGCTTGCCGAGCGCCTGCTGGCGGCAGCACCGGGCGTCGCGATCCGCACCCGCTCGTTTCCACCGGAACTGCTCGAGCCGGCGCTGGCCGATGGCGAGGCGGACCTCGCCGTCGGCTTCTTTCCCGACCTGCGCGGCGCCCAGATCTACCAGCAAGCGCTCTACGAGACGGGATTCGTCTGCATCGCCCGAGCCGGCCATCCGCAGCTCGCCGGGCGCCTGACGCGGCGGCGCTTCGTTGCGGCATCGCACGTCGCTCTCGTCTCCGGGGCGCGCAGCCAGGGATTCATCGAGCGCGACCTGCAGGCCGCCGGCATCGAGCGGCGCGTCGCCGTGACGGTTCAGTATGTGATGAGCTTGGTCGAGGTGCTGACGCGCACCGATCTGATCTGCGTCGCGCCGGTCGAGGCGGCCGAGCGCCTGCGGCGCGCGCTGCCGATCGACGTTCGCCCGTTGCCCTATCCGTCGTCACGCTTTGCCGTGCGTCAGCACTGGCATGGCCGCTACCACGGCGACGCGGCCAACCAGTGGCTGCGAGGCGAAATCCGCGCGGCGCTACAGCGCCGCGGTGCAGGCGCCGCCGCCGATCGAAACTCGAGAAAGAACAACGCTCCATTTGCTTGACACTTTAAGTGTTTACTTCTAAAGTATTACGCACTGCGTCCGGATCGAGGAGTCTTCATGAAGATCGTCTGCATCGGCGGCGGCCCGGCCGGCCTGTATTTCGGGCTGCTGATGAAGCAGCTCAACCCGGCGCACGACATCACCGTCGTCGAGCGCAACAAGCCCTACGACACCTTCGGCTGGGGCGTCGTGTTCTCCGACGCGACGATGGACAACATGCGCGCCTGGGACGCCGAATCGGCCGACGAGGTCCAGCAGGCGTTCAACCACTGGGACGACATCGAGCTGCTGTTCAAGGGCCGCACGATCCGCTCCGGCGGCCACGGCTTCGTCGGCATCGGGCGCAAGAAGCTGCTCAACATCCTGCAGGCGCGCTGCGAGCGGCTCGGCGTCAAGCTCGAGTTCGAGCGCGAGGTCGATTCCGACGACGACTACCCCGACGCCGACCTGATCGTCGCCAGCGACGGCATCAACTCGAAGATCCGCGGCAAGTACGCCGACGTGTTCCAGCCCGACATCGTGACGCGGCCCAACCGCTACCTCTGGCTCGGCACGAACAAGCTCTACGACGCCTTCACCTTCGACTTTCGGAAGACGGAGCACGGCTGGTTCCAGGCGCACATCTACAAGTTCGACGCGACGACGACGACCTTCATCGTCGAATGCCCCGAGCCCGTCTGGCTCGCGCACGGGCTCGACCGCGCCGACGCGCAGCAGTCGGTCGAGTTCTGCGAGCGCCTGTTCGCCGACAACCTGCAGGGCGCCAAGCTGATGACGAACGCGCGCCACCTGCGCGGCTCGGCGTGGCTCAATTTCCAGCGCGTCGTCTGCGGCCAGTGGTGGTTGAAGAACGGCAATCGCAGCCACGTCGTGCTGATGGGCGACGCGGTGCACACGGCGCACTTCGCGATCGGCTCGGGCACCAAGCTCGCGCTGGAAGACGCGATCGAGCTGACGCGCCAGTTCCGACGCCTCGGCGACAGCCCCGAGCAGATCGAGTCCGTGCTCGCCGCCTACCAGGAAGCGCGGCGCATCGAGACGCTGCGCCTGCAGAACGCGGCCTGGAACGCAATGGAGTGGTTCGAGGTCTGCGGCGCGCGCTATTGCGACCAGCTCGAACCCGAGCAGTTCATGTATTCGATGCTCACGCGCAGCCAGCGCATCAGCCACGAGAACCTGCGGCTGCGCGACAAGGCCTGGCTCGATGGCTATGAGCGGTGGTTCGCGCAGCATACGGCGCAGGCGGGCCGCGACGCGAAGCCTGCGGCGGTGCCCCCGATGTTCACGCCCTATCGTGTGCGCTCGCTGCAGTTGAAGAACCGCGTCGTCGTCTCGCCGATGGCGCAGTACTCGGCGGTCGACGGCGTGCCGGGCGACTACCACCTGGTGCACCTGGGCGCACGCGCGACGGGCGGCGCCGGCCTGGTGTTCGCCGAGATGACGTGCACCAGCCCCGACGCGCGCATCACGCCGGCTTGCCCCGGCCTGTGGAACGACGCGCAGATGCGCGCCTGGCAGCGCATCGTCGACTGGGTGCACGCCAACAGCGACGCGAAGATCGCGATCCAGCTCGGCCACGCCGGCGCCAAGGGCTCGACCAGTGCGCCGTGGGACGACGCCGGCGCCGACCGCCCGCTGCCGGAGGGCAACTGGCCGCTGCTCGCACCGTCGCCGCAGCCCTACCTCGACGACGGCGCCGTGCCGCAGCCGATGACGCGCGCGCAGATGGACGCCGTGCGCGACGACTTCGTCGCCGCGACGCGGCGCGCCGCCGCCGCCGGCTTCGACTGGCTCGAACTGCACTGCGCCCATGGCTACCTGCTGTCGGCCTTCATCTCGCCGCTGACCAACCGCCGCAGCGACGACTACGGCGGCAGCCTGGCCAACCGGCTGCGCTACCCGCTCGAAGTCTTCGCCGCGATGCGCGCAGCGTGGCCCGCGCAGCTGCCGATGTCGGTGCGGATCTCGGCGCACGACTGGGTCGAGGGCGGCATCACGCCGGCCGACGCCGTCGAGATCGCGCGCGCCTTCAAGGCCGCGGGTGCCGACCTGATCGACTGCTCGTCGGGCCAGGTCAGCACGCAGCAAAAGCCCACCTACGGCCGCATGTACCAGACGCCGTTTGCCGACCGCATCCGCCAGGAGGCCGGCATCGCGACGATCGCCGTCGGCGCGATCAGCGAGGCCGACCACGTCAACTCGATCATCGCCGCCGGCCGCGCCGACCTGTGCGCGATCGGCCGGCCGCACCTCGCCAACCCGGCCTGGACGCTGACCGAAGCAGCGAAGATCGGCTGCACCGACATCGCCTGGCCCAAGCAGTACCGCGCCGCGAAGTCGCAGCTCGAAGCCGGATTCGCCCGCGAGAAGGCGCTCGCCGCGCAGGCGGCGGCGCCGCAGGAGCCGGCCCGATGACGAACGACGCTTTCGCAACCCCGGCGCCGCTGGCCGGCCGCCACGCGCTCGTCACAGGCGCCGGCCGCGGTATCGGCGCCGCGATCGCGCGTCGCCTTGCCGCCGACGGCGCGCGCCTGACGCTGCTCGGCCGCAACCTCGACCCGCTCGCCGCGCTGGCCGCCGCGCTGCCGCCGGCCGCGCAGGCGCGCGCCGTCGTCTGCGACGTGACCGACGCCGACGCCGTCGCGCGCGCCTGGGCCTCGGCGATCGATGGAGCCCCGCCGGTCGACATCCTCGTCGCCAACGCCGGCCAGGCCGCCAGCGCGCCCTTCGTGCGCACCGACGACGAGCTGTGGCAGCGCATGCTGGCCGTCAACCTGACCGGCACCTTCCTGTGCATGCGTGCCGCGCTGCCGGCGATGCTCGGCGGCGGCTGGGGCCGCATCGTCAACATCGCCAGCACGGCGGGGCAGCGCGGTTATGCCTACGTCGCAGCGTACTCGGCCGCCAAGCACGGCGTCGTCGGCCTGACGCGCTCGCTGGCGCTCGAAGTGGCGGCGCGCGGCGTCACCGTCAACGCCGTCTGCCCCGGCTACACCGAGACCGATCTGCTCGAAGGCAGCATCGCCAACGTCGTCGCGAAGACGGGGCGCAGCGCCGACGCGGCGCGCGCTGAGTTCGCGCGGCACAATCCGCAGCAGCGCCTGGTGCAGGCCGGCGAAGTGGCCGACGCCGTCGCCTGGCTGTGCACGCCGGGCGCCGCGGCGATCAACGGCCAGTCGATCTCGGTGAGCGGCGGAGAAGTGACATGACGCAATCGCGCCGGGACTACAAACTCCTGCGCGTCGTCGACGACGACAACATCGGCCGCGAGGCACGCGCCGTCGCCGGCGACCACACGGCCGTCAAACTGTGGCTGCGGCTGCTGTCGTGCAGCACGCAGATCGAGCAGGAAGTCCGCTCGCGGCTGCGCCGGCGTTTCGGCACCACGCTGCCGCGCTTCGACTACCTGGCGCAGCTCGAGCGTCACCCTGAGGGGTTGCGCATGAACGCGCTGTCGCGCTACCTGATGGTGACGGGCGGCAACGTGACGGGGCTGACCGACCAGCTCGCCGCCGAAGGCTGGGTCGAGCGCGTCGCCGACCCGACCGACCGGCGCTCGATGAGCGTGCGCCTCACCGCCACCGGCCGGCGCAAGTTCCTGCAGATGGCCACCGAGCACGAAGCCTGGGTGGTCGAGATGTTCGACGGCCTCGAAGCCGGGCATCTCGCCACGCTGTACGAGCTGCTCGGCCGGCTGCGCGTGCACCTGGTGACGAAGGATGCCGAGCCGCCCGCACCGCGCGCCGCAGCGCGAACGAAGCCGCGCTGAAACGCGGCGCAACGGAGGACTGTCATGACCGGAGCCCACGTCGACCTGTTTGCCCGCGACCACCTGCCGCCGCCCGACCAGCAGCCCGAGTTCCTGTTCGAGCTGCCGGGGCTGCAGTTCCCCGCGCAGCTCAACTGCGCCGACGAGCTGCTCGACCGCCACGTGCGCGAAGGCCGCGGCGATCGCATCTGCATCCGCGCGCCCGGCGTCGCCTGGACCTACCGCGAGCTGCAGGACAAGGCCGACCGCATCGCGCAGGTGCTGGTGCGCGAGATGGGCCTGGTGCCGGGCAACCGCGTGCTGCTGCGCGCGCCGAACAATCCGATGCTCGCGGCCTGCTGGTTCGCCGTCATGAAGGCCGGCGGCATCGCCGTCGGCACGATGCCGCTGCTGCGCGCCAAGGAGCTCGAGACGATGATCGAGATCGCGCAGGTCAGCCACGCGCTGTGCGACGCTGCGATCGCCGACGAGTTGCGCGAGGCCGCCCTCGCGGCGCCGGTGTTGCGCGAGCTGCGCCTGTTCAACGACGACGGGCCCGACGGCCTGGAGCGCGCGATGCAGCGCCAGCCCGCGGGCTTCGTGAACGTCGACACCGCCGCCGACGAGACCTGCCTCATCGCCTTCACCTCGGGCACGACGGGCGTTCCCAAGGGCACGATGCATTTCCACCGCGACGTGATCGCGGCCTGCCGCTGCTGGCCGCCGAACGTGCTCAGGGCCGGGCCCGACGACGTCTTCATCGGCAGCCCGCCGCTGGCCTTCACCTTCGGCCTCGGCGGGCAGCTGCTGTTCCCGTTGTCGATCGGCGCCTCGACCGTGCTGCTGGAGAAGTCCAGCCCGCCGCAGCTGCTCGAAGGCATCCGCGACTTCGGCGCCACGGTGCTGTTCACCGCACCGACCTCGTACCGCCAGCTGGCGGCGCATGGCGACGAGCTGCGCCGCACGCGGCTGGCCAAGTGCGTGTCGGCCGGCGAGGCGCTGCCCGCCGCGACGCGAGCGCTGTGGAAGGAGGCCACCGGCATCGAGCTGATCGACGGCATCGGCGCCACCGAAATGCTGCACATCTTCATCTCGGCCGACGAGGCGCATGCGCGCCCCGGCGCAACCGGCGTCGTCGTTCCCGGCTTCCGCGCCGAAGTCGTCGACGATGCTGGGCAGCCGGTGCCGCCCGGCACCGTCGGCGCGCTGCGCGTCAAGGGCCCCACGGGTTGCCGCTACCTCGCCGACTCGCGCCAGGCGAACTACGTCAAGGACGGCTGGAACTACACCGGCGACGCTTACGCGATGGACGCCGACGGCTACTTCCACTACCACGCACGCACCGACGACATGATCGTCTCGGCCGGCTACAACATCGCCGGCCCCGAGGTCGAGGACGCGCTGATGCGCCACCCCGACGTTGCCGAGTGCGCCGCCGTCGGTGCGCCGGACGCCGAGCGCGGCCAGATCGTCAAGGCCTTCGTCGTGCTGCGCCCGGGCGTCGAGGCCGGTCCTGCCAAGGCACGCGAGCTGCAGGAGTTCGTCAAGCAGTGCATCGCACCCTACAAGTACCCGCGCGCCGTCGACTTCGTCGACAGGCTGCCGCGCACGCAGACCGGCAAGCTGCAGCGCTACAGGCTGCGCGAAGACGCTGGGACGACGCCCGCATGAACACCGTTCAACCGTTGGGCGGTCGTTTCGAGCAGCGTGTCCGCATCCGTTTCGCCGACTGCGACCCGGCCGGCATCGTCTTCTATCCGCAGTACTTCGTCCTCTTCAACGGCTTGGTCGAAGACTGGGTCGGCGAAGTGCTGGGCGTGCCTTATGCCGAGCTGATCGGCTCGCGGCGCATCGGCATGCCGACGGTCAGCGTGCAGACCGACTTCCGCGCGATCAGCAAGTTCGGCGACGAGGTGACGCTCGGCCTGCAGGTCGAGCGCATCGGCTCGCGCTCGCTGACGTTCGCGCTCGAGGCCCGCCGCGGCGACGAGCTGCGCGTGCAGTCGCGCCACGTCGTCGTCACCACCGACCTCGAGACGCACCACGCAGTCACGATTCCCGCCGACCTGCGCACGGCGATCGAGCGCTTCGCGCAACCCCAACCCGCGCATTCCCTTCCACTCCAATGAGGTCATCGAACATGCACAAAGCACTGCTTCCCGCCGGCTGGCGCCGTCCCAAGGGCTACGCCAATGGTGTCGTCGCGCGCGGCCTCACCATCCACGTCGCCGGCATGGTCGGCTGGGACGCCGAAGAGAAGTTCCGCACCGACGACCTCGCCGGCCAGGCGCGCCAGGCGCTCGCCAACATCGTCGCCGTGCTCGAAGCCGGCGGCGCGAAGCCGCAGCACATCGTGCGCATGACGTGGTACCTGGGCGATGCCGCCGAATACAACGCCGCCCTTCCGCAGATCGGCCAGGCGTTCCGCGACCTGATCGGCCACTTCGACATCGCGATGACGGCCGTGCAGGTCGCCGGCTTCGTCGAGGAAGGCGCCAAGGTGGAAATCGAGGTCACGGCCGTCGTGCCCGACTGAGCAAGGACTGACGCCACCCCGCTCACGCCATCGGCGTGGGCATCTGCGGCGGCTCACGCACCGGCACGCCCGGGTTTTCGGGCGGCGTCGGATCGTCGATCTCGGGCGGCAGGTCGTCCGGCGGACCGGGTGGCGGCGGTGTCGGCGGATCGCCGCGCCGCGGCCCCGGTACGGGCGGTGTCGGAGGCGCGCCGTGGAGGTGGTGATGGGGCAGCAGGTTCATCCATCGACCGAGGCACATGCCGTGCCCGCCCGCCTCTCACATCGCAGGACGGAGCGCCGCATCGCGGCCGCGTGCAAGCACGTCGCGGACGTGCTAGCCTGAAGCTGCTTGCAAGATCAACTCGACAAGTTTGCGGAACGCAGGCGCGTCGATTGAGCCTAAGCAGGCGGCCCCGGGGATTCATACCGTACCACTCGTGTCATCTCCCTCCCTCACTTTTCGGGTGGAACGGCCCGGGGCCCTTTTTGAGTTGCCGAGCCGGCGCCGCGCACCGCTCACCTTCCAGCCCGAGCGCAAGCCGCCGACCTTGGCGCCGCACACGGTGACTCCGGAACTGACGCTCGAAACGGCGACCGACGACGCTCCGTTGTTGCCTGCTCCGAGCGGCACCGATAGCTGAACTTGCAAGCGCCTGGCGTGGCCGAGGACGCCGGGTGCCCTGCTCCACTCATGTCCCCCGGCCCGGCCTGCGGCCGAGCGGGGGACATGAACGCAGCAGTACGCCCTGCCTGCCTGATCAGGGGCATGCCTCGTCTCGAGGCGGGCAAGTCAAGCGTGCCGCCGACGCCTCTCGACCGACTCGATGTGCAGCAACTGCCGGTACTTCGTGACCGTGCGCCGCGCGACGGCAAGGCCCTGGGTTGCGAGCTGGCGCGCAATCTCGGCGTCCGAGAGCGGCGCGTGCGGCTGCTCCGCTTCGATCATTTCCTTGATCAGGCCGCGGATCGCCGTACCGGAGAACTCGCCGCCGCTGGCGCTGACCATGGCGCGCGAGAAGAAGAACTTCAGCTCGAACACGCCGAGCGGCGTCGCCATGTACTTGTTGTTCGTCACGCGCGACACCGTCGATTCGTGCAGCCCGACTTCCTCGGCGATCTCGCACAGGCCCAGCGGCTTCATCGCCAGCGCGCCGTACTCGAAGAAGCGGTGCTGGCGGCGCAGGATCGCCTGCGACACGGCGAGGATCGTCGAGAAGCGCTGCTCCACGTTGCGCACCATCCAGCGCGCTTCCTGCAGGTGGGCCGCGAGCTCGTTGTTCTGCGACGAACGGTGGCGGTGGAACAGCTCGGCATAGACGCTGTTGAGACGCACGCGCGGCACGATTGCCGGGTTCAGCGTCGCCGTCCATGTGCCGCGCAGCTTTCGCACGATGACGTCGGGAGTCACGTACTGCACCTGCTCCGAACTGCAGCGCCAGCCCGGGCGCGGATCGAGGCGGCGGATGCGCGCGCAGGCGGCCTCGACGTCGGCCGTCGCGACGACCAGGCGGCGTGCCAGGCCGGCCACGTCCTTCGCGGCCAGCAGTTCGAGGTGCTCGGCGAGGATGCGCCGCGCGATCCCGCGCTCGCGTTCGTCGGCGATCGCGGGCAACTGCAGCAGCAGGCACTCCTGCACGCTGCGCGCGGCGACGCCGGTCGGCTCGAGCGACTGCACTCGGCGCAGCGCGATCTGCAGTTCCTGGGCCGTGACCGCCGGCGTCAGGTCCGCCAGTTCGGCGATCTCGTCGAGGCTGCTGCGAAGATAGCCGTCGTCGTCGAGCGACTCGACGATGGCCTTGGCCAGCACCAGGTCGCGCAGCGACAGCGGCAGCACGTTCAGTTGCCCGTGCAGGTGGTCGGCGAGCGAAGACTCGACGGCCATCGTGTCGAGGCCGCTGAAGTCGCCATCCTCGTTGCGGTGCGACGCACCTGGCGACCAGCTGTCGGACTGCCAGGCCTCGTGGGCGCCATCGGCGACGGCTGCGCTCTCGCCCGCCGCCGCGGCCTCGGGCGAGACGGGCGCCGACAGGGCCGCGTCGAGCCCGGCGTCGGCTTCGGGCGCCGGCGCCGAGCCGGGCTCCGGCGCCGACTCGTCGCCTTCGAGGAAAGGGTTGCGACCGAGCAGCTCGTGAACCTCCTGCGCGAATTCGAGCGAGGACAACTGCAGCAGGCGCACGGCCTGTTGCAGTCGCGGCGACAGCGTGTGCTGCTGCCGGTGCTCGGCATGGATAGCGATCGTTCCCATCGGATGGTCCCCCACGATTGACTGGTGTTGCAGCGGTGGACCCGGCCGCAGCCCAACCGGCCGGCCCAAGCCGCACGGCACGGATACCGCAACGTCCGTGCCGCAGTTCAGCTGCGCGCGTCCGTGCCCCTGCGTGGTGGCGCGGCTTCGGCGCTGCAGGCGAAGCGCCCACTCATCCCGCAACTCGGCAGCGGTTGCGGCGGGGACGCCGCTTGCCGGCAATTGCGGCAACAACGCCCGACGAGTGTCCGGCGACCGGCTAACGCGCGAGTTCGGCGCGCACGGCGGCGAGCAGCCGCTGCGACTCGATCGGCTTGGTTTCGACGCGCCGAAACCCCGCCGCGAGCGCCTGCTGTCGCGGCTCGTCGCCGGCATAGGCCGTCAGCGCGATCGCGGCCACGTCGCCGGCGCCGGCGCGCAAACGGCGCATGAACTCGAGACCGTTCATGCCGGGCATGCCGATGTCGCTGACGACGAGGTCGAAGCTGCCGTTTTCGGCCGCCGCCAGCGCCAGTTCGGCATTGTCAAACGCCTGCACGATCGCGCCGTGCTCGCGCAGCAGCAGGCTGGTCACCTCGAGCGTGTCGACGTCGTCCTCGAGCAGCAGGATGCGCCGCCACGCGAGCGCCGGCGCCGTGGCGGCGCCAGCCGTCGTCACCCCGGTCGCCGCCCCGGCTGCCGGCGTGGCCGGAGCGCGCGGCGACGTGGGTTGCAGCGCCTGCGCAGCCTCGGCTGCCGGCAACTCGATGTGCGCCGTCGTGCCGAGGCCCGGCCCGGCGCTCGCGACGGCAACGCGCCCGCCATGCAGCTCGATCAGCCCGCGCGTCAATGCCAGGCCGATGCCGAGCCCGCCCGGGCGCGACGCCGCATCAGCGCGATGCAGGCCGTCGAACACGTGCGGCAGGTCGGCCGGCGCGATGCCGTCGCCGTCGTCGACGATCGAGATCCGCAGCAGCGCGCCGTCGCGCCCCGCGGCGACGCGCACCGTGCCGTTGAGCAGCGCGTGCTTCAGGGCGTTGTCGAGCAGATTCCCGAAAGCCTGCTTCAGGCGCGCCGCATCGCCGCGACAGTTCAGGCCGCCGGCCGCAACGTCGCCGAGGTCGACCTCGATCCAGCGCGCGCGCGCCGCCGGCGCGAGGGCGTCGACCGCTTCGCCGAGCAACGCGGCGACGTCGCAGTCGGCGGCGTCGAGCCGCAGCGTATCGGCGTCGAGGCGGCTCAGATCGAGCAGTTCATCGACCAGCGACGACTGCGCGCGCACGTTGCGCGTGATCGCATCGGCGGCACGGCGCACCACGGCGTCATCGACGCTGCCGCGCGCGAGCAGCTGCGCCCAGCCGAGGATGGCATTGAGCGGCGTGCGCAGTTCATGGCTCAGGTCGGCAAGCAGGCCGGCGGAAAGCGGCGCGACGGTGCCGCGCGTGGCAGGGCTCGAATCCGCGCCGGCCTTGCGATCGCCGATGGGCTTCGGATCCATCGCTTCTCGTTTCGTTCGGTCGACGAGGTTGAGGCAAGCCGCGTGCCTCGGAGACGATGAAGACCCCGCGAGCAGGCACGGCGGTTGTCGGTTTTCGAGACGATTCCCCGCCGACGAAAGGACTGCGAGTGACGAACCCCACGACGATGAACGAAAGCCAGGTGATCGATCAGCTCAACGAACTGATCGAGAACTGCAAGGACGGTGCCCAGGGCTTTCGCACCTGCGCAGGGCACGCCCGCGCGCGCGAGCTGAAGCAGGTGCTCGACGAGCGCAGCGAGCAATGCGACGAGGCGGCGCTCGAACGCTGTCGCGATGCCGGTTGATACCGCGTTTGCGATCAAACAAGGAGAACCGTTCGAACGCAACCCCGGCGCTCAGTGAGCCGGTGCGGCGCGTGCTTTGGGCGCCGCGGCCGGCGCAAGCGCGGTCTGCTGCAGCAGCCATTCCGGTTCGGGCCGGGTGTCGTCGCCGATGACGACGACGCGGCCGGCATGTACAACGCCTGCGGCTGCCCGGCGCGCCGCCTCGGCGCGGTTGCCGACGCCGGGCTCGGCCGCGACGTAGTGCAGCCGCGGCGTGCCACCGCTCGGCGCCAGGGCATGCACGACGCGGCTCGCCTCCTCATCGGCGGCGAAGTCGATGACGACGAGTTCCCAGCGCTGCGGCTCGCACCGAAGCGCCAGCAGGGCTGCGATGCAGGTGGCCAGCCGTTCGGCATCGCCGCCGGTGCACAAGGCGACGGTCAGACAGGCCGGCGCGGCTTCGAGCGGCGGATCCAGTGGCTCGTTCATCGGCTGTCCGGGCTCGTGGCGCAAGCGTCGCCGTCGCCGCGCGTCAGCGCCACCGAGCGCCGGAGGGGTGTTCTTCCTTGCGCGGCGTTTCGTGGTCCTCGTCGTCCTCCTCGTCGTTGTCGTCTTCGTGCTCGCCGCCGTCGCGGCCGGCATCGCCACCTGCGTTGCGCCGCTCTCCGGTCTCGGCGGCATCGCTGTCGGCCGAAAGGCCTTCGGCCGAGGTCGGCGTGGCCGCGCGGTCGGCGCCGAGCACTGCGTCGATCGGCAGCGCCGGATCGCCGTCGTCGGCGGTGTCGAGGCCGGCGAGATCGCTGCCGCTGCCGGAACTGTCGCTAGGGGCGAGGCTGCCGGTGTCGCGCCCTGACGGGACGGCGGCTGCGCGGGCGGTGCCAATCAGGCTGCTGTATGCCATGGTGTCGTTCCTCCGGCCTGCTGTCGCAGGCGTCGCCATCACCGGCAAGCGCCGTGCCGCGTCACGCCGAGGGACTTGCGCGAACCGCGCGACGGCGCCTTCGAAGGCTCGATCAAAGCGCGACGTGCGTGCCGCGCGCCGGCAATGACGATGCGCCGGACTGCCATTGCGCGATCAACTGCACCAGCGCGCGCGGGTCGGTCGGCTTGACGAAGTGACGATCGAACCCCGCCGCGAGGGCGCGCGCCCGGTCTTCCTTCTGGCCGTAACCGGTCAGCGCGACGAGCAGCACGTCGCGCCCGGCCGGCATCTCGCGCAGCCGCCGCGCGACTTCGTAGCCGTCGAGCTGCGGCAGTCCGATGTCCAGCACGACGACCTGCGGCGCAAACACGGCCAGGCAGGCCAGCGCCTGCAGGCCGTCGCCGACCGCCTTGACCTCGTGGCCTTCGAGCTGCAGGTAGAGCGCCACGCTCTCCGCGGCGTCGCGGTTGTCGTCGACGACCAGCACGCGGCTGCCGCCGCTGGGCGCCGGCGCGGCGGCGGGCACGGCATCGGCCTCGTCGGGCACGGCGGCGAGGCGCGGGATCGAGAACCGGAACTCGGACCCCTTGCCCAGCCCTTCGCTGAACGCCTCGACGTGCCCGCCGTGCAGCTCGACGAGTCGCCGCACCAGCGTCAGGCCGACGCCCAGGCCGCCCTGGCTGCGGTCGAGCGAGCGCGCACCCTGGGTGAACAGGTCGAAGATGCGCGGCAGCAGTTCGGAGTCGATGCCGATGCCGTGGTCGCGCACCGAAATCCGGGCCGCGCCGGGCTGCAGCGCGAGCTGCAGCTCGATCGCGGCGCCGTCCTCGCTGAACTTGGCGGCGTTGTGCAGCAGGTTGGCGACGATCTGCGCCAGCCGCGCCGAATCGCCCTGCAGCCAGACCGGAGCGTCGGGCAGACGCAGCTGCAACCGCTGGCGGCGCGCATCGATGAACGGCTGCGCCGTCTCGACGCTTTGCGCGACCACGGCGCCGAGCTCGACCGGCTCGCGGTTCAGCGCGATCTTGCCCTGGCTGATGCGCGCCACGTCGAGCAGCTCGTCGACGAGCCGCGCGAGGTGCTGCACCTGACGATCCATCACATCGCCGGCCCAGGCGAACTCGGGGTCGGTCGGCGCCAGACGGCGGATCACCTCGACGGCGTTGCGGATCGGCGCCAGCGGATTGCGCAGCTCGTGCGACAGCATCGCGAGGAACTCGTCCTTGCGCCGGTTGGCGTCCTGCAATTCGTCCTGTGCCGTGCACCGCTCGGCGATTTCGCGCTGCAGGCTGCGGTACAGGCGCGCGTTCTCCAGCGCGATGACGGCGCGCGCCGCCAGCTCGTCGAGCTGCCGCCACTCGCGGCGAGGCGCCGCATCGGCAACGATCAGCACGCCGGTCACGCCGTCGCCCAGCGTCAGCGGCAGCGCGACGCCGACATCACCCGCGTCGGCCGCGACGTCGACGCGGCGGCGCTCGGCGAGCGCCGTGGCGAGCGCGTCGCGCAACGCCGTTGGCAGCGCCTCGGGCGCGACCTCGTCGCAGCCCGCAGCGCCGACCTGCGTTGCGGCACGCATCGCGAGCAGGCGCGCGGGTGCGGCCTGGCCGTCGTCGATCAGTCCGACGGCGGCGAACGCGGCGATGCGCGGCACGACGAGTTCGACGAGATGGCGCAGGCCGACTTCGAGCTCGAGCGAGCCGCCGAGCACGCGGCTGGCGTGCGCGAGGAAGACCGAGCGGCGGTCGTTGTCCTTGGCGACGCGGCGTGCCGCCTCGGCGGCGGCGAGCGCGACGCGTTCGTCGGCCTGCCGGCGCAGCGTGCGCTGCATCGTGTGCAGGTCGACGAACACCTTGACCTTGCTGCGCAGCACGTCGGGGTTGACAGGCGAGAGGATGTAGTCGACGGCGCCCAGCGCATAGCCCTTGGCCGTCTGCATCTCGTCGGCGTAGGCCGTGATGAAGATGATCGGCGTGTGCTGCGACTTGCGGTGGCGCCGGATCAGCGCCGCCGTCTCCAGGCCGTCGATGTCGGGCATGTTGACATCGAGCAGGATGACCGCAAACTCGCGACGCAGCACCTCGCGCAGCGCCTCGCTGCCCGAGCGCACGAACACCAGGTTCTGCCCCAGATCCTCGAGCACGGTGCGGAAAACGAGCAGCTTCTCGGCCAGATCGTCGACGACGAGGATGTTGACCGGCGCGTCGTCCGCGGAGGCCGCAGCGGCGAACGGCGCCGTGCTCATCGAGGCAGCCATCCGCGCAGCACCGCCAGCAGGTGCGCAATGTCGACCGGCTTCGAGAGATAATCCCAGGCGCCGGCTTCGATGCACTTCTCGCGGTCGCCCTTCATCGCCTTGGCCGTCACGGCGACGATCGGCAGCTCCTTGCCGCGCGGCAGGCGGCGGATCTCGCGCGTCGTCGCGATGCCGTCCATCTCGGGCATCATGATGTCCATCAGCACGATGTCGATGGCCGGGTCGGTCTCGACGATGCGGATCGCTTCACGGCCGTTCTCGGCCGACACGACCGACATGCCCTGAGCGTCGAGCACGGTGGCCAGCGCGAAAATGTTGCGCATGTCGTCGTCGACGATCAACGCGCGGCGGCCTTCGAGCGAGCGCGCAGTGTCGTGCAGCGCCTCGACAGAGCGACGCCCGACGTCCGACATCGAAGCAACGCTGCGGTGCAGGAACAACGCCGTCGCGTCGACGATCTCATCGAGCGTGCGCGCCTCGCGCACGGCGAAACCGTGGCAGCCGCGCTTCCAGCGCGCCGCCGACTCGGAGTCGTTGTCGGGCAACAGCACGACGGGCAACTGGCGCGCCAGCGGCCGGGCCTCGAACGCGTCGACCAGGTCTTCGGGTCCGAACGCCGCGAGGCCGGCGTCGGCGACGACGGCGTCCAGTCTGCCCCGCGCCACCGCCTCGCGCGCTTCGTCGGCAGTCGCGCCGATGACGACTTCGGTGTCGGCGTCAAGGCAGGCGACGAGTTCGTCGCGCAACGGCGATGCCGGCATCGCGACCAGCAGCCGGCGCTCGCGACGTTGTGCGAGCTGCCGAAGCTGCGTCAGCGCATCGTCGACGAGATCGACGGACTGCAGCGGCTTGGCGAGGAAGCCGACCGCGCCGGCGGCGAGCGCGCGCTGGCGCGAGTCGTCGGTCGAGACGACGCAGACCGGAGTGTGGCGCGTCGACAGGTCCGCCTTCAGCCGCTCGAGGATGCGCCAGCCCTCCATGTCGGGCAGGACAATGTCGAGCGTGATGGCTGACGGCTGGTACTCGCGCGTCAGCGCCAGCGCGTCGGCGCCGTTCGCCGTCACCAGGCCCTTGAAGCCGGCGCGCCGCGCCGCTTCGAGCAGCATGCGGGCGAAGGCGAGGTCGTTCTCGACGATCAGCAGCACCTTGTCGTCGCCAGCGATGGCGCGGCGGTCGTCGTCCGCCACGTCGGCAACGGCCGCCTCCGCTTCGCCCGTCCCGTGCTCGAGCGGCATGCTGTCCGATCCTTGCCAGGGCGGCGCGCCGAACGGCTCGGCGCCTGCGGCTGCGCCGTCGCGTGCGACCGGCCCGCGCGCTGCGGCGCCCTCCTGCGCTGCGGCCGCGCCCTGCCGCCCGCTGCGCGGCGGGCTCCAGCTCTGCGGCAGGTATAGGGTGAACGCGCTGCCCTTGCCGGGTGCGCTGGTGAGGCGGATCTCGCCGCCGAGCAGTTGCGCCAGCTCGCGGCTGATCGCCAGGCCCAGGCCAGTGCCGCCGTACTTGCGCGAGGTCGAGCCGTCGGCCTGCTGGAAGGCCTCGAAGATGATCTGCTGCTTGTCGGGCGAGATGCCGATGCCGGTGTCGACGACCGAGAACGCGACCACCTGCAGGGCGCGGTTGAGGCTTTCGTGGTCGCTCGACCAGCCGCCGTCGGCGCTGGAGACGGCGAGCAAGACCTGCCCCTGTTGCGTGAACTTGAAGGCATTGGACAGCAGGTTCTTCAGGATCTGCTGCAGCCGCTTCACGTCGGTGACGATCGTCCTGGGCAACGGCTGCGCCGCCTGGATCGCAAAGCCGACCTGGCGCTGCTCGGCGACATGGCGGAAACTGCGCTCGACGGAGCGGTACAGGTCGTCGAGGCGCAACTCGCTCGCGTCGACGGCGACTGTGCCCGACTCGATCTTCGACAGGTCGAGGATGTCGTTGATCAGATTGAGCAGATCGTTGCCCGACAGGTGGATCGTCCTGGCGAACTCGACCTGCCGCGGCGTCAGGTTGCCGCCGCCGTTCTTGCACAGCTGGTCCGACAGGATCAGCAGGCTGTTGAGCGGCGTGCGAAGCTCGTGCGACATGTTCGCGAGGAACTCGCTCTTGTACTTGGAGGTGAGCGCGAGTTGGCCGGCCTTCTCTTCGAGCGCCTGGCGCGCCTGTTCGACCTCGCTGTTCTTGCGCTCGACCTCCTGGTTCTGGTGCGCCAGCAAGCGCGCCTTGTCCTGCAGCGCCTGGTTGGTCTGCTGCAGCTCCTGCTGGCGGTTCTGCAGCTCCTCGGCGAGCGACTGCGACTGCGTCAGCAGGTCCTCGGTGCGCATGTTGGCGGCGATCGTGTTGATCACGATGCCGATCGACTCGGTGAGCTGTTCGAGGAAATCCTGGTGCGACGAGTTGAAGCGGTCGAGCGACGCCAGCTCGAGCACGCCGCGCACCTCGCCCTCGAACACGATCGGCAGCACCAGCACGTCGAACGCGGCGCACTCCGACAGGCCGCTGGCGACGCGGAACGCCTGACCCGGCACATTGGTCAGCAGGATCTTCTCGCGCTCGACGGCGCACTGGCCGACCAGCCCCTGGCCGAGCTCGATCTCCTTGCCGTGCACCGTCTGGCCGCCCGAGGCGTAGCTCGCCAACAGCTTGAGCCGCGCCAGGCCCGCGCTCGTCGTCAGCACGTAGAACTCGGCCTGCTGCGCGCCGACCACCGGCGCCAGCTCCGACAGGATCAGCTGGCCGACGGTGACCAGATCCTTCTGCCCCTGCAGCATGCGCGAGAACTTGGCCAGATTGGTCTTGAGCCAGTCCTGCTCCGTGTTCTTCTGCGTCGTGTCCTCGAGATTGCGGATCATTTCGTTGATCGTGTCCTTGAGCACCGCAACCTCGCCGCGGGCCTCGACGGTGATCGAGCGCGTCAGGTCGCCCTGCGTCACGGCGGTCGCGACCTCGGCGATGGCGCGCACCTGCGTCGTCAGGTTGGCGGCGAGCTGGTTCACGTTCTCCGTCAGCCCCTTCCAGGTGCCCGAGGCGCCCGGCACCTTGGCCTGGCCGCCGAGCTGGCCCTCGACGCCGACCTCGCGCGCCACCGTCGTCACCTGATCGGCGAAAGTCGCCAGCGTGTCCGTCATCGAGTTGATCGTCTCGGCCAGCGCAGCGATCTCGCCCTTGGCTTCGACAGTGAGCTTTTGCTTGAGGTCGCCGTTGGCCACGGCCGTGACCACCTTGGCGATGCCCCGCACCTGGCCGGTCAGATTGCCGGCCATGAAGTTGACGTTGTCAGTCAGATCCTTCCAGGTGCCCGAGACGCCCTTGACCTGCGCCTGGCCGCCGAGCCGCCCTTCGGTGCCGACTTCGCGCGCGACACGCGTCACCTCCGCGGCGAACGACGAGAGCTGGTCGACCATCGTGTTGATCACGTCCTTGATCTGCAGGATCTCGCCGCGCACGTCGACGGTGATCTTGCGCGTCAGGTCGCCGCCGGCGATCGCCGCCGACACCTTCGAGACATCGCGCAACTGCACGGTGAGATTCGACGCCATCGAGTTGACCGACTCGGTCAAGTCCTTCCAGGTGCCGGCGACGCCCTGCACGTCGGCCTGGCCGCCGAGGATGCCTTCGGTGCCGACTTCGCGCGCCACGCGCGTCACCTCGGCCGCGAAAGACCTGAGCTGGTCGACCATCGTGTTGATCGTGTTCTTCAGCTCCGAGATCTCGCCCTTCACGTCGACGGTGATCTTTTTCGAGAGATCGCCCGCAGCCACCGCCTTGGTCACGTCGGCGATGTTGCGCACCTGGCTCGTGAGGTTGCCGGCCATGAAGTTGACCGACTCGGTCAGGTCCTTCCAGGTGCCGGCGACGCCCTGCACGTCGGCCTGGCCGCCGAGGATGCCTTCGGTGCCGACTTCGCGCGCCACGCGCGTCACCTCGGCCGCGAAAGACCTGAGCTGGTCGACCATCGTGTTGATCGTGTTCTTCAGCTCCGAGATCTCGCCCTTCACGTCGACGGTGATCTTTTTCGAGAGATCGCCCGCAGCCACCGCCTTGGTCACGTCGGCGATGTTGCGCACCTGGCTCGTGAGGTTGCCGGCCATCGAGTTGACGGAGTCGGTCAGGTCCTTCCAGGTGCCCGACACGCCCTCGACGCGCGCCTGGCCGCCGAGGCTGCCTTCGGTGCCGACTTCGCGCGCCACGCGCGTCACTTCCGACGCGAACGAGCGCAGCTGGTCGACCATCGTGTTGATCGTGTTCTTGAGCGTCAGGAACTCGCCCTGCACGTCGACGGTGATCTTTCTGGACAGGTCGCCGCTGGCAACGGCCGTCGTCACGTCGGCGATGTTGCGCACCTGGCCGGTCAGGTTGCCCGCCATCGAGTTGACGGAGTCGGTCAGGTCCTTCCAGGTGCCGGCGACGCCCTTGACGGTGGCCTGGCCGCCGAGCTTGCCCTCGGTGCCGACCTCGCGCGCGACGCGCGTCACTTCGGCCGAGAAGTTGGCGAGCTGTTCGACCATCTTGTTGATCGTGCGCGCCGTGCGCAGGAATTCGCCCTCGAGCTCGCGCCCGTCGACCTCGAGCTCCATGCTCTTGGACAAGTCGCCCTGCGCGACGGCGCCGATCACGCGCGCCACATCGCTGGTCGGGTGGACGAGGTCGTCGATCAGCGCATTGATGCTGGCGATCGATTCGCCCCAGAAGCCGCGCGCGTTGCCGATCGAGGCGCGCTGCTTGAGCTTGCCCTCCTGGCCGACGACCTGGCGCAGCCGCGCCAGCTCGGCGGCCATCGTCGCATTCAGCTCGACGACGTCGTTGAAGGTGTCGGCCACCTTGCCGGCGAGCCCGCTCCAGTGCGCCGGCAGCCGCGCTGTCGCGTCGCCGCGGCGCAGCGACGCCAGGGCATCGAGCAGCGTCGCGAGTTCGTCGGCCGGTGCCGTCAGCGCCGCGTCCTTGTGCACGTTCATCGCAAGCCCCCTCAAGTCGTGGCTGGAGTTCTTGCCGCCGCGCAGGCACGCGAGGGCCGCCGCGCTCTCCCGCGCGCAACCTCGTCAATAGCATTCGCCATGCCAGCGCGCAGCACTCGGCTTCGCGGGCGAATCTGCCCGCCAGCGGCAAACCCAGGGTAAAGCTTGCCGACCCTTTTGCCGGAGTTCGCGTAACCCTGACACGCGCAGGGATCCTCGCCGCTGCGGCAAGCTCGCGCACACGCCGCGGCACGAAGCTTGCGCTCGGGCCGCTGCGGCGAACGGACTCGGCGGCGCGTCGTGCCGCGCCAGACGGAGGGAACCGCCATGACAGAATCGGCAAGCCAGGGCGAACCACAGCTGCGCGAAATCGCCGAGGCGCTCGGCGATGTGCTGTGGATCGCCGACGCTGCGGCGCAGCGCTTCGTCTGGGTCAGCCCGGCCAGCGCGCGCCACGGACGCGGCGACGCGCAACGGCTGCCGGCGGATGCCTCGGCCTGGTTCGACGCCATCCATCCCGACGACCGTCCGCGCCTGCGCGAGCGCTTCGCGCGGCTCGCGCACGGCGAGAGCTACGACGACGAGTACCGCACCGTCGGAGCCGCGCACGACGAACGCTGGATCGCCGAGCGCGTGTTCGCCATCGCCGACGATGCCGCGCAGCCGCAGCGCTGGGTCGGCATCTCGCAGGACTGCACGCTGCGCAAGCGCGCCGAGGGGCTGCTCGTCGACGCCGGCCGACGCAAGGACGAATCCCTGGCCGCGCTGGCGCACGAGCTGCGCGGCCCGCTGGCGCCGATCCTCGGCGCCGTCGAGGTGCTGGCTTCGCCGCGCACCGACGCCGGCACCCAGGCCAATGCGCTGCGCATCGTGCGCCGCCAGGTCGACCACCTCGCACGGCGCGTCGACGATCTGCTCGACGTCGCGCGCGTCGCCCAGGGCCGCATCGAGCTCGACCGCCAGCCGTTGCAGCTGCAGGGCTTGCTCGCCGCGGCGATCGAGACGGCGCAGCCGCTGCTGCAGTCGCGCGGCCACACGCTCGTCGCCAACCTTCCCGATGCCGCTGTCTGGGTCGATGCCGATCGCGCGCGCCTGGCGCAGGCGCTCGGCCACCTGCTCGACAACGCCGCGCGCTTCACGCCGCCCGAAGGCGCGATCCGCATCGAAACCGATGCGCCAGCCGACCGGGTGCGCGTGACGATCGCCGACAACGGCGCCGGCATCGCGGCCGACGCGCTGCCGCACGTCTTCGAGTTCTACGCGCAGGCCGGCCCGGCGGCGGCTCGCGCGCACAGCGGGCTCGGCGTCGGCCTCGCCGTCGCGCAGCGCGTGCTGACGATGCACGGCGGCGATCTCGAGGCGGCGAGCGACGGCGTCGGGCGCGGCAGCCGCTTCACGCTGACGCTGCCGCGCTGCGAGCCGGCGCAAGCGGCGGCCGCGGCGCGGCCCGCGGCGCGCCGCGGGCTGCGCATCCTCGCCGTCGACGACAACGAGGACGCGCTCGAATCGATGGCGATGCTGCTCGAAGCCGAGGGTCATGCCGTGCACATGGCGACGCACGCCGACGCCGCGCTGCGCCTGGCGCGCGAGATCGAGCCGCAACTCGTGCTGCTCGACATCGGCCTGCCGGGGATGAACGGCTACGAACTGGCCGGCGCGCTGCGCGCGCTGCCGCTGACGCACGCGCCGGTGCTGGTGGCGGTCAGCGGCTACGGCCGCGACGACGACCGCCGTCGCGCGCGCGAAGCCGGCTTCGAGCATCACCTCGTCAAGCCGGCCCGGGCCGAGCACTTGTCGGCGCTCATCGCCAGCGTGGCGGAGCGCCAGCGTGAGCTTCAGAACAGCAGATAGATGGCGACCAGCGCGATCAACGGAACGCCCAGCAGCCAGGCGATGAGGTACTTGCCCATTTGCGACTCCATGGCGCACGGGGTGCGCCGCCACCGCGTCCGGCAAGCGCCGTGCCGCGGCAGTGCGCGGCCATGCTCAGCGCAGCAGGCGTGCCACCACCACGCCGGCGGCGAACGCAGCGGCGAGCGCCGCCAGCGGGTGCGCGCGCACCTGTTCGCGAGCGTCGGCTGTCAGCTCGGCCTGCATGCCGCCGAGTTGCCGGCCGCGCTCGCGCAGGGCGCCGGCGGCCTCGTCGACGCCGGCGCGTGCACGCGCCATCGCCGGCAGCGCCTTGCCGGCGACCCGGTCGACGGCGTCGTGCGCGCCCTGCACGATACGTTCGGCGGCGGTGTCGGCGCTGCCGGCCCCGTCGCTCGGGACGCTCGCCGTGCCCGCCGGCGGTTGCGGTGCGGTACTGCTGGCCATGTCGCTCTCCTGCACAGTCGCGTTGCCTGGCGTTCGGCAATCGGCGTGCCGCGCAGAAAGCGCCGCGGCACACCGCGGTCGCGGTATCCTTTCCACCATCACCGCAAAGGGTTCGGATGAGTCATGCACTGATCGTCGAGGACGAAGTCGACTCGGCCCGCATGATGGCGGCGCTGACGGCGGCCGAGGGCTACACCGTCGCAACGGTGCACACGCTGCGCGACGCGCGCAAGCAGATCGCGCTGCAGCAGCCCGACATCGTGCTGCTCGACCTGCAGTTGCCCGACGGCAGCGGCATGGAGCTGTTCTCCGACGCGCAACTCATCGCGCAATCGGAAGTGGTGCTGATCACCGGGCATGCGAGCCTGGACTCGTCGATCCAGGCGCTGCGCCTGGGCGCGGCCGACTATCTCGTCAAGCCGCTCAACGTCAAGCACCTGCGGGGCATCCTGTCGCGCGTGATGCGCCCGTCGGAGCTGAAGGCCGAGATCGACACGCTGTCGACAGAACTCGACAAGAGCGGCCACTTCGGCCACCTGTACGGCCGCGCCCAGCCGATGCTGCGCATCTACGAGCAGATCTCGCGCGTCGCCGGCACCGGCGTCAGCGTGTTCCTCACGGGCGAAAGCGGCACCGGCAAGGAAGTCGTCGCGCGTACCGTGCACGATCTGAGCCGGCGCCGCAAGCAGCCCTTCCTCGCCGTCAACTGCGGCGCGATCTCGCCCAACCTGATCGAGAGCGAAGTCTTCGGCCACGAGAAGGGCAGCTTCACCGGCGCCGAGCGCCAGCACCACGGCTTCTTCGAGCGCGCGCATGGCGGCACGCTGTTCCTCGACGAGATCACCGAGATGCCGCCGGAGCTGCAGGTCAAGCTGCTGCGCGTGCTCGAGACGGGGATGTTCATGCGCGTCGGCTCGACGCAGCAGCAGGAGTCCGACGTGCGCGTCATCGCGGCGACGAACCGCTCGCCCGAGCAGGCGGTGGCCTCGGGCAAGCTGCGCGAGGACCTGCTGTACCGGCTCGACGTCTTCCCGATCGCGCTGCCGCCGCTGCGCGATCGCACCGAAGACATCGCGTTGCTGGCCGAGCACTTCCTCGCCGACATCTGCAAGCGCGAGGGCCACCGCAAACGCTTCTCGCCGGCCGCGCTGGCGCGGCTGGCCGAGTACCGCTGGCCGGGCAATGTGCGCGAGCTGCGCAACGTGGTGCAGCGCGCCTACGTGATGGCGCCGGCCGACACGATCGACGACGAATGGCTGCCCGGCTCCGCGCCGCAGCCGGGCGGGATCGACGCTGCGGCGGGAGCGGATGCGGCGTCGATCTCGATCCCGCTCGGCACGTCGATGGCGGAGGCCGAGCGCCGGATCATCCTCGGCACGCTCAAGCACTACGGCCACCACAAGGAGCGCACGGCGGCAGCGCTCGGCCTGAGCCTGAAGACGCTCTACAACCGGCTCAAGGAGTACTCGGCCGACAAGGTCGACGGGGAAAGCTGAGCCGCGATCACGGCCCGCTGTCTGCCCGCCCGCGGGGCGAGGGCCGGATCGAGGGGTCTCGCCCGTCCCACACGGCGACCCGGTTGCGGCCTCCGCCCTTGGCGGCATAGAGCGCCACGTCCGCGCACTGCAGCAGGTCGCAGCCCGTGCCGCCGTCCAGGCTCGCAACGCCGATCGACACCGTGACGGCGGGCAGCGCGATGCCTTGGTGCCGCATCGGATGCGCCGCGATGCGCTCGCGCAGTTGCTCGAGCCGGACGCGTGCTTCACCGACGCGGGCGCGCGGCATCAGCACGGCGAACTCCTCGCCCCCGACGCGGCAGGCAATGTCGTAGGCGCGGCCGAAGCTCTGGAGCTGCACCGCGACGGCGCGCAGCACGGCATCGCCGGCGGCGTGGCCGTGGCGGTCGTTGCAGGCCTTGAAGTGGTCGATGTCGAGCAGTGCCAGCGTCAGCGCCTCGCCGGTGCGCTCGGCGCGGCTGAGCTCGTGATGCAGCATGTCGTCGAAATGGCGGCGGTTGAACAGGCCCGTCAGACCGTCGCGCAGCGCCTGCTCGCGCAGCGAATGGCGCAGCCGCAGGTTGGCCAGCGCCAGACCGAGCGCGCCCGCCAGCGCCTCGGCGCCCCAGCAGGCGCTGCGCAGCTCGCTGTCGTCGAGCCTGCGCCGCGTCGCCAGATGCAACGCGGCGGGCTCGGGCACCGCCGCAAGCGGCACGCACAGCACCTGCGTGACGCCGGGCGGCAGACCGTCCGCGCCCCAGTGGCGGCAGACGGGCGTGCGTTGCGCACCGGCGCGATGCAGGCGGCGCAGCCGCAGCGCCCAGCACTCGTCTTCGCGCGACGCGTCTTCGGCGACGCGAGTCTCGCCCCAGGCGTCGAGGATGCGCATCGCGCCGCCGGCATCGGCCTGCGTCAGCGCGCCGTCCCAACCAGGAAACAGTTCGCGGCCGCCGTCGGCAATGATGCGGCCGGCCTGCTCGACGCCGTCACAGCCCTGCAGCAGTTCGGTGACGTGCTGCAGCACCTGCAGGAATCGTTGCGCGGCGCGCGTGCGCGCGAGCGCCAGCTGCAGGCGCGCGCCGTCGCCGGCGGGCTGCCAGCCGGCCTGCGCGAGCCAGTCGGCGTCGACGAGCTGCAGACGGTGCCGCGCAACGCCGGCCTCATCGACGCTCGCGCGCGCGACACAATGGCGCTGGCCGCCGTCGGCGCGCCGCAGCCGCACGGAGCCAGCGGCACCACCGCCAGCGAGCAGCGCGTGAATGTCGTCGGCTTCGAGCAGCTCGTCGAGCCGCGCCCACGCTGGAGCGACAGCGTCGCCACGCAGGCGCCACAGGCTCGGTGTCGCATCGTGCACGTGATGCGGCGGCGCGGCGTCGAAGCTCAGCGCGGCGATCGGGCCGTCGTCGAAGGCAGCCAAGGAGGCTGCGTCAATGGTCGGCGGCGCCGGCGCCACGGACAGCGCCTGGGGGGCGACGCCGGCCGACGAGGCGGCGCGCCACCAGCGCCTCCAGCCTGCGCCCGTACCGCGCACGACAGCCACGAATCTCAAGCGCCCGCGCGCTGCGGCTGCGGCGGCGCAGCGAGAGCGCGCCGCGCGGCGTCGAAGTCGGGGCCGGGGTGCGCGGCCAGGTCGCCGAGCGAAACGATGCCGACCAGCGTGCCGTCGTCGTCGACCACCGGCAAACGGCGCACGGCGATCTCGCCCATCAGCGCCGCCGCTTCGCCCACCGTCTGCTGCGGCGCGCAGGTCAGCGGCCGCGGCGTCATCACGTCGCGCACGCAAGCCTCGCCCGGCGCCAAGCCGACGGCCGTGGCGCGCACCGTGATGTCGCGATCGGTGACGATACCGACCAGTTCCGCGCCGCGGCACACCGGCATCGCGCCGACGTCGAGTTCGTCCATGCGGCGCGCCGCGTGCCGCAGCGTGTCGTCGGGGGTGACCACTTCGACGCAGCGGGTCATGATGTCGGATACCGTCGGCATCCCATCCTCCTGTCGTTGCCCATTGCGGCGTCGAGCAAGCGCCATACCCGCCTTCCTGCCGCACCGAAGAGGAATCACCATGCCGATGCACCCGTCGCTGCGCACCGCTATCGCCGCTCTCGCCGCTGCAATCGTCGCCGCCGGCTGCGGCGACATCGCGCGACTGCCGGTCGAGGCCGGCACCGGCCCGCAGCCGCAACTGCCCGAGCCGCGGCGCGAGCGCATCCCGACGGTGCAGGTCGCGAAGGCTGTCGGCTGGCCGACCGGTGCGGCGCCGACGCCGGCCGAGGGGTTCGTCGTGACGCGCCTGGCCGAAGGGCTCGACCACCCGCGCTGGCTGCACGTGCTGCCCAACGGCGACGTGCTCGTCGCCGAGACGAACGCGCCGCCAAGCGAGGACGGCGGCGGCCTGCGCGCCTGGGCGACGAAGCTGCTGATCAAGCGTGCCGGCGCGGGCACGCCGAGCGCGAACCGCATCACGCTGCTGCGCGACGCCGACGGCGACGGCGTCGCCGAGACGCGCAGCGTGATCCTCGACAAGCTGAGTTCACCGTTCGGCATGGCGCTGGTCGGCAACGACCTCTACGTCGCCAACGCCGATGCGCTGCTGCGCTTTGCCTACGTGCCCGGTGCGGCGCGCATCCAGACGCCCGGCACGAAGGTCGTCGACCTGCCCGCCGCGCCGCGCAACCACCACTGGACCAAGAACGTGATCGCCAGCCGCGACGGCCGCAGGCTCTACGTGACGGTGGGGTCGAACAGCAACGTCGCCGAACACGGCATGGAGGTCGAACAAGGTCGTGCGGCGATCTGGGAGCTCGACATCGCGAGCGGGCGCCATCGCATCTACGCGAGCGGCCTGCGCAACCCCAACGGCATGGCGTGGAGCGGCGCCGGCACGCTGTGGACCGTCGTCAACGAGCGCGACGAACTCGGCAGCGACCTGGTGCCCGACTACCTCACCTCGGTGAGGGACGGCGCCTTCTACGGCTGGCCCTACAGCTGGTACGGCGGCCATGTCGACGCGCGCGTGCAACCGCAGCGGCCCGACCTCGTCGCGCGCGCCGTCGTGCCCGACTACGCGCTGGGGCCGCACACAGCGGCGCTCGGCCTGGCGTCGGCGCAGGGCCAGAAGCTCGGTGCGGCGTGGGCCGGCGGCATGTTCATCGGCCTGCACGGCTCGTGGAACCGCAAGCCGCCGAGCGGCTACAAGGTGGTGTTCGTGCCGTTCACCGGCGAGCGGCCGGACGGCGCGCCGCGCGACGTGCTGACGGGTTTCCTCGACGCCGAAGGCAACGCGCGCGGCCGCCCGGTCGGCGTGGCGATCGATGCTCGCGGCGCGCTGCTCGTGGCCGACGATGTCGGCAACATCGTGTGGCGGGTGACGGCAAGGTGAGATCCGCTTCGCTCGATCCCTGCTTCGTGCAAGCTGTCGTCGCGGGCCGGGGCCGCGGGCGCGTCAGCCACGCTCGGCAGCGCCCCTCGATGCCGGCATCCCGCGCTTGCTGCCCGCCGCGGCGAACTTCGCGACCGTTCCCGCGATCAGCGGGCGGTAGAGGATCCGCAGCAACCAGCCCGGCACGAATCGCCCGCGCTCTTCGTGCGCCGCTCGCGCCCGTGGATGGTCCATGAAGCGCAAACCGGAGACCCGGTAGCCCTCCGACGGCAGCCTGAACTCGATTCGGCTCAGGTGCTTGATCGACTTGTAGCCGTAGTGCGCAGGAGCGACCAGGCGCAGCGGCGCGCCGTGATCGACCGACAGCGGCTCGCCGTTCAGGCGGTCGGCCAGCAGGACGTCGGGCGCGAGCAGATCCTCGAGCAGCAGCGCGCTGTGCGCCCCGTCCTGGCCGCGCAGCGCGACGAGCGTGGCCGCCGCATCGGGCCGCGCCTGAGGCTGGATCACGCGCGCATGGAAGTCGGCGAAGCGCACCCCTTCCCAACGCAGGCTGCGCACGCTCCACGTCGTGACGCAGTGGAAGTCGCTGACCTGCGCAGTCCGCGGCAGGCCCTGCAGCGCATCCGCCAGCGTCAGGCGGTTCCCGACCCGCCCGGTGATCTCGATCGAAGCCTCGCGCTCCTTGGCCGGGAACCGGTCGGCGAACCGGGTGAGGCCGAAGCGGTGGAAGCGCTCGGTCGCTCGCTGTCCCGCGGGTAGAGGCTGCGTCATGATGATCCTCCGCAAGAGTGGACAGGTGATCCGTAACGCGCCCGCAGTCGAGCATGCCGATGCCTGAAGACGAGCCGATACACCGGCTCCAGCACCGCCGACAGGGCGCGCAGGCGCGGCGCGAAGTCGATGCTGTCGACGATTTCGCAGCCGCCCGCAGCCGGCGCGACAACCCTCTCATGGCGCCAGTGGCGATTGATCCACGAGGTCGAAGTTTCGACGAACTTGCGCTCCGGGCCGAGGTCGAGCGTCCCGAAGGCATGGCGGTCGATGGGGACGACACCGAACAGGAGGATCCAGCTCTCGAACAGGGAGTGGATGCCGCTCCAGTCCTCGAGCTTCAGCCTGCGCCACGCGTCCGGCGCCGACATGCGGATCCACGGCCCGAGTTCGTAGTTCACCGTGTCCATCGACAACCCGTCCCACACCGTCGCGGGAGCCGCTGCGAGCCTGCTGCGAACGACGAGCCGAGGCACAGGCGCGATGGCTGGAAGGGCAATCGGTCTGCTAACTCGCAGCCCGCTTGGCGACCAGCGTCAGGATGTCGTAGCTCGCGACGACCTCGTCGTGCTGGTTCGTCACTTCGACGTCCCACGCAACGACGCCCTGCCCCACGCCCTTGGCGTCGGCGCGCCCGCGGTCCGTCTTGCGCTTGGCAGTGAGGCGCGCGCGGATCGTGTCGCCGATCGCCACCGGCTTGACGAAGCGCAGCGTGTCGAGGCCGTAGTTGGCGAGCACCGGCCCCGGTGCCGGCGAGACGAACAAGCCTGCCGCCGCCGACAGCACGAAGTAGCCGTGCGCGATGCGCTGGCCGAAGGCGCTGTCCTGCGCCGCGATGGCGTCGAAGTGCATGTAGAAGTAGTCGCCCGAGATGCCGCCGAAGGCGACGATGTCGGCCTCGGTCACGGTGCGGCGGTGCGTCAGCAGCGAATCGCCGATCTGCAGATCCTCGAAGTGCTTGCGAAACGGATGCACGTCGCTTTCGCGCACCGCGGCGCCGCGCACGTGCTCGCCAACCACCGCGGCGAGCATCGTGGGCGACCCCTGCACCGCGGCGCGCTGCAGGAAGTGCTTGACGGCACGCACGCCGCCCAACTCTTCGCCGCCGCCGGCTCGACCCGGGCCGCCGTGCTTCAACAGCGGCAGCGGCGAGCCGTGGCCGGTCGACTCGGCCGCCGCGACGCGATCGAGCACGAGCAGCCGGCCGTGATGCGCGGCGGCGAACGGAATCGCGTGCGCGGCAACGGCTGGCTCCTTCGTCACCAGCGTCGCGACCAGGCTGCCGCGTCCGCGCGCGGCGAGCGCGAGTGCTTCGTCGAGGTCGTCATAGGCCATCAGCGTGCTGACCGGGCCGAAGGCCTCGACGTCGTGCGCGCAGTGCGCGTGGGCGTCGCGCGCGACGAGCAGCGTCGGCGCGAAGAAGGCGCCGTCGGCGACGCCGTCGCCCAGCGGCTCGAAGCCGTCGCGCTCGCCGTGGACCACGTCGGCGCCTGCACACAGCGCCGCGACGCGAGCCGCAACGTCGTCGCGCTGCGCGTGCGAGGCCAGCGCGCCCATGCGCACGTCGTCGCGCGCCGGGTCGCCGACCGTCGTCTTCGCGAGCCGCGCCTTCAGACGCGCGGCGACGGCGTCGAGATGCCGGCGCGGCACGATGGCGCGGCGGATCGCGGTGCACTTCTGGCCCGCCTTGACCGTCATCTCGCGCGCCAACTCCTTGACGTAGAGGTCGAACTCCTCGTCGTCGGGCGCCACGTCGGGCGCGAGGATGGCGCAGTTGAGCGAATCGGCCTCGGCATTGAACGGCACCGAGTGGCGCACCAGGTTCGGCTGCACCCGCAGCTTCGCGGCCGTGTCTGCCGAGCCGGTGAAGGTGACGACGTCCTGGCCGTCGAGGCGGTCGAGCAGGTCGCCGGTCGAGCCGATCACGAGTTGCAGGCTGCCCGCGGGCAACAGGCCCGACTCGATCATCAGCCGCACCAGCGCCTCGGTCAGGTACGAGGTCGAGGTCGCCGGCTTGGCGATGCACGGCATGCCGGCGAGAAAGCTCGGCGCGAACTTCTCGAGCAGGCCCCACACGGGGAAGTTGAAGGCGTTGATGTGCACCGCGACACCGCGACGCGGCACCAGGATGTGCGTTCCGGCAAAGCGGTTCTGCTTGCCCAGCGCGATGACGGGCCCTTCGTGCAGCAGGTTGCCCGACGGCAGCTCGTTGGCGCCGACGCCGGCATACGCGAACAGCGTGCCGCTGCCCCCCTCGATGTCGACCCAGCTGTCGCTGCGCGTGGCGCCGGTGTACGCCGAGACTGCGTACAGCGCTTCCTTGCGCTCGACGAGGAACTTGGCCAGCGCCTTGAGCCGCGCTGCGCGCTGCTGGAAGTCGAGCGCCAGCAGCGCCGGCACGCCGACCTCGCGCGCATGCACGAGCGCCTCGCCGAAGTCGATGCGCTCGGCGTGCGTGCACGCCACGTCGCGGCCGTCGACCGCGCTGCGCAGCGCGTCGGCCGGCCGCGCGCCGATCCAGCGGCCGGCGATGTAGCTCTGCAGGATGGGAGTCGTCATGGCAGGAAGATCCGCAAAAAGAAAAAGGGCGAGGCCGGCACGCGCCGCCCCGCCCCACTGCCGCCGGTGCTGCGCCGGCGACGCCGATCGATCAGGGCTGGTACTTCCAGCCGCCCTTCTCGATCTTGACCATCACGTAGGCGCGCTGGTCGAGGCCAAGGTGGTCGGTCGGCGACATGTTGAAGATGCCGTGCGCGCCGGGCATTTCCTTGATCCCCTCGAGGGCGTCGCGCAGCGCGGCACGGAACGCCGGCGTGCCCGGCTGCGCCTTCTTCAGCGCGGCCGGCACGGCGGCGGTCATCAGCAGTCCCGCGTCCCAGGCGTGCGCGCCGAAGGTCGAGACGCTGCCCTTGCCGTGCGCCGCCTCGTAGGTCTGGATGTAGGCGAGCGCCGATTTGCGCACCGGGTGGCTGGCAGGCAGTTGGTCGGCGACGAGCACCGGGCCGGCGGGCAGGAAGGTGCCTTCGACGTCCTTGCCGCCGACGCGCAGGAAGTCGGCGTTGGCGACGCCGTGCGTCTGGTAGATCTTGCCCGTATAGCCGCGTTCGACCAGCGTCTTCTGCGGCAGCGCGGCCGGCGTGCCGGAGCCGGCGATCAGCACGGCGTCGGGCTTGGCCGAGATCAGCTTGAGCACCTGAGCCGTCACCGTCGTGTCGGTGCGTGCATAGCGTTCGCTGGCGATGACCTGCAGGCTCTTCAGGCCGGCGGCCTTGTTGAACTCGCCGAACCAGCCCTCGCCGTAGGCGTCGGCGAAGCCGATGAAGCCGACCGTCTTGACGCCCGCGTCGGCCATGTGCTTGGCGATCGCCAGCGACATCATGATGTCGTTCTGCGGCGTCTTGAAGACCCAGCGCTTCTTCGCATCGACCGGCTCCACGATGCGCGCCGAAGCCGCCATCGAGATCATCGGCGTCTGGTTCTCGGCGACGACGTCGATCATCGCCAGCGAGTTCGGCGTCACCGTCGAGCCGAGCACGACGTCGACCTTGCTCTCGGTGATCAGCTTGCGCGTGTTGGTGACGGCGGTCGTCGTGTCGCTGGCGTCGTCGAGCACGATGTAGTTGATCTTCTGGCCGGCGATCGTCTTGGGCATCAGCGCGATCGTGTTCTTTTCGGGGATGCCGAGCGAGGCGGCCGGGCCGGTGGCCGACACCGTGACGCCGACGTTGATGTCGGCGAAGGCGGCACTGCAAGCGAGCGCGAGCGCTGCGGCGGCGAGATGCGGTAGATACTTCATGCGGTCTCCGTCGTGGTGTTGAGGATGAAAGGCGTCGAGCATGCCGCAGCGTCGTCGCCCGCGTTATAGGGGTTGCCCTGCGACGGCGCGCGTCCGGCGCGGTACGTTGACGGTGCGCAAACCGCCGCGAAACAGCTCGGCGACGATCGGCGCCATCGCCGCGTGAGTCAACGCGCCGCCGGGCTGCAGCCAGGTGAACATCCAGTTGATCATGCCGAACAGCAGCATCGCCAGCGGCGTGTGCAGCGCGGCGCGCCGGGCGTCGGGGCGCAGCTCGGCGATCGCGCCCGCGAAGGCGTCGACGACGCGGCGCTCCTTGCGGAGGACGCGCTCACGGTCGGCCGGCTTCATGAAGCGCACGTCCTCGGTCAGCACGCGGTGCGCGTGCTGCGCGTCGGCATAGGCCTCGACGAAGCGCACGATCAGCCGCTCGAGCCGGGCCTCGGCGGGCAGGCCCGCGGCATCGGTCTCGCTCACCAGGGCCTCGAGGCGCTCGACGTGGCCCTCGGCGATGCTGACGAGCAACGCGTCCTTGTCGCGGAAGTAGTGGTAGAGCGTCGGCTTGGACAGGCCCGACGCTTCGGCGACGGCGTTCATCGTCGTCGCCGGGTAGCCGCGCTGCGCGAACAGCTCGGCGGCGCGCGCGAGGATCGTCTCACGCTGTTCGTCGTAGTCGGGGGAGCGTCCGCGAGCCATCGGCTGGGTGAACAGGGTTCAACGCTCGTCGTACGACACGACGACGCGCTGCGTCAGCGGGTGCGCCTGGCAGGTCAGCACGTAGCCGGCGGCGACCTCGTGCTTCTCGAGCGCGAAGTTGCGCTCCATGCGCACTTCGCCTTCGAGCACCCTGGCGCGGCAGGTCGAGCAGACGCCCGACTTGCACGAGTACGGGACTTCCAGGCCGGCGTTGCCGGCGGCCTCGAGGATGCTGGCGTCGCCGGCGCGAAAGTCGATCTCGCGCGTGAGGCCGTCGCGCACGACGACGATCTTCGCCTGCACCGCGTCGCCGGGCAGCGCCGCGTGCGTGGCCGGCGGCACGCCGTCGGGTACGCCGAAGCGCTCGATGTGGATGCGCCCCGGCGGCACGCCCGCCGCCAGCAGCGCGGCTTCGGCCTCGTCGTTGACGCCGTGCGGGCCGCAGACGAAGGCCTGGTCGATCGACGCCGGATCGATCAGCGGGCCGACGAACTCGGCGATCTTGGCGCGCGTCAGCCGCCCGGCGGCGAGCGGCGCATCGACCTGCTCGCGCGAGAACACGTGGTGCAGCACGACGCGGGTGAGCCAGCGGTTCTTGAGGTCTTCGAGTTCCTCCTTGAACATCGTCGACTTCTGGCTGCGGTTGCCGTAGATCAGCGTGAAGCGGCTGGCCGGTTCGCGCTTGAGCACCGTCTTCATGATCGACAGGATCGGCGTGATGCCGCTGCCGCCCGCGATGCCGAGATAGTGGCGCGACGCCGCCGGCTCGAGCGGCACGTGGAAGTGACCCTGCGGCGGGATCACCTGCAGCGTGTCGCCCTCGTGCAGCCGCTCGTGCACCCAGGCCGAGAACGCGCCGCCGGGCACGCGGCGCACGCCGACGCGCAGTTCGCCGTCGTCGATGCCGGCGCAGATCGAATAGGAGCGCCGCAGGTCCTGGCCATCGACGTCGCCGCGCAGCGTGAGGTACTGGCCCTGCGTGAAGCGGAAGGTGTCGCGCAGCGGCTCGGGCACGTCGAACGAGACGATGACGGCCTCGTCGGTGTCGGGCCTGACGGCGCGAACCTTCAACGGGTGGAAATGCAGGCTGGTCATGACAGCCCCTCGTCCGACGAGTACATCGGCCGATCCCCCGCGGGGATCGCGGGCCGGCTTGGGGCGGCCCGGCGCTCGGCCCGCAGCGCGGCAAGGTATGCAGGAGATCTCATCAGATCGGCTTGAAATGCTCGAACGGCTCGCGGCAGGCGCGACAGCGATAGAGCGCCTTGCACGCCGTCGAGCCGAAGGCCGAGAGGCGCTCGGTGTCGGCGCTGCCGCAGCGCGGGCAGTCGATCGCTGCCGGGCGGGCTGCGCCGCGCACCAAGCGCAGCGGCGCGCCGGCTGCGGCGTCGGCCGGCCCCGGCGGCGCGATGCCGTAGTCGCGCAGCTTGCGGCGACCTTCGTCGCTGATCCAGTCGGTGGTCCAGGCGGGAGCGCGGCGCAGCGTGGCGCGCGCCGGTCCGAGCCCTGCGGCGTCGATCGCGTAGCGCACGCTGCGCTCGATCACCTCGGTGGCCGGGCAACCGGAGTAGGTCGGCGTCAGCACGACATCGAGCGCGCCGTCGGCGGACTCGGCAACGTCGCGCACGATGCCGAGGTCGCAGACCGACAGCGCCGGCACCTCGGGGTCAGGCACCTGTCGCAGCACGCGCCAGGCCTCGGCGACGCGCGGTGTCGCGCTCACCACGCGCCTCCCGGATACGCGCGCTGCAGGTGCTGCATCTCGGCGAGGATGTAGCCCATGTGCTCGCTGTGGCGGCCGCGCCTGCCGTCGCTGCGAAACGCCACCGGCGGCGGCACCGCGAGACCGGCGGCGCCGAGGGTCTCGCCCATCGCGGCCTGCCAGTCGTCGCGCAACTCGGACCCGCGCGGCCCGATGCCCGCGGCCGCCGCTGCGTCGTCGATCGCGTCGTCCTCGAACAGCTCGGCGCTGTAGTGCCACAGCGCAGCAATCGCGGCCTCGCACCGCCGTTTCGACTCGGCGGTGCCGTCGCCCAGCCGCACCAGCCAGTCGGCAGCGTGCTGCTGGTGGTAGCGCGCCTCTTTCACGGCCTTGCCGGCGATGGCGGCGAGCTCGGCATCGCTCGATCCCTGCAGGCGCTGCCACAGCAGCTTCAGCCAGGTCGCGACCATCGCGTTGCGCAGCGTCGTGAATGCGAAGTCGCCGCGCGGCAGCTCGACCAGCGTCGGGTTGAGGTAGTCGCGCTCGTCGCGCAGGAAGGCGAGCTGGTCTTCGTCGTGGCCGCGACCCTCGAGCTGGCCGGCGCGCGTCAGCACGGCGCGCGCCTGGCCGATCAGGTCGAGCGCGATGTTGGCCAGCGCGATGTCTTCCTCGACGATCGGCGCGTGGCCGCACCATTCGCCCAGGCGCTGGCCGAGGATCAGGCAGGTGTCGCCGATGCGAAGCAGGTATTGCACCGCCGGGTCGGCGCGGAGTTCGATCGAGGCCGTCATCCCGTCCCCGCCATCACATGTGGTCGACTTCGCGCGGCAGCGCGTAGAACGTGGGATGACGGTAGACCTTGTCTTCCATCGGGTCGAAGTACATGTCCTTGTCACCCGGGTCGCTGGCGACGATCTGGTCCGAACGCACGACCCACACGCTGGTGCCTTCCTGGCGCCGCGTGTAGACATCGCGCGCCATCTGGATCGCCATCTGGGCATCCGTCGCGTGCAAGCTGCCGCAGTGCTTGTGGTCGAGGCCGGCCTTGCTGCGCACGAACACTTCCCACAGCGGCCATTCGTTGCGTTCGGAACTCATGCTGCTTCCTTCAATGGCTGCCTGTTCGCATGCGCCATCGCCGCTTCTCGCACCCAGGCGCCCTCCTCCCAGGCTGCGAGGCGCGCGGTGAGCCGCTCGCGATTGCACGGTCCGTTGCCGTTGACGACGCTCCAGAACTCCTGCCAGTCGATCGGGCCGAAGTCGTGATGGCCGCGCTCGGCGTTCCACTTCAGCAACGGGTCGGGCAGCGTGACGCCGAGCACCCTGGCCTGCTCGGCCGCCGCGTCGACGAACTTCTGGCGCAGGTCATCGTTGGAGATGCGCTTGATGCCCCAGCGCATCGACTGCGTGCCGTGCGTCGAGTCGGCGTCGGGCGGGCCGAACATCATCAGCGACGGCCACCACCAGCGGTTCACCGCGTCCTGCACCATCGCGCGCTGCGCGTCGCTGCCCTCGCGCATCATCACCAGCAGCGCGTCGTAGCCCTGGCGCTGGTGGAAGCTCTCCTCGCGGCAGACGCGGACCATGGCGCGCGCATAGGGCGCGTAGGAGCAGCGGCACAGCGGCACCTGGTTCATGATCGCCGCGCCGTCGACCAGCCAGCCGATCGTGCCGACGTCGGCCCAGGTCAGCGTGGGGTAATTGAAGATCGAGCTGTACTTGGCCCGGCCCGAATGCAGCGCGTCGATCATCTCGTCGCGCGAGGTGCCCAGCGTCTCGGCCGCGGCGTAGAGGTAGAGGCCGTGGCCACCCTCGTCCTGCACCTTGGCCAGCAGGATCGCCTTGCGCTTCAGAGTCGGTGCGCGTGTGATCCAGTTGCCCTCGGGCAGCATGCCGACGATCTCGGAATGCGCGTGCTGGCTGATCTGGCGCACCAGCGTCTTGCGGTAGTTCTCGGGCATCCAGTCCTTGGCCTCGATGAAGCCGCCGTCGTCGATGCGCGCGTCGAATCGCTGCTGCAGCGCGGCCTCTTCGGCCGAGCGCACGGGCTTCGGATCGGCGTCGCCGCCGTCCTTGCCCAGGGTGTCCATGGCCTGCGTGTACATGGCGGACCTCCTAGGGTTTCTGGCGCCGGTCGATGACGCGGCGCGCCTTGCCGACCAGCGTGCGCTCGATCGAATCGGGCAGCCCCACGACGACCTGCGCGCTGACGCCGATCAGCGTCTTGATGCGGTGTTGCAGGGCACGGCCGATGGCGTCGCGATCGGCGCCGGCGATGCGCGCCGGCAGCACCTCGCAGCGCACCTCGAGGCTGTCGAGCGGGCCTTCGCGCATCAGCACCAGCTGGTACTGGCCGCCGAGCTCGCCGTGCTGCAGGATCAGCTCCTCGATCTGCGTCGGGAACACGTTGACGCCGCGGATGATCAGCATGTCGTCGCTGCGCCCCACGATCTTGCCCATGCGCCGCATGCTGCGCGATGTCGGCGGCAGCAGCCGCGTCAGGTCGCGCGTGCGGTAGCGGATCACGGGCAGCGCCTCCTTGGTCAGCGTCGTGAAGACAAGCTCGCCCTCGCTGCCGTCGGGCAGCACCTCGCCCGTCTCGGGGTCGATGATCTCGGGGTAGAAGTGGTCCTCCCAGATCACCGGGCCGTCCTTGGATTCGATGCACTCGTTGGCGACGCCCGGGCCCATCACTTCCGACAGGCCGTAGATGTCGACGGCGTCGATTCCGGCGCCCGCCTCGATCTCGCGGCGCATCGCCTCGGTCCACGGCTCGGCGCCGAAGATGCCGATCTGGATCGACATCTCGCGCGGGTCGAGCCCTTCGCGCACGAACTCCTCGATGATCACCTGCATGTAGCTCGGCGTGACCATGATGATGTCGGGTTGGAAGTCGCGGATCAGCTGGACCTGCTTCTCGGTCTGCCCACCCGACATCGGGATCACGGTGCAGCCCAGCCGCTCGGCGCCGTAGTGCGCGCCGAGCCCGCCGGTGAAGAGGCCGTAGCCGTAGGCCACGTGCACGATGTCGCCGGCGCGCCCGCCCGACGCGCGGATCGAGCGCGCGACGAGGTCGGCCCAGGTGTCGATGTCGTTCTTGGTGTAGCCGACGACGGTCGGCTTGCCCGTCGTCCCCGACGACGCGTGCACGCGCACCACCTGCTCGCGCGGCACGGCGAACATGCCGAACGGATAGTTGGCGCGCAGATCCTGCTTGGCGGTGAACGGGAACTTCGCCAGGTCGGCGAGCTGCCTGCAGTCGTCGGGATGCACGCCGCGCTCGTCGAAGGCGCGCCTGTAGTGCGGCACGTTGTCGTAGGCGCGGCGCAGCGTCGCGCGCAGCCGTTCGAGCTGCAGCGCCTGCAGTTCGTCGCGGCTGGCGGTTTCGATCGGCTCGAGGTCGCCGGGGGCGGGGCTTCGGACGGGCATCGGGCTCTTCTCCTTCGAAACTTCAGGCCGGGCCGGGCACGGACGGCCGGCCCTGCACGCGCGACGCGCGGCCGCGCACCAGCGCGATGCGCTGGCCGTGCTGGTTGGTCACGACGATGTCGTAGACGCCGGTGCGCCGCGTGTGCGACACCTGCTCGGCGTGCGCCGCCAGCACGTCGCCCTCGCGCGCCGCGGCGAGAAAGTCGACCGTCAGCCCGGCGGCAACGGTGAACTCGTTGCCCGAGTTGCAGGCGAAGGCGAAGGCGCTGTCGGCGAGCGTCGTGATGATGCCGCCGTGGCAGGTGGCAAAGCCGTTGAGCATGTCGGCGCGCACCGTCATCTCGAGTGTCGCGCTGCCGGGCGTCATCGCGACGACGCGCATGCCCAGGCTCTGCGTTGCGCGGTCGCCGGCGTACATGGCGCGGCGCACATGGTCGGCGATGCGCTGCGCTTCGGCGGCGGCGAGCACGCCTTCGGTCGGTCGGTCGTTCATCGGTCGGTGAAGCGCGGTGCGCGCTTGCCGAGGAAGGCGGCGACGCCTTCGCGGTAGTCGGCGGCGCCGGCAAGTGCGCCCTGCAGGCGGCCTTCGGCGGCCAGCGCGTCGGCGAGGTGGGTGCGCTGCGCGGCGTCGAGCGTCGTGCGCGTGGCGACGAGGGCCTTCGTCGGCATTGCCGCCAGGCGCTGCGCGAGCGCCTGCACTTCGGCGCCGAGCTGTGCGTCGTCGACGCAGCGCCAGATCATGCCGATGCGCGCGGCCTCCTCGGCCGGCAGCTTCTCGCCGAGCATCGCCAGGCCGAGCGCGCGGGCGCGGCCGACCAGCCGCGGCAACAACCAGGTGCCGCCGCTGTCGGGCACGAGGCCGATCTTGGTGAAAGCCTGGATGAAGCTCGCCGAGCGCGCCGCGACGACGAGGTCGCAGGCCAGCGCGATGTTGGCGCCGGCGCCCGCGGCGACGCCGTTGACGGCGGCGATCACCGGCACCGGCATCGACTGCAGGCGCAGCACGAGCGGCGTGTAGTGCTGCTCGATGACGCGCTCGATGCCTGTCTTGGGTTCGGCCGCGGCGCCGTCCCCGGCCGGCGCAACGGCCGGGTCGGAGAGGTCCTGGCCAGCGCAGAATCCGCGGCCGGCGCCCGTCAGCACGACGCAGCGCACGCCGGCATCGGCCGCGGCGGCGTCGAGCGCAACGCTCAATTCGACGTGCAGCGCCGTCGTGAAGCTGTTCAGCGCGGCGGGACGGTTCAGCGTCAGTGTGCGCACGGCGTCGCGCGTCTCGACGAGGACCAGTGTTTCGGTCATGGGCATGCGAAGCTCAAGGGGTGGTCGGATCCGTTTAAACCGACCGGTCGGTCGATAATAGAGGCAGACCCCTGCCCGTGCCAACCCAAGGAGAACCCGGATGCCCTGCTACAGCCTCGAAGGCGTCGTTCCCGTCGTCGACCCGAGCGCCTACGTGCACCCGAGCGCCGTGCTGATCGGCGACGTGATCGTCGGGCCGGACTGCTACGTCGGCCCCTGCGCCAGCCTGCGCGGAGACTTCGGCCGCATCGTGCTCGAGCGCGGCGCCAACGTGCAGGACTGCTGCGTGATCCACGGCTTCCCGAAGGACGAGACGCGCATCGGCGAGAACGGCCACATCGGCCACGGCGCCGTGCTGCACAGCTGCGTCGTGCAGCGCGACGCGCTGGTCGGCATGAACGCCGTCGTCAACGACGAGGCCGAGGTCGGCGAGGCTGCCTTCGTCGCCGCCTGCTCCTTCGTGCCGGCGGGCATGAAGATCGCACCGCGCACGCTGGTCGCCGGCGTGCCGGCCAAGCCGCTGCGCGCCCTGCGCGACGACGAAGTGGCGTGGAAGCTCGGCGCCACGCTCGGCTACCAGGACCTGACGCGGCGCTGCCTCGCCTCGATGCAGGAAGTGCAGCCGCTCGCCGCACTCGAGCCCGACCGGCCGCGCCTGCAGGCGCCGGAGATCGAGTCGCTGATCAAGCAGCGGCGCGGTTGACCCGTATCACTACATCTATTGACGGAGTATGTCGCCGGGCGTAATGTCGCCGGCACGATGCCGGCCAACCCGCGTCACCTGATCCTCAACCTGCTGCTGGCCGCCGATGGCCAGACGCTCAGCGCGCGCGAGGCCGTGGCCTCGTGCGGCCTGTTCGGCGTGCGCGAGAGCCACGCCCGCGTGGCGCTGACGCGCCTGGCCGCGGCCGGGCTGATCGAGTCGGCGGGCCGCGGCGCCGCGAGCCGCGGCCCCCCCCCCCCCCCCCGGGCGGGCGCAGGAGCCCGCTGGCGCGCCGGTGCGCCGCGCGCCCGCCCCAGGG
>CAYJLV010000007.1:103023-124722 GCA_964371405.1 uncultured Burkholderiaceae bacterium
CCCGCCCCGGGGGGGGGGGGCGGCGCCGGCCGGGGGCGGGGGTGAGCGTGGCGGGGGGCGGGGGCGCTTTTCGCCTCGGCCCCGCCGCCGCCGACCTGGCGGCCGAAGTCGCCGGCTGGCGCGACGTTGCGCAGCGCGCCGGCCCCTGGAGCGGCGGCTGGATTGCCGTGCACGTCGGCGCGCTCGGCCGCAGCGACCGCGGTGCGCTGCGCGCACGCACGCGCGCCTTCGAACTGCTCGGCCTGCGCGAGATCGAGCGCGGCCTGCACCTGCGGCCCGACAACCTCGCCGGCGGCGTCGCCGCGGTGCGAGGGCGGCTGCTGGCGCTCGGCCTCGACGGCGCGGCGACGGTGTTCGCCGCGCGCGACTTCGATCCCGATCTGGAGCGGCGCGCGTCCGCGCTCTGGGACGGCGCCGCGCTGACTCGCAGCTACCAGGCCTGGACGCGACGCCTCGGCTCCCTGCTCGCACGCGGCACGCCGCGCGCCACCGAGGCCACGCTCCGCGACTGGTACCGCGCCGGCAACGACGCGATACGCGACATGGTGTTCGACCCGCTGCTGCCGGCGCCGCTGGTCGACGTCGACGCCCGTCGCGCCTGCTTCGACGCCGTGCTGCGCTTCGACGCCGCCGGCCGCGCGATCTGGCAGCAGTTCCTCGCCGCCGCCCGGCTCGACGCCACCGCCGCATCCGCCCCGCCCTCGCGCCTGCTGGAGACCACGCCATGAACGCACTCGACTCGATCTCGAACCCGGCGCTCTACCTCGCCGAAACTCACGACGTCGTCAACGTCGGGCGCGAACTCGTCGACACCAACCTCTACCTGCAGGACGCGGCGCTGGTCGACGCCGTGATGCGCGAAGGCGCGGCCTGGGCCCACGACGACCTGACGGCTTTCGGCGCCCTCACCGGCTCGGCCGACTACCTCGAGCTCGGCGTGCAGGCCAACCGCTGGGGCCCCGAGCTCGACACGCACGACCGCTTCGGCAACCGCGTCGACCTGGTGCGCTTCCACCCCGCGTACCACGCGCTGATGAAGACGTCGATCGAGCACGGCCTGCACGCTTCGCCGTGGACCGACCCGCGGCCCGGCGCGCACGTGGCGCGCGCCGCGCACAGCTACCTGCACGCGCAGGTCGACGCCGGCCACGGCTGCCCGATCACGATGACCTTCGCCGCCGTGCCGTCGCTGCGCACGACGCCGGCGCTGGCCGCGCTGTGGGAGCCGAAGATCACGGCGCGCGTCTACGACCCGCGCAACGTGCCGGCCGCGCAGAAGCAGGGCCTGACGATCGGCATGGCGATGACGGAGAAGCAGGGCGGCTCCGACGTGCGCGCCAACACGACGCGCGCGCACCCGCTCGGCCAGCGCGGCCCGGGCCAGGCCTATGAGCTGGTGGGCCACAAGTACTTCGTCTCGGCGCCGATGTGCGACGCCTTCCTCGTGCTGGCGCAGGCGCCGGGCGGGCTGTCGTGCTTCCTGATGCCGCGCTGGCGGCCCGACGGCAGCAGGAACGCCATGCAGGTGCTGCGGCTCAAGCGCAAGATGGGCAACGTCTCGAACGCGTCGAGCGAGACCGAGCTGCGTGGCGCGCTGGCCTGGATGGTCGGCGAGGAAGGCCGCGGCGTGCGCACCATCATCGAAATGGTGGCGATGACGCGCTTCGACTGCATGGTGGGCTCGGCGTCGGGCCAGCGCGCCGCCGCCGCGCTGGCGCTGCACCACTGCTCGATCCGCTCGGCCTTCGGCCGCGTGCTGAACCGGCAGCCGCTGATGCAGAACGTGCTGGCCGACCTGGTGCTCGAACACGAAGGCTCGCTCGCGCTGGCGATGCGCATCGCGCGCGCTCTCGACCACCGCGCCGACGCGCACGAAGACGCGCTGGTGCGCCTCGTCACCGCGGTCGGCAAGTACTGGATCTGCAAGCGCACGCCCAACCATGCCTACGAAGCGATGGAGTGCATCGGCGGCAGCGGCGTGATGGAGGACAGCCCCCTCCCGCGCCTGTTCCGCGAGTCGCCGGTCAACGCGATCTGGGAAGGCAGCGGCAACGTGCAGTGCCTCGACGCGCTGCGCGCGATGGCCAGGACGCCCGACACCGTCGCCGCCTTCTTCGCCGAAGTCGGCAAGGCGCGCGGCGCGAACCCGGCGCTCGATCGCTGGATCGACGCGCTCGGCAAGGAGATGCGCGACCTCGCCGACCTCGAGTACCGCGCGCGCGACCTCGTCGACCGCATGGCGCTGGCGCTGCAGGCCGCGCTGCTCGTGCAGCACGCGCCCGCCTGCGTGGCCGACGCGTACTGCGCGTCGCGCCTCACCGGCAGCGGGCACGGCAACTACGGCGCGCTGCCGCGCGGTGTCGACTGCGCGGCGATCATCGAGCGCGCCACGCCGCGCTCCGCCGCGGGCGGCGGCTGACGGCGCCCGGCAACGGAAGACTTGCGCACAGCGCGGGAACGCCGCTCCGACCGCGGATCGCAGCCCCGCCGCGACACTGCTGCGGCCACGCCCGGGCACGGCGACCAACGCTGCCAAGCATGGGTCGGTTGCCTCGAAACCGAGCTATATCAAGCCGACGCGCGGAACGCCCGGTGACAATTCGTCCCGTGTCTGCCATCGCATCGGCGCTCGCTGCGCCCCCTCCCGACGGCGCGATCGTGCGCCGGGCCTTGCTGTCGACGCGCGAGCTGGCGTGCCGGCGCGGCGACCGGCTCCTCTTCCGCGGCCTCGACTTCGAGGTTCGCGCCGGCGACGTCGTCTGGCTGCGCGGCGCCAACGGCTGCGGCAAGACGAGCCTGCTGCGCGTCCTCGTCGGGCTGGCCGGCGCCGCCGAGGGGCGACTCGACCGCGACGGCGCCGCCGGCCACGCCATCTACGTCGGGCACGCCAATGCGCTCAAGGACGACCTGACGGCTCTCGAGGCGCTGCAGTTCCTGGCCCGGCTGCAAGGCCTGTCGGCCGATGCCGAGGCCTGCGCCGCAGCATTGCGGCGCTTCGGCGTGCACGGCCGACGCCATGCCTTGGTGCGCACGCTGTCGCAGGGACAGCGCCGGCGCGTCGCGCTGGCGCGCCTGCTGCTCGCGCCGGCCGGCTCGCTGTGGATGCTCGACGAGCCCTTCGACGCGCTCGACGCCGACGGCTGCTCGACGCTGCGCGACACACTGTCGGCGCACGCGCGCGGCGGCGGCGCCGTCGTGCTGACGAGCCACGTCGACCCGGGGCTGCGCGACCCTGCGCCCGCCGTCCTGCAACTCGACGAGGTGGCAGAGCGATGAGCCAGGGAGCTTTCGGCGCCATCGTCGCGCGCGACCTGCGGCTGGCCGCGCGCCGGCGCGTCGACGCGCTGCTGCCGATCGGCTTCTTCGCCGTCGCGGCCAGCCTGTTCCCGTTCGGCGTCGGCAGCGAGCCGAACCTGCTGCGCCAGATCGCGCCGGGCGTCGTCTGGGTGTGCGCGCTGCTGGCGTCGCTGCTGTCGGTGCAGCAGCTCTACGGCGGCGATTTCGCCGACGGCTCGCTCGACCAGATGCTCGTCGGCGGCACCTCGGCCTGGACGATCGCCGTCGCCAAGGCGGCGTCGCACTGGCTGGTGACGGGCGTGCCGCTGGTCGCCGCGACGCCGCTGTTCGGCCTGCTGTTCGGCCTCGACACGGCGGCGATCGCGACGCTGGCGCTGTCGCTGCTGCTGGGCACGCCGATCCTGGCGCTGCTCGGCGGCCTCGGCGCGGCGCTGACGCTGGGGCTGCGCAGCGCCGGCGTCCTGCTCATCCTCGTCGTGCTGCCCCTGACGGTGCCGGCACTGATCCTCGGCGCCGGCGCCGTCGTCGCCGTCGAGTCGGGACTGTCGGCGCGCGCCCATCATTCACTGCTCGGCGCGCTGCTGATCTTCAGCGCGCTGCTCGCGCCGCCGGCCACCGCCGCCGCGCTGCGCATCGCCACGGAGTGAGTCGCGTGAGTTCCGTCCTGAGTTCGAGCCCCCTGCGCCTGACGACCTTCGCGTCGCCGGTGCGCTTCCACGCGCTGACCGGCGCGCTGCTGCCCTGGCTGTGGGCCGTCGCCGTGCTGCTCGGCGCGGCGGGCCTCTGGATCGGCTTCTTCGTCGCGCCGACCGACGCGACGCAGGGCGACTCGTACCGCATCATCTTCATCCATGTGCCGGCGGCGTGGATGTCGATGCTGCTGTACCTGGTGATGGCCGGCTGGGCGGCGATCGGCTGGGCCTTCAAGGCGCGGCTCGCCTCGATGCTGGCGCGCGCCATCGCGCCGACCGGCGCGATGTTCACCTTCATGGCGCTGTGGACCGGCGCGCTGTGGGGCAAGCCGACCTGGGGCGCCTGGTGGGTATGGGACGCGCGGCTCACGTCGGAGCTGATCCTGCTGTTCCTCTACTTCGGCTACATGGCGCTGGTGGCGGCGATCGACGACCCGCGCCGCGCCGACCAGGCCGGTGCGCTGGTGGCCATCGTCGGCGCCGTCAACGTGCCGATCATCTATTTCTCGGTGACGTGGTGGAACACGCTGCACCAGGGCGCGACGATCAGCATGACGGCGGCGCCCAGGATGGCCAGCACGATGCTGACGGCCATGCTGCTGATGACGTTCTCGTTCTGGGCCTATGCTTTCGCCGTCGTGTTCACGCGCACGCGCGCCATCGTGCTCGAACGCGAACGCCACACCGATTGGGTCGGCGCGCTGGTCGCGCGGCGACGGGAGGAAAGGCGATGAACTGGGGCAGCGCGAGCGAATTCTTCGCGATGGGGGGCTACGGCGTGTACGTGTGGGGTTCCTACGGCGTCGCGGCGGCCGCGATGCTGATCGATGCCGCATTCGCGGGCGCGCGCCAGCGGCGCGCGCTGGCCGACGCGCGGCGCGAGATCGACGACGAACACGAGGAGGCATCACGATGAAGCCCCGCCACAAACGCCTCGCCATCGCGGCCGGCGTGCTGGTCGCCGTCGGCGTCGCCGTCGCGCTGGTGCTCGACGCCTTCCAGAGCAACCTCGTCTTCTTCTACACGCCGACGCAGGTGGCCGCAAAGGAGGCGCCGGTCGGCCGCACCTTCCGCATCGGCGGACTGGTGCAGGAAGGCTCCGTCAGGCGCGAAGGCGTCACCGTCGCCTTCGTCGTGTCCGACACGGCGCAGACCGTGCCGGTGCGCTACGAAGGCATCCTTCCCGACCTGTTCAAGGAGGGCAAGGGCGTCGTCGCGCAGGGCCAGCTCAAGGAAGGCGTGTTCCACGCGCGCGAAGTTCTCGCCAAGCACGACGAGAACTACATGCCGCCCGAGGCGGCCGAAGCGGTGCAGCGCGCCCACGCCGGCGCCAGCGCGCCGACGGCGGCGCCGACGCTGCAGAGCGGAGGTTCCCGATGATCCCCGAACTCGGCCATTTCGCGCTGTGGCTGGCGCTCGGCCTGGCCGGCGTGCTCGGCAGCGTGCCGCTGGTCGGCGCAGCGCGCGGGCGCGCCGACTGGATGGCGCTGGCGCGGCCCGCCGCCACCGGCGTGTTCCTGCTCGTCGCTCTCGCCTATGCGTGCCTCACGCTGGCCTTCGTGCAGCACGATTTCTCGGTGCTGTACGTCGCGTCGCACTCCAACTCGGCGCTGCCGCTGGCCTACCGCATCGCCGGCGTGTGGGGCGGCCACGAAGGCTCGCTGCTGCTGTGGGTGCTGATGCTCGCGCTGTGGATGCAGGCCGTCGTGCGCTTCAGCCGCCACCTGCCGCAGCCGGTGCTGGCGCGCATCCTCGCCGTGATGGGGTTGGTCACCATCGGCTTTCTGCTGTTCATGCTGCTCACGTCCAACCCGTTCGAGCGCCTCGTGCCCGCACCCGCCGACGGCCGCGACCTCAATCCGCTGCTGCAGGACCCCGGCATGGTGTTCCACCCGCCGCTGCTCTACATGGGCTACGTCGGCTTCAGCGTCGCGTTCTCGTTCGCCGTCGCGGCGCTGATCGGCGGCAAGCTCGACGCCACCTGGGCGCGCTGGACGCGGCCGTGGACCACGGTGGCGTGGGTCTTCCTGACGCTGGGCATCGCGCTCGGCTCGTGGTGGGCCTACTACGAGCTCGGCTGGGGCGGCTGGTGGTTCTGGGACCCGGTCGAGAACGCGTCGTTCATGCCGTGGCTGGTCGGCACGGCGCTGATCCACTCGCTGGCCGTCACCGAGAAGCGCGGCGCGTTCAAGTCGTGGACCGTGCTGCTGGCGATCCTCGCCTTCTCGCTGTCGCTGCTCGGCACCTTCCTCGTGCGCTCGGGCGTGCTGTCGTCGGTGCACGCCTTCGCCACCGACCCGCGGCGCGGCCTGTTCATCCTCGCCTTCCTGACCGTCGTCGTCGGCGCGTCGCTGGTGCTGTATGCGTGGCGCGCGCCGACGGTGGGCCTGGGCGCGCGCTTCGCGCTGCTGTCGCGCGAGACGCTGCTGCTGGTCAACAACGTGCTGCTGCTCGTCGCCACCGGCGCCGTGCTGCTGGGCACGCTCTACCCGCTGGCGCTCGACGCGCTGGGCATGGGCAAGATCTCGGTCGGGCCGCCCTACTTCGACACGGTGTTCGTGCCGCTGATGGCGCCGCTCGTGTTCCTGATGGGCGTCGGGCCGATCGCGCGCTGGAAACAGGCCGAGCTGCCCGACCTCGTGACGCGGCTGCGCTGGGCGCTCGGCGTCGCCGTCGTCGCCGCGCTGCTGGCGGCGTGGTCGGCCGGGCGCATCGGTGCCGGCTCGGTGCTCGGCCTCGCGATGGCGTTCTGGATCGTCGCGTCGGCAGCGACCGACCTCGTCGAACGCCTGCGGCCCCGGGCCGCCGGCGGCAGCATCGTCGGGCGCGCGCGCCTGCTGCCGCGCGCCTGGGCCGGCATGACGCTGGCGCACCTGGGCATCGCCGCCTTCATCGTCGGCGTGACGATGGTGCGCAGCTACGAAGTCGAGCGCGACGTGCGCATGGACGTCGGCGACACGACGGATCTCGCCGGCTACCGCTTCACGTTCCGCGGTGCGACCGAGATCGCCGGCCCCAACTATCGCGCGATGCAGGGCGTCGTCGACGTCGAGCGCGACGGCCGCGTCGTCGCGCGCATGCTGCCCGAGAAGCGCATCTACCGCGTGCAGCAGAACCCGATGACGGAGGCGGCGATCCACAGCCGGCCGACGCGCGACCTCTACGTCTCGCTCGGCGAGGCCGTCGACGACGGGCGCGCGTGGATCGTGCGCGTGTACTACAAACCCTTCGTGACGTGGATCTGGGGCGGCTGCCTGCTGATGGGCCTGGGCGGCCTGCTCGCCGCGACCGACCGGCGCTACCGCGCGCCCGCGCGGCGCACCAGCGAGGCCGACGCGGCCGCAGCGGGAGCGGTGGCATGAGGGCCGAGTCGTCATGAAAGCGTTGAAGTTCGTCATCCCGCTGCTCGTCCTCGTCGTGCTCGTCGTGCTGCTGGCCCGCGGCCTGAAGCTCGACCCGCGCGAAGTGCCGTCGCCGCTGATCGGCAAGCCGGCGCCGGCGTTCGCGCTGACGCGGCTCGACGATGCGTCGCGCACGATCCGCCGCGACGACCTGCTCGGCCGCGTGTGGGTGCTCAACGTGTGGGCGTCGTGGTGCGCCGCGTGCCGCGACGAGCATCCGCTGCTGGTCGACTTCGCCAAGCGCGCGCGCGTGCCGCTCCTCGGGCTGAACTACAAGGACCAGCGCGCCGACGGCCAGGCCTGGCTGGCGCGCTTCGGCGACCCATACACGGCGTCGCTGTACGACGGCGACGGCCGCGTCGGCATCGACTTCGGCGTCTACGGCGTGCCCGAGACCTTCGTCATCGACAAGACGGGCACGGTGCGCTTCAAGCACATCGGCGCGCTGACGCCCGACGTGCTGGCCAAGCGCATCGAACCCCTGCTCAGGCAACTCGATGTCTGATTCGAACCGACTGTTGCTCCGGCTTGCCCTCGCGCTGGCGCTCGCCATGCCGGCCGCGCTGCCGGCGCGCGACGCGCCTCCGGCCGCCAAGGATCCCGCCGTCGAGGCGCGCATGGCGCGCATCGCCGCCGAGCTGCGCTGCCTGGTGTGCCAGAACCAGACGATCGCCGACTCGAACGCGCCGCTGGCGCAGGACCTGCGCCAGCAGGTGCGCGAAATGATCCACCGCGGCGACAGCGACCGCCAGATCGTCGACTACATGACGGCGCGCTACGGCGACTTCGTGCTCTACCGCCCGCCGCTCAGGGGCAGCACGGCGCTGCTGTGGTTCGGCCCGGCAGCGCTGCTGGCCGGCGGCCTGGCCGTGCTCGTCGTCGTGCTGCGGCGACGCAGCCGGCTCGCCGCCGACCGCTTCGAGCCCGACAAGGCCGACGAGGAACCCACGACATGACGACCGACCTCGCCACGCTGCGCCGCCAGTTGAAGCAGCTCGAGGACCTGCACGCCGGCGGCGCGCTGGCCGGCGACGCCTATGCCGAAGGCCGCGCCCGGCTCGAGCGCCGGATCGTCGAGCGCGTGATGCAAGGCGGCGACGACGCCGCCGCGCCGATGCCGGCACCGCGGCCGTCGCGCCGGCTGGTGGCCGGTGTCGCGTTCGCCGTCGTCGCGCTCGCCGTGGCCGGCTACTGGTGGACCGGATCGCCCGACCTTGCGGGCGTGCCGCTGGCGAGCGCGCCGCGCAGCACCGGCGACGACGCCGCCGCCCACGACACCGGCGCCGCACCGATCGCTGCGATGGTCGAGCGCCTCGCGGCGCGGCTGCAGGAGCGGCCCGAGGACGCCGACGGCTGGGCGATGCTGGCGCGCTCGTACGCCGTGCTCGACCGCTACGCCGAGGCGGTGCCGGCCTACCGCAAGGCGCTGGCGCTGAGCGGTGCGGAGGACGCCGGCCTGCTCGCCGACCTGGCCGACGCGATCGGCGTCGTCAACAACCACAACCTCGCCGGCGAACCGGCGCAGCTGGTCGAACGCGCATTGAAGGCGGAACCCGACCACCTGAAGGCGCTGGCGCTGGCGGGCAAGGCTGCCTTCGACCGCAAGGACTACGCCGCCGCCGTGCGCCACTGGGAGCGCGCCGTGCAGGTCGCGCCGCCCGACATCGGCGATCTCGATCAGGTGCGCGCCAGCATCGCCGAGGCACGCCAGCTCGGCGGCCTGCCGCCGGCCAAGGCTTCCCCCGCCGACGCGACGGCGGCCGCTGCGCCGCCCAATGCCAGCGTCAGCGGCACGGTGTCGCTGGCGCCCGAGTTGACCGCGCGCGCTTCGCCGCAGGACACCGTGTTCATCTATGCGCGAGCGGTCGACGGCCCGCCCATGCCGCTGGCCATCCTGCGCCGTCAGGTCGCCGACCTGCCGTTCGAATTCCGCCTCGACGACAGCCTGGCGATGTCGCCGACGGCGCGGCTGTCGAGCCAGTCGCGCGTCGTCGTCGCTGCGCGCGTCTCCCGGAGCGGCGACGCGACGCCGCGGCCCGGCGACCTCGCCGGCCAGTCTGCGCCGGTCGCGCTCGGCGCCAGCGGGCTGAAGATCGTCATCGCGCGGACCGTCGAGCAGTGAACCCGCGCCGGCGCAGCAGAGGCAAGGCCTATTGCGCGAGGATCCAGCGAACGAGGTTCCTGATCTCCTCCGGCTTCCTGGCGCTGATGGTCTTGTGATGTTCGATGTGCCCATCGGACATGATCTTGCCCCGCCCTGAGGTCAGGTGGTCGTAGAGTCTGTTTTCGGCATCGGGTTTGGCGCGGTACTCCGCGGCCACCTCGGCGTAGGTCGGGCCTTCCTTATGCTTGCTCAATCCGTGGCAGCGCAGGCAGTTGTTCCTCATCGCCAACGACCTTGCCGACGCCACGTCGATCCCAGGGAGTGCGGCTTCGTCCGCGACCGTAACCGGTGCGCAGCCGCTCGTGACCCCCGCCAGCAACGCGATGCCAAGCAGCGCAAGCGCATGTCGTTTCATGGTGAACCTCCGTTTGCGAGCAACGCGGCAAGAGCACGTGCATGCGGCGCCGACCGCATGTCAGAAGCGATATCGCAGCGAGATCTGCACCACGTGCACGGTGTAGCGCGGCGACTGATCGCCGAAGGCCAGCAGGTTCGGAACGGTGCCCGGCAGAACGCCGTCGAGATGCCAGTCCGCGGATCGGTAGCGCTCGAACCACCACTGGCCGATCAATGAAAGGTTGTCCTGCAGCCGGTACACGGCGCGCATCCGCAGGCTGTCGATGGTCGTGCGGATGGTGGGGAACGGCGGGCTCGCGGCCAGCGTGTCGACGCTGATGTCGTTGCGCAGGCGCGAGTGCACCAGGTCGGCGCCGACCTCGAGCTTGCCCCTGAGCGCCGCGTGCTTGAGGCCCAGGCCGACCACCTCGACCCGGTCGTCGTTGCGGGCCGACCAATCGGGCGCGGCGAACACCTGGCTGCCGGCCTGGCGCGAGCGGATGCGCTCGCTGTGCGCGAAACCGTGCACCTGCGTCTGGTCGGACAGCGCCGCCGACACGTCGCCCCCGAGGCCCAAGCTGCGGCCGTCGAGCAGACCGATGGTCGAGCGGTTGTAGTCGTCATTCGCGAAGTCGATGCCGAAACCGACGTTGACCGCTTCGCCCACTGTGGCGTCGGCGCGCAATGACGCACTGTCGCGCCGCCGATCGGCCAGATTGAACTTGCGCAGCAGCGGGTTCTCGGGCGGCGTGATCCACGACGCCACGCCGTAGGTCGATGCATCGCGTTGCGCATGCGCGAGCTTCAGGGTCACCGTCACGGCGTCGAGCGGCTGCGCCTGCACCCGGCCCCACAGCGTGGATTCGCGCGTCGTCACCACCTCCTGCAACGTGCGCTCGCGGTCGTCTTCGTCGAATCCGACCGCGGTCCTCAGGCTGCCGGGCCCGCGGTAGTCGGCACTGAGCTTGAAGCGGTCTTGCGTGAAGCTGAACGGCTGGTTGATGCGCGGCACCGGATTCAGGAACATGTCGGTCGACACTGCCGGGTAGCTGCCGCGCGGCGTCTTGTTGTCGCGCACGTCGCGGGCATAGCTGGCGTTCAGGCGCAGCGCTCTGATGGGCGTGGCGGCCAACCTGACGCTGGCGTTGTACGTGTCGGCGCGGCCCTGCAGTGATGAAACCGGCACGGCGGCCACCAGGTTGGGGTTCAGGGTGGCTGCGAGATACGGCTCGTCCTGCTCCATCCGCCCGAACGCGATCTCGCCGCTGGCACGCAGCCAGGGCGTGACCTCGTAGGTGGCCGAGCCGACGACCTGGTGGAACTGGTTGTCCGGGGCGAGCGCAAGCTGCCCGCGGTCGCTGCCGGCCACCACCGGCGTGAACGGGTTGGACCAGGTCAGCCCGTCGTGCTCGTTGCGAAACAGCGAAACCTGGTAGGCCAGCGATGCCTGCAGGCGCGGACTGCTATAGGCGGCGGACACCTCGAGTTGGTCGGTCACCTGGTCCACCGGCGCCACCAGGTGCGAGGCACTCGAGAAGAACGAACCCGGCAGGCGCTGCGTGCCGTCGCGCACGTCGCGGCGCAGGCTGACACGCGTGCTCCAGGCATCGCCGGCGATCCACGCGAACGACGCGTCGAGGCGCGAGCGCTTGGCGCTCACGTCGACCGGCTGCAACGTGGCCGCCAGGGGCATCGCAGCGGTATCGACCGCCGGATAGCCCGGCGGCAGCGACAACTGCGCGCCGCCTGCGCCGAGGAACGGAGTCATCGCGCCGCCGTGCAGGTGGCGCGGCGTTTCCGCGTAACCCAGCCGCAAGGTGTACAAGCCTTCGCGGCCGCCATCGAACGCCAGCGAACGCGCGTCCAGTCCGAGATCCGACGCCTCCACCCGACCGTACACGCCGCCATCGCTGCGGTACTCGGCGTTGCCGCCGAGCACCACCCACCCGCCCTTGCGCTGCAAGCCGGTGTAGTCGCCGAACTTGGGCGACTCGCCGCTGACGGCGCCGACGCCGGCCTCCACCGTGACGCTGCGACCCGCCTTCTCGTACGGGCAGGTCTCGCACTTCCATTGCGAGGTGTCCACCGCGGCCACGACCCGGCTCGGCGCGATCGACAAGGCACCGACCGCGGCGAGCACGAAGAGCGGGTTGAAGGTGTTCATGGTCGAGTCCGTTGCCGCCGCGCTCAGCGCATCAGCTTGGCGCCGGCAGGATGGTTGGAGCCGTGCACTTGCGAATGACAGTTGGTGCAACTGCCGGCCAGGAGGAAGATCTGCCCGCCGGCGCCGCCCCCGGTCAAGGCAGCGCCGGTACGCGCCGCCGACGGATGGCCTGCGACGCTGTGGCATTGCTGGCACAGCAGCGGCGGGCTCTTGCTGAGCAGTGCCGGACGCACCGCGCCATGCGGCGTGTGGCACAACGAGCAATCCTCGGCCACCGGTGCGTGCTCCCACAGCAGCGGGCCGCGCTTGTCGGCATGGCAGCTGGTGCAGGTCTGGTTCAGCGTCGGCTTGTTCAGCATCGCCGCGCTGCTCGATCCGTGGGGGCTGTGGCAGTCGCTGCAAGTCATGCGGCCGAAGCGCACCGGGTGCGTCGAGGCCTTGTGGAAATCCGCGCGCTGCTTCTTGTGGCAGCCGAAGCACACCTGCACTTCGCCGGCCTTGGTGAGCACCGGGTCGCGTTCCGGGTGCAGCTTGTGGCAATCGGTGCAGGCGACGTCGCCTCGCTCGTGCGCACCGGCGTGCCAGGCGGTGCGTGCGCGTCCTTGATGACAGCCCAGGCAGGCCTGGTTGCGCTCGGCCACCGGCAGGAACGAATCGGGCTTGAAGCTGTTGATGGTCAGCTTCTTGTCGCTGCCCTTGCTGGCGTGCCGCGCGCCGGGGCCGTGGCAGGCCTCGCACTGCAGGCCGCCGGCTCCGAACGGCGCGTGCGCGTTGCCGCGGTGCGCGTGTCGTGTCTTGAAGATGCTGGCGATGGTGAAGGTTGCCGTGTCGGCCTCTTCATCGTGGCAGCCGATGCAGGTGTCGGCTCCTTTCTCGCTGTACTGCGTGCCTTGCAGGTCGGCCGGTGTCGCCGGGGTCGCGCTCGCCGCCAGCGCGGGCGCCGCGGCGCGGGATGCGGGACTGGGTGCCCCGACCTGGGGGGCGGCATCGGGCGCCATCCCCGTGCCGAGCAGCACGGCCAGCACCCAGCTCGCGGCCTTGGCCCGGTTCATGGTGCCTTGCCCTTGGGTTTCGCCTTCTGCTTGGCGATCACCCGGTCTTTCAGCGACAGATAGACGCCGGTCGGCAGCACTTCCCGCGTGGCGAGGTCCACCTTGCTGAAGTACGGACGCCCGGCAACGATGCGATCGGCCTCGACGGCGCCGATGCCGGGCAAGGTCCGGAGCTGAGAGCGGGTCGCGCTGTTGATATCGATCGGCTCGACCGCCTTCGTGCCCGACGGCGCCGCCCACACGCCGGCGCAGCCGGCTGCGAGCATGCAGGCGGTCGCCACGGCGCGGCGCAGCGCACGCCGGCGCGGGGCGTGCAGCGGCGTGGCCACGGCGCACTCGAGCATCGCGCTACCTCGCATGCACGGCCTTGATGTCGGCGACGCGGCCGGTGGCGTGACAGACCATGCAGGTTTCGATCTTGCCGAGCGCCACATTGCGCGGCGCGTACAGCGAGCCGGCGTTGATCTCCATGTGCGCGCGCGCCAGCACCGAATCGTGGCAGGCGAAACACTGCGTGGCGATCGGCGAGTTGACGAGCGTCGTCGCCGCGGCGTTGGTCGGCACGCCGGTGCCGGCGGCCACGCTGAAGCCGGCGCCGTAGCTGGTGACGTTGTCCTTGACCACGTAGGGCGACAGCGAAAAGACGCTGAGCGGCGTCGCCAGGCAATTGTTGATCGGGGTCACCGTGCAGCCCGCGTTCAACGTGCCGGCCGTGCCGTTGAACGTGCCGGTGGCCACCGTGCGGTGCTGCCGGTTGGGCAGCGCGGCGGCCGACGCCGTGACGCTGAAGTCGTAGGTCCCCGGCAGGTGGCAGGCCTCGCACGCCCTCAGCACGCCGGGGAACTTGATGTTGGCGAACGACTCGGTCGTGCTCGCTGCGTGCCAGGTGAACGGCACTGTGCGCTTGGCGCCGCCGTGGATCGAGTGGATGTAGCTGGTGGAGTCGGCCGACCAGCCGCTGCTGGTGCGGTTGGGCGTGTGGCACCACGCGCAGGTCGTGCCGTCGTTGCGCTGGCCGCCGTGGAACGACTCGTCGGTGAAGGTGCCGAGCTCCTGATGGCACTTGTTGCAGCGCGCGTCCTCGACGATCGCGCGACGCCCGGTGTAACCCGTGGCCACCTTGGTGACGTTGGGCACGACCACGACCAGCCCGCCGCGTTTGTTGGGCATTCTCGGGTCGAGCAGTTCGGGCGACGATATCGGCACCACGCCGGACACCGGCAGGCTCGACACCGTGACCGGGTAGTTCGGCAGATTGGCCTGCGTCAGCGGCGGCGCGCTGCGCAACGAGTATGAGAAGCCGAGGCCGCCGGTCAGCATGACTGCGTTGTCGGGGACCGTCACGCCGGTCAGCGTCACCGTGTAGAAGCCGCTGGCATCTGGGCCGGTCAAGGTGCCGGCGCCGGCGCCGCTGGCGGTGCCGTTCCAGAGGCTGCGCAGGTAGCCTGACGCCGCCGCATTGAAGTCGGCCGGCACGGCGATGCCGTCTTGCGGCACGGCGAACACGAACTGCGCGCTCGGCGAGCCGAAGAAGTTGTCCCACAGCTCCTGTGTCGACAGCGGAAATGCGACCGTGTCTGGATTGAAGGTCTTGAACGGCACCGGTGCGCCGTTCTGCAGCATGCGAAACACCATCACCGGCCGCCCGCTCGCGTTGCGCGACACGCTCTGGATCTCGTAGCTGACCTTGATCGCGCCGGCCGGCAGGCGCGCGCTGTTGGAGGCGATCCAGGCCGAATTGGTGTTGTTGTTGCCGCTGGTCTCGCCCTGCACAAGTTGCACGTCGAGCGAGTTGTCGGGATTGGGCGGCGTCACCGGCAGGTGGACCAGGTCGATGCCGGCGGAGGTGTGGCACTGGCCGCACAGCGAGTCGTCGGGTTGCGACAGCCCGCCGTGGGCAAAGCCGCTGAAGCTCGTGGTGCTGGTCAGGCCCTTGGCCGCGTCGGCCAGCGTCACGCCCATGCCGGTGGCGAAGTTGATGCCGTCGTGGCAGCCGCCGCAGGCCAGGCGGTTGGGCACGTTCTTCCAGTTGTCGCCCTGCTTGGTCTGCGCCGTCGACGCTGCCGAGCCGTCGTGGCACTTGGTGCAGTTGCGCAGATCCTGCGGGAACAGCACTTCGTTGTACTTCAGGGCAGCGTAGTTGTAGTTCTTCTTGGCCAGACGCTTGCCGGCGTGGGTGTGGTGGATGTGGTTCGGCAAGTTGCCGATCGCACGCCCATCGACCTTCTCGGTGCTGCTGGTGAAGGTCAGTGTGGCGGGGTTGATGGTGGCTTCGCTGCGGCCGTACTTGCGTTGTTCGGTGTGGCAGACCACGCAGTAGCGGGTTTCGTTGCGCGCGCCGCCGTGAAAACCTGCGCCCGAGCTCTCCGGGTTGTCGCCCGGGATGCCGCCGAGCTTGCGATGGCACTCTTCGCACTTGGCGGTAGCCACGATGTCGCGGCCGGAGTCGGCGACCGCCTGACCGGTGGCGGGAATGAAGTCGTAGATGACGTCCTTGGCGTTGACCAGCGGCACCCCGGGAGCGGGGCTGAAGGCCACGCCGTTGGGCGTGTTGGTGCCGGTGCCGGGCGCATTGCCCGAGACCTGGATCGTCAACCGGTGCACCAGGTTCGGCTCGTAAGTCAGGTCGCCCAGATCGGCCTTGTTGTTGACGCCGCTGACGCTCATCGCATCGACCTGCGCCTTGGTCTGCGGGACGTCGCGCGCGAAGGTGTAGCGGTAGCTGCCGTCGCGGTTGTCGACCAGAGTCCCGGTGTTGTCGGTGGTCGGCCGGGTCGGGGTCGGAGCGATCAAGGCGCCGGAGGTCGCGTTCTTGGTCTGCACCGTGGTGACGATGTAGCTGACCCACTTGCTCGGGCTGCCGTTCGTGCCGGGCACCAGCTTGGCGATCGAGAAGGACAGGTTGGCAAGCCCCGCCGTCACGGCGGTGCTGCCCAGGGACGTGTTGCCGAGGCCCACGACCGGGCTGCCGTTGGCGTCGGCGACGGTGAAGTTGACGACCGGCGGGCTGGCGATCGTGACGCTGGTGACCGTGACGTTCGGCACCAGAGCCGCCCAGGCGGCGGCCTGCGCATCGGTGGCCGGCGCTGCGTTGCTCGGGATCGTGAGCGCATTGCCGCTCGGACCGGCCGGCCCGCCGGGACCGGCAGGCCCGATCGGACCCGCAGGCCCTGGGGCGCCCGTCGGGCCGGCATCGCCGGAGCCCCCGCCGCCGCAGCCAGCCACCGTCAGAGCGCCCGCCGCGAACAGGATCGCGACACCCGAGCGAATCAGCGAATTCCTCATGCTGACCTCCAATGGCTGGCCGGTGCGAGCACCGGCGTGGCTACTTCGTGGCGGACACCTTCATCTCTTGCGGGCCCGGACCTTCGGGCTCCTTGTGCGCGATGCCGTAGTGGCAGTCGATGCAGGTCATGCCCTCGGCCTTGCCCTTGGCATGACGCGTCTTCGCCTTGTCCGACTGCTTGTCCTCGTCCATCTTCTCGGAGACGTGGCAGTTGCGACACTCGTGCGAGTCGGTCTCCTTCATGCGCTTCCAGACCCTTTGCGCCATCGCGGGCCGGTGCGCCTCGAACTTTTCCTTGGTGTCGATCACGCCGGTCAAGTGCCCGTAGAGCTCGAACGTGGCGGCCATCTTGCGCATCAGCAGGGGGCCGACCTCGCGCGGCACGTGGCAGTCGGTACAGACGGCACGCACGCCAGTGCGGTTCTTGTCGTGGACCGTGTCCTTGTATTCGGCATAGACGTTGTCGCGCATCTCGTGGCAGCCGATGCAGAACTGCTCGGTGCTGGTCCACGCCAAGCCGGCAGCGCCGCCGATGACGAGCAGCACGGCAACGAACACGCTGAGGACGCTGACGCCCGCGATCAGCTTCCAGTTGCGCCGCAACTGGCCGCTCCCCTGAGCCTTGTCGTTCATCGGCTCCTCCTCTTCCGGCGCGATGCCGGACCGCCTCGATCCGATCAGCGGGACAAGATCCAGCGCACGAGGTTGCGAATCTCGGCTTCGTCCTTGCTCTTGACGACCTTGTGTTCTTCTTCCTTGCCGTCGATCTTGACCTTGGGCGCCGTCGTGATGTGCTTGTAGACCTCGTCCTCGGCGCCGGGCTTGCCCTTGAGGCGGGTGGCGGTTTCCTTGAACGACGGGCCGTCCTTCTTCTTGTCGACGGCGTGGCACTTGCCGCACTCGCTCTTCTTGAGCAGCGCCTGCGCGGCATCGTTGTCGACCGTCTGCGCCCAGGTGATTCCGGCGCCGCCCAAGGCGATGAGCGCGACCGTGAGCGCACAGAACTTCTTCATCGGTGCCCCCTCGAACTCGACGAGATGGCGCATGTTGCGCTTTGTTACCATGGAAGTGCGCAATACCCCAGGAAATCGCTCCTAGGACATACCTGCGCGTCCACTGGCTCCGTCGCACGGTCGATCCCGGACGGGACATCTGTCGCAATTTGGAACGCGCGCGCGCCGAACTACAGGCAAACGAGCCGCGCAGGCACGATCGCCGCCCGGCACGGCACTTGCGATTTGTTCTCGCAGAACGACAAGCGCCGCCACCCGCCGGCCGCGCCAACCGAGGATTCCGCGCATGCCCAAGATCACCGAACTCCGCCCCGACGCACCCTGGATCGAAGTGCAATCCGAGCCGCAGGACTGGGACGCCATCGGCGCCGCCGAGTTGCTGCGGCTGCACTACCACCAGCATGTGATCCGCGCCTTCGAAGAGACCGTGCTCGACTTCGAGAAGCTCGGCCTGGTCAACGGCCCGGTGCATTCCAGCATCGGCCAGGAGGCCGGCGCGGTCGGCGCGATCGCGCCGATGAACACGGGCGACCTGATCACCGGCGCGCACCGCGGCCACCACCAGTTCATCGCCAAGGGGATGCGCCACCTCGACGACGCCGCCTACGACCCGCGCAGCGGCGCACTGCCGCAGCCCGTCACCACCTTCCTCTATCGCGCGCTGGCCGAGATCCTCGGCCTGTCCGACGGCTTCTGCAATGGGCGCGGCGGCTCGATGCACCTGCGCTGGGCCGAGTGCGGCGCGATGGGCACCAACGCCATCGTCGGCGGCGGCGTGCCGATCGCGACCGGCCTGGCGTGGGCCAAGAAACGCGAAGGCAAGGGCCATGTCGCGGCGACCTTCTTCGGCGACGGCAGCGCGCACATCGGCGCCGTGCCCGAGTCGATGAACCTGGCCGCCTTGTGGTCGCTGCCGATCGCCTTCTTCATCGAGAACAACGGCTACGCCGTGGCGACGACGCTCGAAGAAGAAACGAAGGAAACACGCCTGTCGTCGCGCGGCGGCGCGTTCGCCATTCCCGCCTGGCGCGTCGACGGCATGGACCTCGCCGCCGTCGTCACGGCGTCGCGGATGGCCATCGAGCACATGCGCGCCGGCAAGGGGCCGACGCTGATCGAGGCGATGGTCTACCGCTACTTCCACCACGGCGGCTCGATCCTGGGCAGCGCCTTCGGCTACCGCGGCAAGGACGAGGAAGCCGAGTGGAAGGCGCGCGATCCGCTGGCGCGCACGGCGCGCGAGATGATCGCGCGCGGCTGGCTGACGCCGCAGCAGGATGAGGCAATCCGCGCCAACGTCGTCGCTGCAATGGCCGGCATCGCAGCGCGCCTGCGCGAGGACGACCCGGCGACGGGCAAGCCGCGCATCCCCCCCGCGCTGTGGCCGAAAACGGAGTTCCGCGACCACGGCCTGCGCGGCGACCTGTCGGAGTTCGCCGGTGCGCGCTTCGAGGAGCTGGAGTCGGCAAGCGCGAAGACGGGCGAGGTCAAGTTCGTCGACGCCGTCGCCGCCGTGATGGGGCGGCGCATGGAGACCGACGAGCGCATCTTCGTGATGGGCGAGGACATCCATCGCTTGAAGGGCGGCACCAACGGCGCGACCAAGGGCCTGGCGCAGCGATTCCCCGATCGCATCGTGCCGACGCCGATCGAGGAGGAAGGCTTCGTCGGCCTGTGCGGCGGCGTCGCGATGGAGGGCAGCTACCGCCCGGTGGTCGAGTTCATGTACGCCGACTTCACGCTGGTGGCGGCCGACCAGGTCTTCAACCAGATCGGCAAGAGCCGCCACATGTTCGGCGGCGATTCGCCGATGCCGCTGGTGCTGCGCACCAAGTGCGCCATCGGCACCGGCTACGGCTCGCAGCACTCGATGGACCCGGCGGGCCTGTACTCCCAGTGGCCGGGCTGGCGCATCGTCGCGCCGAGCACGCCGTTCGACTACGTCGGCCTGATGAACAGTGCGCTGCTCTGCGAGGACCCGGTGCTCGTGATCGAGCACGTCGACCTCTACAACACCAACGGCCCCGGCCCTGTCGACGACCTGGACTACTACATCCCGCTGGGCAAGGCCAAGGTCGTGCGGCCCGGCAAGGCGTTCACGGTGCTGACCTATCTCGCGATGGTGCCGGTGGCGCTGCAGGTGGCCGCGGAGATGGGCGTCGACGCCGAGATCATCGACCTGCGCTCGCTCGACCGCGCCGGCATCGACTGGGACACCATCGGCGCGAGCATCGAAAAGACGAACAACGTCGTCGTCCTCGAGCAGGGCACGCTGAGCGTGTCCTACGGCGCGATGCTGACCGACGAGATCCAGCGCCGCTGGTTCGACCACCTCGACCAGCCGGTGCAGCGCATCCACGGCGGCGAGTCGTCGCCGTCGGTGAGCAAGGTGCTCGAACGCGCGGCGCACGTCGGCGCCGACGAGATTCGCGCGGGCTTCGCCCGGATGATGGCGGATTCCGGCCGGCAACTGTGACGGCGACGAGGAGCAGCAACCATGCCGCAAACCCCTGAAAGCGCCGGCGGCCTGCCGGGCCTGCGCGGAACCGACCACATCGGCTTCACCGTCCCCGATCTCGACGAGGCGGTGCGTTTCTTCGTCGACGTGATCGGCTGCGAGGCGTTCTACGACCTCGGGCCGTTCAGCTCCGACGGCGACTGGATGGCCGAGCATCTGAACGTGCATCCGCGCGCCGTGATGCGGCGGCTGAAGTTCCTGCGCTGCCGCAACGGCTCGAACTTCGAGGTCTTCGAGTACGAGAGCCCCGACCAGAACCGCACGCCGCCGCGCAACAGCGACGTCGGCGGCCACCATCTGGCGTTCTACGTCGACGACATGGCCGCGGCGCTGGCGCACCTGCGCCGCCACGGTGTGCGCGTCCTCGGCGAGCCGACGGTGCGCGACAGCGGCCCCAGCGGCGGCCAGACCTGGGTCTACTTCCTCGCGCCCTGGGGCATGCAGTTCGAACTGGTCAGCTACCCGCAGGGCAAGGCCTACGAACGCGAGACCGGGCGCCGCCTGTGGCACCCGGCGCGGCCGGGCGAATGAAACGCTGCGCGTCGATTGTGCAAGGGCCGCGCCACTGCGGCACGCCCTGTTCCTAGAAGAAAACCCGAGGAGTCCCCCGTGGCCACCGAGATCAAGCTGCCCGCCCTCGCCCCTTCGATGACCGAAGGCAACCTCGTGCGCTGGCTCAAGCAGGAGGGCGACGCCGTCGCCGCAGGCGAGGCCCTCGCCGAAATCGAGACCGACAAGGCGCTGGTCGAGCTGGAAACGCCCGCCGCCGGCGTGCTCGGCCGCATCGTCGTGCCCGCCGGCAGCAACGGCGTCCAGGTCGACACCGTCATCGGCTGGATCGTGCAGGCCGGCGAAACCGCGCCGGCAGCCGGGGCACCCGCCTCTGCGTCAGCGTCAGCGCCTGCGGCTGCAACACCGGTACCCGCCGCTGCAACGGCACCGGGGCGCGCCGCGAACGCACCGGAGGCCGCCACCCCGCCCGCCCCCGCACGCGCCGCCGGCGAGCGCATCTTCGCCAGCCCGCTGGCGCGGCGCTTGAGCGCACAGGCCGGCATCGCGCTCGACGCGCTGCGCGGCAGCGGGCCGCACGGGCGCATCGTGCGCGTCGACGTAGAGGCCGCGATCCAGGCCGGCCGCGCCGCGCCGGCCAGCGCCGCGGCGGGCGCATCGGCGGCGGCCGGCGGCTACACCGACACGCCGCACAGCAACACGCGCCGCGTCATCGCGCAACGCCTGACCGAAGCCAAGCAGCAGGTGCCGCACTTCTACCTGACGATCGACTGCCGCATCGACCGCCTGCTCGCGCTGCGCGCCGAGGCCAATGCCGCGCTCGACGACGCCAAGCTCTCGGTCAACGACTTCGTCGTGCGCGCCGTCGCGCTGGCCTTGCAGCGCGTGCCCGCCGCCAACGCGTCGTGGGGCGCGGCGGCGATCCGCCAGTGGCACGACGTCGACGTCTCGGTCGCCGTGGCCGCGCCGTCGGGACTGATCACGCCCGTGGTGCGCAACGCCGATCGCAAGAGCGTCGGCGCGATCTCGGCCGAGGTCAAGGCGCTCGCCGGCCGCGCGCGCGAGGGCCGGCTCAAGCCGCAGGAATACCAGGGCGGTGGCTTCACGATCAGCAACCTCGGCATGTACGGCATCCGCGAGTTCGCGGCGATCATCAACCCGCCGCAGGCCTGCATCCTGGCCGTGGGCGCCGGCGAGCAGCGGGGCCGCGGCGTCGACGCCGCGCGCGCCCGGGGGGCGCGGGTTTCAATAAACCGGGAGGTGGGC
>CAYJLV010000007.1:124732-127701 GCA_964371405.1 uncultured Burkholderiaceae bacterium
CGAGGCAACGTCCTCGGCGTTGTGGACGAGGACGGGCGCCAGCGGGGCGGGGGGCCCGGGCTCGCAGCAGGCCGGCGAGGGCGCGGGCGCGCTCGCCGTGGCGACGCTGATGACATGCACGCTGTCGGTCGACCACCGCGTCGTCGACGGTGCCGTCGCCGCCGAGTTCCTCGCGGCGTTCAAGAAGCTGATCGAGCTGCCGGTCGCGCTGCTGGTCTGACCCGCTGCGCAGGCATAACCGAATGAACAAGCAATCCTTCGATCTGGTCATCCTCGGCGGCGGGCCGGGGGGCTACGTCGCCGCGATCCGCGCGGCGCAGCTCGGCATGAAGACGGCCGTCGTCGAGCGCGAGCACCTGGGCGGCATCTGCCTGAACTGGGGCTGCATCCCGACCAAGGCGCTGCTGCGCAGCGCCGAGGTCTACGAGCAGATGCAGCATGCGGCGGCCTACGGCCTCACGGTCGAGCGCGCCGGCTTCGACCTGGCGGCGATCGTGCAGCGCTCGCGCAAGGTCGCGACGCAGTTGTCGGGCGGCGTCAAGCACCTGCTCAAGAAGAACGGCGTCGAGGTGATCGAGGGCCACGGACGCCTGGCCGGCGGCGGCAAGGTCCGCGTCGCCGCGAGCGCATCAGGCGCAGCGAAGGCGGCGGCTCCGCAGCCCCACACCGAGTTGAGCGCGAAGCACATCGTCGTCGCCACCGGCGCACGCGCACGCGTCGTGCCGCCGCTGGAACCCGACGGCAAACTCGTGTGGACCTACAAGGAGGCGATGGTGCCGCCGGCGATGCCGAAGTCGCTGGCCGTCGTCGGCTCGGGCGCGATCGGCATCGAGTTCGCGAGCTTCTACCGCTCGCTCGGCGCCGAAGTCACCGTCATCGAGATGCTCGACCGCGTGCTGCCGGTCGAAGACGAGGAGATCAGCGCCTTCGCGCGCAAGGCCTTCGACAAGCGCGGCCTCAAGCTGCTGACCGGCAGTACCGTCAAGGGCCTGACCCGGCGCGCCGACGGCGTCACGCTGGAGATCGCCGCTACCGGCGGCACCACGACGAAGCTCGACGTCGAGCGCGTGATCAGCGCGGTCGGCATCGTCGGCAACGTCGAGGATCTCGGGCTCGAGAACACGCGCGTGCAGATCGACCGCACGCACATCGTCACCGACGAGTGGTGCCGCACCGCCGAGCCGGGCGTCTACGCCATCGGCGACGTGGCCGGCGCGCCGTGGCTGGCGCACAAGGCGAGCCACGAAGGCATCCTGTGCGTCGAGAAGATCGCCGGGCTGCCGGGGCTGCACCCGCTGGAGGTGCGGCGCATTCCCGGCTGCACCTATTGCACGCCGCAGGTCGCCAGCATCGGCCTGACCGAAGCGCGCGCGCGCGCCGCCGGCCACGAGGTCAAGGTCGGCCGCTTTCCGTTCGTCGGCAACGGCAAGGCGATCGCACTCGGCGAGCCCGAGGGACTGGTCAAGACGGTGTTCGACGCGAAGACGGGCGAGCTGCTCGGCGCGCACATGATCGGCGCCGAGGTCACCGAGCTGATCCAGGGCTATTCCGTCGGCATGACGCTGGAGACGACGGAGGCCGAGCTGATGCACACCGTCTTCCCGCACCCGACGCTGTCGGAGATGCTGCACGAGGCCACGCTCGCGGCCTACGGGCGCGCGATCCACATCTGATCCGGGAGGGAGCGCCGACCAGTCCCGCCCGCCATTCGCGCTGGGTTGCTGCAGTCGCTCCGAACGCTTTCACTCGTGCGCCGCCGACGTCTCCAAGCACCTCGGACATCGCCGCCCGGGCGATGCCTGAGGTGGGGTGCGTGCCTGACGAGGGCCTGCAACTCTAAGGCGCGACAATATCGAGCGGGGTCAACCTCTCCACGCTGGCCTCGTACTTGCTCACCTTGACCTTGGCGCACAGGTCGAGGTTCAGATTCACCGGGCTCGTGTGTTCGAAGTCGACTTCGAGCAAGTCGTTGAAGAAGACGCCCTTCCCCTTGGCGATCGGTTGGTGCTTGGTCCAGTGACCTGCGCATGCCGCGATGCCGATCGCTTCCGGTTGGATGCCTTGGGTGAACTTGATACGCCCCACGACGCGTCGGCCCGTGTGTGTTTCGACGCAGACCGGCTCGTTGTCCACCAAGCCCTTGCTCTGCGCCGTGTCGGCATTGATCGCGATACGGTACGAGAACGGGTCCATGCGGGCGGTCTCGTCGATCCACGGGTTTTCCATCGTGAAGCCGTTGGCCTGGATGGCGTCGCGATAGTAGAAGGCCCACAAATCGAAGTTGCAGTCTTCCACTTCGTGCGAGGGGCACGGCAGCCACACCGGGAGCGCGCCGTAGTACGCCGGATCGAAGTCCATGCCGCCCTCCCTGCACAGCTCGCCGGTGCGTTCGCCCAGCTCGATCAGGTACTCGTGATAGACCGGAATGCGGACGTCCACGAAGGTGCGCCAGTACACCTCCTCGGCCTTCTTCGGCCATGTGATGACGCCCTTCTCCTTGAACCACTCGAGGCCGCGCTCCGGGCCGAACTTGTGCTTCAGCTCGCGATCGCTGATCTGCTCGATCGTGTAGGTCGCGTCGGGGTCGAGCATCTGCTCGCCGTCCAGCCCGTAGTAGCTGTTGAGCGCCATGTTGATCTCGGGGCCGAGGCCGAGGCGATAGGCGATCTGCAGCATCACGCTGCGGGCGCAGCGGCGTTCGTGGGTGGGTTCCGACACCGGTTGCCGGATCGGCCAGCCCCAGTCGCCCTGGCCTGCCGGGTGGTTGAAGATGAACGGGTAGTTCGGCCGAGGATCGGTCACCTCAAGGTAGCTCAGGTCCGGCAGGATGATGTCGGCGAAGTCCGAGAACTCGTTCAGGAACAGGTCGAAGGAGACGATGAAGTCATAGCCTTGCAGGCTCTTCGCCGCGGCTTCCTTGTTGCCCACGCTCATCACGGAGTTGGCGCCGTAGTTGAGCATGAACTTCG
>CAYJLV010000008.1:0-49876 GCA_964371405.1 uncultured Burkholderiaceae bacterium
GCACCGAACTCTCGATCCCCGTCTACTACATCATCGCGCCGGCCGAGGCCAGCTCGAACCTGAGCCGCTACGACGGCGTGCGCTACGGTCATCGCGCGGCGCAGTACGACGACCTGCTGGACATGTACCGCAAGAGCCGCGCCGAAGGCTTCGGCGCCGAGGTCAAGCGCCGCATCATGATCGGCACCTACGTGCTCTCGCACGGCTACTACGACGCCTACTACCTGCAGGCGCAGAAGCTGCGCCGCATGATCGCCGACGACTTCCAGCGTTGCTTCACGCAGTGCGACGTGATCGCCGGCCCGGTCGCGCCCACGGTGGCGTGGAAGCTCGGCGCGAACCGCGCCGACCCCGTCGCCGCTTACCTGGCCGACATCTTCACGCTGCCGGCCAGCCTCGCCGGCCTGCCCGGCATGAGCGTGCCGTCCGGCTTCGGCGACGCGTCGATGCCGGTGGGGCTGCAGCTGATCGGCAACTACTTCAACGAAGGCACGCTGCTGCACGCCGCGCACGCGCTGCAACAGGCGACCGACTGGCACGCGCGCGCGCCGGCAGGATTCTGACAATGGCGGCGACGAACCTCCTCGTGCGCGGCTGGGAAGTCGTCATCGGCATCGAGACCCACGCGCAGCTCTCGACGCACTCGAAGATCTTCAGCGGCGCGTCGACACAGTTCGGCGCCGCCCCCAACACGCAGGCGAGCGCCGTCGATCTGGCGCTGCCGGGCACGCTGCCGGTGCTCAACCGCGGCGCCGTCGAGCGCGCAATCCGCTTCGGCCTCGCGGTCGGCGCGAAGGTCGCCGCGCAGTCGATCTTCGCGCGCAAGAACTACTTCTACCCCGACCTGCCCAAGGGCTACCAGATCAGCCAATACGAGACGCCGGTGGTGCAGGGCGGAGCGATCGAGTTCTTCGTCGGCGACGCGCCGCAGCGCGTGAACCTGACGCGCGCGCACCTCGAAGAAGATGCCGGCAAATCGCTGCACGAGGACTTCGCCGGCCAGACCGGCATCGACCTCAATCGCGCCGGCACGCCGTTGCTCGAGATCGTCAGCGAGCCCGACTTGCGGGCGAGTGTGCAGGCCGTCGAGTACGCGAAGGCCCTGCACGCGCTCGTCGTGTGGCTCGACATCTGCGACGGCAACATGCAGGAAGGCTCGTTTCGCTGCGACGCCAACGTGTCGGTGCGCCGCCCGGGCGCACCGCTGGGCACGCGCCGCGAGATCAAGAACCTCAACAGCTTCCGCTTCCTGCAGCAGGCGATCGACTTCGAGGTGCAGTGGCAGATCGACCTGCTCGAGGACGGCGGCTCGGTCGAGCAGGCGACGGTGCTGTTCAACCCCGACAGCGGCGAGACGCGCGCGATGCGCAGCAAGGAAGACGCGCACGACTACCGTTACTTCCCCGATCCCGACCTGCCACCGCTCGTCATCGCGCCGCAGTGGGTCGAGCGCGTGCGCGCTGCGATGCCCGAACTGCCTCGTGCGATGGCCGAGCGCTTGCAGCGCGACTACGGACTGCCTGCCTACGACGCATCGATGATGACGCAGTCGCGCGACTTCGCCGCCTGCTTCGAGACCGCCGCCGCGGCCTGCGGTCAGCCCAAGCTGGTCGCGAACTGGCTGATGGGCGAAGTATCGCGTCGGCTCAATGCAGAGCAGCGCGCCATCGCCGCCGCACCGGTCGCGGCGCCGACCCTGGCGCAGCTGATTGCGCGCATCGCCGACGGCACGCTGTCCAACGCCGGCGCGCGCCAGGTGTTCGATGCGCTGTGGACCGGCGAGGGCAGCGAGGTGGACGCCGTCATCGAGGCGCGCGGCCTGCGCCAGATGAGCGACAGCGGCGAGCTCGAGGGCATCGTCGACGCCGTGCTCGCGGCGAACCCGAAGTCGGTCGAGGAGTTTCGCGCCGGCAAGGAGAAGGCGTTCAACGCGCTGGTCGGCCAGGCGATGAAGGCGACGCGGGGCAAGGCGAACCCGACGCAGGTCAACGAGCTGCTACGGCGCAAGCTGACGGGCTGAAGCAACGCCCCCGGCCTGCTGCCCCCAGGGGTGCGCTCAGCCCCTTCGAATCGACCAAGCGGTACAGAACCGCCGACGCGTCACTGGCGCGCCGGCTTCGGCGCCGACTGCGACGCGGTGCTGCCCAGCGAGGCGGGCGAACCCGGTGTCGCGCCGACCCAGAGCTGACGCAGGCGCGCGAGCTCGGTGTCATAGAGCGCATTGATGCGGCCGATCTCGGCCTGCTGGTTCTGCACCAGTGCTTTCTGCGCCTCGGTCGCCGCATCGTTGGCGTCGAGCTGCTGCTTCAGCGCGGCGGGCAGCTTCTTGCCGACGTAGAACTCGGTCTCGGCGGTGAGCGGCTTGCGCTCGGCCGCCAGCGTCGCGAGGCGCGCCTCGCTGGCCTGTACCGACTTGCGCACGTCGTCGAGCGCAGCCTCCCGGGCCTTGCGGTGCGCCGCCTCGTTCGGGAAGCGATGCAGCAGGTTGCGGTCGCGCCGAACAGCTTCCTGCTGCGCCTTCAGCTCGGCACTGCGCCGCTGCTCGCGCGCCTCGACATCGGCGCGTTCCTCGGCCGTCAGGGTCGGAGGAATCAGGCGCTGCACCGAGCCGTCGCGATTGAGCACGCGCTGCTCGCGGCCGGTGCACTCCGGGATCAGTCGATCCGACGTGAGCTTGCGGCCCTGCGCATCGGTGCAGGTGAAGATCGTGCCGTTGCTGGCCAGGGCCGCCAACGGCGCGATCGAGAGCACGCAGGCGACGGCGCGGTGCAGGCCGGTTCGGGTGGCGTGTCTGGCGGTGCGCGGCATTCAGACTCCGTATCGATCGCGATAGGTCCGGACGCGCCCGAGATGGGCGGCGAGAGCCGGGTCGTGCTGGGACTGCAGATACTCCATCAAGTCGGCGAGCGTCGCCACGGCAACGACGCGGAGTTCGAGTTGGCGCGTGACAAACTGCACTGCCGACCACGGCACGTCGACGCCGGCTTCGGTGGCCTTCTCCTGGCGATCGAGTGCGATCGCAACGCCGCACGGCGTGCCTCCTGCGGCGCGGATCATTGTGATCGATTCGCGCACCGAAGTGCCGGCCGAGATCACGTCGTCGACGATCAGCACGCGGCCCGCGACCGGCGCACCGACGAGCGTCCCGCCTTCGCCGTGGTCCTTGGCTTCCTTGCGGTTGTAGGCGAACGGCTTGTTGTGGCCGAGGCGGGCCAACTCGACCGCCACCGCGGCGGCGAGCGTGATGCCCTTGTAGGCCGGCCCGAACAGCATGTCGAACGCGAGGCAGCTGTCGACGAGGCGGCGTGCATAGAATTGAGCGAGGCGCCCGAGCTTGGCGCCGTCGTCGAACAGGCCGGCATTGAAGAAATACGGCGAATGCCGGCCGGCCTTCGTCGTGAACTCTCCGAAGCGCAATACGCCCGACTCGACGGCGAACCGGACGAACTCCTGGGCCAGCGCATCGGAACCAGTGCCAGTCTTCATCGGGGTTCCCACCGTGCTGCGTCTCGTGTCATTGAATCTGAACGGCATCCGCTCGGCGGCGAGCAAGGGGCTGCTGCCCTGGGCCGAATCGATCCGCGCCGATTGTATTGGCGTGCAGGAAATCAAGGCCGTCGCGGCCGACATCGAAGGCCGCTTCGACCACCTCGCCGGCATGAAGGGGCACTTTCACCTGGCGCAGCGCAAGGGCTACTCGGGTGTCGGCCTGTACTGCAGGACCGCCCCGTCCGATGTGCGCTGCGGCATCGGCAACGCCGAGTTCGACGACGAGGGGCGCTACGTCGAGGCGCGCTTCGACACGCCGCAGCGCAAGCTGAGCATCGTCAGCTGCTACTTCCCGAGCGGGTCGAGCGGCGAGGAGCGCCAGCAGGCCAAGTTCCGCTTCCTGGCGCTGTTCCATCCGTGGCTGCAGCGCCTGAAGGCCGAACGCGACTTCATCCTCGTCGGCGACATCAACATCGCGCACAAGGAGGCCGACCTGAAGAACTGGCGCAGCAACCAGAGAAACAGCGGCTTCCTGCCCGAGGAACGCGCCTGGATGACGCGCGCACTCGACGAGCTCGGCCTCGTCGACGTGCATCGCACGCTGCGCCCGCACGATACCGGCGAGGCCTACACATGGTGGAGCAACCGCGGCAATGCGCGCGCCAACAACGTCGGCTGGCGCATCGACTACCAGCTCGCCACTCCCGAGGTCGCCCGCCACGCGCGCCACGTCGAGGTCTATAAGGATCAGTGGTTCTCGGACCACGCGCCGCTCATCGTCGACTACGACTTCAAGCTCTGAGCTTGACCCGTCGTACTTGCGAACTATTCTCATTTGATAGAAGATGGCGACCCGAACCGGAGGCCTGTCATGCGCATCCCGAATCACTCCGCGGCGAGCGAAACGCCGCTGGCCGACCCGCTGATCGGCGGCACGCTGGCGCTGCTGACGCTGTATGCGCGCGCGCCCGACATGGCGGCGGCCGACCGCATCGCCGTCAACCTCGCGCAACTGGCGCGCCACCCGCGCCTGTCGGAGCCGCTGCGCACGCTGTGCACGCAGTTGTTCGTCCATTGGCTGGGGCCGGTTGCGATGCAGGACTGCGCGGCGCAGGAACAGTGGAAGGACGTCTGCGACGCACCCGCGGCGCTGCAGTGAGCCTCAACCCGCCTTCGGCGCCGGCGGGCCGAAGGACTGCGCCGGGCGGGCCGCGCGCTCGTACAGCGGCTGCACCTTCGGCAGCGTCGCCTGGATGTCGCGGATGCGCGTCTCGCCGGCCGGATGCGTCGACAGGAACTGCGGCGGCGCGCCCTTGCTCGCGTTCATCATCTTCTGCCACAGCGTGACGGCAGTGCGCGGGTCGTAGCCGCCGCGCGCCGCGATATCGAGGCCGACCAGATCGGCCTCTGATTCGTCGTCGCGACTGAACTTGAGCGTCAGCAACTGGCCGCCCATGTTGAGCGCCGCGTCGCCGAGGCTGCCGAGGCCAAGCAGCGCCGACAGCACGCCCGCGCCGACGCGCGTCGCCGTCGTCTTGCCCAGCCGCTCGCGCGCGTGCTCGCGCAGCGCATGCGCCATCTCGTGGCCCATGATCATCGCAACCTCGTCATCGCTGAGCCGCAACTGATCGAGGATGCCGTAGAAGAAGGCGATCTTGCCGCCCGGCATGCAGAAGGCGTTCAGCTCCTTGCTGCCGACCAGGTTGACCTCCCACTTCCACTGCCGCGAGCGCGCGTTCCACGGCTCGCAGTACGGGATCAGGCGCTTCGCGATGGCGCGCAGCCGCTGCACCTGCGGATGGCCGTCGGGGCCCAGCGCATTCTTGTTGCGCGCTTCGCGCAGCAGCTGCGCGTACTGCTGCGTCGCCGCCTGCTCGACCTGCTCGGCCGGCACCAAGCGCGCCATCGCCGACTGGCTTCCGACGTCGACGCCGTCGCGTGCCAGCGCCGGCAGCGCCGCCACTGCGCCTGAGGCCAGCAGCGCCCGCGTGAACAGGCGCCGACCCGGCACCGCACCGCAGCCGCAGTCGCAGTCGCAGAGCCGGCCCCAGCCGGCGGGGGAGCAGAGATCCGAATCGGTGTTCATCGGCCCATCAACGCGCGTCGTGCGCTTCGAGCATACGGCGTACCCGTGGCAGCAGCAGGTAGGCGGGGAACGAGAGCCAGAACGTCAGCAGGAAATAGGGCGCGTAGCCGAGCTCCTGCGCGCCGATGCCGCCGGCCCAGCCGGCGACGGCGCGGCTGAAGGCGAAGATGGAACTGAGGATGGCGTACTCCGTCGTCGCCTTGGCGCGGCTCGTGATCGCCATCAGGAACGCGAGGAACGCGCCGGTGCCCAGCCCGCCGGTGAAGCTCTCGAGGGCACTGGCGGCATAGACGGCGGCCTGGTGCGCCAGCGCGATGTCGCTGCCCTGCGCGGCCGCCGGCACGACCCACGCGGCACCAGCGTAGCCGAGGTTCGACAGCGCCTGCCACAGGCCCAGCACCCACAGGCCGCGGAAGATGCCGGCGCGGTCGACGTACCAGCCGCCTAGCAGGCCCCCGGCGATCGACAGCGCCAGTCCGACGTTGACGCTCACCAATCCGATCTGCGGGTTCGTGAATCCCGAATCGACCCAGAACGGCTTGACCATGAAGCCCATCGCGGCGTCGCCGAGCTTGAACAGCAGGATGAACAGCAGCACGGCGATCATCCCGGGGCGCGCCAGCAGCTCGACCCAGGCGCCGAACACCGGACCCTCGCGCATCGCTGCCGCGCGCGGCCCGCGCGCAGCCGCCACCATCAGCGCCGCGCCGGCGAACATCAGGCCGACCGGCAGCAGACCCTTGAACCACCAGTGGGCGTTCCACGCCGCCACGGCGCGCCAGCCGAGCGCCGACGCCAGCGGCGCAAGCGCCGGCCACAGCAGACCGGCCAGCACCAGCGCCAGGGCGCCGGCCCACAGCGGCTGCTCGCGCAGCATCGCGAACTCGCGGCGCACGCTGGTCGTCGTCGTCGCGGCACGCGGCTGCTCGCGCGGCGCGAGCAGCGCCACCACGGCGTTCACCGCGAAGACGCCGCCGCCGAGCAGATAGGCCCAGCGCCAGCCGTACCAGCCCGAGAGCATCAGCACGGCGCCGGCGAACAGCATGCCGACACGATAGAAGCCGATGCGCACGCCGTTGGCGAGTCCGTACTCGCGTCGGTCGAGCAGCTCGATCGTGTAGCCGTCGGTCGCAATGTCGTTGGTCGCCGAGAGGAAGGTGAACGCGCCGATCGCGACCCAGGCCCAGGGGCCGAAGGCGAATCCCGCCTCGCCGTGGCCGCCGGCAAAGAACCACATCACGCCGGCCATGCCGAGGTTCGCGCCGGCGATCCACCAGCGATGCCGCCGCGCCCAGTCGACGGCGGGCGCCCACAGGAACTTGACCGTCCAGGCCAGGCCAAGCAGGCTCAGCAGGCCGATGTCGGCCAGGTTGACGCCCTGCTGCCGGAAGTAGACCGGGAAGATGTCGTAGAAGACGCCGAGCGGCAGCCCTTCGCTGAAGTACAGCAGCGCGACCCAGAAGAGCTTGCGCTGGTAGGCGGGCTTGCGCAGCTCGGCGGGGGGCGCGGTCATCGGCGCATTCTAGGGACGGCGCCACGCCGCCATCGCGATCGACCCGGGTCGCCGCGCCGGGCCGCCCCAAGCCAGGCCCGGACCCTCTCGGAGGGTCGCTCGCCGTGCCCGGCGAGCGGGGTGTCGTCACTCAGCGCAGCGCAGTCGCCTCGGCGGAGCTTCCCTGCCGATGAATCGCCTCGGCCAGCGTGAGCAGCTCATCGCGCGGCAGCGTGCCGACGAGCGCATAGCCCGCTGCACCTTCGACCCAGTAGAACATGCCCAGCTCGCCGCGGCGCGCGTAGTGGAACGCCGCCGGTGTGTCGACCTCGGGGCCGCTGTCGGGCTTGCGCAGGTAGACGGTGACGCGCTCGCCGCCGCCGGCGCGCTGGTACATCAGTTGCGCGCTCGGGCCGGCGGCATCGGGCAGCAGCCGACCGCCGACAAGTTGATAGCCGTGCTCGCGCAGGTCGAACAGCTTGACGGGCACGTCGAGGCGCCGCGTCAGCCAGAGCGCCAGATGTTCCTCCTGGGCGCGCACGTCGGGCGCCGTGCGGTCGGCGACGTTGACTTCGACCGGATGCCGGACCTCGGGCGCGTAGACGCTGTGCGCGACTGCGGCGCGCTGCACCCACGGCACCGGCGCCTGCTGCGCCAGCGTCGGCGGCCCGATACGCGCGGCCTGCCACGCCACCAGCGCGCCGACGGTGCCGCCGAGCACGAACATGCCGGCCATGGCCGCCGCCAGCGCCCACAGCCGCGCGAACCGATTGTCGCGATCGAGCACCGCCTTCGTCAGGCGCTGCGGTGCGCGCTCGTTGAGCACGGGATCGAAACGCGCGCGCAGCGCGTCGCGATCGGCGGCCCACTCGCGCACGCGGGCCGCGGCTTCGGGGCGCTCGCCGAGCCAGGCTTCGACCTGCGCCGCTTCCTGGGCGTCGAGTTCGCCGTCGAGCCAGGCGCTGAGCTTGCTGTCGTTCGGGGTGTCCATCATGCTTGTTCAGATCACGCGGCGCAGCCTGCGCGCCGCCGTTCCATTGCGGGTCTGGCCATCGAGCAGCGCGCGCAGCGCAACGCGCCCGCGCGAGATGCGCGACATCACGGTGCCGATGGGCACGTGCAGCACCGTCGCGCATTCGGCATACGAGAGCTGCTCGACGGCCACAAGCAGCAGCGGCTCGCGCTGTTCGAGCGGCAGCCGCCGCAGCGCCGCGAGCAGGTCGACGCGCAACCCCAGGTCGGGCCCCGGCTCGAAGCTGCGCGCGTCGGCGTGCACCTGCGCCTGTGCCGGGTCGACGACCGACAGCCGCGCATTGCGGCGCAACTCGTCGAGTTGGGCATGGTGCGCGATGCCGATCAGCCAGACCGCGAGGTCGCGCCGCTGGTCGAACTGATGCCAGTGCGCCAGCGCGCGCTCCAGCGTCGTCTGCACCAGATCGTCGGCCGAGTGCGCATCGAGCATCAGCGAGCGCGCATAGCGCCGCAGGCGCGGGATCGTCGCGAGCAGTTGCTGGCGGAAGGCGGGAGGTGCGTCCACGAATCACTATACGTTCGGCGCCGCCGCCGAATTCCGCGCGATGCAGCGCCCGGCCCGATGGCCGACAATGGGCCGCATGACCGCACCGCGCAAGGCCTTGGCGCCGAGCTTCTCGTCGCTCGAGTTCCGCGCGGCGCTCGGCATGTTCCCGACCGGGGTGACGATCGTCACGGCGCGCGACGCGCGCGGCCACCGCGTCGGGCTGACGGCCAGCTCGTTCAATTCGGTGTCGCTCGATCCGCCGCTGGTGCTGTGGAGCCTGTCGCGGCGCGCCGCTTCGGTGACGGCGTTCACCGGCGGCTCGCACTATGCGATCAACGTCCTCGCTGCCGAGCAGCATGCGCTGGCGCAGCGCTTCGCGCGCCCGCACGCCGACCGGTTCGCCGGCCTCGCGTTCCATGAAGGCGTCGGCGGTGCGCCGATCCTCGAAGGCGCGGCCGCCGTGTTCGAGTGCTTCAACCGCAGCCGCTATGAGGAAGGCGACCACATCATCTTCGTCGGCGAGGTCGAGCACTGCGAGCACCGGCCGGGCGCGACGCCGCTCATCTTTCACGGCGGGCGCTTCGTCGTCGAGGCGGGCGAGCCGCCGGGGCTCACGAGCTGCGAATGAGTGCTGCGTTCTCGGCTCGTCAGCGCGCCGGCTGCGCCGCCGTGTCGATGTCGACGTAGTGCCAGAACTCCTGCGAAAACACGGGCCGCCGGTAGCCGAGGAGCCAGGGCTGCGCGAGGTCGGTGACGATGCGGTGCACGTTGAACTTGTAGGGCGCCCACGCGGCGAGCAGGTTGTTGGCCTGCGCGAAGAGCGCCTGCCGCTCGGGGCCGTCGGGCATGCCGATCATGCGCTCGTAGATCGCGTCGAACGCCGCCAGCTCGAAGCGCGCCAGGTTCGCGCCGCCCTTGGCCGGGCCGTAGCTGCGTTCGAGCGCGGGCTGGCCGTCGGGTGAACCGGCCGACGAGCCGACCTGCCACATCTGGAACTTGCCGGCGCGCGCCGCCTTCAGCTGCTCGGCCCAGGCGCCGATGCGAAACACGAGCTTCACGCCGAGCGCGTCCATGCTCTTCTTGCGCACTTCGTTGAGCTGGCGGTAGACCTGATCCGGCGGGCTCGACATCTCGACGATGAGCGGCTGGCCGTCGGGCCGCTCGCGCCAGCCGTCGCCGTCGCGGTCCACGTAGCCGTGGATGTCGAGCAGCGCCTTCGCGCGCGCCAGGTCGTGCAGGCTGTTCTCGCTGCGGTAGCGCGTGTCGTAGCCATAGGTGCCGGGCGGGATGCCGGCCTCGGCCGGCACGGCCTGGCCGCGCCGCACGATGCGGATCTCGCGCTCGACGTCGTAGGCCAGGTTGATCGCGCGGCGCAGCGCCACCTTCTCCGGCGTGTAGCCGCCGACGACGGGGTTCTCCATGTTGTAGACGGCCATCGTCACGTCGGGGTTGGGCTGGCGCTGCATCGTGATGCCCTGGCGCTCGAGGTTCGGCGCCAGTCGCCCGTTCGGTGCCGCGACCTCGGCGAACTCGAGCGGCACGCCCTGCAGCAGGTCGTAGCGGCGGTCGAGGAACGACAGCCAGCGCGGCTGGCTCTCGTCGATGATGCTGATCTCCACCCTATCGATCATCGGCAGGCGCCGCCCTTGGAAGCGCGCCGCGATCGCCTGCCCTGCCGCGTCGTCGGCGTTCGGCTCGGCGTCGTAGGCGTGTTCCCGATAAGCCGGGTTGCGTTCGAGCACGATCAGCGAGCTGCGCCGCCACTGCTTGAGCACGAATGGGCCGGTGCCGACCGGGTGCTCCATGATCCGGTCGCCGTAGTGCTCGACGACTTCGCGCGCGACGGCGCCGAAGCTCTCGCCACTGGCCAGCGTGTAGAGAAAGCGCGGCCGCGGCGCGGCGAGCTTGAAGCGGATCGTGTAGCGGTCGAGCGCGCGCACGCCGTCGACCTCGCGGTCGTAGTCGAACGGCTTGCCGGTCTTCAGTGCCTCGTCGCGCAGCGCGTCGAGGCCGACCACGCCTTCGTCGCGCAGGCTCGAATAGGCCGGGCTCTTGAGCGCCGGGTCGAAGAAGCGCTTGAATGAGTACACGTAGTCGGCCGCGACGAGTTCGCGGCGCCGTCCCTGGAACGCCGGATCGTCGGCGAAGTGAATCCCCGGGCGGATGCGCACCGTCCACACCGTGTGGTCGGCCGACACCTCGGGCATCGCGGTGGCGGTGCGCGGCTTGATCCTGAACGGGCGCGCCAGCAAGTCGTAGTGGTAGAGCCCCTCGAAGATGTGCGGCGTGACGGTCAGCGAATAGAGGTCGCTCAACTGCGCCGGATCGAACCCCGTCTCGGCGGTCGGGAAGGCGTAGCGCAGCACCTTCGGCGCGTCGGCGGCCAGCGCCGGCGCGGCGAGGGCGGTGCAGAGCAGCAAGCGGCAGAGCAGGCGTCGCGTCATCGGCGTGCATTGTGCGGTCGCCGCGCCGCCTGCCCCTACACTCGCGCGCGATGGCCGCCTACCTGATCCGACGCCTGTGGCAGATGGTGCCGACGCTGTTCGGCGTCGTGCTGCTCGTATTCCTGCTGTTCAAGTCCTGGGGCGGCGATCCGGCCGAGATCCTCGGCGGACTGAACGCGACGCCGGCGCAGATCGACGCGATCCGCGAGCAGCTCGGCCTGAACCGGCCATGGTGGGTGCAGTTCGGCATCTTCCTGCAGCAGATCGTGACGTTCGACTGGGGGCGCAGCTGGGCGACCAACGAGTCGGTGGCCCACCTGTTCGCGACGCGGCTGCCGGCGACGCTGACCGTGATGCTGCCGATCCTCGTGCTCGATGCGCTGCTCGCGATCCCGTTCGCGCTCGGCGTCGCCTATGTGCGGGGCTCGCTGACCGACCGCGCCATCATGGTCGCGACGACGGTGGCGCTGTCGATCTCGTTTCTCGTCTACGTGATCGTCGGCCAGTACCTGCTAGCGTTCCGCCTCGGCTGGTTCCCGGTGCAGGGCTGGAGCGACAGCGTATGGACCAACCTGACGCGCTACGCGCCGCTGCCCGTGCTCCTGGCCGTGCTGGTCGGGCTGGCGCCGCAGACGCGCCTGTACCGCACCTTCTTCCTCGACGAGATCGGCCAGGACTACGTGCGCACCGCGCGCGCCAAGGGTCTGCCCGAGCGCAGCGTGCTGCTCGGCCACGTGCTGCGCAACGCGCTGATCCCGATCCTGACCAACGTCGCCGTCGCGCTGCCCGGCATCTTCGTCGGCTCGTTCCTGATCGAAGTCTTCTTCTCGATCCCGGGGCTCGGGCGCGAGATCCTGCTGGCCGTCAACCGCAGCGATTACCCGGTGATCCAGGCGTTCGCCGTCTACATCGCGGCGATCACGATGGTCGTCAATCTTGCGACCGACCTGCTGTACCGCTGGGTCGACCCGCGAGTCGTGCTGCGATGAGCCTCCCGGGATCAACCCGCGACGGCGTGTGGCGCGCCGCGTGGCGGCGCCTGCGCCACGACCGCGTCGGCGTCGCGTCGCTGGGAGTCGTCGGCGCCTTCGTGCTGCTCGTCGCAGCGAGCGCGATCGGCCTCGTCGTGGGCGACTGGCAGGCCGAGCTCGCGGTGCCGAGCGCACCGCCGGCATTCGTCGGAGCAGCGCCGCCGCCGGCCGCGCTGCCCGGCGCAGCGGCGCCCGACGCGCCGCGCACCGACCTGTCGGCCATCGACCCGCTCGCGCCGCGCTACGCCGCCTGGGACGAAGCTGCGAAGAAGTATGCGAGCAGCGATTCGGTGCGACGCGACACGCTGCCGTTCGGCGCCGACCGCCTCGGCCGCGACGTGCTCGCCAAGGCGGTGCGCGGCGCGCAGGTCTCGATCTTCGTCGGCGTCGCCGCGGCGCTGCTGGCGACGCTGATCGGCACCGCGCTCGGCGCGCTCGGCGGCTTCTTCGGCGGCGCCGTCGACGACGTGCTGGAGTGGATCTACAACGTGTTCACGGCGATCCCCGGCATCCTGCTGATCTTCGCTTTCGCCGCCGTCGTCGGCCGCGGCGTCGGCCCCGTCGTGGCGATCCTCGGGTTGGCGGGCTGGACCGGCATCTACCGCCTGGTGCGCGCCGAGTTCATCAAGCATGCGTCGCGCGACTACGTGCGCGCCGCCGAGGCGATCGGCGCCGGCCCGCTGGCGCGCGCGTTCCGCCACGTGCTGCCCAACGCCAGCCACGTCGTGCTGGTGCAGCTGTCGATCCACGTGGTGGGCTTCATCAAGGCCGAGGTGATTCTGTCGTACCTGGGCCTGGGCGTCGGCATCGACCAGGTGAGCTGGGGCACGATGCTCGCAGAGGCGCAGAGCGAGCTGATCCTCGGCCACTGGTGGCAGCTCGCCGCCGCGACGGCGTTCATGGCCGTCTTCGTGACGGCGTTCTCGCTGCTCACCGACGCGCTGCGCGACGCGCTCGACCCGAAGCTGCGCGGGGTGTCGTGATGCTCTTGGCCATCGACGACCTGCACGTGCGTTTTCGCGTCGGCGAAGGCGCGACGGCGCGCGACGTCGAGGCCGTCGGCCGCGGCACCGAGGGCGTGAGCTTCGAGGTCCCCGAGCACGCGACCGTCGCGCTCGTCGGCGAGTCGGGCTCGGGCAAGAGCGTCACGGCGATGTCGATCCTGAACCTGCTGCCGGCCAACGCGCGGCGCAGCGGCGCGATCCGCTACCGCGGCCGCGACCTGCTCGCCGCGCCGCGTGCCGAGCTGCAGCGGCTGCGCGGCCGCGAGATCGCCTGCGTGTTCCAGGAGCCGATGAGCTCGCTCAACCCCGTCTACAACGTCGGTCGCCAGGTCTGCGAGCCGCTCGAGCGCCACCTCGGCCTCGGCCGCCGCGCCGCGCGCGAACGCGCCGCCGAGCTGTTCGACGAAGTCGGCCTGCCCGAGCCGCGGCGCCGGCTCGACGCCTACCCGCACGAGCTCTCGGGCGGCCAGCAGCAGCGCGTGATGATCGCGATGGCGCTGGCCTGCGAGCCCAAGCTGCTGATCGCCGACGAGCCGACGACGGCGCTCGACGTGACGATCCAGCGCCAGATCCTCGAGCTGCTCGCGGTGCTGAAGGAGCGACACCGCATGAGCATGCTGTTCATCAGCCACGACCTCGGCGTCGTCGGCGAGATCGCCGACCGCGTCGTCGTGATGCGCGAGGGCACGGTGCGCGAGCAGGGCGACGTGGCCCGCATCTTCACGGCGCCGGCCGACGCCTACACGCGCGCGCTGCTCGCCTGCCGGCCCAGCCTCGGTGCGCCGCTGCCGGCGCGGCTGGCCGTCGTCGACACCGCGGGCGCCGCGCCGTCCGCCGCCGCCGCGCCGCAGCGCGCGAAGGATCCCGAGGCGCCCGTCGTGCTCGAAGTCGAGGCGCTCGCCAAGTCGTACTGGGAGCGAAGCGGCCTGTTCGGGCGCCGCGCGGTCGCCGTGCTCGGCGGCCCAGGCCGCGGCATCGCGTTCCGGCTGCGCCGCGGCCACACGCTGGGCGTCGTCGGCGAGTCGGGCTCGGGCAAGACGACGATGGGGCTTGCGCTGCTGCGCCTGCACGAGCCGGCGAGGGGCCCGACGACCGGGCGCGTCGTGCTGCACGGCCCGGGCGGCGGCGTCGACCTGATGCGCCTGCCGCGCCGCGCGCTGCTGCCGCTCCGGCGCCGCGTGCAGATCGTGTTCCAGAACCCGTTTGCGTCGCTGAACCCGCGCTTTACCGTCGGCCAGACGCTGGCCGAGCCGATGGCGATCCACGGCGTCGGCGCCGGCCGCGCCGATCGCGAGCGCCGCGCCACGGCGCTGCTGGCGCGCGTCGGCCTGGACGACAGCGCCCTCGGCAAGTATCCGCACGAGTTCTCGGGTGGCCAGCGCCAGCGCATCGCCATCGCGCGCTGCCTGACGCTCGACCCCGAGGTGCTAGTGCTCGACGAAGCGGTCAGCGCGCTCGACGTCTCGGTCCAGGCCCAGGTGCTCAACCTGCTGAAGGACCTGCAGGACGAACTGGGTCTGGCCTACGTCTTCATCAGCCACGACCTGGCCGTCGTTCGCTACCTCGCCGACGACGTGCTGGTGATGAAGGACGGCGTCGCTGTCGAACATGCGCCGGCGACGCAACTGCTCGCGGCGCCGCAACACGACTACACGCGCCGCCTGCTCGCCGCTGTGCCGCACGGCTGGCAGCCGCGCGCCGGCGGCTGACAATTCCGGTCGGCGCTGTAACGCCGCTCTTACGATCGGGCCGCGTTTCGCGCGGAGCGGCGCGACGCGACGCGCGAAACGCGTCCATCGCGCGCTGCCGCAGGCCCGCGCCGGGCTGGCACGTTTGCTGCGCTTATGGCGGCACCCGGACGACGCGTCACGCGCCGCCCCGGCATGAAACCCCAGGACGTCGTTGCCATGCGCCTTGTCACCCGCTCCCTGCCGGCCCTGCGCCACCGCCCCGCGACGCCGCGCTGTCGCGGCGGCGCTTCGTCGGTGCTGCGCCTGGCCCAACCCGCAACGCCATCGCTGACCGGCTGGCTCGGCCGCGCCGCCGACCTGGCGCTGCCGGCGCGCACTGCCGACGCCGGCGCGCAGGCCGATTTCGTCTCGAGCATCATCACCCGCCTGCTACCCAGCCACGAGCTGGCGCGGCGCTGACCCCGAAGGAGCGCCCGCCATGGCCCTGCCCGCCTTCCGCCCCGAACTGCAAGGCATGTCGGCGCTCGCGCCGCGGCACCACAGGGCGCTGCCGCCCACCACCGGCGGTCGCCAGTTCAAGGTTCTGCTGACGACGCGCTCGCCGCAGCAGTTGTCGTTGTTCGCGCTGCTGGCCCCGACGCCGCAGCCCAAAGGTTCCCGGACCGCTTGACGTCCAAGGGGAAGCGGGCGCTCCGGGGCGGATGAGAGCGAGCCCCCGGCCGCCGTCCCGCTTCCCCTGTTTTTTCCACTCTCACTCCCGGGGGCGCTCAGCAGCTTCGGCGCGGCCGGCAGTACTGAGTCAGCCCTTCGCTTCGCGCGCTTTCGCGGCGTCGAGTTGCTCCTGCAGCTTGCGCGCGCCGCGCAGCACCAGCGTCTCGTCGAGTTGCGCCTGCGGCGCCAATGCCAGAGCCGCCTCCTCGACGCGTTCGGGCTGCTTCATCAGCGCCGCGGCAATCGCCGACAGCACACAGATCGTCGGCCGCGCCATTTGCGGCGGCAGCTCCAGCGTTGCCTGCACTTGGACGTGGTGGCGCACGCTCGCGACCGCAGCCGGGTCGAGGCCCCAGTTCTCGCACAGCGCGGCGCCCAGTGCATCGTGACTGACGCCGAAACCGGCGTGTTCGAGCGTCAGCAGCTCGCTGTCGCTCGTCGCCGCGCGCAGCATCGAGCGGTAGTGGTCGGGTGCATGCCGGTACAGCACCGCCTTGCCGCATTCCTCGAACAGGCCCGCCGAGTGGGCGCCCCAGGGGTCGACGTTGAGCAGCTGGCCGAGCCGTCCCATCACCAGGCCGCGCAGGCCGGCACGCGTCCAGATCGGCTCCAGTTCGGGCGCGTGGCGGAACACGGCGCGCAAGCCCATCTCGTAGGTCACGGCCGCAATTTCCCGCATGCCGAGGTAAGTGATCGCCTGCTGCACCGTCTGCACGCGACCCTTCAGTCCGTACAGCGACGAATTCACGGCCTTCAGCACGGCCGAGGCGAGCGCCATGTCGCCCTCGATCAGCGCGGCGAGTTCCTGCAGATTGACCTCTTCCTCGGCCAGCAGCAGCGATAACTGCACCAGCGCCTGCGGCTGAGCGGGGATGTCGATTTCGAGGGTGCGCAGCTGCGGGTCGACGGGCATGGCGGCAAGGAAAGTGAGCGGGGCGTTTCGATGCTAGGCACCCCACGGCGGCGCGACGCGCCGAATAAGGCCCGCCGGGCGCGACAGATCGGCCGATCGCGGTTCAGCGCAGGAACGCGTCCCAGCCGGTCTTGAAGATCAGCGCCGCGACGACGACGACGAAGACGCGGCGCACGAACCCGGCGCCGTGGCGCAGCGCCAGCCGGGTGCCCAGCAGGCTGCCGGCGATGTTGGCCACCGCCATCGCGGCGGCAAGCGGCCACCAGACATGCCCGGTCGACGCGAACAGCGCCAGCGCGGCCAGGTTGGTCGACGTGTTGAGCACCTTGGCGTTCGCCGAGGCGTGCAGGAAGTCGTAGCCGAGCCAGCGCACGAACACAAAGATGAAGAAGCTGCCGGTGCCGGGGCCGAAGAAGCCGTCGTAGAAGCCGATCGCCAGGCCGACGGCGCCGGCTGCCCACGACTCGTGCGCGCCGTCGTAGCGCGGCGCGTGCACGCGCCCGAGGTCCTTGCGCGCCAGCGTGTAGAGCAGCACGCCGAGCAGCACGAAAGGCAGCGCCCGGCGCAGGCCGTCGCTGGGAATTCGAGTCACGCACCACGCGCCGGCGAAGCCGCCGGCCAGCGCAGCCGCCAGCGCCGGCAGCAGCGCATGCCAGCGGAGCGTGACGCGGCGCGCGTACTGCACGCTGGCCCAGGCCGTGCCCCAGACCGAGGCGGCCTTGTTGGTGCCCAGCAGCGTCGCCGGCGCGGCGTTCGGGAACGCGCCGAACAGTGCCGGCACGAGGATCAGGCCACCGCCGCCGACGATGGCGTCGACGAATCCGGCCAGCGACGAAGCCAGCGTGACGGCGGCGAACTCGAGCATGCAGGGAGTGCGGCGCCCGCCGCGCAAATAAGAAGGGCACCGAGGTCATCGGTGCCCTTGCATTATTGTCGCTGTGGCCTGTTGCGGCCTTGTTGTTGCGGAGCGCCTTTGGCCGCGCCGCGCGCCGTTGCCGACGCCATGTCTCCTCGACCCCCTCGCCAGAGCGGGCCCGCCGGGGAGCGGACCGCTGGGAGTGTGCGCACTGTAGGTGCGCCGCCCGGCGGGCGCACTAGGGCTTTCCCTGCGCGCTTCGCCGGCTCCCTCCCGGCTTGCGGGGGATCAGAACGGGTAGTGGCGCGGCTCGGTCTGCAGCGTGATCCAGCGCAGATCGGTGAACTCGGCGATGCCGGCCGCGCCGCCAAAGCGGCCGATGCCGCTGGCCTTGACGCCGCCGAACGGCATCTGCGCCTCATCGTGCACCGTCGGGCCGTTGACGTGGCAGATGCCCGACTCGATGCGCCGCGCGACCTGGAAGGCGCGCGCGATGTCGCGACCGAACACTGCCGCCGACAGCCCGTACTCCGAGTCGTTGGCGCGCTGCACCGCCTCGTCGACGCCGCTGACGCGAATGACGGCCTTGACCGGTGCGAACGTCTCTTCGTGGTAGACGCGCATCTCGGGCGTCACGCGGTCGAGCAGCGTCGCCGGCATCAGCGTGTTCTCGGCCTTGCCGCCGCACACCAGCTTCGCCCCCTTGGCCAGCGCGTCGTCGATCAGCGCGTTGTTGAAGGCGACGGTAGGCATGCCGATCACCGAACCGAGCACGACGGGGTTGGGGCCGCGCGGGTCGCCCAGCGGGAGGCCCCGGGCCTTGGCGGCGAGCAGCGCGACGAAGTCGTCGGCGACCTCCTCGTCGACGATCAGGCGCTCGGTCGACATGCAAACCTGGCCCGAGTTGGCGAACGCGCCGAACGCCGCCGCGTTCACGGCTTCGCTCAAATCGGCATCGTCGAGCACGACCATCGGCGCCTTGCCGCCGAGCTCGAGCACGACGGGCTTCAAGTACTTCGCGCAGGTCATAGCGATGACGCGGCCAACCTTCGTCGAGCCGGTGAAGTTGACGCGCCGCACCGCCGGGTGCGCGATCATCGCCTCGACGACGGCGCCGGCATCGGCCGGCGCATTCGTCACGTAGTTGACGACGCCGGCCGGGAAGCCCGCTTCCTGGAGCGCCTCGACGATCAACTGGTGCGTGCGCGGGCACATCTCGGAGCCCTTGAGCACGACGGTGTTGCCGCAGGCCAGCGGCGTGGCGATGGCGCGCGTGCCGAGGATGATCGGCGCGTTCCACGGCGCGATGCCGAGGACGACGCCGGCCGGCTGGCGCAGCCCCATCGCCAGGCTGCCGGGCACGTCGGACGGGATCACTTCGCCGCCGACCTGCGTCGTCAGCGCGGCGGCCTCCTGCAGCATTCCTGCGGCCAGCATCACGTTGAAGCCGACCCATTGGCCCGAGGCGCCGGTTTCGGCCGCGACAGCCTCGATGAACCGGGGCGTCATCGCCTTCAGCGAATCGGCCGCCTTGAGCAGCAGCGCACGACGCTCGCCCGGGCCGGTGCGGCCCCAGGTCTTGAACGCCTCGGCCGCCGCCTCGACGGCCTTCACTGCGTCGGCCGGAGTGGCAGCCGGCGCGCGCGACGCGACGCCGTTGTCGAGCGGATTGCGGCGCTCGAAGAGCGCGCCCTTCTCCGCTCCGACGGCGAGACCGTTGATCAGCATGGACACTTCAGACATCGCGGTACTCCTTCAGCTCCTTCGCTACGGATCAACAACGATAGGCGGCGGGGCGCCACTGTCGCTGCAAACGGGGCGAGCGTCGTGCCCGACGCCCGGAGCGATTGTGTTCTCCAAAAAAATCCCTGCCCGAGCATTGCGGCCGCAGGCGGGGAACAATCGCAGCGAGGCCGCAACGTGCCGGGTGCCGCTCAGTCGGATCAACGGCGCGGCGATGCAGCCTCGCAGGCACAGTAGCCAGCCCGCCGCAGCCGTGCTTTTCCGCCGAGGCAGGAACGCTTGTCCTGGCGTGCACGGCGCACCGGACTTTCCCTAGGGTGGCAGCGTCCCACGGTCAGGCGCGGCCGTCCGCGCAGCGGCGCGACGCGCCGCCATAATCGTCGTCCCGCTCGAGCCGTTGGAGCCGCGCATGAACACAGCCGCCACCGTGGTCAGCACCGACCTCGTGCCGCCCGGCGACCGCCTCGCCTTCTGGGGCGAATCGATGCACCGCCTGTTCGACGGACTCGACTGCGACGCCTACGGCGACAAGGGCTTCGACGGTCGCTTCGCGTCCACGCACGCCGGCGACGTGGTGCTGACACGCCTGGAGGCGGACCGCCACCGCGTCGCGCGCTCGCGCTCGCTGGTGCGCCACAGCAGCATCGGCTATCTGAAGATCGTCGCACCGCTCCTCGGCTGCGCACAGGTGCAGCAGTGCGGGCGCGAGGCGCAGGTCGCGCCGGGCGAATGGAGCATCTACGACACGACCGACAGCTATGCCGTGTGCAACCCGCAGCGCGTCGAACACCTGATCGTGCGCGTGCCCAAGCTGCGGCTGGCCGAGCGCGGCTTCGCGGTCGACGCGCTGATGGCGCGCCGCTTCGGCGCCAACGGCGGCGTCGCGCGGCTGGCCCTCGAGACGATGCGCAGTACTTGGCGAGAGCTCCCCGGCCTGAGCGACGATGCGGCACGCAGCGCCGGCGACGCGATCCTGCAGTTCGTGCAGTTGTCGCTGCTCGAGCTTGCCGGCCGGCCGTCGGCGGCGACGCAGCGCCTGGCGCTGCGCGAACGCATCAAGCACCACGTCGCGCAGCGCCTGGCCGACCCCGCGCTGTCGGTGCCCGAGATCGCGCGGGCGCTCGCCTGCAGCCGGCGCCACCTCTACAACGCCTTCGCCGACGAGGCCGACGGCGTCGCCGGCTACATCCTGGGCGAGCGGCTCGAAGCCTGCCGGCGCGATCTCGCCGACCGTTCCGCCGCGTCGCGCCCCGTCACCGACATCGCGCTGGCGCGCGGTTTCAGCAACCTGGCGCACTTCAGCCGCGTCTTCAAGGCGCGCTACGGCGCAGCGCCGAGCGAGTACCGCGCGGGCGCCGCCCGTTGAGGGCGGGGTCGGCTTCGGTCTGATACGGCCAGTCGGTGCACGGGCTGCCCCGCGCCGCATCCGCGCCGTCCCGACTCAGGGTTAGCACCAAGTCGGCAGCACTGAAACAACAAAAGGGCGCGCCGCGCTTTGCGCACGCCGCGTCAATTCCTTGATAATCTGTTCCCTCTGCTGGCAGCGGCGCCTTCGCTTGAATGGTTCACGACGGGTTGAAGCTCCACAAGTTCATAGGGTCAGGAAAGGCGCCTCATGGGTAACAAGCTCTACGTCGGCAACCTTGCGTACAGCGTGCGCGACGAGAATCTGAACGATGCTTTCGCGCAGTTCGGCACGGTCACTTCGGCCAAGGTCATGATGGACCGCGACACCGGCCGCTCGAAGGGCTTCGGCTTCGTCGAGATGGGCAGCGATGCCGAAGCGCAGGCCGCGATCAACGGCATGAACGGTCAGTCGCTCGACGGCCGTGCCGTCGTCGTCAACGAAGCGCGTCCACGCGAGGATCGTCCGGGTGGCGGCGGCGGCGGCTTCCGCGGCGGCTACGGTGGCGGCGGCGGTGGCCGCAGTGGTGGCGGTGGTGGCTACGGCGGCGGCAGCAGCGGCGGCGGTTATGGCGGCGGCGGTGGCGGCTACGGGGGTGGCGGCGGCGGCTACGGCGGCGGCGGTGGCCGCAGCGGCGGCGGCGGCGGCAGCTACGGCGGCGGTGGCCGCAGTGGCGGTGGCGGCGGTGGTCGCGGCGGCTACTGATCGAGAGATCGGACGAAGAAGGCGGTGGCGAGTCCACCGCCTTTTTTCATGGGCGCCGCGCAAAAGCGCCGCGAGTCACCGGAACGCCGACCTTCAGGTCTCGCCCTGCCTCGGCTTGCGCGGCCGGCCGGCGAGCAGGCGGTCGAACCAGGGGTCGGGCAGCGCGCGCAGCAGCTTCGCGACGACGGCCATCTGCCACGGAATCACGCAGTACGAAGTGCCGCGCCCGATGGCGCGCACCGCGCGTTCGGCAAAGGCGTCGGCCGTGAGCTGGAACGGCTTCGAATGGCGGTCAGCGCGCGTCAGCGGCGTCTCGACATAGCCCGGATTGACGGTGACGACGCGCACGCCGTGCGGCCGACAGTCGCCGCGCAGCGATTCGCAGTAGGCGATCACGGCGGCCTTGCTCGAACAGTAGGCGCCGTGGCCCGGCAGGCCGCGGATACCGGCCACGCTGCCGAGTCCCACCAGCGTGCCGCTGCGCCGCTCGCACATCGCGCGCACGAACGGATGGAACGTAGCCGCCATGCCGAGGTTGTTGGTCTCGTAGATGCGACGCATCACGTCGAGGTCGACGCGCTCGGCGGTGTCGAAGCCGACGCTGATGCCGGCGCTGGCGATCACGATATCGGGCAGGCCCTGGGCAGCGATGCAGGAGCGCCCGGCGCCGACGATCGCGTCGACATCGCGCACGTCGGCGCCGTGGACCAATGTGCGCGACGTATCGAAGCCCTGGCGCGCGACCCAGTCGTGCAGCTCGGCGGCGCGCCGCGCCACCAGCGCGAGGCGCCAGCCGTCGCGGTAGTAGCGTGTGGCGAGCGCCTGGCCGATGCCGCTCGACGCGCCGGTGATGTAAACCAGTCCGCTGGTCATGCCCGTTGCCCGTCCGACGTGCGCTTCGGCCGATCCCCAGAGACCATGTGGTGCCCCTTCGCCCTTGGCATGCTGGCCCGCCTGGGAGCACCCCGGCGCTCGGCGCGCGGCACATGCGTTGGCACAGGGTGTCTCACGGTCGCACGCCCTGCGTGAACGCCTCGGCCGGCCTGCCGCCGGCGCCCGGAAAGCGCGCGCGGACGCGTCCGCGCAACTGCACCGTACGGTCGAGGTTGTCGTAGTCGAGGGCGTCGGCGCGGATCTCGGTCGCGCCGCGCCGCACGACGACGGGCAGGTGCGAACGCACCCGCTCGGTGGCGAGGAAGGCGTGCAGGAATTCGCCGCGGAACTCGATCGGCGGCGCGCCGGCCTGCCCTTCGCGCACCACCTGCGCGCCGCCGAGCAGCTGCACCTGCGTCGCGTCGCCGTTGACGAGGGCGCGCCGCGCCGTCGCCGTCGTGGTCTGCTGCGCGTCGCCCCAGGCGCGCATCTGCACTTGGTCGATCTCGACGGTGTCGCTGTCGGGGTAGTGGCGCAACTCGTCGCCTTCGAGCTGCGCGCGCAGCCGGCCGGCCGGCGTGAAGCGCTGGACGACGAAGCGCTGCATCGTGTAGTCGGGCTCGTGGCGCGGCGCCGCCGCAGCCGTTTCGGGCGCAGGCCGCGGCGTGTTCTTGACCAGCCACCAGGTGCCAAGCGCGAGCAGCGCCATGAGCACGATCGGCAGATAGGCCGACACCGTCTCGGCGGCGCGCCAGTGCCAGCGCAGACGCGGCTTCGGACCGGGCGGCGCAGCCGGCGCCAGCGCGGCGGGTTCAAGCAGGTCCACGCCGCCGGCCTATGCGTCGTCGAGTGTCGTCAGCGGGCCGTCGAGCAGCGCGGCGTAGCGGCCGGCGGCGCACAGCAGCAGGTCGCAGAACTCGCGCGCCGCGCCGTACCCGCCGGCGGCGGCCGTCACGTGGCGCGCGACTGCCCGCACCTCGGCGTGCGCATTCGGCGGCGCGCAGGCGAAGCCGGCGCGCAGCAGCAGCGGCAGGTCCGGCCAGTCGTCGCCGATCACCGCCAGCTCGCGCCATTCGAGCTGCAGTTGCGCGCGCAACTGCTCTGCGGCAGCGAGCTTGTCGTGGGCACCGTAGATCGCATGACCGACGCCGAGGTCGGCGATGCGCCGCCGCACCGCCTGCGAATCGCGGCCGGTGACGACGAGCGGCACGATGCCGCCTTGCGCCAGCAGCTTCAGGCCGTGGCCATCGAGCGTGCTGAAGGCCTTGAACGGCTCGCCATGCTCGCCGATATAGATGAGGCCGTCGGTCAGCACGCCGTCGACGTCGAACACGGCGGCGCGAATGCCCTGCGCCGCGAGCAGCAGCTCGGGCTCGAAGTTCAGGGCAGGACGGACGGTGCGGGGCATGGCGCCCCGCAGTCTAAGCCAGCACCGGGATCCGGCGGCGGCGGCACACCTGCCGGTGCGCGGGCTCGGCGATCACTCAGATCACCTTGGCGCGCATCAGGTCGTTGGAATTGAGCGCGCCGACCAGGCGCCGCTCGGCGTCGACGACGAGCAGGCTGGTGATGCGGTGTTCTTCCATCAGGTCGGCGGCCTCGACGGCGAGCGCATCGTCGCGCACGACGCGCGGCTGCGCACGCATCACGTCGCGGGCCGTCAGCGCGCGCAGATCGAGCCCCTTCTCGATCAGGCGGCGCAGGTCGCCGTCGGTGAAGATGCCGAGCACGGCGCCGCCGGCATCGGTCACCGCGGTGGCGCCCAGGCCCTTATCCGTCATCTCGCGCATCATCTCGACGAAGGCGGCGCCGGCGCCGACAGCAGGCACGTCGGCCCCGGCGCGCATCACGTCGCGCACGTGCGTCAGCAGCTTGCGCCCGAGCGCGCCGCCCGGGTGCGAGCGCGCGAAGTCCTCCTCGCGGAACCCGCGCGCGTCGAGCAGCGCGACGGCCAACGCATCGCCGAGCGCCATCTGCGCCGTCGTGCTCGCCGTCGGCGCCAGGTTCAGCGGGCAGGCCTCCTGGTCGACCGCGGTCGACAGAACGATGTCGGCGTGCTGCGCCAGCGTCGATTCGGCGCGGCCCGTCATCGCGACGACGCTGACGCCCATGCGCTTCAACACTGGCACGATCGCGGCGAGCTCGTCGCTCTCGCCCGAGTTCGACAGCGCGAGCACGATGTCGCCCGTCGTCACCATGCCGAGGTCGCCGTGGCTCGCCTCGCCGGCATGCACGAACAGCGCCGGCGTACCGGTCGAAGCCAGCGTGGCGGCGATCTTGCGCCCGACGTGCCCGCTCTTGCCCATGCCGATGACGACGACGCGGCCGCTGCAGCCGAGGATCGCATCGACCGCCTGCACGAAGCCGGCGCCCTGGCGCGACTTCAGCCCGAGCAGCGCTTGCGCCTCGATGTCGAGCGTGCGCTGCGCAAGTTCGAGCACTCGCTGCGCGTCGAGCGTCGGGCGGCGGGTCACGGGGCGGCGTCGCGCTGGGCGTCCATTAGGATCACGATGGGATGATTCTAGGCGCGCGCCCGCGCCGCGCCGCGTCCCGCTACGACCCCCATGGCCTCCACCCTCGAGCTCGTGCTGCTGTACCTCGTCGCTGCGGTGGGCGGCGTCGCGCTGTTTCGCATGCTCAAGCTGCCGCCGATGCTCGGCTACCTGGCGGTGGGCGTGCTGATCGGGCCGAACGCGCTCGCGTTGGCCGGCGACTCGGGCAGCGTGCGCTACCTGGCCGAATTCGGCGTCGTGTTCCTGATGTTCGTGATCGGCCTCGAGTTCAACCTGCCCAAGCTGCGCAGCATGCGCACCGTCGTGTTCGGCTTCGGGCTGTCGCAGGTGCTGATCACGATCGCGGGCACAGTGGCGGGCCACTTCCTGCTGGTCTGGGCGTTCGGATTCACGGCGCGGCCCTGGGAGCTGTCGTGGCAGGGCGCCGTCGTGCTGGGTGGCGCGATCGCCATGTCGAGCACGGCGATCGTCGTCAAGATGATGGTCGAGCGGCTCGAGGTCGAGTCGGAGCACGGCCGGCGCGTGCTTGGCGCGCTGCTGTTCCAGGATCTCGCCGTCGTGCCGCTGCTGGTGCTGATCCCGGCGCTGGCGGGCAGCGGCGGCGATCTCGGCAGCGCGCTCGCGCTGGCGCTGCTGAAGGCGGCGGCGCTGCTCGCGCTGCTGCTGCTGGGCGGCCAGAAGCTGATGCGCTGGTGGCTGACGATCGTGGCGCGCCGCAAGAGCGAGGAGCTGTTCGTGCTGAACCTGCTGCTCGTCACGCTCGGCCTTGCCTGGCTGACCGAGCATGCCGGCCTGTCGCTCGCACTCGGCGCCTTCATCGCCGGCATGCTGATCGCCGAGACGGAGTACAAGCACCAGGTCGAGACCGACATCCGGCCGTTCCACGACGTCCTGCTGGGCCTGTTCTTCATCACGATCGGCATGCGGCTGGACTGGCATCCGCTGCTCGACCAGTGGCTGCTGGTGCTGCTGCTGACGACGCTGCCGGTGCTCGCCAAGTTCGTGCTGATCGCGCTGCTGGCGCGGCTGTTCCGAGCGCCGCCGGGAGTCGCGCTGCGCACCGGCCTCTATCTAGCGCAGGCCGGCGAGTTCGGCTTCGTGGTGCTGACGCTCGGCGCGGAGCACGCGCTGATCGACTCGAAATGGGTCAGCCCGGTGCTCGCGAGCATGGTGCTCTCGATGCTCGCGACGCCGTTCCTGATTCTCTACAGCAACCGCATCGTGATGCGCCTGTCGGCCAGCGACTGGCTGCTGCAGTCGGTGCAGCTGACGACGATCGCGCGCAAGTCGATCCGCACCGAGGCGCACGTGATCATCTGCGGCTACGGGCGCAGCGGCCAGAACCTGGCGCGCCTGCTCGATCGCGAACACATTCCCTACATGGCGCTCGACCTCGACCCCGACCGCGTGCGCCACGCCGCCGCGGCCGGCCAGAGCGTCGTCTTCGGCGACGCCGCGCGCCTGCAGAGCCTGATGGCCGCCGGCCTGGCGCGCGCCAGCGCCGTCGTCGTCAGCTACCCCGACACGCCGTCGGCGCTGAAGATCCTGCACCTGGTGCGTGACCACGCGCCGACGGTGCCTGTCGTCGTGCGCACGATCGACGACACCGACCTGGAGCGGCTGCGCGCCGCCGGCGCGACGGAAGTCGTGCCCGAGGCGATCGAGGGCTCGCTGATGCTCGCGAGCCACGCGCTCGCGCTGGTGGGTGTGCCGATGCGCCGCGTCATCCGCCTCACGCGCGACGCCCGCGACGCTCGCTACGGCCTGCTGCGCGGCTACTTCCACGGCGCCGACGACGACACTGCCGAGGAGCGCCAGCAGGCGCGACTGCTCAGCGTCAGCCTGCCGGCCGGCGCCGTCACGCTCGGCCAGCGCCTGGGCGACCTGGCGCTGCATGCCGTCGGCGTGAGCGTCGTGTCGATCCGCAGCGCGGCCGGCGCCGTCGCGCACCCCGACGAGTCTCGCGTGCTCGCCGCCGGCGACACGCTGGTACTGTCGGGTCTGCCGGAGCCGCTGGCGCTGGCCGAAGGCAAGCTGCTCGGCACCGACTGATTCCCGACGACACGAGGCCCAGCATGCCCGACGACAGCGCCGATCCGCTCGATTTCATCCGCAGCCACATCCGCACCGTGCCCGACTGGCCGGCGCCGGGCGTGCAGTTCCGCGACATCACGCCGCTGCTGCAGAACCCGAAGGCGTTCCGCGTGCTGATCGACCAGTTCGTGCACCGCTACTTCGACGTGCGGCCGGGCGCGATCGCCGGGCTCGACGCGCGCGGCTTCATCATCGGCGCCGTGCTCGCCTACGAACTCAACGTCGGCTTCGTGCCGATCCGCAAGAAGGGCAAGCTGCCGTTCACGACGGTCGCCGAGACCTACGAGCTCGAGTACGGCAGCGCGACGGTCGAGCTGCACACCGACGCCGTGCGCAGCGGCGACCGCGTCGTGCTGATCGACGACCTGATCGCGACCGGCGGCACGATGATGGCGGGCAAGCGGCTGCTCGAACGCCTTGGCGCGACCGTGATCGAAGGCGCCGCGATCGTCGAGTTGCCCGAGCTCGGCGGCGCGGCGAAGCTGCGCGCGAGCGGCCTGGCGGTGCACACGCTGGTGCAGTACGCCGGCCACTGAGCGCGGCTCAGGCCATCGGCATCTGGCCCGTCATGCCGGCGCGCATGCGCACCGCCATCACGGCGCCGGCAGCGCGCAGCACTTCGAGCGCCAGCGCTGGAACGCGCTGCGCCAGCTCCTCGACGCGCGGGCCGCGCAGCACCCAGACGATGCAAGGCGTCATCGTCTCGACGTTGGCGCCGCGCACGCCGTCGACGAACAGGCTGAGCTCGCCGGCGACCGAGCCGGGGCGCAGGATCGCGATGCGCATGCCCGGCGGGGCGCCCGTCATGTAGACCTGCAGGCTGCCCTGCTCGAGCAGGTACATCGCGCGATCGCTCTCGCCTTGGCGGATCAGCAACTCTCCGGCTCGCATCTCGTGGCGCGACAGGTACTGCGACAGCACGCGCCATTGCTCGTGGTTCAGGCGCGGACGAAACGCATCGTCGGCGTTGAGCGTCTGCACCGCATTGATCAGTCCTGCGATATCCATCGGGCGATTATCGAGAGGCGGCGGGGCCGAGGCAACCGCCGACTCCGGGGCACGCGACCGGTGCGCGCGGGCGGCTGCGACTTCGCGCGCTGCCTTCGGCCCAAGAAGCAACGATCTGATCGGCATCAAGCCGGCCGGTCTCGCTGGCGAGGAAGATTCGCGTTCAGGTCTCGTTCAGCCTGCGACAGGCAGGATTCGAAGCGCTCTTACTCCCATCTCGCAGGCAATCGCCATGGCCATTCATCGCTGGAGCGCCCGGATCACTCTACTTGCGCTGGGGCTTGCAGTGCTGCGTACCGGCTTGGCGGCGGACGAGGGCCTCGCATCGCTTCCCGTCAGCCAGTTCGCTGCGGCAGGCATTCGAACCGTGCCGGTTCGGTCGGCGCCTGCGAAGCGGCTGACCCACCTGCCTGCGCACGTCCAGATTCCCAACGCACAGCAGCGCTTCGTCGCCTCGCCCGTGGGTGGGCTGGTGACAGCCGTGCTGGTCGGCGTCGGGGAGCCGGTGAAAGAAGGCCAGGTGATGGCGCGGCTGGTCAGCCCCCAACTGCTCGAGTTGCAGCGCGAGCTGGCACAAGCCGCGGCGGAGCGCGAGCGCACACAGCAGGCGCTCGCACGCGACGAGCGCCTGCTGGCCGAGGGTCTCATCGCCACCTCGCGTGTCGAGGCCAGCCGCGCCGCCGACCGGCATGCGGCCGCGACCTTGACCGAGAAGCGCGGCCTGCTCGCCCTCACCGGTGTGCGTCCGGGTCGCGCGGGCGAACTCGCCCTGATCGCGCCGATGCAGGGCGTTGTCCTGGCCCAGTCGACACGGGCAGGCGAAAGGGTCGAGCCGGCAACCACGCTCTTCCACATTGCCCGGCTGGATCCCCTCGACCTCGACATCGAGCTGCCGATCGCGGCGGCTGCGCGAGTCGCGATCGGCGCAACGGTGAGGGTTCCGGAGTCCGCTGCGCATGGGGTGGTCGTCGCGATCGGCCGCGCGGTCAGCGACGGCCAGACGCTGAAGGTGCGCGCCCGGATGAAGGCCGGGCTGGCCGGGCTGAATCCCGGCCAGCATGTCGAAGCCGAGATCGAGACGCGAAGCGCAGGCGCCGCGGCGCCGCTCTGGCTGGTCCCGAGCAGTGCAGTCGTTCGCTTGGGCAAAGGGGGAGCACAAGCGGCTGTATTTGCGCTGCGCGGCGAGAAGTACCTTGCGGTCGCAGCGCAGGTGGTCGGCGAATCCGGCCCCGACCTGGTCATCGAAGCGCCCCTGCAGGAAGCAGAGTCCGTCGTCAGCGACGGTGCGAGCCAACTGAAGGCTGCGCTGGCAGGCCTCGGCAAGTGAGTTCGCTCGATGCTTGACCGGATCGTCGATTTCTCCCTCACTCAGCGACTGCTGGTGCTGGTTCTGACCGTCTTGCTGGTCGGCGCGGGGATCGTTGCCCTTCGCGAACTACCGATCGACGCCTTTCCCGACGTGTCGACCACCCAGGTCAAGATCATCTTCAAGGCGCCCGGCATGACACCCGAAGAGGTCGAGAGCCGGATCACCGTGCCGATCGAGCAGGAGATGCTCGGCATCCCCCGCCAACGGCTGCTGCGCGCTGTGACCAAGTACGGCCTTGCCGACGTCACGATCGATTTCGAGGACGGCACCGACATCTATTGGGCGCGCCAGCAGGTCAGCGAGCGGCTCGACGCGGCGACCGGCGTGCTTCCGCCCGAGGCCAGCGGCGGATTGGCGCCGATCACCACGCCGCTCGGCGAGATGTTCATGTTCACGATCGAAGGTCCGCTGTCGCTCGCGGAAAAGCGCACGCTGCTCGATCGTGTGATCCGGCCGCAACTGCGCACGATCCGCGGAGTGGCCGATGTCAACAGCCTGGGCGGACTCGTCCGCACCTATGAGGTCATCCCGAATATCCAGTTGCTTGCCGCGCGAGGCTTGAGCCTGGACGATCTGCGCGCGGCAATCGAGCGCAACAATCGCAACGACGGATCGGGCCGGCTGGTCGAGGGCGAGGAAGTCCTCATCGCACGCACCGAGGGGGCTATCCGTGATCTGGCCGATCTCGGAAGGATCGTTGTCGCATCGAGCGGGGACGTGCCGGTTCGTCTCTCGGAGCTCGCCGAACTGCGGATCGGCAGCCTGACCCGCTATGGCGCCGTCACTCGGGACGGCAGCGAGGCCGTCCAGGGGCTCGTGCTCGCCTTGCGCGGTGCGAATGCACAAGCCGTGATCGCCGACGTCAAGACCCGTCTCGCCGGCTTGTCGGCCTCCTTGCCCGAAGGGGTGACGATCGAGTCGTTCTACGACCGGTCGGCGCTCGTGAAACGCGCCATCGCAACGGTATCGAGGGCGCTGCTCGAGGCGATCGTGCTGGTGCTCGTACTACTGGTGGCTTTCCTGGGGAACCTGCGGGCGGCCTTGGTGGTTGCCCTCACCCTGCCGCTGGCGGCGCTGGGGACCTTCATCCTGATGCGCTATACGGGCGTGTCGGCAAACCTGATGAGTCTCGGGGGGTTGGCGATCGCCATCGGTCTGCTGGTCGACGGCTCGGTCGTCGTCGTCGAGAACATCGAGAGCCGTATGGCCGAGGGCGGCGTACCCGCCACGCTGCCGCTGCTGAACGTGGTCTATCGAGCCGTGCGCGAAGTCGCCGTGCCGGTCGTCTCAGGCGTTTGCATCATCATCATCGTGTTCGTGCCGTTGCTTTCCCTGCAGGGGCTCGAGGGCAAGCTGTTCGTGCCGGTGGCGCTCTCGATCGTCTACGCGCTGTCGACTTCGCTGGTGCTGGCGCTCACGGTGATACCCGTCCTGGCCTCGCTGCTGCTGCGCCGCAGGCCGGCGCACCAACCCTGGCTGGCGCGCAAGCTCGAAGCGCTGTACTTGCCGGCGCTGGCTTGGGCGCTGCGCCATGGCCGCGTCGTCTTCGCCGCTGCCCTGGTGCTGCTCGCGCTCGCGGGCGGGGCCTATACGCTGCTCGGCAAGTCGTTCATGCCGACGCTCGACGAGGGCGACCTGATCATGCAGTTGGAGAAGTTGCCGTCGATCAGCCTCGATCAGACGATCGCGATCGATGCGCGCGTGCAGCGCGCGATCCTGCAGCGCGTCCCCGAGGTCACGCGGATCGTGGCCCGCTCCGGGTCCGACGAGTTGGGCCTCGATCCGATGGGCCTGAACGAAACCGACAGCTTCCTGGTCCTCAAACCAGTCTCGCAATGGCGCAATCCGGACAAGGCTTGGCTCACCGACCAGTTGCGCGCCGTTGCCGCCGACTACCCGGGCCTCAACGCGGCCTTCACGCAACCGATCGAGATGCGCATCTCGGAGATGATCACCGGCGTCCGAGGCGATGTCGCGATCAAGGTGTTCGGCAACGATCTGGCGGAACTCGGACGGCTTGCCAGCCGGATCGAGACCTCGCTGAACGGGATCGCCGGAGCCGAGGACGTCTTCACTGCGCGCAATGAAGGTGTCCAGTATCTGCAGATCCAGATCGACCGACTGGCGGCGGGTCGCCTGGGCCTGTCGGTCGATGAGATTCAGTCGAGTCTTCGGGCGATGATCGAAGGCCGGTCTGCCGGCGTGGTGATCGAGTCCGGCTGGCGCGTACCGATCCTGCTGCGCGCAGGCGAGGATGTGCGCACGAACGCCGCACGCTTCGGCGATCTGCGCGTGGCATTGGCCGATGGCAACGCTGTGCCGCTGTCGGAAGTGGCCCGGCTCGAGAGGGTCGATGGGCCGGTGAAGATCGAGCGGGAGAACGGCGCGCGCTACGTCACGGTGCGGGCCAACGTCCGGGGGCGTGATCTCGTCGGCTTCGTCCAGGAAGCCCAGGCGCTGCTTGCGTCGGCTGTCAAGCTGCCGGTCGGCTATCGGCTCGAGTGGAGCGGCCAGTTCGAGAACCAGAAGCGTGCGGCGACCCGCCTGGCGATCGTGGTGCCGATCGCGATCCTGCTGATCTTCCTTCTGCTTTTCTCGACGTTCGGCTCGGTGCGCCAGGCGACGCTTGTCCTGGCCAACGTGCCGTTCGCGCTGATCGGCGGCGTGTTCGCCCTGTTGCTGTCGGGCGAGTATTTGTCGGTGCCCGCTTCGGTCGGATTCATCGCCCTGCTCGGCATCGCTGTGCTCAACGGTGTCGTCATGGTCACCCATTTCAACGCCCTGGCCGATCGCCGGATGCCGATTGACCAGGTGGTCGTCGAGGGGGCGCGCAGAAGGTTGCGACCGGTCTTGATGACTGCATCGATCGCAGCGTTCGGCCTCGTGCCGCTGCTGTTTGCGACCGGGCCGGGATCGGAGATTCAGCGCCCACTTGCCGTCGTGGTGATCGGCGGTCTCATCAGCTCCACGCTGCTGACATTGCTGCTGCTGCCGTTGCTTTACCGGCGCTTCGGCGCAGAGCGGCCGGCTGCACTGTCATCCGAAGGATCGAACCCATGACTGCTCCTCCCGACACTCTGCTGACTCTGATCGTTCCCGCGTCGCTCGAGGAAACCGTAGCCGACTTGCTGCTCGACGCGCCCTCCATCGCCGTGGGCTTCACAACCAGCCTCGCCAACGGCCATGGCACCGAGGTCAAGCTGGAGCGCGGAAACGAGAGGGTGCGCGGGCAAGGTCGCCGCGTGAAGTTCGAGATCGCACTGAGTGCGGACTCGCTGGCGGAACTGCGCCGTTATCTGCTCGCGGCCTTGCCGGACGCGAACCTGTTCTTCTGGACCGTCGAGTTGCGAAGCTTCGGGATGCTGGCATGACCGCCCGGTACTGGACTTGCGTGCTCGCCTGCCTTCTGTGGTTGCCCGCGTTCGCTGCGCCCGGCGACTACCCGGCCGAACTCCCGCCGCTCGACCAGGTGCGCAGTGCAATCGGCGATTCGCCGGAGGTCCGCGCTGCGGTTGCACTGCAGCAGGCCGGTCTCGCCGAACGGCGACAGTTCGTCAGCGGGCCTCACGAATGGTCGACACGTGTCGACCATCAACGCCGGCGTGCCGATGGCGCCCCTCGAGTCGAACGCTTCAGCGAGTGGGAAGTTGCACTCGAGCGCCCTCTGCGACTACCCGACAAGGCGCGACTGGACCGCCTGCTCGGGGAACAGCGGGTTGCCGAAACGACGGTCGCGCTGGGCGAGGCACGGCACGAAGCCGCGAGGCGGCTGCTCACGCTCTGGTATCAATGGCTGCGCGAGCACGCTGCCGCCGACGTGCTGCGCAACCAGGCGGCGCTGAGCGCCCGGGAGCTTGCCGGCATCGCCCGTCGCGAGCAACTCGGCGACGCCTCGCATCTTGACGCGCTGCAGGCGCAAGCCGCCGCGGCGCAAGCCGAAGGGGCTGCGCGTCTGGCCGGTGAACGGGCGCAACGCGCCGGGATTCTGCTGCGCCAGCAGTTCCCGCAGATCGCGGCGCTCGTCGGCTCGGCACTTCCGGCGCCGATGCCGCCCGGCAACGATCTGGCGACGTGGGGCGAAAGCGCTCTGCAGCAGGATCATGCACTTCGTCTGGCTCGCACGGCGGCGCAGCGCGGGCGGCTCGAGAGCGAGCGCGCCGACGCCGAACGCCGGCCCGATCCGACGGTGGGCGTTCGCTATGGAAGCGAGCGTGGAGGCAGCGAACGGGTCATCGGCGTCTACGTGTCGATTCCGTTCGGTGGCGAAGCCAGGCGCGCGGCGGCCGACGCCAGCCGGGCAAGGGCCGAAGCGCTGGATCAACTTGCCGAAGCGCGCTCTCGGCGCTTGAACGGTGAAGTGCGGTCGCTGCAGTCGGCGGTCGATTCCAGTGTGTTGCGCTGGCAGGTGGCACAGCAGAGCGCGCAACTGCAGGCCCGGGTCGCCGAGCGCTTGGCTGCCGCCAACCAGCTCGGCGAAACGGGTATCGCGGCGGTGCTGCTCGCCCGGCGCCAATCGCTCGAAGCCTCGCTGCTGGAAAGGAATGCGCGGGTGGACGCGCTCGAAAATCTGGCGCTCTTGCTGCTGGACGCGCACCGTCTGTGGGACTTCGACTCCGGCGCCGACTGACGCTCCGATCGTCTCAGGGCCGTCGATCTCGCTTGCGAGCAGATTGCCGAGTGGCCTATTTCCCGATGCAAAAACGCCCGAAGATTTCGCCGAGCAGCGCGTCGGGCGTGAACCGGCCGACGATCTCGCCGAGCGCGTCGTGCGCGAGGCGCAGTTCTTCGGCGAACAGGTCGAGCGCGGGCTCGGCGCTTTCGAGGTGGCCGCGCGCATGCTGCAGGTGCTCGCGCGTGCGCTGCAGCGCCTGCAGGTGGCGCGCGCGCGCGATGTAGACGCCTTCCGTCGCCGATGCGTCGGCGTGCCAGCCGGCGAGCTCGAGCAGGCGCCGGCGCAGTGCGTCGAGACCGTCGCCGCGCGCGGCCGACAGCGCCAGCGCGTCGGGCGCTGCGACCGGCGCAGCCGCAGCGTCGACCTTGTTGTAGACATGCAGCAGTCGCGGCGCGCGCCGGCCGGGTGCGCGCAAGCGCTCGGCGATGCGCATGTCGGCCGCGTCGTAGTCGGGTTGGCCGATGCGCGTCAGGTCGTGCAGGAACACGACGGCGTCGGCACGCTCGATCTCGGCCCAGCTGCGCGCGATGCCGATCGATTCGACGGCATCGGCAGCGGTTGCATCGTCGCGCAGGCCGGCGGTATCGATCACGTGCAGCGGCACGCCTTCGATCTGGATCGTCTGGGCGACCTTGTCGCGCGTCGTGCCGGGGATCGGCGTAACGATCGCGAGCTCGGCGCCGGCCAGCGCATTGAGCAGCGAACTCTTGCCGACGTTGGGCTGGCCGGCCAGCACGACGGTGATGCCCTCGCGCAGCAGCGCGCCCTGGCGCGCGCGGTCGAGCACGCCGAGCACGTCGGCCTCGATGCCGGCGAGCTGGCCGCGCGCGTCGGCGCGCTCCAGGAAGTCGATCTCTTCCTCGGGGAAGTCGAGCGTGGCTTCGACCAACGTGCGCAGGCGCACGAGGGCCTCGGCGACGCGGAAGATCTCGCGCGAGAACGCGCCGTCGAGCGAGCGGCCGGCCGAGCGCGCCGCGGCCTCGGTGCTGGCGTCGATCAGGTCCATCACGGCTTCGGCCTGCGCCAGGTCGAGCTTGTCGTTGAGGAAGGCGCGCTCGGTGAACTCGCCCGGCGCCGCCAGCCGAAGGCCGGGCAGCCGCGCGGCACCGCTGCGATCGTCGGTTTCCTGCGCCGCTTCGAGGCAGCGCGCGAGCAGCAGTTGCAGCACGACGGGACCACCGTGCGCCTGCAACTCGAGCACCGACTCGCCGGTGTAGGAATGCGGCGCCGGAAAGTGCAGCGCGAGGCCGTGGTCGATCGGCGCGCCGTGCGCGTCGCGGAATGCCAGGTGCGTCGCGTGGCGCGGCGCGAGGCGCTGCCCGCAGACGGCCCCGATCAGCGGCTCCAGGGCGCGGCCCGACGACACGCGCACGATGCCGATCGCGCCGCGCCCCGGCGCCGTGGCGACGGCGACGATCGGATCCTGGTGACGCGGCAGCATGCGCACATTCTGGCGCAGCACCGGCTGGCTCCCGCATTGCGGCCAAGCCCCAAAAAAACCTCGGGCAGCCGCGTGGGCTGCCCGAGGTATGGCGCGGGGGGTAGCGGCGGTGCTTCGCGATCGTGCTCGCCCGTTCGACTCACCCGAGCCGGCTGCCGGTGCCGGGTGGCACTGGCTGCCGGGTCTGCCCCGCATTGATCGGTGGACGGCTGCATCGTCGCCGCGAGTGCGACGCGCGACAACGCCTCGATCGCGGGGTCGGCGTGCTACCGGCTCACTTCAGGACGCCCAGGCGCTTGTTGATGAACCACTGCTGCGCGATCGACAGGATGTTGTTCGTCAGCCAGTACAGCACCAGGCCGGCCGGGAAGAAAAAGAACATCACCGAGAAGACGAGCGGCATGATCCACATCATCTTGGCCTGCACCGGATCGGGCGGCGTCGGGTTGAGCCAGGTCTGCAGCAGGCTCGACGCCGTCATCAGCAGCGGCAGGATGAAGTACGGATCCTTCGCGCTCAGGTCGGTGATCCAGCCGATCCACGGCGCGTTGCGCATCTCGACCGACGACAGCAGCACCCAGTACAGCGCGATGAAGAACGGCATCTGCACCAGGATCGGCAGGCAGCCGCCGAGCGGGTTGACCTTCTCCTCGCGATAGATGCGCATCATCTCCTGCTGCATCTGCTGCGGGTTGTCCTTCAGGCGCTCGCGCATCTCCATCACACGCGGGTTGACGGCCTTCATCTTGGCCATCGACGCGTAGGCCTTGTGGTTGAGCCAGTAGAAGGCGATCTTGAGCAGCACGACGAGGGCGACGATGGCCCAGCCCCAGTTGTGCAGCAGCTTGTAGAGCTGGTCGAGCAGCCAGAACAGCGGCTTGGCGAGGATCGTGAACCAGCCGTAGTCCTTCACCAGTTCGAGCCCGGGCGCCAGCGCCTCGAGCCGGTTCTCCTCCTGCGGGCCGGCAAAGAGCTGCGCCTCGGCCTTGGCGCTCGTGCCGGGCGCCACGGCGGGCAGCGCCTGCACCATCGCGATCGAGTACAGGTTGTCGGACACCTTGGCGGTGCGGTACTCGCGCGGCGTGCCGGCCGGCAGCAGCCAGGCCGACGCGAAATAGTGCTGCACCATCGCGATCCAGCCGTCGCTCGCGCTCTTGTCGTGCTCGGCCTTGCCCTTCTCGATGTCCTTGAACTCGACCTTGCGGAACTTGGCCGCGTCGGTGTACATCGCCGGGCCGGTGAAGGTGAAGTAGAAGCTCGACTCGCCGGCCGGCGGGTTGCCGTCGCGCACGAGTTGCAGGTAGAGCTGCGGCTGCACCGGCGCGGCGCCGTTGTTCACGACCTCGTGCGCCACCGTCGCAACATAGCTGCCGCGCGCCAGCGACCAGGTCTTGCGCAGCTTGACGCCGTTGACCTCGGCCGACTCGAACGCGACGTGCAGCACGTCGGCACCGTCTTCGAGCGCCGTCTTGCCGGGCAGCGCCGTCATCGGCGTCAAGTGGTTCGGCAGCGCGCCGGTGTTGCTGATCAGCCCGGTCTGCGCCGCGTAGACGCGCTGCGCCGAGCGGTCGAACAGCACGACAGGCTGCTTCGGGTCGAGCGCGTCGGCGTAGCGCAGCAGTTCCAGGTGCACCAGGTTGCCGCCCAGCGTGTCGAAAGTGGCCTTCACCAGGTCGGTCGACACGGTGACGAGCGTGCCCGGTGCAGGCGCGGCCGCCGGCGCTGCGGGGACGGCGCCGGCCGCGGCAGCCGGCATGGCGCTCGTCGCCGCCGGCGTCGGACCGCCGGCCGGCACCGTCGACGCGGCCGGGCCCGCGGCGGCGACGGGCGCCGGCTCGCGCGCGCCGAACAGCGATGGCTGCCCGGTGTGCTTGTTCCAGGCGTCCCACAGCAGGACGAGCGACATCGAGAACACCACCCACAGCAGGGTGCGGCGCATATCGGTCATCGGGCGATCTTCGTCAGGTTGGCCTCGTCGGCGGGCGCGCTGCCCAGCCCTAGGCGGGCGAACAATCGGGGCGGCGCGTCAGGCACGGCGTCGTGGCCGCCGTCGCACCATGGGTGGCAGCGCAGCACGCGGTGCGCCATCAGGTAGCCTCCCGCGAGCGCGCCGTGGCGCTCGATCGCGGCGATGGCATACAGCGAGCAGGTCGGCTCGAAACGACACGCGTTGCCCAGCCAGGGGCTCAGCAGCAGGCGGTAGCCGCGCAGCAGCACGACGAGCAAGCGGCGCGGGGCCCGCGCCAGCGATGCGGGCAGCAGCGGTCGCGCCATCGGTTCAGGTCGGCTGCACGCGCCGCGCGGCGCGCAGCAACAGCTCGTCGAGTTCGTCGCGCACCGCGAGACGCAGCGCTGCCGACGCTGCACTCACGTAGCTTTGCGTATCGAACGGCGCGCGCAACCGCACCAGCCAGAGGCCGGCGTCGAGCCGTTCTGCATGGCGCGCGACGGCGGCACGGATCTCGCGCTTGAGCAACGAGCGAGTCACGGAGCGGCGCGCGTGGCGCTTCGGGACGACGACGCCGAGCCAGCAGGCCGACGGCGGCGATGTGGCGGCCGGCAGAGCCGTAGCGGCCGAGTCATCCACAAGTTGCACTCCGCTTGTCCCCTGACTTGTTGACAACTTCAAATCCTGCACCCGTTTGCGACCCGCGGCCGGCCCGGCCGCGACGCGATGGACGGCGAAGTGAGCACTGCGCCCGCGGGGCGGCGTGCCCAATGCGCGTTCGAAATCGACCGATCGCAGCAGGCGCTCGACCCGCATCGGGCCGCGGACTCAGACGGCGAGGCGCTTGCGGCCCTTGGCGCGGCGCGCATTGATCACGGCGCGGCCTCCGCGCGTCTTCATGCGCACGAGAAAGCCGTGCGTGCGCGCACGGCGGACCTTGGAAGCTTGATAGGTGCGTTTCATCGTTCGATCCTGTTCGATCCGTCCGTCCCGTCGCCTGCTGAACGCCGGCGCGAAGCGCGGCAAACGCCAACTCGGGAAACCGGCGATTAGACCAAAGAACGCACTCGACGGTCAATGTCAAGCCCCGAGGGTGCCTGGATCGCAAGGGAATGACCTGAGGCAGCGAACTGTGGATAACCGCCCCTCGGCGCTTCGCCGGTCGTACAATCCGGCCGCTCCAAGCAACGAGTTCTCCACAAAAAAGCATGGGCGCAGATCTTTGGCAGCTGGGATGCGATCGTCTCGCATCGGAGTTGCCGGAACAGCAGTTCAATACCTGGATCCGGCCTCTGCCCGAGGCCGACGTGACGGATCACGGCGGCGACGGCGCGCTGGTGTCGCTGCGCGTCCCCAACCGCTTCAAGCTCGACTGGATCCGCGGCCAGTACGCCGGGCGTATCGAGGCCGTGCTCAGCGAGATCGCCGGCAAGCCGGTGCGGCTCGAGCTGACGCTCGCGCCGCGCGAGCCGGCACCGGCGGCGGAGTTGCTCTCGCGCAGCGCGCTGATGGCCGGCGCGTCGCCGGCTTCGGCCGCGCAGGCCCTGTCGCAGGCGCTGCCCGCAGGCTCGGGCATCCCGATCGCCGCGGCACTCGCGCCGGCCGCAACGCCGGCCAGCCGCTCGCGGCTCAACCCGGCGCTGACCTTCGACACACTGGTGCCGGGGCGCGCGAACCAGATGGCGCGTACCGCCGCGCTGCACGTCGCCGGCGCGCCGGGCCAGATGTACAACCCGCTCTTCATCTACGGCGGTGTCGGCCTGGGCAAGACGCACCTGATCCACGCCGTCGGCAATGCGCTGCTCAGAGATCGGCCCGGCGCGCGCGTGCTGTATCTGCACGCCGAGCAATTCATCAGCGACGTCGTCAAGAACTACCAGCGCAAGACCTTCGACGAACTCAAGGCCAAGTACCACTCGCTCGACCTGCTGCTGATCGACGACGTGCAGTTCTTCGCCGGCAAGGACCGCACGCAAGAGGAGTTCTTCAACGCCTTCGAGGCGCTGCTGGCCAAGCAGGCGCACATCATCATGACCAGCGACACCTACCCGAAGGGGCTGGTCGACATCGATGAGCGGCTCACGTCGCGCTTCGACGCCGGGCTCACCGTCGCGATCGATCCGCCCGAGCTCGAGATGCGCGTCGCGATCCTGATCAGGAAGGCCGAGAGCGAGGGCACGGCGATGCCCGAAGACGTGGCCTTCTTCGTCGCCAAGAACGTGCGCGCCAACGTGCGCGAGCTCGAAGGCGCGCTGCGCAAGGTGCTGGCCTACTCCCGCTTCTCGCACAAGGACATCAGCATTCAGCTCGCGCGCGACGCGCTCAAGGATCTGTTGTCGATCCAGAACCGGCAGGTCGGCGTCGAGAACATCCAGAAGACGGTGGCCGACTTCTACAAGATCAAGGTCGCCGACATGTACAGCAAGAAGCGGCCGGCGAGCATCGCCCGGCCGCGCCAGATCGCCATGTACCTGGCCAAGGAGATGACGCAAAAGAGCCTGCCCGAGATCGGCGAGCTGTTCGGCGGGCGCGACCACACGACGGTGCTGCACGCGGTGCGCAAGATCGGCGGCGAGCGCAGCAAGAACACCGAGCTGAACCAGCAACTGCACGTGCTCGAGCAGACGCTCAAGGGCTGACAACACTGGGGACAACTCTTGCGCAACACGCGACTCGTCCACAGCACAGCGACCTGCCGCAAAGTTGTTGTCTGCGAACCAGCCGCTTGCGGGCGCCCGCCGCACACGGTTGTCAACGCGCCAAGCAGTTGATGGAAAAGGGGAAAATGCGGTTCTCAACAGAAGCCGGCGTCCTCTACTACGACGACCAGATAAGAAAGAGGTTCAAATGATCGTGTTGAAAGCTGCGCAGGAGCGGGTCCTCTCCGCCCTGCAGGCGGTCTCGGGCATCGTCGAGCGCCGCCACACGCTGCCGATCCTGGCCAACGTGCTGCTGCGCAAGAACGGCAAGGCGATCGAGTTCACGACCAGCGACCTCGAGATCCAGGTGCGCACGACGGCCGAGCTCGACGGCGATGCTGCGAGCTTCGCGACGACGGTCGGCGCGCGCAAGCTGATCGACATCCTGCGCGCGCTGCCCGCCGACCAGGTCGTCACGCTGTCGTCGGCGCAGAACAAGCTCACGCTGCAGGGCGGCAAGAGCCGATTCACGCTGCAGACGCTGCCGGCCGACGACTTTCCGCTGGTGCAGGAGGCGGCCGACTTCGGTCCGGCGTTCAGCGTGCCGCAGAAGGTGCTCAAGGCTCTCGTCAACCAGGTGCACTTCGCGATGGCAGTGCACGACATCCGCTACTACCTCAACGGCATCCTGTTCGTTGCCGAAGGCAGGTGCCTGACGCTGGTCGCGACCGACGGCCACCGCCTCGCGCTGGCGCAGGCCACGCTCGAGGCCGACATTCCGAAGCAGGAGGTGATCCTGCCGCGCAAGACGGTGCTCGAACTTCAACGCCTGCTGGCCGACGACGATGCGCCGATCGAGATGCGCTTTGCCGGCAATCAGGCCAAGTTCGCGTTCTCGGGAATGGAGTTCGTCACCAAGCTGGTCGAGGGCAAGTTCCCCGACTACAACCGCGTGATTCCCAAGAACCACAAGAACCATGTGACGCTGGGCCGCGCGCCGCTGCTGGCGAGCCTGCAGCGCGCCGCGATCCTGACCAGCGAGAAGTTCAAGGGTGTGCGCCTGAACATCGAGCCCGGTGCGCTGCGCATCGCATCGAGCAACGCCGAGCAGGAAGAGGCCAAGGAAGAACTCGAGATCGACTACGGCGGCGACGCGATCGAAATCGGCTTCAACGTCACCTACCTGATGGACGCGCTGTCCAACATGAGCCAGGAGATGGTGACGCTGTCGCTGCAGGACGCGAGCAGTTCGGCCCTGTTCACCGTGCCCGAGCAGTCGGGTTTCAAGTACGTCGTGATGCCGATGAGGATCTGAGGCCTTTGGCCTCAGACCGAATCGGCTCCGCCGTTTTGTTTCGCACCCCCTGCCCCCGCCGGGCGGGGGTTCTGGTCAGTTCATGGCCCGGGCCCTCCGGGCCCTCTTGGTACCTGTTATGAGTGAGCCGCTGAGTCCCGATCCCCAACCCGCAGACACCGCTTACGGCGAGGGCTCGATCCAGATCCTCGAAGGGCTGGAAGCGGTCCGCAAGCGCCCCGGCATGTACATCGGCGACACGTCGGACGGCACGGGCCTGCACCACCTGGTGTTCGAAGTTGTCGACAACTCGATCGACGAGGCGCTCGCCGGTCACTGCGACGACATCGTCGTGACGATCCACGCCGACAACTCCATCTCCGTCATCGACAACGGCCGCGGCATCCCGACCGGCGTCAAGATGGACGACAAGCACGAGCCCAGGCGCTCGGCGGCCGAGATCGCGCTGACCGAGCTGCACGCCGGCGGCAAGTTCAACCAGAACAGCTACAAGGTCTCGGGCGGGCTGCACGGCGTCGGCGTGTCGTGCGTCAATGCGCTCTCGAAGCTGCTGCGCCTGACGATCCGCCGCGAAGGCCGCGTGCACTACATCGAGTTCAAGAAAGGCTTCGTGCAGGACCGCCTGGTCGAGGAGCGCGGCGGCGTCCTGGTCAGCCCGCTCAAGGTGATCGGCGAGACGGAGAAGCGCGGCACCGAGGTGCACTTCGTTCCCGACGAGGAGATCTTCTCCAACATCGACTTCCACTACGACGTTCTCGCCAAGCGGCTGCGCGAGCTCTCGTTTCTCAACAACGGCGTCAAGATCCGCCTCTCCGACGAGCGCACCGGCAAGGTGGAGGACTTCGCCTACACGGGCGGCGTCAGGGGCTTCGTCGAGTTCATCAACAAGGGCAAGACGACGCTCAACCCGACGATCTTCCACGCCGTCGGCGAGAAGGCGAGCGATCAGGGAACGACGATCGGCGTCGAAGTCTCGATGCAGTGGAATGACGGCTACAACGAGAGCGTGCTCTGCTTCACCAACAACATCCCGCAGCGCGACGGCGGCACGCACCTGACCGGCCTGCGCGCCGCGATGACGCGCGTGATCAACAAGTACATCGAGGACAACGAACTCGCCAAGAAGGCCAAGGTCGAGATCAGCGGCGACGACATGCGCGAAGGACTGGCCTGCGTCATCAGCGTCAAGGTGCCCGAGCCCAAGTTTTCGAGCCAGACCAAGGACAAGCTCGTCAGCAGCGAAGTGCGCGGCCCGGTCGAGGACATCGTCGGCAAGCTGCTCGCCGACTACCTGCAGGAGAACCCGGTCGACGCCAAGATCATCTGCGGCAAGATCGTCGACGCCGCGCGTGCCAGAGAAGCCGCGCGCAAGGCGCGCGAGATGACGCGCCGCAAGGGCGTGCTCGACGGCCTGGGCCTGCCCGGCAAGCTCGCCGACTGCCAGGAGAAGGACCCGGCGCTGTGCGAGATCTACATCGTCGAGGGCGACTCGGCCGGCGGCTCGGCCAAGCAGGGCCGCGATCGCAAGTTTCAGGCGATCCTGCCGCTGCGCGGCAAGATCCTCAACGTCGAGAAGGCGCGCTACGAGAAGCTGCTGACCAGCAACGAGATCCTGACGCTGATCACGGCCCTGGGCACCGGCATCGGCAAGGGCTCGGGCGGCGACGACTTCAACCCCGACAAGCTGCGCTACCACCGCATCATCATCATGACGGACGCCGACGTCGACGGCGCCCACATCCGCACGCTGCTGCTGACGTTCTTCTTCCGTCAGATGCCCGAGCTGGTCGAGCGCGGCCACATCTACATCGCACAGCCGCCGCTCTACAAGGTCAAGCACGCCAAGGACGAGCAGTACCTGAAGGACGCGCACGAGCTCGACGCTTACATGCTGCGCGTCGCGCTGAAGGACGCCGCCCTGCACACCGGCCGCGGTGACACCGCCGTGCTGCAGGGCGATGCGCTCGAGGCGCTGGCGCGCCAGTACCTGCTGGCCGAGCACGTCATCACGCGGCTGTCGGGCGCGATGGACTTCGAGGCGTTGCGCGTGCTCTCCGGCGGGCTCGAGATCAACCTCGACACCAGGGAGTCGGCCGAGGCCGCCGCCGTTGCACTCAAGGCCGCGCTGCACGACGCGCAGGTCGGCGCCGAGTTCGACGCGCGCACCGACAAGCACGTGCTGCGCATCAGCCGCGCCCAGCACGGCAACATCAAGAGCAGCGTGATCACCGCCGACTTCGCGCATGGCGCCGACTATGACGTGCTCGCCACCGCCGGCCGCACCTTCAAGGGCCTGCTCGGCGCCGAGGCCGTTGTGCGCAAGGGCGAGGGCGAGAAGGCCAAGGAAAGCAAGGTCGCCGACTTTCGCGCCGCGATGGACTGGCTGATGCAGCAGGCCGAGAACGGCGTCGCGCGCCAGCGCTACAAGGGCCTGGGCGAGATGAACCCCGAGCAGTTGTGGGAAACGACGATGGACCCCGCCGCGCGCCGCCTGCTGCGGGTGCAGATCGACGACGCCATCGAGGCCGATCGCGTCTTCACGATGCTGATGGGCGACGAGGTCGAGCCGCGGCGCGAGTTCATCGAGACGAATGCGCTGAGGGCGGGGAATATCGACGCTTGACCGGAACACGCCGCTGCGTCGGCCGGCGGCGAACGACCGCACGGCGAGCACGCGCGCGCGATTGGTGATAGCCTCGCGGCGCAAGGGTTCGCACCGAACCCCCTCGCTCCTGCCGCCCATGTTTGTCCATCCGTTCAGCCGAGATTGCTCCGCTCGGGCCGCCCCGGCCAAGGTGGCGGCTGAGCGCGTGGCGGCAGGCGTTGCGCACGTGGTCGGCCGGGCGCTGGCGGCGCTGCGCTCCTACGGGTCTCCGGCCGTGCCTTCCTGGGCCGTGCGCGGAGCCCAGGACCCCCAAGCCCGGTTCTGAGTTCCTCGCACGGCGGGCCACGGGGCCAATGCCCGGTGTCCAGGCATCGTTGCGCGCCCCGGGAATCGATTCAACACGTCTTCGCGTCGTCGCGTGCGACAGCGCGAGTGCGCGAGTGCGCGCTGTCCCGCCAGCCGGCTGTGAACGGCTGATGGGATGCGCAGAGGTGATCTCGAGAGCCCGGGTCTGCGCCACGCGCCGCCGCAGCGGTCTGCGGCGTTGACTTGCGAGGCGTCTTCGACATGGAGATCACTTCACGGGCCCTTCGGGCCAAACGATCCTGCGCCAGCGGATTCCGCTGGTTCGCCCGGCACTTCAAGAGCGCGACGGAGTACCAGCACGTCATCGACGCACTGGTCGATGACGGTCGCGCGGCCGACGCCTGTTGGCTGATGGACCAGTTCGGTCCCATCGACGCCGTTCGCGTGGTGGACTCGATCTCGGCCGACGCCTTCGTGTTCGCCGGCACGCTCGAGGTGCGCCAGGGGGTGGAGGTGGGATCGCTGATGCGCGTCGGCGGTTCGCTGCGTGCAGGCGGCAGCCTGCGCATGGGCAACTCGCTGACCGTTGGGGGCGATCTGCATGCAGCGACGGGGATCCGCGCCCTCGGCACCTTGAAGACGGGCGGCAACCTGGTCTCGGCCTGGAGCGTGGAGGTGCACGACGCGCTGACCTGCGAGGGGGATCTGCGCATTCACGGCGATCTGCGCTGCGGGGCCATGCTGCGCGTCGGCGGCGCGGCCGTCGTCGACGCGGGCCTCGAGGTCAACGGGCCCGTTCAATGCGCGAATAGTTTGCGCGTCGGCGGCGCGATCGTCTGCACGGACAGCCTGCGCGCCGCGCATGGCATCCAGGCAGGAAGATCGATCCGCAGCGGCATGCACATCGATGTCGGCTGGGGCGCCGTTGCCGGCTCGGACATCGCCGCCGAAGGCGCCATCCGGGCCGGCGAATGTGTCGTCAGCGGCGGCGACATACGCGCGGGTGCAGGCTACGGCATCTATGCCGGATCGAGTGTGCGACAGGATGCGTGGCCCTCCTGCGGCCGCGTCGTGTCACGGACCCGACCCGAGGGGCTGCTCAGCGGCCTGTGGCAGGGCGACGATGCGTCGACGCCCCAGGCGAGCAGCCCCGGCCGGCCGTTCGAGCCGGCTGGCATGGCGCTGGCGGAGGCTGCGCCGTGACGATCGCCGCTTTGCTGCCGATCGGCTTTGCGTTGCTGCCGGGACGCCTGGAACTGCGCATCGACGTCGGGCACGACACCGACAAGCTCGAGCGCGAACTCGACGCGCTGTACCAGCGTCTGAACACTCCGGGCGACACCCTGCACGGCATTGCGGCCGCGCCGACGAGCCGGCCCGACCTGATCCTGCGCTGGCGCGAGGCGGACGGCGAGTTCTACGTGTACGTCGAGGACCGCGTGCGGCGGCGCCTCGCCGGGTACACCGTCTTCAACCGCCTGATCGAGCTGGATGCCCGCGCCGACCGTCATCTGCGCGCGCCGCACTCCAAGTACCGGCCGGCCTACCAGCGTCGCGGCGTCGCGACCGCGGTGTATCGCTGGGGGCTCGATTCGGGCCTGTGCCTGATCACCGGCGCCCGGCAGTCGCCGGGTGCCTATGCGCTGTGGCGGTCGCTGGCTCGGCACTATCCGTTGCTGTACGTCGACCTGCGCAATCGCGTGTTGCGATGCCTGGGCGCGCAGGTGGGCGTCGAAGTCCAGGACGATCTGCACACGCGGATGCTGCTGCTCGGCCGGGGGTGGACGGCGGATCGACTCGCTGCCGAGGCCGGCATGCAGGTCCGGGCCGGGACCGGCCCTGGCGGCGCGGTGTCGTCGTCGGCGCCTTTGAGGCTGCGCCCATGAACATGATCGGATCGATCCTGGCGCTGAGCGATCTGTCGGACTCGGCTCACGCCGCGCTGCACCGGGCGGCAGAGCTCGCCGCAAGCCACGAGGCAAATCTGCGGCTGCTCTACTACGATGCAGCTCGCATCTCCCGAAGCACCGATCCCGTGCCCAAGCTGCGCCGGAAGGCGCGCCGCCTGGCTCGCCTGTACGGGCTGCCCGTCTCCGTTGTGGACAGGCCGGCGCGCGGTGTGTCCGACGTCGGCGCCGAACTGGGCCAGGCCGACCTGCTCGTGACGCATCATCGTCGCGTTGCGCGCATGCCCGGACCTTGGCGCAGGGAGGTCAGCGAGACGCTGGTGAGCAGCCGGCCGGTTCCCGTCCTCGTCGTGAAGGGCTCGGCGTGGAAGCCCTATGCCGGCGTCCTTGCCGCGGTCGATCTGCGCGATGAAGCCGCCCGACGCGTGGCCTCGTGGGCGTGCGCCGTCGGGGGCGACGCCGACGTCGATGCCCTGCACGTGGTGCGGCTGCTCTCGCCCGCCGCGATCCGGCTTTCCGGCATCGCGGCCGGCGCACAGCGGCGCCGACGTCAAGCGGCACTGCAGCAGTGCGACTTCGAGTTGCAGCGAATCCTCCAACCCGTCGCGCCGTGGAAAGCCGGCCTCCTGAGACGGGCACTTGCAGTGGGCGACTCGGTCGAGGAAGAGATCCTGGCCCGGCAGGCCGAGAGCGGCGCCCAGTTGATCGTTGTGGGCCGCTCGACCGATACCCCGTGGGCCGACATGCTCCTGGGCAGCGTCTCGCGCCGGCTGCTCGCTGCGGCGCCCTGCGACGTCCTGATCGTCCCGATGGCCTCGAAAGGGGCCGGCTCGCTGCTGCCGCAGACGCAGAGCCACCTCGGCATTCACCCCGTTCGGCGCGACGCTGCGAACGGCTGAGAGCCTGCGGCACTCGCGCCGAGGGCGCCCTCGGCGCGGCCCCGGCCTCAGGTCTTGCGCAGCTTGCCCACGACGAACAACAAGACCACCGCCCCGATCACCGACGCGATCCACCCCACCGGCTCGCCGACGGCGTACCAGCCGAGTGCCTGGCCGACGAAGCCGGCGATCAGCGAGCCGCCGATGCCGAGCAGGCAGGTCAGGATCCAGCCCATCTTCTGATCGCCCGGCATCAGCAGGCGCGCGATGGCGCCGACGATCAGGCCGACGATGATGGTGGTGATGATGCCCATGGTGTGTTGGTCTCCGGTTCGCGGTGGTGATGCGGGGGCCGGCCTGCGCCCGCATCGGGCAGCCTGGCCGCGTTGCCAGCGTACACCCGCCCGACCGTTGATCACACTCCTCGCCCGTCTTGCCGTTGCCGCTCTGCGAAGCCCGGGAGCAGCCTTCGCAGCCGCCATCGCGCCAAGGTCGGCTTCAGCCGGCGCCAGCCGATCACGCTGTGGAAGCAGCGCGCGCCGCATGCCAGTTCCTTGGCGTAGTGCGGGGTTTGGCGGCGCGCAGGCACTGCCCCCGCATGCCGGGCACACTGCGATGGGGCGGCACGGCGGTTGCCCCGTGCCGCCCGAAGTCGGTGACAACGGAGGTTCTGCGATGCGCCCGAAATTCCTGGTTCCGCTGGTTGTCGCCGCCGCGCTGCTCGCCGGCTGCGCCACCGTCGTCAACCCTGTCACTGGCCGCGAAGAGCGCACCGTGATGGACGAGGCGGCCGAGATCGCCGAGGGGCGCAAGGCGCATCCGCAGGTGCTCGCCGAATACGGCCGCTACGACAACGCGCGCGTGCAGGCCTATGTGAACGGCCTCGGCCAGAAGCTGGCGAAGCAGTCGCACCGCGGCAACCTGCAGTGGACCTTCACCGTGCTCGACAGCCCCGAGATCAACGCCTTCGCGCTGCCCGGCGGCTATGTCTACGTGACGCGCGGCATCATGGCCTACATGGAGAGCGAGGCCGACCTCGCCGGCGTGATCGGCCACGAGATCGGCCACGTGACGGCGCGCCACGGCGCGCAGCGCGCGACGCGCCAGCAGACGGCGGGGCTCGGCGTGCTCGCCGCCAGCGTGCTCGGCGCTGTGCTCGGCGTCGGCGACCTCGCGGGCCAGGTGGCGCAGACGGCGGCCGCAGGCTACGTTGCCTCGTACAGCCGCGACCAGGAGCTGCAGGCCGACCAGCTCGGCGCCGAGTACCTCGCGCGCAACAAGTACGACCCGAGCAACATGGTCGACGTGATCGGTGTGCTCAAGGACCAGGAGCGCTACGCCGCCGACGCGGCGCGCGACGAGGGCCGCGCCGCGCCGTCGGGCGGCAACTGGCTCTCTTCCCACCCGAGCAACGAGCAGCGGCTCGCCGACATCCGCGGCATCGCCGCGAAATACAAGGGCCAGTACGGCGACGACGGCCGCGCGCGCTACCTCCAGGCGATCGACGGCATGGCCTTCGGCGAGAGCCGCGAGCAGGGCGTGACGCGCGGGCGCAATTTCTATCACGAGCCGCTGGGCATCGCGCTGACGGCGCCGCAGGGCTGGAAGGTCGCCAACTCGCCCGACGCGATCGCCGTCGTCAACGCCGCCGGCGACGCCGGCCTCGTCGTCAAGACGGTGCCGCCGAACGCAGGCTCGACGCACGAAGAAATCATCCGCAACGTCTTCAAGCCGACCGAGGGCCGCACCGAGCGGCGCACGCTCGGCGCCGGCCTGGCGGCGACGCACGTCGCCGGCACGCGGCGCACCGCTCAGGGTCAGACCGGCAGCTTCGAAGCGACGATCGTGACGGGCCCCGCCAACCGCCACTACGCGCTGCTCTATCTGGCGCGCGACGTCGCGGCGCTGCAGCGATCGGCCCCCGGCCTGCGCGAATCCGAGTCGTCGTTTCGCCCGCTGACGGCGGCCGACCGCGCTGCGGCGCGGCCGTGGGCGCTGAAGGCGGTGGCGTTCCCGCCCGGCGGCTTCGCCGAGCTGGCGCGGCGCTCGCCGCTGCCCACGCGTGCCGAGCAGCAACTGCGGCTGATCAACGGTGTCTACGGCGCGCAGCGCGAGCCGCGCGCCGGCGAGCCGGTGAAGGTCGTCGAGTAGGCGCTGCCGGCTCCGGAGGCTCGCTCGCGCCGCGCCGCTCAGCCGCGGCCGGCGCCGCGCCGCTGCCGCTTCGCGCGCAGCTCGAGCACGCCGAAGACGACGCTGGCCGCGGCCAGCGGCGCGAGGTAGTACAGCGCGCGGTAGGCGAGCAGCGCGGCCAGCAGCTTGGGCACTGGCACGACGTGCGACAGCAGAGCGACGAACACGGCTTCGAGCACCCCGAGACCCGCCGGCACGTGCGTGATGACGCCGGCCACGGCAGCGACGAGCAGCACGCCGAGCACCGCCGGGTAGGCTACCTTCTGCTGCAGCAGCATCCAGACCACGCCGCCGATCAGCGCCCAGTTCAGCGTCGAGACCATGAGCTGCAGCGCCGCGAAGCGCAGCGTCGGCGGCCGGAACTCGTGGCCGCGCACGCTCCAGGTCTGGTCGTGCCAGCGCGCACAGGTGGCGAGGTAGGCGGCGACGACGGCGAGCATCGCGACGCCGAGCACGCGCAGGCCACCGCTGTCGATCTTCCAGTCGGGCGGCAGCACGAGCGGGCGTGCCGCGAACAGCGCGCCGGCGAGCAGCAGGTAGCCGATCCAGTTCGTCACCAGCGCGATCGACAGCACGCGCGCGATCTGGTTGGGCTCGAGCCCGAGCCGCGTATACAGGCGCGCGCGCAGGCCGACGCTGCCGACGAGTGCGCCGAGGTTCATATTGAAGGTATAGACGACGAAGGTGACGGCCATCACGGTCGGCGCCGGCAACGTGTGGCCGGCATAGCGACGGCCGAAGAGGTCGACACTGCTGTAGAGCAGGTGGCTGGCGGCAGCGAGCGCTGCGGCGATGCCGAGCGTGGCCAGCGGGTAGGCGCGCAGCGTCGCGCCGACGTCGTCCCAGTCGACGTGGCGCGCCTGGTTCGCGACCAGCCAGGCGACGAGGCCGAGGAAGGCGAGAGTCGCGCCGCGCGTTGCCCACGGCCACCACGGTCGTTCGCGCAGCCGGCGCCGCGGCGCCCGCGCCCCCGCGCGCCACCTGTCGCGCACCCCCCCAACAGCTCGGTGGCGACCCCCCGCGCGCAGG
>CAYJLV010000008.1:49886-96796 GCA_964371405.1 uncultured Burkholderiaceae bacterium
GCGCGGGGGGGGCCCCCCCCCCACCCGGGGGGCGCCCCCGGCGGGGGCGGGGGCGCGGGCGCCGCGGCGCGCAACGTGTCGCTCACGCCGACTCCTGCTCGGTGGCGACGCGCGGCGCGCTGGAGTCGGTGGCCGCGGCGCCGGCCGGTGTCGCGGACGGTGGCACCGACATCATGCGCGGCCGGTGCGCCGGCAGCGAGCCCGCCCACGACGGATACCAGCGCACCAGGTGAAAGACGAAGTACGAGCGGATCCGCCGCCACAGGTTCGACTCGACCAGGTCGCTCGCTTCGATGAGCCGGCAATGCTTGCGCACCAGTTCGTCGAGGTGCTCGTGGAGCAGGCTGTTGAACGCGCGGTCGCGGATCATCACGTTGGCTTCGAGGTTGAGCGCCAGGCTCAGCGGGTCGAGGTTGCTCGATCCGACGGTCGACCAGTGCTCGTCGGTCAGCGCCACCTTGCCGTGCAGCGGGCGCTCGCAGTACTCGTAGATGCGCACGCCGGCGACGACGAGGTGGTGGTAAAGCATGCTGGCGGCGAACTTGACGATCGGCATGTCGGGCATGCCCTGCAGGATCAGCCGCACGTCGACGCCGCGCCGCGCGGCGCGGCGCATCTCGCGCAGCAGCCGGTAGCCGGGGAAGAAGTAGGCGTTGGCGATGACGACGCGCCGGCGCGCCAGGCGGATCGCGATGCGGTAGTGGCGCTCGATGTCGCTGCGGTGCTCGGCGTTGTCGCGCGTGACGAACAGGGCATCGGCTGCGCCCGCCGTCGGCGGCAGCTTGTCCAGCGGCGGTGCCGCGCGGCGGTGCAGCCACTGCAGGCGCTTGTGCGGCTCGAGGGAGTCGTGCGCGAAGCGGTCGATGACGCCGACGATCGGGCCTTCGGCGACGACGGCATAGTCCTGCTTGGCCTCGGGGCCGTGCTCCTTGAGGTGGTCTGCCGAGAAGTTGATGCCGCCGACGAAGGCAATGCGGCCGTCGACGACGACGATCTTGCGGTGCATGCGCCGCAACAGGTTGGTGCGCAGGCCGAACAGCTTCGGTCCCGGGTCGAACACGTGCAGCTGCACGCCGGCGCCGGTGAGGCCCTCGACATAGGCCGGCGACAGGTCGGGCGAGCCGTAGCCGTCGATCATCAGCTCGACGCGCACGCCGCGCCGCGCCGCGGCGACCAGCACGCGATGCAGCGCCTGGCCGACGCTGTCGTCGAACAGGATGAAGGTCTGGATCAGCACTTCGCGTTCGGCGCGCTCGATCTCGGCAAACACGCACGGGTAGAACGCCTCGCCGTTGATCAGCAACTCGAAACGGTTGCCGGGGATCCAGCGCTGCTGCTGGCTCATGGGGCGGCGCTCACAACTCGATCTCCGCCGCCAGCGGCGCGTGATCCGACAGGTGCGACCAGGGTCGCCTCGGCAGCACGACGGGCGCATGCACGCCGGCATTGCGCACGTAGATGCGATCGAGCGCCAGCATCGGCAGGCGCGCCGGGTAGGTGCGGGCCGCCTCGCCGTGCGCCTGGACGAAGACTTCGTGCAGGCCGGCTCCGCGCTCGAGGATCGGGTGCGCCCGGCGTTGCCAGTCGTTGAAGTCGCCGGCGACGACGACGGGCGCGTCGCGCGGGATCTCCGTCGTCACGACGCGGCACAGGTCGTCGAGCTGGCGCCGGCGGTGCCCTTCCTTCAGACCGAGGTGGACGCAGATCGCGTGCACCTCGGTGCCGCGCTGCGGCAGTTCCAGCACGCAGTGCAGCAGGCCGCGCTTCTCGGGGCCGTTGATCGAGATGTCGCGGTTGGACCAGCGCACGATCGGGAACTTCGACAGCACGGCGTTGCCGTGGTGGCCGTGCGGATAGATCGCGTTGCGGCCGTAGGCGAACTGCGGCCAGATCGTGTCGGCGAGGAACTCATAGTGCGGCAGCGCCGGGAAGTCGGGGTGGCGCAGCGGATGGTGCGAATGTGTGCCCAGCACTTCCTGCAGGAAGACGACGTCGGCGCCGACGCTGCGCACGGCCTCGCGCAGGTCGTGCAGCATGAAGCGGCGGTTGAACGCGGTGAATCCCTTGTGGATGTTCACGGTGAGGACCTTGAACGCGAAGGGAGCGGCGGAGGGCATCGTGGCGCGCGGCGTTGCGGAGCCCTCGTTGTACTTCAAAGCCTCGGCCGGCTGCAGGGCGGGCGGAGCTTCGCGCGTCGGGCGCGGCCGGCGCCGTCTCAATAGAGGATGCGGCAGCGGATCGTGTCGGGGATGCTGCACAGCTCGTCCAGCGCGACGCGGCTGGCGTCGCTGTCGACGTCGATGACGACGTAGCCGACCTCGTCGTTGGTGCTGAGGTACTGCGCCGCGATATTGATGCCCGCGGCGGCGAAGCGCGCGTTGATGTGCGCCATCACGCCCGGCACGTTGCGGTGGATGTGCAGCAGCCGGCAGCGCCCGGTGTGCTCGGGCAGCGCCACCTCGGGGAAGTTGACGGCCGAGACGGTCGAGCCGTTGTCGCTGTAGCGGATCAGCTTGGCCGCCACCTCGCGGCCGATGTTGGCCTGCGCCTCGGCGGTCGAGCCGCCGATGTGCGGCGTCAGCAGCACGTTGTCGTAGCGCGTCAGCGGCGACTCGAAGCGCGCGTCGTTGCCTTGGGGCTCGGCCGGGAAGACGTCGATCGCCGCACCGTGCAGGTGGCGCGCGTCGAGCGCGGCGGCCAGCGCCTCGATGTCGACGACGTTGCCGCGCGACGCATTGATCAGGTGGCTGCCGGGCTTCATGCGCTCGATCTCGGTGGCGCCGACGAGGCCCGCGGTCTGCGGCGTGGCTGGCACGTGCAGCGTCACGACGTCGGCAGCCTGCAGCAGCGCGTCGAGCGTCGGCAGCTGGCGCGCGTTGCCCAGCGGCAGCTTGGCCTCGATGTCGTGGAACACGACGGCCATGCCGAGCTGTTCGGCGAGCACGCCGATCTGCGTGCCGATGTGGCCGTAGCCGACGATGCCCAGCGTCTTGCCGCGCACTTCGTAGGAATGCGCCGCGCTCTTGACCCAGCCGTTGCGGTGCAGGATCGCGTTCTTCTCGGGGATGCCGCGCATCAGCAGGATGATCTCGGCCAGCACCAGCTCGGCGACGCTGCGCGTGTTGGAGAACGGCGCGTTGAAGACGGGAATGCCGCGGCGCATCGCGGCGCGCAGGTCGATCTGGTTGGTGCCGATGCAGAACGCGCCGATCGCCGTCAGCTTCGGCGCCGCCTCGATCACGTCGCGCGTGAGCTGCGTGCGCGAGCGGATGCCGACGAAGTGCGCGTCGGCCAGCGCCGCGGCGAGCGCGTCGCCGGCGAGCGCCTTCGGCCAGGTCTCGACCTGCGTGTAGCCGTCGTCGCGCAGCGCCTGCAGCGCCGTCTCGTGGATGCCTTCGAGCAGCACGAACTTCAGCTTGTCCTTGGCCACCGAGAGCCGGGTCGTCATCGCATGAACTCCTTGCCTGGAGCGCCATGGTAAGCGCGGTGCCATGGCAGGCACGGCGCGTGCCCACGCTGGCCGCAAGGGCTGCAAGGAGCGCGGGCATGAACTGATACTGTGCAAGGGCGGACGGATTGCTGTCGAGCCCGCGAAGCCCGCTGTTCACGAAAGGACCGCATGATGGTGCAAGTTTCGCAAGCGATGACGCGCGGCGTGCGCAGTCTGGCGCCCGGCGACGCGATGCAGGTTGCCGCGCTGTCGCGCGCGCGCCTGCCGAGGCGCCGTGCCGCTGCCGGAGCGGTGCTGCCGCGCGTCCTGGTCGTTGCCGTCGCCTTGGCCTTGGTGGCCGGCTTCGCGCTGCTGAACTGGCAGCAACTCGCGGCTGCGGTGCCGGTGTCGCTCGGCGTCGTCACGGTCGACGCGCCGCTGGGTCTGATCATGCTGGTGCTGCTGGCGGCGCTGGCGCTCGTCTTCATCGCTTGGGCGCTGACGCTGCAGGGATCGGTGCTGCTCGAGAGCCGCCGCAACGCGCGCGAGCTGCAGGCGCAGCGTGAACTCGCCGACCGCGCCGAGGCGTCGCGCTTCACCGAGCTGCGCCAGCACCTCGATGCCGAGTTGCAGCGCCTGGCCGGGCGCGACGACGAGTCGCGCGCCGCCCTCGTCGCGCGCTTCGACTCCGTGGCCGCCGAGTTGCGCACGGCTCAGGAGCAGGCCGCCAACTCGACGGCGGCCTACCTCGGCGAGATCGAAGACCGGCTCGGCCGCATGCCGCTGCTGCCGCCCGACGTGCCGCGCGGCCATTGACCACGCGGCGGGTACGCGGCCTGCCCAGGGAGAGGGTCGCACGCCGCGACGCCACCGGGAAAGGGCCACGACCCATGAATGCCGTCGACCTGCTGATCGATCAGCACCACCAGATCGAATCGCGCATGAAGCAGTTGCTCGCCGCCGAGCAGCCTGCCGAGCGCGCCAAGCTGTTCGCTCAAGTCGGCGATCACCTGACGGTGCACATCGCTTCGGAGGAGCAAGTGTTCTACCCGGCGGTGAAGGCGGCGCGCACGCAAGACGTGCTGCTCGAATCTCTCGAGGAGCACTTGTCTCTCAAACGGCTGCTCGCCGACCTCGTGGCCATGAACGCCGACGACCAGACTTTCGAGCCCAAGTTCGAGGTGCTCAGGGAACAGACCGAACACCACCATCGCGAGGAAGAGGACGACCTGTTCCCGAAGGTGCGGCGCATGCTTGATGAGCGCCGCCTCGGCGCGCTCGGCGACGAGATGATGGCGCTGCAGAAGTCGCTGCGGCGCGCCGGCGATCCGCGCGAGAACGTGGTCGACGAGACCGGTCGCGCAGCGCCGCTGTAGACGGGCCGCCGTCAGCCGGTGAAGCGGCCGGCGCGGAAGTCCTCGACGGCGTCGAAGATCTGCTGCTGCGTGTTCATCACGAACGGGCCGTACTGCGCGATCGGCTCGCCGAGCGGCCGTCCGGCGACGAGCAGCGCTCGCGCCGGCGCGTCGCCGGCGGCTCGCAGTGCGACGCCGTCGCCCTCGTTCTTCAGGATCGCCATGCGCTGCGCGGGCACAGCCGCGTCGCCGACGCCGAGCGCGCCGCGGTAGACCCAGACAAAGGCGTTGTGCGCCGCCGGCAGTGCCTGGCGGAACGTCGCGCCGGGTGCGAAATGCAGGTCGAGGTAGAGCGGCTCGGTCACATCGCGCTGCATCGCGCCGGCCACGCCGTGGCTCGTGCCGGCGATGGCGCGCACCGTCACGCCCTCGGGTGTCGTGAACTCGGGGATCGCGTCGCTCTGGATGTCGCGGTACCACGGCGCGCGCATCTTGTCGGCGGCCGGCAGGTTGAGCCAGAGCTGGAAGCCCTCCATGCGCCCCTGTTCCTGCTCGGGCAGCTCGGAATGAACGATGCCGCGGCCCGCAGTCATCCACTGCACACCGCCGTTGCAGAGCAGGCCCTCGTGGCCGACGCTGTCGCGGTGGCGCATGCGCCCGGCGATCATGTAGGTGACGGTCTCGAAGCCGCGGTGCGGGTGGTCGGGAAAGCCGCCGATGTAGTCGTCGGGGTCGTCGGTGCCGAACGCGTCGAGCATCAGGAACGGGTCGAGCCGGCGCTGCAGCGGCTGCGTCAGCACGCGCGTCAGCTTGACGCTGGCGCCGTCGGACGTGGCCTGCCCGGCGACCAGGCGCTCCACGCCGCGCGGGTGCGCGACGGTCTCGGCTTGCAGCGGTGCGCGGTCGAGCGTCGTGGTCATGGCAACTCCTGGGTCGAGATCCATCGTAGCGGCGGCGGCGCGTCCCTTCAGGCGACCACGGCGTCGTCGATCTGCGCCTCGGCGGCGGCGATCGATTGCTGCTCGGCCTCGGGCCCGAGCGCCAGCCCTTCGGCATAGACGAGCTGCAGCTGCGTCATGCCGAGGAAGCCGAGCACCGCCTGCAGGTAGGGGACCTGGGTGTCGGCGGGCGTGCCGCGGTACTTGCCGCCGCGCGTCAGCGCGAGGTAGACCTTCTTGCCGGTCAGCAGCCCTTCGGGGCCGCGGTCGGTGTAGCGGAAGGTGGTGCCGGCGCGCGCGATCGCGTCGATCCAGTTCTTCAGTTGCGCCGGCACGCCGAAGTTGTACATCGGCACGCCGAGCACGACGACATCGGCGGCCTGGATCTCGGCGATCAGCGCGTCGTCGAGCGCAACGCGAGCCGCCTGCTCGGGCGTGCGCTGGCCTTGCGGCGTGAACAGCGCCTGCAGCGCGGCGTCGTCGAGCGCCGGAAGCGGCGCCTTTCCGAGGTCGCGCAGCGTGACGCGGGCGTCGGGGGTTGCGGCGCGCAGCCGCTCGACGATGCGCTTGGCGAGGCGACTCGAATGCGAACTGGTGGCGCGGGCACTGGAGTGAATCTGCAGGATGTTCATGGCGGTGACCTTCGGGCTTGGGGATGACTGAACTCTAGTTATCCCGAAATCGATCCGGAAGACCTTGAAATGGATAACATTGTTCCGTCAAAGCAGCCAATGGGGGTGCCGTGACCTTGGAGCCGAACGATCTCCTGCTCTTCGCGCGCGTGGTCGACGAGGGCAGCTTCAGCCGCGCCGGCGAGCGGCTCGGTCTGCCGAAATCGACGGTGTCGCGCCGCCTTGCCGCACTTGAAGCAAAGCTGGGTGAGCGCTTGCTGTTGCGTACAACCCGCAAACTTAATGTGACGGCCTTCGGCCACAGCGTGCTGGCGCATGCGCGCCAGATCGTCGACGAGGTCGAGGCTGCCGGTGCGCTGGCGCAGCACCGGCAGGCCGAACCGAGCGGGCGGCTGCGCGTGTCGATGCCGGCCGATCTGGCGCAAGTCGTGCTCGCGCCGCGGCTGGCGCGCTTCGTCGCCGAGCATCCGGCGATCGAGCTCGACCTTGACCTGTCGGCGCGTCGCGTCGACCTCATCGGCGAGAGCTACGACCTCGCGATCCGCATGGGCGAGCTGCCTGACGACGCCTCGCTCGCCGCGCGCCGCATCGCCGTCTTCAGCGGCGGCCTGTATGCGGCGCCCGACTACCTGGCGCGGCGCGGCACGCCCGCCATGCCGGCCGACCTGCCGCAGCACGACGCGCTGCTGCTGCGCTCGCGCAGCGGCGAGCCGCTACCGTGGAACTTGAACTGCGGCGACACGCACTGGAGAGGAGCGCCGCGTACGCGAGTGCTCGCTAACGCGCCCGAGTTGTTGATCCGTCTGGCGCGACTCGGCGTCGGCATCGCCGGCGTGCCGACCCATTTCGCCGAGCCCTATGTTCAGCGCGGCGAACTGGCGCGGGTGCTGCCGGATTGGCGCCTGCCGCCGGCGGCGGCCTGGGCCGTGTTCCCCGGTCGGCGCCTGATGCCGGCGCGCACGCGCGTCTTTCTCGATGCTCTGGCCGATGAGTTCTCCGACGCGCGCTGCCAGGCGGTGCTGGAGCGCGAGGCGCCGACGATCGCGCCGGCTGCGCCCCCTCTCCCACCCGTCGGGAGAGGGCCGGGGTGAGGGGGAGGGCTGCGGGCCGCGCGCCTCGGGCGACTCAACCCGCGCCGGCCGGCGCGGCGCCGCCGTGGTGCGGCCGGCGCAGCCGGCGCACGATCGCCTGCACGGCGTCGTCGACGTAGGTGAACAGCACCGGGATCACGAGCAGGCTGAGGAAGGTCGACGTGATCAGCCCGCCGATCACGACGATGGCCATCGGCGCGCGGAAGCTCGGATCGACGCCGATGCCCAGCGCGATCGGCATCATGCCGGCGCCCATCGCGATCGTCGTCATCACGATCGGCCGCGCGCGCTTGCGGCAGGCGTCGAGCACCGCGGCCAGGCGCGCCATGCCGAACTCGCGGCGCGCCATGATGGCGTACTCGATCAGCAGGATCGAGTTCTTCGTCGCAATGCCCATCAGCATGATCAGTCCGATCATCGACGGCATCGACAGCGCGGTCTGCGTCAGGAACAGCGCGAGGAAGGCGCCGGGGATCGACAGCACCAGTGCCGCGAGAATCGTCACCGGCTGCACGAAGTCCTTGAACAGCAGCACGAGCACGATGTAGATGCACAGTACGCCGGTCAGCATCGCGAGGCTGAAGCTCTCGAACAGCTCGGCCATCGCCTCGGCGTCGCCGACGCTGGTCTGGATCACGCCGGGCGGCAGCTTGGCCAGGCTCGGCAGCGCGAGCGCCCGTTTCTCGACTTCACCCAGCGGCTGCTGGTTCAACTCGATCTCGAAGTTGATGTTGCGCAGGCGGTCGTAGCGGTTGATCTCGGCCGGACCGCTGTCCATCGAGATCTCGGCCACGTTCGACAGCGGTACCGGCCCGCGCGCGCCCGGCACCGGCAGCCGCGACAGCACGTCGATGTCCTGGCGTGCACCGGCGGCCAGCCGCACCACGATCGGCACCTGGCGCTGGCTGAGGTTGAGTTTGGCGAGGCCCTGGTCGTAGTCGCCGGTGGTGGCGACGCGCAGCGTCTCGGCGATCGCGGCCGAGGAGACTCCCAGGTCTGCGGCGCGCGCGAAGTCGGGGCGCACGATCAGCTCGGGCCGCACCAGGCTCGCCGTCGACGTCACGGCGCCGATGCCGGGAATGGTGCGCAGCTCGCGCTCGACGCGCGCGCCGTGCGCCGCGAGCGCGGCGCCGTCCTCGCCGGCGAGCACCAGCACATACTTCTCGCTCGACGCGCCGAGGCCGACCTTGACGCGCGCGCCCGCCACCAAGACCAGCGCGTCGCGCAGCTGGGCCTCGATCTCCTGCTTCGACAGGCCGGCGCGTTCGTTGCGGTGCGTCATGTTGATCGTCAGCACCGCCTTGCGCACCTCGGCCGCGCCTTTCGGCGCGAACGGATCCGCGCCGGCGTTGCCGCCGCCGATTGCCGTGTAGACCAGCTTGACTTGCGAATTGCGCTGCACGATCTCGCGCGCCTGTTCGGCGGCGGCGCGGGTCTGGCGGAACGTGCTGCCCGGCGGCAGCGTGACCGTGACCTGCGTCTGCGACAGGTCGTCGGGCGGGATGAAGCCGGTCGCCAGCAGCGGCACCAGCATGAACGAGCCGACGAGGAAGGCGGCGGCGGCGATCACGGTGAGCACGCGGTGGCGCAGGCACGCCTGCACCCAGCGCATGTAGATCGTGATCCAGCGCGGCTCGGCGGCCTGGTCGCGGCCGGGCTTGGGCGGGCGCAGGATGTAGGCCGCCATCATTGGCGTGAGCATGCGCGCGACGACGAGCGAGAAGAAGACGGCGATCGCGGCCGTCCAGCCGAACTGGACGAAGAACTTGCCCGCGATGCCGCTCATGAAGGCCGTCGGCAAAAAGACGGCGATCAGCGTGAACGTCGTCGCGATGACGGCCAGCCCGATCTCGTCGGCCGCCTCCATTGCTGCCTGGAACGGTGATTTACCCATGCGCAGATGGCGCATGATGTTCTCGATTTCGACGATGGCGTCGTCGACCAGGATGCCGACGACGAGCGACAGCGACAGCAGCGTGACGACGTTGATCGTGAAGCCCATCAGGTGCATCACGAAGAAGGTCGGGATCGCCGACAGCGGCAGTGCCACGGCCGAGACGAAAGTGGCTCGGCCGTCGCGCAGGAACAGGAACACGACGAGCACGGCGAGCGCCGCGCCCTCGAAGAGCAGCTTCAACGAGCCTTCGTAGTTCTCGACCACCGGGTCGACGAAGTTGAACGCCTCGGTGATCGTGATCTCGGGATGCCCGGCCTCGAGCTTGCCGAGCGCGGCGCGCACGCCGTCGGTCACGTCGATCTCGCCGGCGCCGCGCGAGCGCACGATCTCGAAGCCGACGACCGGCTGGCCGTCGAGCAGCGCCGCCGAGCGTTGCTCGGCGACGGTGTCGGCGACCGTCGCGACTTGGTCGAGGCGGATGCGCCGGCCGTCGCGCAGCGCGATCTGCAGCGCGGCCAGCTCGCCGGCCGAGCGCACGGTGGCCAGCGTGCGCACCGACTGCTCGGCGCCGCCGAGGTCGGCGCGGCCGCCCGGCGCGTCCTGCTGCATGCGGCGCAACTGCTGCGAGATGTCGGCCGCCGTCGCGCCGAGCGCGAGCAGGCGCGCCGGGTCGAGCTCGACGGCGACTTCGCGCGTCGCGCCGCCGACGCGTGCGACGGCGCCGACGCCGCGCACCGCGAGCAGCGCCTTCGTCACCTGGTTGTCGACGAACCAGGAGAGCGCCTCGTCGTCCATGCGCCCCGAGGCGACGGTGTAGGTCAGGATCGGCGTGCCGGCGAGGTCGACCTTCTGGATCACCGGATCGCGCAGGTCGGCCGGCAGGTCGGAGCGCACGCGCGCGACGGCGTCGCGCACGTCGTTGACGGCCTCCTGCGTCGGCTTCTCGAGGCGGAACTCGACGGTCAGCACGGCCGCGCCGTCCTGCAGCGTCGTGTAGATGTGCTTGAGGCCCTGCACCGTGGCGAGCGAGTTCTCGATCTTGCGCGCGACTTCCGTCTCGAGCTGCGCCGGCGACGCGCCGGGCAGTGACGCCGTTACCGTGACCATCGGCAGATCGATGTCGGGGAAGTTCTGGACCTTCATCGCCCGAAAGCTCATCAGGCCCGCCACGGTGAGCATGACGAACAGCAGCACCGACGGGATCGGGTTGCGGATCGACCAGGTCGAGACGCTCATCGTGCGCCCTGCGCGGCGGCTTCGGCGATGCGCACCGTGTCGCCGTCGACGAGAAAGCCGCCGCCGGCGGCGACGACGCGCGCCGCGGCGTCGAGGCCGCCGGTGATCTCGATGCGCTCGCCGATGCGCCGGCCGGTGCCGACCTTGGTCTGCGTCACCTTCGAGTCGGCGCCGACGCGCAGCACGTAGGCGAAGCCGTCGCGCAACTGCACCGCGCTCTGCGGCAGCGTCAGCGCCGGCGTGCTGCCGAGATCGAACTCGCCGCGCGCGAACATGCCGGCACGCGCCGCCGGCGCCGCGGCCAGGTCGACGTAGGCGATGCCGTTGAGCGTCTGCGCGTCGATCGTCGGCGCGAGCATGCGCAGCTTGCCGGCGACGATGACGCCGCCGGGCAGGTGCAGCGTGGCGGGCAGGCCGGGCTTGAGGCGAACGAGGTCGTCGGCCGGCACTTCGGCGCGCCATTCCAGCCGCCCGCGCCGGATCAGGCGGAACAGCTCCTGCCCTGCGGGCAGCACGGCACCGACCGTCGCGCTGCGCGCCGAGATGACGCCGTCGTCGGGCGCAACGACGCGCGTCTGCCCCAGCCGCAACTGCTGCACCGTCGCCGCGGCGCGCTGCGCCTCGAGCCGCGCCTGCGCGGTGCGCTCGGCGGTCAGGTACTGCTCGATCTGCTGCTTGCTCAGCGCCCCGCTGGCGGCGAGGTCGCGCGCGCGCTGCGCATTCGCGGCGGCCTCGGTGAGCGCCGCCTCGGCCTCGGCGACGGCGGCGCGGATCTGCGCCGCGTCGGCCTCGACGGTGGCCGACGCGAACGTGGCCAGCACCTGGCCGCGCTTGACGGCGTCGCCGACGTTGACGCGCACTTCGGCGAGCCGCAGGCCGTTGGCCTCGGTGCCGACGCTGGCCTCCTGCCAGGCGGCGATGTTGCCGTTGGCGGCCAGGCGCAGCGGCAGCGCCTCGCTGCGCGGCGTGGTGGTCGTGACGGTGAGCGCCGGCTTTGCGTCGGGCTCGGCGGGGGTCTTCGATGCGACATCGGCGCGCGCGCCGAGCAGCACCACGGTGGCCGCGATGGCGGCGACAGCGGCCCCCGCGGCCAGCAGCCAGCGCAGGCGCGACGCACGCGGGGCGGCAGTCGAGGGGGTCATGAGGGGCGCTTCCTGTTGTTCGGGTTTGTCGCCGGCACGCGCGCAGCGGCGCGCAAAGAGGCGAACTCTACGCGGCAAATGTTTCGCCGCGATTTCGTCGTCAGTGTGTCACGCGACGCGGTGAAACCACAGCAGGGACAGCAGCGCAGCGAGCGTCGTCAGCGCTGCGGCGGCGGCGGTGAACAGCGCCGTGATCTCGGTCTCGCGCTTCTCGAACACCAGCTTGGCATTGAGCATCTGGTAGACCTTGGTCAGGTCGGGCGCGCTGCCGGCGTAGTAGTACTCGCCGCGCGTCAGGTTGGCGATCGTCTTGAGCGACTCCTCGTCGAGGCGCACGCGCATCGACCAGCCTTCGGTGCGCAGGATCTCGCCGTCGGCGGTGCCGATGCCGACGGTGTAGATGCGCACGCCGCGGTCGGCGGCCAGCCGCGCGGCCTCGATCGGATCGGGACCCGTCGTCGTCTGGCCGTCGGTCAGCAAGATGATGACGGCCGACGGATACGAGCCCGCCGGCACCGGCTTGAACGGCGCCTTGGCGCCGTCGTTGAGCGGCGGCCGGTCGAGCGACATCGCCCCGGCGCCGCCGCCGCGCCGTGCGTTTGCGGACGCCAGGTCGATGCCTGCGTCCGGGAAGATCGTCGCGAGCGAGACGACGATGGCGCTGCCGATCGCCGTGGCGCGCTGGAGCTGGAAGCGGTCGATCGCGGCGAGCAGGTCTTCCTTGTTGTGCGTCGGCGGTTGCACGAGTTGCGCCGTGCCGGCGAACGACACGATGGCGACGCGCGTGTTGCGCGGCTGATCGGCGATGAAGGTGCGCGCCGCCTCCTGCGCCGCCGTGATGCGGTTGGGCTTGACGTCTTCGGCCAGCATGCTGCGCGAGATGTCCATCGCGAGTACGACCAGGTCGTGCTGCGACGGCAGCGTCACGATGGCGGTCGGCCGCGCGATCGCGACGAGGGCCAGCGTGAGCGCGACGAGCATCAGCAGCGGCGGCACGTGGCGGCGCACGCGCGAACCCGCGCCGATCGCCTCGCGCACCAGGCTCAGGCTGGCGTAGCGCAACGCCGCCTTCTTGCGGCGGCGCAGCAGCCAGACGTAGAGCGCGACCAGCAGCGGCAGCGCCGCCAGCAGCACAAGCGCCTCGGGCCAGAGGAACTTCATGGCGCGCTGCGCCTCCCCAGATGTTGCGGCAGCGCGCCGCCGCTGCGCAGCCGCGAGCGCTGGCGTCGCAGGTCGACGAAGCGCAGCATCGCGTCGAGCAGGTCGTCGTCGGTCGCGAGTTCGAGCGCATCGACGCCGGCGCGCTGGAAGGCGGCGCGCAACTCGGCCTCGCGCCGCTCGGCGGCGGCGGCGAAGCGTTTGCGAAAGCGCCGGTCGTGCGTGTCGACGAACAGCTGCTCGCCGGTCTCGGCGTCCTGCATCACGACCAGGCCCAGGTCGGGCAGCTCCATCTCGAGCGGATCGTAGAGCCGCACGGCGACGACGTCGTGGCGCCGCGCCAGGCGCGCCAGCGTGTCGGCCCAGCCCGGCGCGCTGATGAAGTCGGAGACGACGAAGACGAGCGAGCGCCGGCGCAGCATCGGCAGCGCGGACTGCAGGAAGGCCTGCAGGTCGGTGCCGGTCGATGGCCCGGCCGCCGGCGCGTTGCGCATGCGGTGCAGCACGTGCAGCACGTGGCGGCGGCCGTTGCGCGGCGGAATCACGGCGTCGAGCCGGTTGCCGTAGAACAGCGCGCCGACGCGATTGCCGCGGCGCGACAGCAGGTGCGCGAGCACGGTGACGAACTCGCTGGCGACGTTGACCTTCTCGAGCCGCGCCGAGCCGAAGCGCACCGACGGGCTCACGTCGAGCAGGAACCAGGCGTTGAGCTCGCGGTCCTCTGTGTACTCGCGCACGTAGGGCGTCTGCAGTCGCGCCGTGACGTTCCAGTCGATGTGGCGCACGTCGTCGTGGTGCTGGTACTCGCGCAGGTCGGCCAGGTCGATCCCGCCGCCGCGGAACAGCGTGCGGTAGTCGCCGTGCAGCAGCCCGTCGAGCCGCCGCACGACGGTCCACTCGAGGCGGCGCAGCGCCGCCTCGGGCAGCTCAGGCCGCGAGGCCGGGGGCGCGGGCGCCGCTGCCGACTCTGACATGGCTGTCCAGCGGTTTGTCGGGCGCCGGCAGTTGCGCCAGCACGCGATGGATGATCTGGTCGGCGCTCTGACCGTCGGCCAGCGCCTCGTACGACAGGATCAGGCGGTGCCGCAGCACGTCGGGCACGAGATCGACGACGTCTTCGGGCAGCACGTAGGCGCGTCCGCGCAGGAAGGCGAGCGCGCGCGCGCCTTCTATGAGGTGGATCGACGCGCGCGGGCTGGCGCCGTAGGTCAGCCAGCGCTTGAGCTCGGCGAGGCCGTGCCGCTCCGGCTCGCGCGTCGCGGCGACCACTCGCACGGCGTACTGGATCAGCGACGGATCGACGTAGCCGGCGCGGCATTCGCGCTGCAGCGCCAGCAATTGCTCCGTCGACGCGACGGCCGAGACGGCGATCGCCGCGCCGGTGACGCGCTCGACGATGACGAACTCCTGCTCCTCGGTCGGGTAGCCGACGACGACCTTCATCATGAAGCGGTCGACTTGCGCCTCGGGCAGGGGGTAGGTGCCTTCGGTCTCGATCGGGTTCTGCGTCGCCATCACGAGGAAGGGCTCGGGCACCTTGTAGGTCTCGCCCGCGATCGTGACCTGATGCTCCTGCATCACTTCGAGCAGCGCGCTCTGCACCTTGGCGGGCGCGCGGTTGATCTCGTCGGCGAGCAGCAGGTTGGCGAACACGGGCCCCAGCGAGGTGCTGAAGTCGCCCGTCTTCTGGTTGTAGATGCGCGTGCCGATCAGGTCGGCCGGTACCAGGTCGGGCGTGAACTGGATGCGCTTGAACGAGCCGCGCAGCGTCGTCGCCAGCGTCTTGACGGTCAGCGTCTTGGCCAGCCCCGGCACGCCTTCGACGAGCAAGTGTCCCTGCGCCAGGATGGCGACGAGGACGCGCTCGAGGAAGTGGTCCTGCCCGACGACGATCTTCTTGACCTCGTAGAGGATGCGCTCCATCTGCGACGGGGTGCCCTCGGCGCGGGGCGCGGCGAAGTCGTTCATGGAGCCCTTTCTTCAGAACGGCGTCAGCCCGACGGCGGCGGCGGCGTTCTCGATCGGCACGGCGAATCCGATGCCGATGAAGACGCGCTGCTCGCTCGGGTTGAGGATCGCCGTGACGATGCCGACGACTTCGCCGTCGTGCGTGACGAGCGGGCCGCCCGAGCTGCCCGGGTTCGCCGCGGCATCGAACTGGATCAGGTTGGTCAGCAAGGTCTTGCCTTCGGGCGACTGGTACTCGCGGCGCAGCCCCGAGACGACGCCGGCCGACACCGACGGCCCGATCGCGAACGGGAAGCCGACGGCGATCACGCCGTCGCCCGGCGCGAGGTTCTGCGTCGAGCGCAGCGTCGCGGGCACCAGGTCGTCGGGCAGCTTGCGCGCCTGCAGCACGGCGAGGTCGTTGTGCGGCTGCGAGCCGACGACGTGGGCCTCCGATTCGAGGCCGTCTGCAAAAGTGACATCGATGCGCTCGGCGCCGGCGACGACGTGCAGGCTGGTCAGGATCAGGCCGTTCTCGACGACGACGACGCCGCTGCCGGTACTCGACGGCGCGTCGGGCTTGGCGTCGCGCGCCAGGCCGCGCACGCGCACGACGGAGGGGCGGATCGCCTGGTAGGCCTTGGCGCTGGGCGACGGCAGCGTCGCCTTCTCCAGCGTGTGCAGCACGGCGGCGTCGATGTCGGCCTGCGTGACGCTGCGCGGCCGGGGCGCGAGCGTCGCCTGCAGCGCCAGGCCGAGCGCGGCCAGCAGCACGAGGGCGGCGAGCCAAGAGCGGTTCGGCCGGGGCAACCGGAACCGGAGCGCGCGCGCCGGCACAGGCGGCTCGAACGCCACGTCGGCGGCGGGCGCGGCAGCGGCGGCGCGCGACCGGTTCGACCTGCTGTAGAGCGATTCCCTGGACATGCCCGCCCCGCCCGGACTGCAATATGCGAACAGTACCGCAACCGCGCCGGCGCGCGCCGGCGGTCGGGGCGAATCGCCTACGGGTTCAGTGGGGATGCGGCATTGCCGCGCCGCTCAACCGCCGAAGAAGTGGCGGAACAGGTCGGCGTCACGCACTTCGCGCACGGCCACGCCGTCGATCGGCTCGACGAAGGGCGTGATCGGCACGGCCGGGCCCAACTCGCAGGGCACGGTGTCGGCATGGTGCACGGCGGCATGCACTGCGTCGTCGGCATCGAGGCGCATCGCGTCGGCCAGCATTTCGGGGCCGAGTTCGGCCAGCAGACGGCGCAGCGCGGCCAGGCGCGCGTCGCTGCGCGGCGCGTTGCCGACCCACTGGATGCGTTCGCGCAGCGAATCGGCGAACGACGGCGTGTCTTCCCACTCGAGGAAGCCGGTGTTCGGCGCCGTGAAGCTGCGGGGGCTGCGTTCGATCGTCGTTTGCATGATGGTGTGGCCTTCGAGGTCGTCTGGGCCGCAGAGTACGGGGTCCCTGGCCTGCATGTCGGGTGAAATAGCGGGGTCATGAAGAGCCACTTCGCGTTCCGACACGACGCGCCGCGCCCGGGCGTGACATCGGTCGCGCCCGGCGCGGCGCGCTACTGCAGCGGCGCGGCGCCGAACAGCCGGCTGTGCAGGTCGAACACGAAGGCGACGTAGATCGCGAGGCCGGCGACGACGGCGATCGCGTCGTTCCACCGACCGGGCGGCGCGGCGGGCAGGGCGCGCTGCGTGCGCCGCTTCATCGAGATGCGGTCGGCCACGGCCCAGGCGAGGAAGCCGCCGAACAGCGCGACATCGGCCGCCGTGCCGTTGGCCAGCAGGTGCGCGAGCGCCCACAGCTTGGTCGCCACGAGCGTCGGGTGGCGCGTCGCTGTGCGGATGCGCCCGGGCAGGTAGGTCGCCAGCAGCAGCGGGAACACCGGCAGCATCAGCGCCAGCGCCAGATGGCGCAGGCCCGCCGGCGGCGTGTAGAGCACGACGGGCTGGGTGCGCGCGATGCCGTAGCCGACGATGATCAGCGCGAAGCCGACGATCGACACCAGCGTGTAGCCGCCCTTCCACGCCGCTTCGCTGCGTGCGGCGCGGACGTCGCGCCAGGCCGGCGCGACGATCGACACCGAATGCGCGCCGAGGAACAGCAGCAGGCCGAGGATCAGGATCGCCATGGCTCGTTGCTCCGGGTTGGGGACGGCGCGATGGTAGTCGAGCCGCCGCGCGGGCGATACGCTGCGGGCCCATCCGGGTCGCGCCACGGAGTGTGCCCCGTTCCCCCCAGCGGGCGATGGAGCCGGCGGCGCGTCGCGGCGACGATCGCGCACCGACTCACACACCGACCGGAGGCGAGCGATGAACCAGGCAACCGCGGTATCGACGATGCGCATGACGGTGACGCTGCCGCCACCGAGCGGCGACTCGGAGGCGCCGGCACAGGACTTCGACGCCGCCGCGGGCGGCTGCGGCTGGTTCGATTCGAGCTTCGAGCTGCGGCACGGCCTGGAGGTGACCGAGCTGGGGTCGATCGACGCAGGGTTCTTCTGAATGCGCGGCGTGGAGCCTCGGCGCCTGGCGGCACGTGTCGGCGTGCCGATTGCCGGCACGGGCGCGATCAATCGCAGCGAGTGAACGCGCGGCCGCGCAGCGGTGCATGCGCTGCGTGGGCTTCGACGACGCGAAGGCGAGCGCCTTCGAGCGCCAATGTCAGCGCATCGGGCGGGGCGCCGCGAACGCGCAGCGTCGCGCCGTCGGCGCGGCCCGCCAGAGCCGTCGTCGCGCCGTCGGCCACGAGCTCGCCCCGCAGCATCTGGTAGTTCTGGGTGAATCGCAGCCGCGAACCGCCGGGCGCGCACCAGGCGCCGGCGACGCGCGCCGGCACGACCCACAGGTGCAGGCGGCTGACCTTTTCGCGGCCGATCTTCTTGTCGGGGGCTTCGACGCTGACGCTGCGGTCGGGCTGCCAGTCGCCCATGTCCCAGTCGTGCGACACGATGCGCGTGCCCGGCGCGAGCGCGAGCAGCTTCGGGCGCAGCTGAAGGTTGACTTCGGGCAGCAGGTACAGCGTGACGACGCTGGCCGCCGACAGGTCGGTGGCGAACAGGTCCTGCTCGCGGAACTCGGCGCGGTCGGCGACGCCGGCGCGCCGGGCGTTGTCGCGGCTGCGCTGCACGAGCTGCGGATCGATCTCGACGCCGAGGCCAGTCGCGCCGAAGCGCTGCGCGGCGACGATCACGATGCGGCCGTCGCCCGAGCCGAGGTCGACGACCCTGTCGCGCGGGCCGACGCCGGCGAGCTGCAGCATCTCGAGCGTCACGTTGTCGGGCGTCGTGACGAAGGGGACTTCCTCGACGAACTGGGCATGCGCGGCCAGTGCGAGGCCGGTCGCCAGCGCCCCGGCGAGCGCGCGCAACGTCGTCGAAGCCTGCAGCGCCATCGTGTCGACCCTTCTCATGCGGACGAAGGCGCAACCATACAATGCCCCGACATGGCATCGGCGCACACCGCAAGCAGGCTCTGGGCCCGTGTCGGCGCGTTCTGCGTCGCGCTGTTCGCCGCAGGGCTCGCCGCGCTGCCGGCAGCAGCCGACGATGCGCCGTGGGTCCACGCCTATGCCGCGTTCACGACGCCGAAGTACCCGGCCGGCTTCTTCCACTTCGAGTACGTGAACCCGGCGGCGCCCAAGGGCGGGACGCTGCACCTCGGCAACCCGGACCGGCGCAGCAGCTTCGACAAGTTCAACCCGTTCACGGTGCGCGGCAATGCGCCGGCGGCGCTGTCGATCTTCGTGTTCGAGTCGCTGGCCGTGCTGTCGGGCGACGAACCGCAGACGATGTACGGCCTGCTCGCCGAGTCGATGCAGGTCGCGCCCGACTTTGCCAGCGTCGCGTTCCGCCTGCATCCGCAGGCGCGCTTCACCAACGGCGACGCGGTGACGGCGGCCGACGTGCGCCACTCGTTCGAAATACTGACGAGCAAGTTCGTCTCGCCCGTCTACACCAGCGTGTTCGGCGCGCTCGGCCGCGCCGTCGTCGTCGATGCGCGCACGGTGCGCTTCGAGCTGCGCGACCGCAACCTCGACAGCGTGTTCCTCGCCGGCTCGCTGCCCGTGTTCTCGGCCAAGTGGGGCGCCGGCAAGCGCTTCGACGAAGTCGTGACGGAGCACCCGATTGCCAGCGGCCCCTACACGATCGCGCTCGCCGATTCGGGGCGCCGGCTCGAGCTGCAGCGCGACCCCGGCTACTGGGCGCGCGAGTTGGGCGTGAGGCGCGGCGCGTTCAACTTCGACCGCATCGTCTACCGCTACTACCGCGACCGCGCCGTGATGATGGAGGCGTTCAAGGCCGGCGAGTTCGACCTGATCAAGGAGTACTCGGCGCGGCGCTGGATGCGCCAGCACCAGGGGCCGAAGTGGGCCGACGGGCGCATCGCCAAGCAGCGCTTCGAGACGAAGATGGGCCAGGGTGTGCAAGCCTACCGGCTCAACCTGCGCCGCCCGCTGTTCGCGGACATCCGCGTGCGCCGCGCGCTGGAGCTGACCTACGACTTCGAGACCGTCAACCGCTACAAGCTCTACCGGCGCGCCTACAGCCTGTTCAACAACACGGAGTTCGCGGCGCAGGGGCTGCCCGGCGCCGACGAGCTGAAACTGCTCGAGCCGCATCGCGCCGAATTGCCGCCCGCCGTGTTCGGGCCCGCCTACCAGCCGCCGCGCACCGACTCCGGGCCGAACGCGCTGCGCGAGAACCTGCGCCGCGCGCGCGACATTCTCGCTGCCGCGGGCTGGAAGACCGACGCGGACGGCGTGCTGCGCAACGCCCAGGGCCAGGCGTTCGAGTTCGAGTACATGAGCCCCGAGGAGGGCGCGGTGCGCAATGTCGCGCCGTGGATCCGCAACCTGGAAAAGCTCGGCATCCGCATGAATGTGCGCACCGTCGACTTCGCGCTCTACCGCAAGCGCCTCGAAGTGTTCGACTTCGACATGGTGGGCATCGCAGGCGGCGACTTCACGCTGCCGTCGGCGGCCGACTTCCAGGCCGCCTACACCTCGCGCACGGCCGACGAGGAGGGCAGCGCCAACCTCGGCGGCGTGAAGATCCGCGCTCTCGACCAGCTGATCGACGCGATGACGCGCGCGCGCACGCTCGACGAACTGCGCACCGCCTGCCGCGCGATCGACCGCGTCGTCATGCACAGCCACATCATGGTGCCCGAGCTCTACAGCGCGGCGCAGCCGATGTCGTGGTGGACGAAGTTCGGCATGCCGGCCGTGATGCCGGGCTACTTCACGATCGACACCACCGAGGCGCAGGTCGCCTGGCCGATCACGACGTGGTGGATGAAGTCCGCCGAACCGGGGAGGTAGCGCACCGATGCTCGCCTACATCGTCAAGCGCCTGCTGCTGATGATCCCGACGCTGCTCGGCGTGCTGACGGTGACGTTCGCCGTGATCCAGTTCGTCCCCGGCGGCCCGGTCGAGCAGCTCGTCGCCGAGGCGCGCACCGCCGCGCGCGGCGAGGGCAGCGGCTACGGCGCCAAGCGCGACCTCGACGCGAAACAGGTCGCCGAGCTGAAGAAGCTCTACGGCTTCGACAAGCCGGCGCACGAGCGCTATGTCGAGATGCTCGCCAGCTTCGCGCGCTTCGACCTCGGCCGCAGCTTCATGCACAACAAGGACGTGTGGTCGCTGATCGTCGAGAAGCTGCCGGTTTCGGCCAGCCTCGGCGTCTGGACCTTCCTGCTGACCTATCTGATCTCGATCCCGCTCGGTGTTGCCAAGGCAGTGCGCGACGGCAGCCGCTTCGACACGGCGACGACGGTGCTGGTGCTCATCGGCTACGCGATTCCCGGCTTCGTGCTCGGCGTGCTGCTGATCGTGCTGTTTGCCGGCGGCTCGTTTCTGGACTGGTTCCCGCTGCGCGGGCTGACTTCGGACAACTGGGCCGAGCTGAGCTTGCCGGCGCGCATCGGTGACTACTTCTGGCACCTGACGCTGCCGCTCATCTGCTACGCGATCGGCAGCTTTGCCGTGATGACGATGCTGACGAAGAACACCTTCATCGAGGAGATGCGCAAGCAGTACGTCCTCGTCGCGCGCGCCAAGGGGCTGTCGCAGCGGCGCGTGCTCTACAAGCACATCTTCCGCAACGCGCTGATCCCGATCGTCACCGGTTTCCCGTCGGCCTTCGTCGGCGCCTTCTTCGCCGGCTCGCTGCTGATCGAGACGCTGTTCTCGCTCGACGGCCTGGGCCTGCTGAGCTACGAGGCGATCGTGCGCCGCGACTACCCTGTCGTGCTCGGCTCGCTGTACCTGTTCACGCTGATCGGGCTGCTTGTCAAGCTCGTCTCCGACCTGCTGTACGTCGTGATCGATCCGCGCGTGCAGTTCGCCGGAGCGCCGCGGTGACGCCGGCTGCCGCCGCGGTGCGTCACGCATCGCCGACCGGGCGCGCCTGGGCGCGCTTTCGGCGCAACCGCCTCGGCTGGCTGTCGCTGTGGGTGTTCGCCGCGATGCTCGTCGTCAGTACGCTGGCCGAGCTGATCTCCAACGACCGACCGCTCGTCGCGCGCTACGAGGGCGCGTGGTTCCTGCCCGTGTTCAGCAACCCGCTCGAGACGCGCTTCGGCGGCGATTTCGGCACGCCGACCGACTGGAAGGATCCGTTCATCCGCGAGCAATTCGCCAAGCCCGGCAACTGGGCGCTGTTCACTCTGAACCCGCATTCGGCGACGTCGCTCAACTACTTCGCGAAAACACCCGACCCCGCGCCGCCCGGCCGCGACAACTGGCTCGGCACCGACGACACCGGCCGCGACCTGCTGGCGCGGCTGCTGTACGGCTTTCGCATCAGCGTCTGGTTTGGCCTCGCGCTGACGGCGGCCGGCGTGCTGATCGGTGTCGCGACGGGTGCGGTGCAGGGCTACTTCGCCGGGCGTGTCGACCTGACGATGCAGCGCGCCATCGAGATCTGGAGCGCGATCCCCGAGCTCTACCTGCTGATCATCTTCGCCGCGATCTTCGCGCCATCGCTGGCGCTGCTGCTGCTGCTGCTGGCGGCGTTCGGCTGGATGGGGTTGTCGGACTACGTGCGTGCCGAGTTCCTGCGCAACCGCGGCCTGGAGTTCGTCAAGGCGGCGCGCGCGATCGGCCTGTCGGACGGGCAGATCATCTGGCGCCACGTGCTGCCGAACTCACTGACGCCCGTCATCACCTTCCTGCCGTTTCGCATGAGCGCGGCCATCATCTCGCTGACCGCACTCGACTTCCTCGGCCTCGGCGTGCCGCCGCCGACGCCATCGCTCGGCGACCTGCTGCGCCAGGGCAAGGACAACCTCGACGCCTGGTGGATCACGGTGACGACATTCGCCGTGCTGCTCGTGCTCCAGCTGCTGCTGACGTTCATCGGCGACGCGCTGCGCGACGCGTTCGATACGAGGAAGTCGTGACGACCGCAAGGCCCCTCGGCCCGGCCCTCTCCCCGCAAGCGGGGCGAGGGGGTGAGCGGCTCCCTCTCCCGCAGGCGGGAGAGGGTCAGGGTGAGGGTGGTGTCGGCGCGCTGCTGTCGATCGAGCACCTGAGCGTCGCCTTCGGCGCGACGCGCGTCGTCGACGACGTGTCGTTCGCCGTCGCGCCGGGCGAGAAGTTCGGCCTGGTCGGCGAGTCGGGCTCGGGCAAGTCGATCACGGCGTTGTCGGTGCTGCGTCTGGTCGATGCGGCGACCACGAGCGGCACGATCCGCTTCGCCGGCGCGGATCTCACGACGAAGAGCGAGCGCGAGATGCGTGGCCTGCGCGGCGCCGAGATCGCGATGATCTTCCAGGAGCCGATGACGGCGCTGAACCCGCTCTACACCGTCGGCGACCAGATCGCCGAGGTGCTGGAGCTGCACGAGGGTCTGCGCCGCAACGCGGCGCGCGCACGCGCCATCGAGCTGCTGGCGAAGACGGGCATTCCCGATCCGGCCGAGCGCGTCGACGCCTATGCGCACCAGCTCTCGGGCGGGCAGCGCCAGCGCGCCATGATCGCGATGGCGCTGGCCTGCCGGCCCAAGCTGCTGATCGCCGACGAGCCGACGACGGCGCTCGACGTGACGATCCAGGCGCAGATCCTCGCGCTGCTCGACGAGCTGCAGCGCGAGATGGGGATGGCGCTGCTGTTCATCACGCACGACCTCAACCTGGTGCGCCGGTATGCGGACCGTGTCGGCGTGATGGAGCGCGGACGCCTGGTCGAGACGGGCGACACGGCGCGCGTGTTCGCCGACCCGCAGCACGCCTACACGCAGCGGCTGCTGGCCAGCCGGCCGCAGCGCGTCGTGCACGAGGTGGCCGCCGATGCGCCCAAGCTCATCACGGCGCACGACGTGCGCGTCGAGTTCGTGTCGCGCGTCGGCTGGTTCGGCAAGCGCGTGCGCGTGGCGGTGCGCGACGCCGCGCTCGAGCTGCGCCGCGGCGAGACGCTGGGCATCGTCGGCGAGTCGGGGTCGGGCAAGACCACACTGGCGATGGCGCTGCTCGCGCTGCAGCCGGTGGCTGCCGGCGCGATCGAGTTCGACGGCACGCGCATCGCCGGCGCCGACCGCGCGACGCTGCGCGCGCTGCGTCGGCGCATGCAGGTCGTGTTCCAGGATCCGTTCGCGTCGCTCAGCCCGCGCCGCACCGTCGGCCAGATCGTCGGCGAAGGGCTCGAGCTGCACCGGCCCGAGCTGTCGGCGGCCGATCGCGAGCAGCAGGTGCTCGCGATGCTGGCCGAAGTCGGCCTGTCGGCCGGCGACGCCGGCATGGCCGACCTGCTGCAGCGCTACCCGCACGAATTCTCGGGTGGCCAGCGTCAGCGCATCGCGATCGCGCGCGCCGTCGTGCTGCGCCCCGACGTGCTGGTGCTCGACGAGCCGACGTCGGCGCTCGACGTCTCGGTGCAGCAGCAGGTGCTGGCGCTGCTCGCCCACCTGCAGCGCCAGTACGGCATGAGCTATCTGTTCATCAGCCACGATCTCGCCGTCGTGCGCGCCATGGCGCACCGCGTGCTGGTGCTCAAGGACGGCGCCGTCGTCGAGCAGGGCGAAGCCGAGCGCGTGTTCGACGCGCCGGAGCACGGCTACACGCGGCGCCTGCTCGACGCAGCGCGGCTGGCCTGAAGCCGGCCGAGCTCAGCCGCCGAACAGGGCGGCGTGCTGCTCGCGCAGCAGGTTCTTCTGCACCTTGCCCATCGCGTTGCGCGGCAGCTCGTCGACGACGAAGGCGCGCTTGGGCACCTTGAAGTTGGCGATGCGGTTCTTCAGCGCGGCGACGATGGTCTCGCCGTTGAGCGTGGCGCCGGGCTTGCGCACGACGACGGCGACGACGGCTTCGCCGAAGTCGGGGTGCGGCACGCCGACGACGGCGCTCTCGGCAACGCCCGCCATCTCGTTGATGGTGCCCTCGACCTCGGCCGGATAGACGTTGTAGCCGCCGCTGATGATCAGATCCTTGCTGCGGCCGACGATCGTCAGGCAGCCGCTGGCGTCGAAGCGGCCGACGTCGCCCGTCTTGAACCAGCGCGTGGCGTCGGTGTCGATGGCGAACTCCTCCTGCGTCTTCTCGGGCATGCGCCAGTAGCCGGCGAACACGTTGGGCCCGGCGACCTCGATGTTGCCGATCTCGCCGGTGGGGCAGGGTCGCGCCTGGTCGTCGACGACGCGCACGCCGACCCCGGGCAGCGGGCGCCCGACGGTGCCGCCGACGCGTACGCCGTCGCTGTCGCGGCAGGGGTTGGACGTCAGCATGATCGTCTCGCTCATGCCGTAGCGCTCCAGGATCGTGTGGCCGGTGCGCTCGCGAAAGGCGTTGAAGGTTTCGAGCAGCAGCGGCGCCGAGCCGCTGATGAACAGGCGCATGTGCGCGCAGGCCTCGCGCGTCAGCGCCGGCTCGGCGAGCAGCCGCACGTAGAGCGTCGGCACGCCCATGAAGACGGTGGCGCGCGAGAGCTGCGCGATGACGGTTTTCGGGTCGAACTTCGCCAGCCAGATCATCTTGCTGCCGTTGAGCAGCGCACCGTGGCTGGCGACGAACAGGCCGTGCACGTGGAAAATCGGCAGCGCGTGGATCAGCACGTCGCCGGGCCGCCAGTCCCAGTAGTCCTTGAGCACGAGGGCGTTCGACAGCAAGTTGCCGTGCGCCAGCATCGCACCCTTGCTGCGCCCCGTCGTGCCCGAGGTGTAGAGAATGCACGCGAGGTCGTCGGCCTGCTTCATGGCGGGCTCGTGGCGATCGCTCATCTGCGCCGCGCGATCGAGCAGCGAGCCGCTGCGGTCGTCGTCGAGCGCGAAGACGTTGCGCGTGCCGGCACGGAACGCCAGCCGGCTGACCCAAGGGAACGCCACGCCGGTGCACACGACGACCGCCGGCTCGGCGTTGCCGATGAAATAGGCGAGCTCGCTCTCGCGGTACGCCGTGTTCAGCGGCAGGAAGACGTGGCCGGCGCGCAGCGTCGCGAGATAGAGCATCAGCGCCTCGACCGATTTCTCCGTTTGCACCGCGATGCGCGACTCGGGCGGCAACTCGAGCGATTCGAGCAGGTTGGCGAGCATCGCCGTGCCGCGTTCGAGGTCGCGCCAGGTGTAGGCGAGGCCGCAGTCGGTCTCGATCGCCGTCGCGTCGAGCTCGGCGGGGAAGGCCGCGCGCAGCGCGGCGTAGAGGTTGTGCTGCTTCATCGTTGGCTGCGGCCGGGAGGCGCCTCACCCGCAGTGCGCGGGCGTGACGCGGCGTCAGTCGAGCTTGGCGCCCGAGGCTTTGGCGACTTCGCCCCAGCGCTTGATCTCGCTGGCGACGAACCTGCCGAAAGCTTCGCCGGTCAGCGTGGGCGTCTCGGAGCCGATGCTCGTCCACTGCTCCTTGATCTCGGGCGAGTTGAGCGCCTTGGTGAGTTCGGCCGTCATCTTGTCGAGCGCGGGCTTGGGCGTGCCCTTGGGCGCCCACAGGCCGTACCACGTCGCGACCTGGTACGTCGGCACACCAGCCGCGGCGCTGGTCGGAATGTTCGGGAAGCCCGGCGCCGGCTTGTCGTTGGCGACGGCCAGCGGCTTGATGCGCCCGGCCTTGATGTGCGCGGCCGATGAGCCGAGGCCGTCGAACATGACGTCGACCTGGCCGGCAATCAGGTCTTGCAGCGCCGGTCCTGCACCGCGGTACGGGATGTGGGTGATGAACGTCTTGGTTTGCAGCTTGAACAGCTCGCCCGCCAGATGGTGCGAGGTGCCGTTGCCGGCCGAGGCGTAGTTGACCTTGCCCGGGTTCTTGCGCACGAAGTCGAGGAAGCCCTTGAGGTCGTTGACCGGCACCTTGGCCGGATTGACGACGATGACCTGCGGCACCAGCGAGATCAGGCCGACCGGGACGAGATCTGTCTCGAGGTTGTAGTCGAGCTTGGGATACATCGACGGCGCGATCGTGTGGTGCACCGCGCCGACGAAGTAGGTGTAGCCGTCGGGCGCCGCGCGCGCCGCGACGCCGGCGCCGACGGTCCCTCCTGCGCCGCCCTTGTTGTCGATGATGACCTGGTGGCCGAGCTGCTTGGTCAGCTGCGCCGACAGCGGGCGCGCGAACGCGTCGGTGCCGCCGCCGGCCGGGAACGGCACGATCAGCGTGACCGGCCGTGTCGGCCAGGCCGGCGCCTGCGCCGACGCGGGCGGTGCTGCCAGCGCCAACGTCGCGGCGGCGACCAGCAGGGAGATGCGGGTTCTGGGGGTCATGGGGGTTGTCTCCTCGGGCGGCGCCCGTTCTCTCTTGTTGCGAACCGGGAAACTACAGCAGCCGCGCGATCCGTCGTGCGCTGACCACCTCGCCGTGGACGAAGCGGGCGTGATTGTCTTCGACTTCCTCCAGGGCGTAGAGATAGTTCACCATGATGCCGAGCGATTGCTTGAGCCCCTTGCGCGACAGGTCGCCGGCCCAGTTCAGGCGCTCGAGCCGCGCACCGTTGCCGAGGTGGAACTTGGCGACCGGGTCGCCGCCGGGCAGCACCGATTCGTGCGCGAGATAGAAGCCCGCGAGCGTCAGCAATGCGTCGCGCAGTTCGGCGTCGGCGGCTTCGGGTGCGATGCCGGAAGCGAGGGCGGCCAGATCGGCGCCGTGACGCGCGGCCAGCAGCGAACGTGCAGCGCGGGCGCGCTCGGCGACGCGCGGCGGCAGGCCGTCGCGCTCGACCTGCTGCTGCGAGCGGCGCAGCAGCCAGTCGGCGAAGCCGGGGATCGGCGACAGCGTGCAGAAGGTGCGCAGCTGCGGCAGTGCGCGCTGCAACTGCTCGGCGACGCGCTTGATCAGGAAGTTGCCGAGCGAGACGCCGCGCAGCCCGGGCTGGCAGTTGCTGATCGAGTAGAACGCGGCGACCTTGAACTCGCGCTCGCCGCGCGGCGCCGACTGCTTGTCGATCAGCGGACCGATGGCCGACGGCATCTCGGGCACGAGTGCGACCTCGACGAAGATCAGCGGCTCGGCCGGCAGCTGCGGGTGGAAGAAGGCGAAGCAGCGGCGATCGGGCTGCAGCCGGCGGCGCAGATCGGCCCAGCCGTCGATGGCGTGCACCGCTTCGTGGTGGATGATTTTTTCCAGCAGCGCCGCGCTCGATCGCCAGTCGACCTGCTCCATCTGCAGGAAGCCGGCGTTGAACCACGAGCCGAGCAGGTGCAGGAAGTCGGCCTCGACGGCAGCCAGCTCGGGGCGGCTGCGAAGCGCGTCGAGCAGGACACGGCGCAGCGCGATGATGAGCGCCATGCCGCCGGGCGCCCGGCTCAGGCGTCGCAGCAGCTCCTGGCGCGGCGGCTCGGCCGCTGCCGACAGGGCGATCAGGTGCGAGGCGTTCGGCTCGGCGGCGTAGCGCTCGGCGGCTTGCAGCACGCGGCCCGGGTCGGGCGCGAAGTCGGCGTCGAGCACGCCGCAGAACTCGACCCAGCCTTCGGGCGGCAGCTTCGCCAGTTCGGCCAGTACTTCGGAGGCGATCGCCACGCTGTTGGCCTCGCCGCGCTCCGACAGCAGGCGGCGCGAGCCTGCGACGGCGCGCTCGATCTGGCGCGCGCGTTCGCGCGGCGTGAGCGCCGAGTCGGCGCTGCGCTTGAGTCGGGGTAGCGAGAACATCGCAGGGGGGTGAAAGCGGGGCCGCCAGAGGATAGCCGGCCGCTGCGCGCGCGGCCATGCCGCTGCGGCCGCGCAGGGCATGGTTGCGCAGTGCGGCGTGCGCAGTGGCTGCGGCCTAGAATTTCGAGCTTGCCGAGTGCGGGCGATCGAGGCGATGCGCTATCCGACTGAGTTCGACGTGATTGTGGTGGGCGGCGGTCATGCCGGGACGGAGGCCGCGCTCGCCGCTGCGCGCATGGGCTGCGCAACGCTGCTGTTGACGCACAACATCGAGACGCTGGGTCAGATGAGCTGCAACCCGTCGATCGGCGGCATCGGCAAGGGCCACCTCGTCAAAGAGGTCGACGCGCTCGGCGGCGCGATGGCGCGGGCGACCGATGAAGCCGGCATCCAGTTCCGAATCCTGAATGGCTCGAAGGGCCCTGCTGTGCGAGCGACGCGCGCCCAGGCCGACCGTGTGCTGTACCGCGCCGCGATCCGGCGACGCATCGAGAACCAGCCGAACTTGTCGGTGTTTCAGCAGGCCGTCGACGACTTGATCGTCAAAGGTGACGGTGTAGTGGGCGCTATCACGCAAGTGGGCATACGCTTTCACGCGCGAGCTGTGGTGCTGACGGCGGGTACCTTCCTCGACGGTCGCATCCACGTCGGCCTGCACAATCACAGCGCCGGCCGCGCCGGCGACCCGCCATCGATCCGGCTGTCGGCGCGCCTGAAGGAGCTGAAGCTGCCTCAAGGGCGGCTGAAGACGGGAACGCCGCCGCGCATCGACGGCCGCACGATCGACTATTCGAAGCTGGTCGAGCAGCCGGGGGATATCGACCCCGTGCCCGTCTTCAGCTTCCTCGGCGACGCGGCCGAACACCCGCGCCAGGTGCCGTGCTGGATCACGCACACGACCGAGCGCACGCACGACATCATTCGCGGCGGCTTCGACCGCAGTCCGATGTTCACCGGCGTGATCGAAGGCGTCGGCCCGCGCTACTGCCCGAGCATCGAGGACAAGGTCAACCGCTTCGCCGACAAGACGAGCCACCAGATCTTTCTCGAGCCCGAGGGGTTGACGACGCACGAGATCTATCCGAACGGCATTTCGACCTCGCTGCCGTTCGATATCCAGCTCGCTGCGGTGCGTTCGATGCCGGGGCTGGAAGCGGCGCATATCCTGCGTCCGGGCTATGCGATCGAGTACGACTACTTCGACCCGCAGGCACTGCGCCCGTCGTTCGAGACGCAGGCGATCCGCGGGCTGTTTTTCGCCGGGCAGATCAACGGGACGACTGGCTACGAGGAAGCGGCAGCGCAGGGCCTGCATGCCGGGGCGAACGCGGCGCTGCAGGTGCGGGGCCGCGAGCCTTGGGTTCCGGGCCGGGCCGACGGCTACCTCGGCGTGCTGATCGACGATCTGATCACGAAGGGGGTCAGCGAGCCGTACCGCATGTTCACCAGTCGGGCCGAGTACCGGTTGCAGCTGCGTGAGGACAACGCTGATCTGAGGTTGACCGCAGCCGGACGTGCGCTGGGCCTGGTCGACGATGCGCGCTGGGACGCCTTTTGCCGCAAGCGCGACGCGCTCGATCGGCAGGTCGAGCGACTGCGCTCGACCTGGGTGCATCCGGGCATTGTCGATGCAGCGACGAGCGAGCGCTGGATCGGCCAAGCGCTGGAGCACGAGTACAGCCTGGCCGACCTGTTGCGGCGACCCGGTGTCGGCTACGACCAGGTGGCGGCGCTGGCGCGGGCGGCGCGGCCGGACGTCGATGTTTCACGTGAAACGCTGCGCACCGAGCTGGGGGCGGTACTCGCCGACACCGTCATCGCCCAGGCCGAGATTGGCCTGCGCTACGCCGGCTACATCGACAGGCAGCGCGACGAAGTCGAGCGTGCGGCGCACTACGAGCAGTTGCGGCTGCCGGCCGGCTTCGACTATGGCGCGGTGAAGGCGCTGTCGATCGAAGTGCGCCAGAAGCTGGCTCGGCAGCGGCCCGAGACGCTGGGGCAGGCGTCGCGCATTTCGGGCGTGACGCCGGCGGCGATCTCGCTGCTGCTGATCCATCTGAAGAAGCGGCGCGGCAGCGCAGAGTCGTTGGATGCAGATGGTGCGCGATCCGGTACTGCCGGCTGACTTGGCGGCGGCTCTCGCCGAGGGCGCGCTCGCCGCCGGTTGCGATCTCGACACGGATCGGCAGCGCAAGCTGCTGGACTATCTCGCGCTGCTTGCCAAGTGGAACCGCGTCTACAACCTGACAGCCGTCCGCGAGCCGCACGCGATGCTGGTCCAGCACCTGGCCGACAGCCTGGCAGTCGTCGAGCCGCTGCGTCGCCGGATCGGCGACGTGCCGACGCGGTTGCTCGATGTCGGCAGCGGCGCCGGGCTGCCCGGCCTGGTGATCGCGACGATGCTGCCTTTCGCCGCGGTGACCTGCATCGACGCCGTCGGCAAGAAGGTGAGCTTCGTTCGCGAGGCGGCGGGGGTTCTGGGCCTGCGCAACCTGCATGCCGTGCAGGGTCGGGTCGAGGCGCTGTCGGCGCCGCCGTTCGATGTCGTCACGGCGCGTGCCTTCTCGTCACTGTCGGATCTGGTTGTCGTGACGCGAACCCTCCTGAAGTCGGACGGCGTTTGGATGGCGATGAAGGGGAAGAAGCCGGACGACGAAATCGCCGTCCTTCCGACCGACATCGACGTGTTTCACGTGGAACACCTCCGAGTCCCGGGGCTCGACGCCGAACGCTGCCTGGTCTGGATGCGTCGTCGCGGCGAAGAGCCGGCTCGTCGCTCGGGTTGATCGCAGTTTTTTGCGCTACGCTCGGCGCCGCGGCGTGTCCCGCTCGGCGGCTCCGGTTCCGGTGTGCCGAACTCTCCGACTGGAGCTGCTTGTGCTTGGCATTGCCGACTATGGCGCGTTCTGCGCGGCCATCCTGATCTTCCTCGCGCTCCCGGGCCCGGGCACGTTCGCCTTGCTGACCTCGACCGCCAAGGGCGGCTGGCATGCCGGCGCGGCGGCGACGATCGGCGTGATCGTGGGTGACCAAGTGCTGCTGTGGTGCGCCGTGGCCGGTGTCGCCGCGCTGCTGGCCGCCAACCCGGCGTGGTTCAGTGCGATCCAGTACCTCGGTGCGGCGTACCTGGTCTGGATCGGATTGCGGCTGCTGTTCGCCCGCGGGGGCAGCGCCGCGCCGGTGCGCATCGAATCTCGCCACTATGCGCGCCAGTCCTTTCTGATCACCTTGCTGAATCCGAAGGCCATCGTCTTCTACATGGCCTTCTTTCCGCTCTTCATCGAGCCGGCGACGCACCGGGGCGTCGTCACGTTCGCCGCAATGGCCGCGACGATCGCGGGGCTGACGCTGGTTTACGGCTTTGCGCTGTGTGCCTTCGCACATGCCGTCGGCGAGCGCGTTCGCACCCATCGCCGGCTGGCGCGCGGTCTGGAGCGCGTCGCGGGCGTGAGCCTTGTCGGCTTCGGCATCAAGCTCGGTTCGCAATAGGGGCGCTGTGGATGGCACGCATTTTCTGCATCGCGAACCAGAAGGGCGGGGTCGGCAAGACGACCACGACGGTCAATCTGGCAGCCGGACTGGCGCGTGTCGGACAACGGGTGTTGGTTGTCGATCTGGATCCGCAAGGCAATGCCACCATGGGTTCCGGGGTCGACAAGCGCTCACTCACTTCTAGCATCTACGACGTGCTGCTCGAGGCGGCGAGCATCCCCGAAGTGCGTCGACGCAGCGAGAAGGGCGGCTACGACGTGGTACCGGCCAACCGCGAACTCGCGGGCGCGGAGGTCGAACTCGTCGATCTGGAGCGGCGCGAAAAGCGACTGAAAGCGGCGCTGCTATCCATCGAGAACGACTATGACTTCGTGTTGATCGATTGCCCGCCATCGCTCAGCCTGCTGACGCTCAACGGCCTGTGCAGCGCGCACGGTGTCATCGTGCCGATGCAGTGCGAATACTTCGCGCTCGAAGGCCTGAGCGACCTCGTCAACACCATCAAGCAGGTGCACGCCAACCTGAATCCCGACCTGCAGATCATCGGCCTGCTGCGCGTCATGTTCGATCCGCGCATCACGCTGCAGCAACAAGTCAGCGAGCAGCTGAAGTCGCACTTCGGCCACAAGGTGTTCGACACCGTCATTCCGCGCAACGTGCGGCTCGCCGAGGCGCCGAGCTATGGCATGCCGGGTGTCGTCTTCGACCCGGGCTCGAAGGGCGCGCAAGCCTTTGTCGAGTTCGCGCACGAAATGGTGCGTCGGCTCGACGAAATGTGAGCATCATGCACCGCAAGGGGAGCATTCGCCCGATGAAGGTGCTGATCCTGCCCGGCTGGCACGACTCAGGCCCGCAGCACTGGCAAAGCGAGTGGGAGCGCTTGCACGGGGACCGGCGCGTCGAGCAGGACGATTGGCTCTGGCCCAAACGCGGCGACTGGATGGCGCGGCTCGACGAAGTGCTGCTGGCCGAATCGGCGCCCGTCGCTCTCGTGGCGCACAGCCTGGGCTGTCAGCTCGTGGCGGCCTGGGCCGCGCACACGCGCCACGCCGCGCGCGTCGGCGCAGCGATGCTCGTGGCGCCGCCCGATGCCGAGCGGGCGGACACTCCGCCGAGCGTTGCGAGTTGGCGGCCGATCGTGCGTCGGCGCCTGCCGTTTGCCAGCCTCGTCGTCGCCAGCAGCGACGACGCGCACTGCGAGCCCGGACGCGCGCGCGCCATGGCGCTCGATTGGGGCAGCGAGTTCGTCGATGCCGGACCCCGCGGGCACCTCAATGCCGAATCGGGCCTCGGCGCCTGGCCCGAGGGCCGCGCCTTGCTGGCGCGCCTCATTGCGCGGGTTGGCGCGGACTGAGCAACGAAATACAGAGGAGCAGCGAACCACGATGGCGACCAGGAAACTCAAGGGCCTCGGGCTCGGTCTCGAAGCCTTGCTCGGGCCCACAGTGGTCGATGCCCCGCCCACGCCTGCCGGCGCGCCGCGCGAGCTGCCGATCGACCGGCTGCAGCCCGGCAAGTACCAGCCGCGCATGCGCATGGACGAAGGCGCGCTGCACGAACTGGCGCAGAGCATCAAGAGCCAGGGCGTGATGCAGCCGGTGCTCGTGCGCCCGCTCGATGGCCAGCGCTGGGAGATCATCGCTGGCGAGCGGCGCGTGCGCGCGGCGCGTCTTGCAGGGTTGAGCGAGGTGCCGGTGCTCGTCAAGGCCGTGTCCGACGACGTGGCGGCCGTGATGGCGCTGATCGAGAACATCCAGCGCGAAGACCTGAATCCGCTCGAAGAGGCTCAGGGTCTGCAGCGCCTGACGCACGAGTTCGGCCTGACGCACGAGCAGGCCGCGCAGGCCGTGGGTCGCTCGCGCAGCGCGGCGTCGAACCTGCTGCGGCTGCTGCAGCTCGCGCCGCCGGTGCAGCAGATGCTGATGGCCGGAGACCTCGACATGGGTCACGCGCGAGCGCTGCTCCCGCTGGAGCGCGCAAGGCAGATCACGTGCGCGAACGAGATCGTGGCGCGCCGGCTCAGCGTGCGCGAGACTGAGCACCTGGTCGCGCGCCAGTCCGTACCGGGTGCTCCGCGCAACGGTTCGCAACGCACGAGCAAGGCCAAGTCGCGGGATCTGTTGCGTCTCGAAGAGCAGTTGTCGGACCGCCTGACGGCACCCGTCGAGATCCGCATGCGCAAGCGCGGCGAGCGGGGCGAGGTGTCGATCGCCTTCGGCTCGCTCGACGAACTCAATGGCCTGCTCGACAAGCTCGGCGTCGAGCCTTGAACAGCGCTCTCTTGCGTGACGTGCGGAACTAGATTGCGTGAATACGTTCTCTTTCGTGTGGATGTCGGCCGGAGGGTATCGAGGCACGTTACTTGCTGAAATCGAGCGCTGAGGTAAGGTTGCAAGTAGCGCGGTGAAGACCGCCCTGATCCCGGCTTCAGCCGGGGTCGAAGCGTTCAAGCTTGTACAAGCGTGTTGCTGATTGGCAGGAAAGCTCTGATGGAGCCCCCGGCATTCGAGGGCGGGACTTCATCAGAACTTCCCAGGCGGTGGCGGGGCTGATCCCCGGCGGCGCCTTCCTGATGCACAGGAGATCGGCACATGGACGTGATCAGCAATTTCGCCGCGCGCTACGAGCGCGGTCGCGAAGAAGAGCTCACGCTCGAGGAATACCTCGAGGAGTGCAAGCGCAATCCGCTGGCGTATGCCACCGCTGCCGAGCGCATGCTCAAGGCGATCGGCGAGCCGCAACAGATCGACACGCGCAACGAGCCGCGCATGTCGCGGCTGTTCGCCAACAAGGTCATCAAGGTCTATCCGGCGTTCGCCGAGTTCTACGGCATGGAGGACTCGATCGAACAGGTCGTGAGCTACTTCCGCCATGCCGCACAGGGACTCGAGGAGCGCAAGCAGATCCTCTACCTGCTGGGTCCCGTCGGTGGCGGCAAGAGCTCGATCGCCGAGCGCTTGAAGCAGCTGATGCAGGACGTGCCGTTCTACGCGATCAAGGGCTCGCCGGTGAACGAGTCGCCGCTCGGCCTGTTCGATGCCCTCGAGGACGGCCCGATCCTCGAGAAGGAGTACGGCATCCCGGTGCGCTACCTCAACCGCATCCTGTCGCCGTGGGCCGTCAAGCGGCTCGAGGAATACGGCGGCGACATCCGGCGCTTCAAGGTCGTCAAGCGCCACCCGTCGATCCTCAAGCAGGTCGGCATCTCGAAGACGGAGCCCGGCGACGAGAACAACCAGGACATCTCATCGCTGGTCGGCAAGGTCGATATCCGCCGCCTCGAAACCTATGCGCAGGACGACCCCGACGCCTACAGCTATTCCGGCGGCCTGTGCCTGGCCAACCAGGGCCTGCTCGAGTTCGTCGAGATGTTCAAGGCGCCGATCAAGGTGCTGCATCCGCTGCTGACGGCGACGCAGGAAGGCAACTTCAAGGGCACCGAAGGGTTCGGTGCGATCCCGTTCGACGGCATCGTCCTCGCGCACAGCAACGAGAGCGAGTGGAAGAGCTTCCGCAACAACAAGAACAATGAAGCCTTCCTCGACCGCATCTACATCGTCAAGGTGCCGTACTGCCTGCGTGTGAGCGAAGAAGTCAAGATCTACGAGAAGTTGCTGCGCACTTCGTCGCTCGCCAACGCGACCTGTGCGCCCGGTACGCTGAAGATGATGAGCCAGTTCGCCGTGCTGACGCGTCTCAAGGAACCCGAGAACTCGTCGCTGTTCTCGAAGATGCTCGTCTACGACGGCGAGAACCTCAAGGACACTGACCCGCGCGCCAAGAGCTTCCAGGAGTACCGCGACTTCGCCGGTGTCGACGAGGGCATGAGCGGCATCTCGACGCGTTTTGCCTACAAGATCATCTCGAAGGTCTTCAACTTCGACTCCAGCGAAATCGCCGCCAACCCGGTGCACCTGATGTACGTGCTCGAGCAGCAGATCGAGCGCGAACAGTTCCCGCCCGAGACGGAGCAGAAGTACCTGGCCTTCATCAAGGAGCACCTGGCGACGCGCTACGCCGAGTTCATCGGCAAGGAGATCCAGACCGCGTACCTCGAGAGCTACAGCGAGTACGGCCAGAACATCTTCGACCGCTACGTCACCTACGCCGACTACTGGATCCAGGACCACGAGTACCGCGACACCGACACCGGCGAGGTCTTCGACAGGGGTTCGCTGAACGCCGAGCTCGAGAAGATCGAAAAGCCCGCCGGCATCGCGAACCCGAAGGACTTCCGCAACGAGATCGTCAACTTCGTGCTGCGCGCGCGCGCCAGCAACCACGGCAAGAACCCGCTGTGGACGAGCTACGAGAAGCTGCGCACCGTGATCGAGAAGAAGATGTTCTCCAACACGGAAGAGCTGCTGCCCGTGATCAGCTTCAACGCCAAGGCGAGCGCCGACGAGGCCAAGAAGCACGAGGACTTCGTGACGCGCATGGTCGCCAAGGGCTACACGCCCAAGCAGGTGCGCCTGCTGTGCGAGTGGTACCTGCGCGTTCGCAAGAGCTCATGAGCCTCGGGTGACCGAATCCTCCGCGCCGTCGCACCGGACCACAGGCATGCTGCAGCACATCATCGACCGGCGGCTCGCGGGCAAGAACAAGTCCATCGGCAACCGCGAGCGCTTCCTGCGCCGCTACAAGGACAAGATCCGCGACGCGGTGCGCCGCGCCGTCGACGGCCGCGGCATCCGCGACATGCAGCAGGGCGAGGACATCCACATCCCCAAGCGCGACATCGCCGAGCCCGTGTTCGGCCACGCGCAGGGCGGCGTGCGCGAGACCGTGCATCCCGGCAACCAGGAGTACGTGCGCGGTGACCGGATCGCGCGGCCCAAAGGCGGCGGCGGCGCGGGTGGCGGCAGCCAGGCCAGCGATTCTGGCGAGGGCGAGGACGACTTCGTCTTCCACCTGACGAAGGAAGAGTTCATGCAGGTCTTCTTCGACGATCTGGCGCTGCCGAACCTGGCGCGCACCCAGCTCGCCGAGACGCCCGAGTGGAAGACGCAGCGTGCCGGCTTCACGAGCGACGGCATGCCGACCAACCTGCACGTCGTGCGCTCGATGAAGGGCGCGATCGGCCGGCGCATCGCCGTCGGTGCCGGCACGCGCGGCGAGTTGCGCGAGCTCGAGCAGCGCCTGAAGGCGCTCCTCGAGCAACCCAAGCCCGCGGCCGGAACGCCAGAGCTCGAGTTGCGCCTGGGCGAGATCAAGGAACTGGAGGCGCGCATCGAGCAGCTGCGGGCGCGCGTCGGCCGCATCCCCTACCTCGATCCGATCGACCTGCGTTTCCGCAACCGGGTGCGCGTGCCGGTGCCGACCAGCAAGGCCGTGATGTTCTGCCTGATGGACGTCTCGGGCTCGATGGACGAGTCACGCAAGGATCTGGCCAAGCGATTCTTCATCCTGCTTTATCTCTTCCTGACGCGGCACTACGAGAAGATCGACCTCATCTTCATCCGCCACCACACGCAGGCGCAGGAGGTCGACGAGCAGAACTTCTTCCACGCCACCGAGACGGGCGGCACTGTCGTGTCGAGCGCGCTCGTGCTGATGGAAGAAATCATCCGCGCGCGCTACCCGAGCAGCGAGTGGAACATCTACGGCGCGCAGGCGAGCGACGGCGACAACTGGCATCACGACAGCGGCCGCTGCCGCGAACTGCTGGCGCAGCAGATCCTGCCGCTGTGCCGCTACTTCGCCTACGTGCAGGTGGCCGAGGAAGAACAGAACCTGTGGGACGAGTACGCGCAGCTCGCCGGCGAGAACCGCGTCTTCGCGATGCGCAAGGTGACCGACGCCGCGAACATCTACCCCGTCTTCCGCGATCTGTTCAAGAAGGAAGGAGCACCCGCATGAGCCCCGCCCGGCCGCCCGAAGGGGCTCATTCCCGCTTGGCGGGACGTGCCGAAGGCCTTGGGGGGGCACCAATGAGCCGCCGGGCCGCACCCGGGCGAGTTCCGCAGACCGTCAGGCCGGAGGATGAGCGATGAGCCGCAGGGCCCTGCTGTCGAAATCGGCGCTGCGCGCGCCGCTGCCACCGCCCGAGCGCGCCGGCGAGCCGCTGCCGTCGCCGAGCGACTGGTCGTTCGAGTTGATCGAGCGCTATCACGAGATCATCAAGGCCACCGCCGCGCGCTATGGCCTCGACACCTACCCGAACCAGCTCGAGATCATCACGGCCGAGCAGATGATGGATGCCTATGCGTCGGTCGGCATGCCGGTCAACTACCGCCACTGGAGCTACGGCAAGGAGTTCATCTCCACCGAGAAGAACTACCGCCGCGGCCACATGGGGCTGGCCTACGAGATCGTCATCAACGCCGACCCCTGCATCAGCTACCTGATGGAGGAGAACACGATGGCGATGCAGGCGCTCGTCATCGCGCACGCCGCCTACGGCCACAACTCCTTCTTCAAGGGCAACTACCTGTTCCGCATGTGGACCGATGCGTCGTCGATCATCGACTACCTCGTCTACGCGAAGAACTACGTCGCCGAGTGCGAAGAGCGCCACGGCATGGACGCCGTCGAGGAACTGCTCGACAGCTGCCATGCGCTGATGAACCACGGTGTCGACCGCTACCGCCGCCCGAGCAAGCTCAGCCTCGCCCAGGAGCAGGTCCGCCGCACCGAGCGCGAGGCCTACGCGCAGCGCCAGGTCAACGACATGTGGCGCACGCTGCCGCGCAAGGCCGAGAAGGCCGCTGAAGGCAAGGAGTCGCGGCGCTTTCCCGAGGAGCCGCAGGAGAACCTGCTCTACTTCATCGAGAAGAACGCGCCGCTGCTCGAGCCGTGGCAGCGCGAGGTGGTGCGCATCGTGCGCAAGGTGGCGCAGTATTTCTATCCGCAGCGCCAGACCCAGGTGATGAACGAAGGCTGGGCCACGTTCTGGCACCACCGCCTGCTCAATACGATGTACGACGACGGCCACCTCGGCGACGGCATGATGATCGAGTGGCTGAAGTCGCATGCCAACGTGATCTACCAGCCGCCGGTCGGTCACAAGGCCTACAGCGGCATCAACCCGTATGCGCTCGGCTTCGCGATGTACACCGACCTCAAGCGTATCTGCGAGAAGCCGACCGAAGAGGACCGCCACTGGTTCCCCGACATCGCCGGCGCCGACTGGTTGCCCACGCTCGACCACGCGATGCGCAACTTCAAGGACGAGAGCTTCATCGGCCAGTTCCTGTCGCCGCGGCTGATGCGCGAGTTCCGCTTCTTCTCGGTGCTCGACGACGAGAAGGAGCGCGAGCTCGAGATCGCCGCGATCCACGATGACGCCGGCTACCGTCACGTGCGCGAGGCGCTGTCGCGTCAGTACGACCTCGGCACGCGCGAGCCCAACATCCAGGTCTGGAGCGTCAACCTGCGCGGCGACCGTTCGCTGACGCTGCGCCACGCGCAGCACAACGACCGGCCGCTCGCCGACAGTGCCCAGGAGGTACTCAAGCACGTCGGCCGCCTGTGGGGCTTCGGGGTGCACCTCGAGAGCGTCGACGCCGCCGGCGAGGTGAAGAAGCGCTGGTCGGTCAGCCCGCCCGAGCCCTGAAGGCCGGCGCCCGGGCACGGCGCCGGATCACAGGGCGAAGATCTTGCCCGGGTTCAGGATGTTCTTCGGATCGAGCGCGCGTTTGAGCGTGCGCATCGTCGCGATCGCCGTCTCGCCGGCCTCGCTGACGAGGAAACCCATCTTGTGCAGCCCGATGCCGTGCTCGCCGGTGCAGGTGCCTTCCATCGCGATCGCGCGCTGCACCACTGCATGATTCAGCGCCTCGGCGCGTTCGCGCTCGGCGTCGTCGTTCGGGTCGATCAGGTAGCCGAGGTGGAAGTTGCCGTCGCCGACGTGGCCGACCAGGTAGTGCTGAATGCCGGCCGCCTCGGCGTCGGCCAGCGCCTGCGTGACGCAGTCGGCCAGCCGCGAGATCGGCACGCAGCAGTCGGTGGTCACGGTGCGGCAGCCCGGCTTCATCTGCAGGCCGGCGAAGTAGGCGCGATGGCGCGCCGTCCACAGCCGCGTGCGCTCCTCGGGCGTCGCGGCCCATTCGAAGTCCTGGCCGCCGAACTCGCGCGCGATCTCCTGCACCGTCGTCGCCTGCTCGGCGACGCCGGCCGGGCTGCCGTGGAACTCCATCAACAGCATCGGCGCTTCGCGCAGCGCGAGCTTGTCGTGGCGGTTCACGGCGCGCACGGCGTTGGTGTCGAGCAGTTCGCAGCGGGCGATCGGCACGCCGAGCTGGATCGTCTGGATCGTCGTGCGCACCGCCGCGTCGATCGTCGGAAAGGTGCAGACCGCCGCCGAGATCGCCTCGGGCAGCGGATACAGGCGCAGCGTGATTTCCGTCATGACGCCCAGCGTGCCCTCGCTGCCGACGAACAACCGCGTCAGGTCGTAGCCCGCGCTCGACTTCTTGGCCCGCGTGCCGGTGCGCATCACTTCGCCGGCGGCCGTCACGACGGTCAGGCCGAGCACGTTCTCGCGCATCGTGCCGTAGCGCACGGCGTTCGTGCCGCTGGCGCGCGTCGCCGACATGCCGCCGATCGTCGCGTCGGCGCCCGGATCGATCGGGAAGAACAGGCCGCTGTCCTTGATCTCGCGGTTGAGCTGGCTGCGCGTCACGCCGGCCTGCACCGTGACGGTCAGGTCTTCGGCATTCAGGCGCAGCACGCGGTTCATGCGGCCGAGGTCGATGCTGATGCCGCCCTGCACCGCGAGCAGCTGGCCCTCGATCGACGAGCCGGCGCCATAGGGGATCACCGGTACGGCATGCTCGTCGGCGAGCGCGAGGACGGCGGCGACCTCCTGCGTGCTCTCGCAATAGACAACGACGTCGGGCGGCCGCACCTCGAACGGCGACTCGTCGCGGCCGTGCTGTTCGCGCACCGCCGCCGACGTGGAGCAGCGCTCGCCGAAGCGCGCCTTCAGGGCATCGAGCAGGGCGGCCGGCACGGGGCGAGGATCAGCCTGCGGCAGCACGGAAGTCGGCAGCGGAGCGTTCATTTCGGGGCACCGGTCGGTTGGGCTTGGGCGATTCTAGGCGGCGGGCGGTCGGCAGGTCACGGCGCGATGCGCCAGCGCCGGCAGCTGCGCGCGCACGGCGGCGAGGTGTTCGCGGTCGAGTTCGGCCGGCGCGATGCCCTCGCCTTCGGCCACGCAGGCGAGCACCTCGCCCCACGGGTCGACGATGATCGTGTGGCCCCAGGTGCGCCGGCCGTTCTCGTGCCGGCCGCCCTGCGCCGGCGCCATCACGTAGCACTGGTTCTCGATCGCGCGCGCGCGCAGCAGCACTTCCCAGTGCGCGCGGCCCGTCGTGTAGGTGAACGCCGACGGCACGACGAGCAGGTCGCAGGGCGGCTCCATCAGCGCGCGGTACAGCTCGGGAAAGCGCAGGTCGTAGCAAACGCTCATGCCGACTCGCAGCGGCCCGCCGGCGGTCTCCAGCGTCGCGGCGACCGGCTCGCGGCCGGCCTGCAGCACGCGCCCCTCGTCGTACTGCTCGCGCCCGTTGTCGTAGCGGAACAGGTGAATCTTGTCGTAGCGCGCGTGGTGGCGGCCGTCGGGTGCATAGACGCAACTCGCGTTGAGCGCGCGCTCGCCCGTCGCGGTGCGGATCGGCAGCGTGCCCGCGATCAGCCAGACGGCATGCTCGCGCGCGCAGTCGGCCAGCGCGCGCTGGATCGGCCCGTCGCCCGCCGCCTCGGCGTGCGCGAGCTTGTCGCGGTCGTCGTTGCCCATCAGGCAGAAGTACTCGGGCAGCGCGACGAGCGTCGCGCCGTCGGCGGCGGCCACGGCGATCAGGCGGCGGGCGGCAGCCAGATTCTCGTCGACGCGCGGCGTCGACACCATCTGGACGGCAGCGATCTTCATGCGGCCATCATCGCGCAGAAGACGATCCGAACGCCCCGTCAGGGTGTTGCGCCCGACGCCGGCGCAGCCGCTGCGGCCGGGGCGTCGAGGTCGGGCAGCGGCGCGCGCAGGCTGCGCTCGACGCGCTCGACCTGCGGGTCGGCCCACGACCCGACGACGTGGAACTCGCGCGTGCCGGCCTGCATCATCGGCCGGCGCAGGAACATCTGTGCAAGGAACGCGCCGAGGCCGACGGCGGGATTGATCACGGCATAGGCCAGCGCCGCCGTGCCGGCGTTGATTTCGGGCACGACGACGACGCGCAGGTCTTGTGTTTCGCGCGCGATGTCGGCGCTGCCCTCGATCAGCACCGCCGCCTGCACGCCGCGCATGCGCAGGTTGTTGGTGCTCGCCACGCCTTGCTCGATCGTCACGTCGCCGACGACGCTGTCGAAGGCGAAGCCCTGCTGGAACACGTCGCGGAAGTCGAGCGCGAGGCGGCGTGGCAGCGCCTGCAGGCTGAGCACCCCGAGCAGCCGCGAGATGCCGGGTTCGGCCTTCAGGAACTGGCCGGACTCGAACGCGAGCTGCACCTGTCCGCTCATCGCGCGAAAGTCGGGCGACAGCGGCGAGCCCGGCCAGGCCACTTGGCCGGCGAGCCGCCCCTTGCCGCCGCGGATCGCCTCGCCGCCGCCCAGCCGCTGCAGCAGCGCGCCGGCGTTGGCGACGTCGAGCCGGAAGTCGAGCTGCGCGCGCCGCCGCGCCGTGCCGCCGGCCGGCGCGGCGGCCCAGTGGCCGGTCGCGGCGAGCGTCGCTTCGGGGGTCGTCAGCGCCAGGCGCGTCAGGCGCCATTCACGGGCTGAGGCGCCGTCGCCCGCCCGGTTCGTCGCCTCGACTTCGATGCGGCCGAGCTGCCGGCCGCGCAGCTCGAACGCATCGACGACGATGTCGAGCGCCGGCATGCTGGTCGGCGCCTCGTCGAGCAGCGACTCGACCTCGTCGGCCTGCGTCTTGGGCAAGGCCAGCCGCGCCAGCCGTGCGCGCACCATCCCGGCCGCCGCGCTGCCGGCGCGTTGCGGCGGCCGGTACTCGACGTGGCCGTTGAGCTGGTCGGCGTCGACGTTGGCGCGCCAGATTCGCCCTTCCTTCGTCAGTCCCGCGGTGAGGCGCGTCAGGCGGTGTGCGCCCGCGGTCAACTCCACGGCGCGCAGCGCGATGCTGTCGGGCAGATAGTCGCTGGGCGCGTCGTCGCCGTCCGCTGGTCCGCCGAACAGGGCTCGCCAGGCGTCGACGTCGACGGTGTCCAGGCGCAGGTTCGCTGCGACGCCGCTGGCCGGCGCGGGTGCCGGCTCGTTGATGCCGATGCCGCCGCGCACGACGACGGGCCCGGCCGGCGTCAGCTCGCGCAGCCAGCTCGCCTGCAGCAGCGTGCCGAGTTCGACGCGCAGCGAGTCGCGCGCCGGCGCGCCCGGCTGCGCCGCCTCGGCGACGAGCCGCGTCTGGATGCGCAGCGGCATGGCCGTCTCGGGGGCCTTGCGCAGTGGTTCGGGCCAGCGGCTGCCCAGCCCGACCAAGTTGCTCGTCAGGTCGATCTCGGTCTGGCCGCGCTGCGAGGTCAGATCCAGCCGGTAGGCGGCCTGCCCCTGCAGCGACGCTGCGGCGCGCGCCAGCGGCGCGAGCTCGGTGCTGCGCCGCATGCCTTCGGCGCTGGCGACGCCCTGCGCCGTGAAGCGCAGGCTGCCGTCGTCGCGCAGAGCTCCTTCGAACGTGGCGTCGCCGCCGAGCACGCGCGCAGCGCCGCCGCCGATCGAGAACCCGCGTTCGCTGAACTGCAGGCGCGCGCGCGCCGCGGCGAGCTGCGGCAGGTCTGGGCGCACCCGCACGTCGCTGCCGGCGACGACCAGGCTGCCCTTGACGGCGCTGCGCGCTACATCGCCGATCGGGATCGTGAGCGCCAGCTTCAGGTCGCCGGCGCCGGTCGCTGCGGCATCGCGGAGCGCATCGCCGATCCAGGCGCCGACCGGTGAGTTGTTGACGAAGCGAAGTGCATCGCCGAGCGGGCCGCGGCCGCCGCCCTCGATCGCCAGCACGGGGTGCTCCAGGTCGCGGATACCGCCGCGCACCTGCGTCAGCTCGAAGTCGCGGTAGCGCACGCGCGCGTTGCGGATCTCCATCGAGCCGCGCTCGAACACCAGTTCGCCGCCGACGCGCGCCAGCGCCGGCCACGGCGACGCGTCCGCCGCGACGCTGTCGGCTGTCGGCGGGACCGGCACGTAGGCCAGCGTCACGTCGTCGACCTGGCCCGCGATGCGGAACTCGCCTTGCCGCGCCGTGGCATAGGGGAAGTCGGCCAGCGCGCCCTTGACGCGGAAGGCGACGTTGCGCACCGTGCCGCCGCTGACAGCCTGCGCGACGTACTGGCGCGCCTCGATCGGCAATGCCGTCGGCAGGTAGCGCGCGACGCGCGCCGCCCGGCCTTGCGCCAGCTTGCCGCTGAGGTCGAGGTGGCCGAGGCTGCCGGGCGTGCCGTCACTGCGCCAGGTCGCGGCGAACTCGCCGCGCGCATCGGCGTTGGCAAACTCGGCGCCGGCGAGCTTGACTTCGAGCGCCGGCTCGAACTGCGGGCCCTTGGCCGGCGTGATGCGCCACGACAATTGCGCCGCGAGCCGGTCGAGCGGCAGCGTCGCCTCGTCGAAGACGCCGGGGAGATCGAGTGCGCCGCTGCCGATGCCGACGCGTGCCTGGCCGCCGCGCTCGCTGGCCTGCAGTTCGAGGTTGGCATTGCGCAGCCCCGGTCGGCCCGGCGTGCCGGCCGGCGCTTCGGGCGGGACCGCGCCAGCGGCGACCGTCAGGCCGTTGATCTGGGCGCGCACGTCGTACTTGGCCGGCGCTTCGATCGGGCCGTCCCAGCGGCTCGACAGCGTCGTCACGATGCCCTGCGGCGCGAGCTCGGCGAGCCAGCGCCGCACCGTCGCATCCAGCGGCAGGCCGGCGGCGACCTGCGCCATCAGGCCGAGGTCGAGGCGCTGCGCGTTGAATTCGCCGCCGTGCGCCGGCGCCGAATCGCCGGCAGCGCGTTCGCGCCAGGCCAGCGTCACATCGCCCTGCGGCCAGCGCAGCCCGTCGCGTGTCACGAAGCCGAACTGGCGCGCCTGCAGCCGCACGCCGTCGGCGTCGCGGCGCGCCGCGAGCCGGCCTTCGATCGTCTCGAAGGCGAGCGGCGTCACATCGGCGGCCAGCCGCAGGTCGACATCGCGCAGCGCCACGTCGAGCGTCAGCTCGCGCGGCGTGCCCTGGGCCACGTCGAGCCAGGCGCGCAGCGCGCCCTCGCCGCTCGTCAGCTCGAAGGGCAGGTCGACGTGGCGGCGCAGCGCGGCGACATCGGCACGCGGCAGCGTGGCCTGCAGCGTGCCGCTCCAGCGCCGCCAGTCGGCGCGCTCGGCCAGCAGCGGCTGGCTGAAGCGCGCCGCCAGCGTGAAGCGATCACCCCACTCGTGCGGCGGCGTTGCGTCGAAGCGGAATTGGTGCTGGCGCAGCCGGTTGCGCGCGACGAGTTCGACGCCCGTCAACGCCAGCGGCAGCGCGTCGCGCTGCTCGTCGGTCCAGCGCAGCGCGCCGCCGCGCACGACGAACTCGTGCTGGCGAAAGAACCATTGCGCTACCGGATCGTTGGTGTCGGCGCGGGCCGCACCGCTCACGTCGAGCCCGCCGACGAAGACGCGGCCTTCGCGGTCGCGCCGCACCTCGAGTTCGGCGCCTTCGACCAGGACCTGCTCGAAGCGCAACTCGAGGGCGACAAGCGAGCGCGGCGACAGCGCCGCCGTGACGTGCGGCAAGCGCAGCGCCGGTTCGCCGCGCGCGTCGAGCAGCGTCACGTCGCGCAACTCCAGCACCGGCACGCCGAGCGCGCTGCGTGCGTCGATGCGGCCGATGCGCACCGTCAGGCCCAGCGCGCTGCCGGCGCGGGCCTCGATCTCGGGGCGCCAGCGATCGATGTGGTTCAGAATCCCCCAGTGCAGAGTCAGCCAAGCCAGCAGCAATAAGCTCCACAACGCCGCCATGCCCCGCGCCAGGGTCGGCAGCACGCGCCGCCAGCGCGAGCGCCGCAGCGGCGGCGCAGACGTTGCGGCGGGAGTCGGGGAGTCGGGGAGGGACGTCATGGATCAGGCAGAACGCGAGCAGCAGCCGGCACGCAGTGCGGCGCACGGCACGGCCGATTGTCGCGCGCGTCGCAAGGTGGGCGGCACGACGACCTCGACTGCTGCAGACCCGCATTGATCCGCGACGACGGACTTGGACATGAATCTGATATCCGAGGAAGGAGCACCGATCGCTGTGCCCAACGCCGAAGCGCTGCAGGCCGGACACAGCCGCTTTGTGCAGCGCGTGCGACGGCGCTGCGCGGCCGAGCTGGCCTTGCTGCCGCCCGGGCTGCCGACGCGCGATGTGATCGCGACCCTGGTTCAACGCCTGAAGGACGGCGGCCGTGCACTGCCGGCGGCATTGCGCGTTGCGCGCCAGCTTGTCCTCGAACGGCTGGCCGTGCTCGACATCGAGCACGGCGCGGCGCTGCCCGACGTGACGCGCGCGATGACCGAGCTGGCCGAGGCCACGCTCGACCTCGCGCTGGCCGAAGCGCTGGCGCAACTCGACGCGCGCTACGGCGTGCCGTGCAACGAAGCCGGCGAGCGCATCGAGTTCTGGATCATCGGCATGGGCAAGCTCGGCTCGCGCGGGCTCAACGTTTCATCCGACATCGACCTCATCTATGTCTATGCCGAGGACGGTGTCACGCGCGGGCCGCAGCCGGTTTCGGCGCACGAATACTTCGTGCAGGCGGCCCGCAGCCTGTATGCGCTGATCGGCGAGACGACGGAAGACGGCTTCGTCTTCCGCGTCGATCTGGCGCTGCGGCCGAACGGCAACTCGGGCCCGCCGGTGGTGAGCCTGTCGATGCTCGAGGAGTACTTCCACGTCCAGGGGCGCGAGTGGGAACGCTTCGCCTGGATGAAGAGCCGCGTCGTCGCGCCGCTCGCGGCGGTCGGCGGGCCGGGCGCGCTGGCGCTGCGCTCCACCGTCACTGCCTTCGTCTACCGCAAGTACCTCGACTACGGCGTGTTCGACGGCTTGCGCCAGCTGCACGCCAGGATCCGCGACGAGGCGCAGCGCCGCGTCGCCGGCCGACCGGAGCGCGCCAACGACGTCAAGCTCTCGCGTGGCGGCATCCGCGAGATCGAGTTCATCGTGCAGTTGCTGCTCGTCGTGCGCGGCGGCCAGTTTCCGGAGATCCGCACGCGCTCGACGCTCGGCGGCCTGCGCAAGCTCGCCGAGCGCGGCCTGATGAAGCCCGACACCGCCGAGCGGCTGGCCGAGGCCTACACCTTTCTGCGCCGCGTCGAGCATCGCATCCAGTACCTCGACGACCAGCAGACGCACGTGCTGCCGACGGCCGATGCCGATCTGGCGTGGATCGCGCGCAGCCTGCTGCCCGCCGACGGCAACGCCTGCGCGCTGCTGGCGCGCCTGAACGAGGTGCGCGAGTTCGTCGCCACCGAGTTCGACGCGCTGCTGCACGACGGGCGGCCGGCGAGCAACGGCAACGGCGGCGGCTGCCACGTCTTCGGCCGCCACCCCCCGGCCGAAGAAACCCCCGCCCTGCGAGCTCTGCGGGCG
>CAYJLV010000008.1:96806-109459 GCA_964371405.1 uncultured Burkholderiaceae bacterium
GGGGGGGGGGGGGGGGGGCCCCCCCCCGCCCCGGGGGGGGGGGCGCCCCCGGGCCCCCCCCCCCCCCCCGGCGCTCGACAGCGCCGCCTTCCTCGAGCTGCTGCCGGCGCCGCTGGCCGAGCGCGTGCAGCGCTGGCGCGAGCAGCCGCGCGTGATGGCGTTGCGCGACGAGAGCCGGCAGCGCCTGGTGCGGCTGATCGCGCGCGCCGCCGAAGCGGCGAGCGACGAGCGCTGCACGCTCGACGCCGCGACGCGCTTCGTCGACTGGCTCGAACCACTGCTGCGTCGCGAGAGCTACCTCGCGCTGCTCGTCGAGCGGCCCGAGGTGCAGCGCCGGCTGCTGCGCCTGCTCGGGCTGGCGCGCTGGCCCATGCGCTACCTGATGCGTCACCCCGGCGTCGTCGACGAACTGGCCGACGAGCACCTGTTGCACGGCCGCTTCGAGCGCGACAGCTACGTCGCCGACCTCGAAGCGCGGCATGCTGCGTGGGAGCGCTCGGGCCAGGTCGACGAGGAGCTGCTGCTCGACACGCTGCGCCGCGCCCACCATGCCGAGGTGTTCCGCACGCTGGTGCGCGACGTCGAGGGTCACATCACGGTCGAGCAGGTCGCCGACGACCTGTCGGCGCTGGCCGACGCGACGCTGCAGTGCGCGATGCGCTGGGCCTGGAGCCACCTGAAGACGCGCCACCGCGCCGAGCCGCGCTTCGCCGTTATCGCCTACGGCAAGCTCGGCGGCAAGGAGCTCGGCTACGGCAGCGACCTCGACGTCGTGTTCGTCTATGAAGACGACGACGAGCGCGCCCCCGAGGTCTACACGGCTTTCGTGCGCAAGCTGATCACCTGGCTGACGACGCGCACCGCGGCCGGCGAGCTGTTCGAGATCGACACCGCGCTGCGGCCCAACGGCAACTCGGGTCTGCTCGTCAGCTCGCTGGCGAGCTACGAGAACTACCAGCGCGGGCGCGGCAGCAACACGGCGTGGACCTGGGAGCACCAGGCGATCACGCGCGCGCGTTTTTGCGCCGGCGCCGCCGAGCTGGCGCCGCGCGTCGAGGCTGTGCGCCGCGCCGTGCTGACCGCGGCGCGCGATACCGCCGGCCTGCGCAGCGAAGTGACGACCATGCGCGACCGGGTGCGCCAGTCGCGGCCGGTCAAGGAAGGGCTCTTCGACGTCAAGCACAGCCCGGGCGGCATGATGGACGCCGAGTTCGCCGTGCAGTACCTCGTGCTGGCGCACGGCGCCGCGCATCCGCAGCTGCTCGACAACGCCGGCAACATCGCGCTGCTGCAGCGTGCCGAGGCCTGCGGTCTGCTGCCCGCCGGCATCGGCGGCGCGGCGGCCGATGCCTACCGCGAGCTGCGCCGCGCGCAGCATCGCGCGCGGCTCGACGAGCAGCCGACGCAGCTCGACCCCGCGACGCTGGCCGCGCAGCGCGACGCCGTGCTGACGCTGTGGCGTTGCGTGTTCGGTTGACGCGGAATCGCGCCGCGCTCGGCTGGGTGGCCGTCGCGACGGCGCTCGGCGCCGGCGCGCTGCTCGTGCACGGCGCGCCGGCCGACGCGCTCGACTGGCAGCGCGCGCGCGCCTGGTCGCAGCCCTGGCGCTGGTGGAGTGCCGCCTGGGTGCACTTGAGCGACCTGCATCTGGCGGCCAACCTCGCCGGCCTGTTGCTCGTCGCCCTGCTCGGCATCGCGGCCGACGTGACGCCCCGCAGCGTGCTGGCGTGGCTGCTCGCTTGGCCGGCGACGCAGCTGGCCCTCGTCGTCGAGCCGGCGCTCGCGCGCTACGGCGGCCTGTCGGGCGTGCTGCATGCGGCAGTCGCCATCGTCGGCGTGCAGCTTGTCGCCGAAGGGCCACGCCTGCGGCGCGGGCTCGGCGCGCTGTTGCTGGCCGGGCTCACCGCGAAGGTGCTCGTCGAGGCGCCGTGGCGGGCCGCGCTGCAGCACCCGCCGGGCTGGGATATCGCTGTCGCGCCGCTCGCCCACGCCAGCGGTGCGGCCGCCGGCGTGCTGGCCGCGCTGGCGCTGCGTGCCTGGCGGCAGCGCGCCGGCGCGGAGTCGCGATGAAGCGGATCGGCGCCGAACGCAAGGCCACCCTCGACACCGTCGCGGTGGTGTCGCTCGTCGCGTGCTGCGCGTTGTGGGGCCTGAACCAGGTGGCGGCCAAGCTTGCACTGGCCGAGGTGCCGCCGCTCGCACAGGCGGCGCTGCGCTCGATCGGAGCGGCGGTGCTGGTGTTCGCCTGGTCCGTGTGGCGCGGCGTGCCGCTCGGTCGGCGCGACGGCACGCTGCCGGGCGGCCTGCTCGCCGGTGCGCTGTTCGCAGCCGAGTTCGGCTGCATCTTCGTCGGTCTGCAGTTCACGACGGCGTCGCGCATGGCCGTCTTCATCTACCTGGCGCCGTTCGTCGTCGCGCTCGGCATGCCGTTCATCGCGCACGCCGAGCGCTTGTCGGCGCTGCAGCTTGCCGGCCTGGCGGCTGCGTTCGGCGGGGTCGCGTTCGCCTTCGCCGAGGGCTTCACGCAGCCCTCGGCCGGCGCGCGGCAGTGGTTCGGCGACGCGCTCGGCGTGCTGGCGGCGCTGCTGTGGGGCGCGACGACGCTGGTCGTGCGTGGCACGGCGCTCGCGCAGGCGTCGGCCGAGAAGACGCTGCTCTATCAGCTGGCCGTCTCCGGCGTGCTGTTGGCCGCAGCGTCGCCGCTGGCGGGCGAAGGCTGGCCTGCGCGCGTGTCGGGGTTCGTCGTCGGGCTGCTGGCGTTCCAGACGGTGATCGTCACGTTCGCGAGTTATCTGCTGTGGTTCTGGCTGATCCGGCACTACCCGGCGACGCGACTGTCGGCGTTCACGTTGCTGACCCCGGTCTTCGGCCTGCTGGCCGGCGCGCTGCTGCTCGGCGAGCCGGTCACGTCGCGGCTGCTGGTTGCGCTGGCGGCGGTCGCGCTCGGCATCTACATCGTCAACCGTCCCCCGGTGCGGCGACGCCGGGCGCGCGGCTAGACTGCGTGCACCCATCACACTTCCCGGAGACAGGCTCGATGCTCACGCTATGTGGTATCCCGATCTCGAACTACTACAACAAGGTCAAGCTGGCGCTGCTCGAGAAGCAGGCGCCTTTCGTCGAGCAGTACGTCGAGACGGGAAGCCGCGACGAAGCCGTGCTCGCCGCATCACCGCTGGGCAAGGTGCCGTTCATCCGCACCGAGCGCGGCGCGCTGTGCGAGAGCCAGTCGATCCTCGACTACATCGAGGCGACCTGGCCCGAGCCGGCGCTGCTGCCCGCCGACCCGTGGGAGCGCGCCAAGGTGCGAGAACTGGCGACCTTCGTCGATCTGCACCTCGAGCTCGTCGCGCGCGAGCTCTATCCGCAGGCCTACTTCGGCGGCAGCGTCAGCGAGGGCCAGCGCGAGCGCGTGCGCAAGCTGCTGACCAAGAATATCGCCGGCTTCAAGCGCCTGGCGCGCTTCGCGCCGTACGTCGCGGGCGAGCACTTCACGCAAGCCGATTGCAGTGCCTACGCGAGCCTGCCGCTGGTCGGCATGGCGACGCGCATCGTGCTCGGCGAAGACCTGCTGCTGGCCGCGGGCGTCGACTGGAAGGCCTACGCCAAGCTCGTCGGCCAGCGGCCGAGCGCGCAGAAGGTCGACGCCGACCGCAAGGCCGACCAGGAACGCCTCAAGGCGGCGGCCAAGCCGGCGACCTGACGCTTCAGGCGGCCCGCGGGTCGCCTGCGGCGCCAGCGGCCAGCGAGCGCGTCAGATCCTTGCGGTAGCGGTTGAGCTCCTGCACGCTCGCGAAGCTGCGCTCCATCAGCAGCGACAGGTTGTGCAGGATGCGCTCGACGACCTTGTTTTCCCAAACGGCGTCGAACTGGATCTGGCGGTCGAGCCAGGCCTCGAGCCACTGCGGGTCGGGCAGGCGCGACTGCACCGTGTCGCGCGGAAACAGCGCTTGGTTGACGTGCAGGTTGGTCGGGTGCAGCGCCTGTGCGGTGCGGCGCGCGCTGGCCATCAGCACGCCCACTTTGGCGAACGCGGCCTTCGCTTCGTCGCCGAAATTCGCGAGAGCGCGCTTCATGTAGCGCAGGTAGGCGCCGCCGTGGCGCGCCTCGTCGCGCGCCAGCGTCTCGTAGATCGCGCGGATCACCGGCTCGGTGTGCCATTGGGCGGCGCGCCGGTACCAGTGGTTCAGGCGGATCTCGCCGCAGAAGTGCAGCATCAGCGTTTCCAGCGCCGGCGCCGGCTCGAACTCGAAGCGCACCTCGTGCAGCTCGGCCTCGGTCGGCACCAGCTCGGGCCGGAAGCGGCGCAGGTACTCCATCAGCACCAGCGAGTGCTTCTGCTCCTCGAAGAACCAGACGCTCATGAAGGCCGAGAAGTCGCTGTCGTCGCGGTTGTCGCGCAGGAACATCTCGGTTGCGGGCAGTGCCGCCCACTCCGTGATGGCGTTCATCTTGATCGTGCGTGCCTGCTCGTCCGTGAGCAAGGAGGCGTCGAACCGGTCCCACGGGATGTCGCGGTCCATGTTCCAGCGCACTGATTCGAGCTGCTTGAAGAGTTCGGGATAGAGCATGGGGAATACCTCGGGCAGGCGCATCTTAGGCGCCGCGTGTGACAGAACGAATGCGCAGGGGGAAGCTACTTGAGCCAACCCTTGCGCCGGAAGTACCAGAATGGCGTGGCGATCGAGATCAGCATCAGCAGCAGGGCGAACGGGTAGCCCAGGCCCCAGTCGAGCTCGGGCATGGCCTTGAAGTTCATGCCGTAGATGCTCGCGATCAGCGTCGGCGGCAGCAACGCGACGCTGGCGACGGAGAAGATCTTGATGATCTTGTTCTGGTTGATGTTGACGAAGCCGACGGTAGCGTCGAGCAGGAAGTTGATCTTGTCGAAAAGAAACGCCGTGTGGCTGTCGAGCGAATCGAGGTCGCGCAGGATCTGCCGCGCCTCCTCGAACTGCTCGGCGTTGAGCATGCGGCTGCGCATCATGAAGCTGACGGCGCGCCGCGTGTCCATCACGTTGCGGCGAATGCGGCCGTTGAGGTCTTCCTCGCGCGCCATCGCGGCGAGCGCCTCGCCCGCGGCCTGGTCGCCGACGTCCTGCTTGAGCACGCGACCGCTGACCGCCTCGAGCTTGTCGTAGATGCTCTCGAGCGCATCGGCCGAGAACTCGGCATCGGCGTCGTAGAGCTTGAGCAGAACGTCCTTCGCATCCTCGATCAGCGCCGGGATGCGGCGCGCGCGCAGGCGCAGCAGGCGAAACACGGGCAGATCCTCGCCATGCACCGAGAACAGCACCTTGTTGTGCAGGATGAAAGCGACGCGCACGTTGCGCGCTCCCGCTTCGCTCTCGGCGTCGACGAGAAAGTCGCTGCGGATGTGCAGCTCGCCGTTGTCCTCCTCGTAGAACCGAGCCGACTCCTCGAGGTCTTCGTCGACGATGTCATCGGGAATCGTGATTCCGAAGCGGCTCTTGATCCAGCCCTTCTCCTCGAACGTCGGCGATTCGAGGTCGACCCACACCGGCGCCACGTGCGTCAGCGCGTCGAGGCTCTCGATCTCTTCCTGAAACAAACGGCCGCTGGCCAACGTGAAGACGTTCAGCATCAAGCTCTCCAGCGCAGTCCGTGCTGCGCCGTCGGGTGGGGTCTGCCGATGCCGCCCACCCGAGCACAGGCTCGAATCGGCTGCGCTGGAGCGGACGGTCACCGAGGGTGTGTGGCGTCCAAGGGGGGCTCGCTGAAATGCGACTCGCGGATTATGGCCCACGACGCTGCGCCAAGCCGCGCGCCGCGCCACGCAAGCGGGCGCCGACCGCGGCTTGTCACTGCCTGGGTTCGGGGGCACACTGGTTTCGACCCGTTGCGCTGCGCTGTGCGCCGGGTCGTCATGCAATCCCCGTGAAAGGAAGTTCTATGAACTTGACGATCAGCGGACACCATCTGGAGGTGACGCCGGCTTTGAGAGAGTACGTGCTTACAAAGCTGGATCGCGTCACGCGACATTTCGACCAGGTGGTGGACATCAACGTGCTGCTCACCGTGGAGAAGCTCAAGGAGAAGGAACGCAGGCAGAAGGCCGAAGTCACATTGCGCGTCAAGGGCAAGGACATCTTCGTCGAGCATGCGCACGAGGATCTCTACGCCGCGATCGATCAACTCGTCGATAAGCTCGACCGCCAGGTCTGCCGCCACAAGGACAAGCTGCAGGACCATCACCACGTCTCGGCCAAGCGCAGCGAGATCAGCGCCGGCTAGGCGAGACGCCTTTCGGCGTTGAGGCGGCCTGCGGGCCGCCTTTTCGCTGAACCGTTGCTGCAATGCAGCAGTCGAGGGCACAATGACGCGATTGGAGGGGGCTGTGCGCTACCCGCGCCGGCAGCGTTTCTATAAGCTAGTTGTTACTGTGAGTGACATCCGCGTTGCGCTCGACCTATCGGCCGAAGCCTGCGCGCCGAACCGATGAACCGTCTCGCCGCCATCCTTCCTGTCAGCAACGTGTTGGTGGACGTGGACGCGACCAGCAAGAAGCGCGCTTTCGAGCATGCCGGTGTGCTGTTCGAGAACCTGCACGCCATCGCCCGTGCGACGGTCACCGACAACCTGTTCGCGCGCGAGCGCCTCGGCTCGACCGGCCTGGGGCATGGCGTCGCCATCCCGCACGGGCGCATCAAGGGTCTGAAGAGTCCGCTGGCCGCCGTGCTGCGGGTGCGCCAGCCGCTGGGCTTCGATGCGCCCGACGACGAGCCGGTCAGCGTGCTGATCTTCCTGCTCGTGCCCGAGGCGGCGACGCAGCGCCACCTCGAGATCCTGTCGGAGATCGCCGAGATGCTGTCGGATCGCACGCTGCGCGAGCGCCTGAAGGCCGAGCCCGAGGCCGCCGGTGTGCACAAGCTGATTTCGGACTGGGAGCCGCTGAAATCGGTCGCCTGACCACCCGCGCCGCGATCCCGCACGCGCCCGCCTCGAGGGTCCGCGGATGAAGCCGACCGTCATCAGCGCAGAAGTGCTGTTCGAGGAGCATCGCGCTTATCTGCGTTGGGAGTGGATCGCCGGCCACGCGCACCCGGAGCGGCACTTCGACGACGCTGCAGTGCGAAACGCGCAGTCGTCGGCCGACCTCGTCGGCTACCTGAACTACATCCACCCGTATCGGGTGCAGATTCTCGGCGCGCGCGAGATCGCCTACCTGAACGACGCCAATGCCGGCGACCACGAGCGGCGCATCCAGCGCATCGTCACGCTCGAGCCGCCGGTGATGGTCGTCGCGGACGGTCAGACGCCGTCGGACCACTTGGTCGCGACCTGCGAGCGCGCCGACATTCCGCTGTTCGTCACCGCCGAGTCGGCGGGCCATGTGATCGACGTGCTGCGCGGCTACCTGAGCCAGCTGTTCGCCGAGCGCACGACGCGCCACGGCGTGTGCATGGACATCCTCGGCCTCGGGGTGCTGCTGACCGGCGAGTCGGGCCTTGGCAAGAGCGAGCTGGGGCTGGAGCTGATCTCGCGCGGCCACGGTCTGGTGGCCGATGACGCCGTCGACGTCTATCGCGTCTCGCAGACCGCGCTCGAAGGCCGTTGCCCCGAACTGCTGATGAACCTGCTTGAAGTGCGCGGCATCGGCCTGCTCGACATCAAGGCCATCTTCGGCGAGACGGCGGTGCGTCGCAAGATGCGCCTGAAGCTGATCGTTCACCTGGTGCGCAAGGAGACGATGGAGCGCGAGTTCGAGCGCCTGCCCTACGAGCCGCTGTACGAGGAGATCCTCGGCGTCAAGGTGCGCAAGGTCGTGATCGCGGTCGATGCGGGCCGCAACCTGGCGGTGCTGGTCGAGGCGGCGGTGCGCAACACGATCCTGCAGCTGCGCGGTATCGATACCTACCGCGAGTTCATCGAGCGTCATCAGCAGGCGATCAGCCGCGGCGAGGCCTGACGCTCACTTGTGCCGGTTGGTGCAGTTCTTCTTGGTGCAGACGGCGTACAGCGCGAGCGCGTGGTCCTGCAACTCGAAGCCGCGCTGGTGCGCCACGGCGCGCTGGCGCTTCTCGATCTCCGGGTCGTAGAACTCCTCGACACGGCCGCAGTCCAGGCACACGAGGTGGTCGTGGTGCTTGCCCTCGTTGAGCTCGAACACCGACTTGCCAGACTCGAAATGGCTGCGCGACAGGATGCCGGCCTGCTCGAACTGCATCAGCACGCGGTATACCGTGGCCAGGCCGATCTCGGAGCCCTCGGCGAGCAACGACTTGAACACGTCCTCGGCCGTCATGTGGCGCGTCGACGAGGCATGGAAGACTTCGAGAATCTTCAGCCGCGGCAGCGTCGCCTTCAGGCCGCTGCTCTTGAGTTCCTCGACTTGGGTCATGGTGGCGATCTCCCGCGCTGTCCAGGCAGGCGGCCAACGGCTCCGCCGACGATAGAATCGCTCGATCATATCGAGCCGGGAGCGCCCGCGCGGCGCACGCCCCCACTGCCATGCCTGTCTCCCGAGTCTGCCGGTCGATGGCCGTGTTCGCCGCCGTTGCGGCCGGCGGCTGCGCGTCGCTGCAGTCGTCCGAGAACTTTCTCGGCATCGTCACGCCGTACCGGCTCGAAGTCGTGCAGGGCAACGTCGTCACGCAGGAGCAGATCGAGCGCGTCAAGCCGGGGCTGACGCGCTCCCAGGTGCGCGACATCATGGGCTCGCCGCTGCTGGCCGACCCGTTCCACGCCGACCGCTGGGACTACGTGTTCACGATCCGTCGCCAGGGTGCCGAGCCGCAGCAGCGCGTCATCGTGTTGCTGTTCGACGGCGAGCGTCTCCTGAGCATCGATGCGCCGGCGCTGCCGTCGGAGCGCGATTTCGTCGCATCCATCGACACGTTCAAGTCCAAGCGCGACGCCGGCCCGCTGGCGCTGACCGACGAGCAGCGCAAGGCCCTGCCGCCGCCGCGCCAGCCGCAGGCCGAACCGGCCGCCGCACCGGCCGGCCCGGCGCGCGCCTATCCGCCGCTGGAGCCGCAGTCTTGAGCGGCGCTCCGATGAGGATCGCCGTCGCCGGAGCGTCCGGCCGCATGGGGCGGATGCTGATCGAGGCCGTCGGGGCCGCGCCCGATTGCGTGTTGAGCGGCGCGCTCGACGTTGCCGGTAGCCCGTCGCTCGGCCAGGACGCCGCGGCGTTCCGTGGCCAGCCGTGCGGCGTGACGATCACCGCCGACCTGCGCGCCGGCCTCGCCGGGGCCGACGTGCTGATCGATTTCACGCGGCCCGAGGGCACGCTCGCGCATCTCGCGGTGTGCGGCGCACTCGGCGTCAAGGCCGTGATCGGCACCACTGGTTTCAGCGCTGCGCAGAAAGGCGAGATCGCCGCCCATGCCGCGCGCCATGCCATCGTGCTGGCGCCCAACATGAGTGTCGGCGTCAACGTCGTGATGGCGTTGCTCGACCAGGCCGCGCGCGCCTTGCGCGACGGCTACGACGTCGAGATCGTCGAGGCCCACCACCGCCACAAGGTCGACGCGCCGAGCGGCACCGCGCTGCAGATGGGCGAACTCGTCGCCCGCGCGCAGGGCCGCGAGCTCAAGGACTGCGCCGTCTATGCGCGCGAAGGTGTCACCGGCGAGCGCGCGCCGGGCTCGATCGGCTTCGCGACGATCCGCGGCGGCGACATCGTCGGAGACCACACCGTGCTGTTCGCTGGTACCGGCGAGCGCATCGAGATCACGCACAAGTCGAGCAGCCGCGCCACCTATGCCGAGGGCAGCCTGCGTGCGGCGCGTTTCCTACGCGACCGCCCCCGGGGCCTGTTCGGCATGCGCGACGTGCTGGGCCTCTGATCTGGGCCCGATGAGCCGCCGGGCCGCTCCCAAGGCGAATTCCGCAGCGCGCAGCGCGGAGGTTGCCTTATGAGCGGCTTCGCGGCGTTCTGGGAGCAAGGCGACGCGGTGACGCGCGCTGTCGCGCTGCTGCTGCTGGCGATGTCGATCGCCGCCTGGGTGCTCATCTTCTGGAAGGGTTGGCTGCTGCGCCGCGCGCGCCGCGACATCGAGCGCGGCGTCGCCGCGTTCTGGGCCGCGCCGTCGCTGGCCGACGGGCGCGACCGGCTGGCCGGCGTCGACCGCGAGGGCGTCGTGCTGCCGCTGGTCGACGCCGCGCGTTTCGCTCCGGCGGGCGGCACGCTGGAAGCGGGCGGCCGCATCGAGTCGCAGCTCACGCGCCGCCTGCGCGACGCGCTGCACGCCGGCCTGCGCCACCTGCAGATGGGCCAGGTGCTGCTCGCGTCGATCGGCAGCACAGCGCCGTTCGTCGGGCTGCTCGGCACCGTGTGGGGCATCTATCACGCGCTGCTGTCGATTTCGGCCGCCGGCTCGATCACGATCGAGCGCGTCGCCGGGCCGGTCGGCGAGGCGCTGGTGATGACGGCGGCCGGGCTCGCCGTCGCGATTCCCGCCGTGCTCGCCTACAACGTGTTCGGCAAGCTCGTCGCGGCCTGCGAAGCCGAGCTCGAAGGCTTCGCGCACGACCTGCGCGAGATCGTTGCCGAGCGCTCCTGACGCCATGGCCTTCGGCCGCCTCGAGCGCAACGTCGGCGCGCCGCCGATGAGCGACATCAACATGACGCCGCTGATCGACGTCATGCTCGTGCTGCTCGTCATCTTCATGATCACGGCGCCGCTGATGGCCAGCAGCCTCAAGCTCGACCTGCCACGCAGCGACGCGGCGCAGCCGAGCGTGGCTCCCGCGTACGTCGTGCTCGCCGTGTCGAGCGACGGCGCGCTCTTCCTCGGCGACGAACCGATCGAGCGCGACGCGCTCGCCGCGCGCCTGGCCGATGCGGCGCGCACCAGCCCCGAGCTCGAAGTGCAGTTGCGCGCCGACCGCAGCGTGGCCTACGGCCGCGTGGCCGAGCTGATCGGCGTGCTGCAGCAGGCCGGCCTGAACCGCATCGCCTTCGTTGCCGAGCCGGCGCGGCCCTGAGCACCCGCGTCGCGCGCGATAGCGATTCCTATAATCGGGCGACGTTCCCCGCGCGCCGCTCTCGCCCCTCCATGAATCCCCAGTACCAACCCGCCGAGATCGAGCGCGCCGCACAGGCCGCGTGGAGCGCACGCGACGCCTACCGCGTGACCGAGGACGCGAGCAAACCCAAGTTTTTTGCCTGCTCGATGCTGCCCTACCCCAGCGGCAAGCTGCACATGGGCCATGTGCGCAACTACACCATCAACGACATGCTCGCGCGTCACCTGCGCATGAAGGGCATGAACGTGCTGATGCCGATGGGTTGGGACGCCTTCGGCCTGCCGGCCGAGAACGCGGCGATGAAGAACAAGGTGCCGCCCGCGCGCTGGACCTACGAGAACATCGCGCACATGAAGGCCCAGATGCAGGCGATGGGCCTGGCGATCGACTGGAGCCGCGAAGTCGCGACCTGCTCGCCGGCCTACTACAAGTGGAACCAGTGGCTGTTCCTGAAGATGCTCGAAGCCGGCATCGCCGAGCGCCGCACCCAGGTCGTCAACTGGGATCCGGTCGACCAGACCGTGCTCGCCAACGAGCAGGTGATCGACGGCCGCGGCTGGCGCTCGGGTGCGCCGGTCGAGAAGCGCGAGATCCCCGGCTATTACCTCAACATCACGAAGTACGCCGACGAACTGCTCGAGCACGTGCGGCACCGCTTGCCCGGCTGGCCCGAGCGCGTGCGCCTGATGCAGGAGAACTGGATCGGTTGCAGCCAAGGCGTGCGCTTCGCCTTCACGCACGACATCCGCGGTGCCGACGGAGCGCCGATCCAGGGCGGCCGGCTGTGGGTCTTCACGACACGCGCCGATACGATCATGGGCGTCACGTTCTGCGCCGTCGCGCCCGAGCATCCGCTCGCGCTGCATGCGGCTGCGGGCAACCCGGAACTCGCCGCCTTCATCGAGCGCTGCAAGCAGGGCGGCACGACGGAGGCCGAACTCGCGCTGCGCGACAAGGAGGGTTTGCCGACCGGCCTGTACGTTCAGCACCCGCTGACCGACGAGCCGGTGCCGGTGTGGGTCGGCAACTACGTGCTGATGGGCTACGGCGACGGCGCCGTGATGGGTGTGCCGGCGCACGACGAGCGCGACTTCGCCTTCGCGAAGAAGTACGGCATCGACATCACGCAGGTGATCGGCGTCGACGGCGAGCACTTCAGCTACGACCGCTGGCACGACTGGTACGCCGACAAGCAGCGCGGCATCACGATCAACTCCGACATCTACAGCGGCCTGCACCACCAGGCGGCGGTCGACGCCATCGCCCACGCGCTCGAGGCGCGCAGTCTCGGCGCGAAGAAGACGACATGGCGGCTGCGCGACTGGGGCATCAGCCGCCAGCGCTACTGGGGCACGCCGATCCCGATCGTGCATTGCGACGCCTGCGGCGTCGTGCCGGTGCCCGAGCGCGACCTGCCCGTCGTGCTGCCCGAAGACCTGATCCCCGACGGTTCGGGCAACCCGCTGAACAAGTGCGAGTCCTTCCTGAATGTCGCGTGCCCGCGATGCGGCAAGCCCGCGCGCCGCGAGACGGACACGATGGACACCTTCGTCGATTCGTCGTGGTACTTCATGCGCTACTGCGACGCGACGCTAGGCGACGCCATGGTCGGCGCCGGCACGCGCTACTGGATGCCGATGGACCAGTACATCGGTGGC
>CAYJLV010000009.1:0-107630 GCA_964371405.1 uncultured Burkholderiaceae bacterium
CGTCGCGCCGCCGCCCGCCGCCGCCGCGGCGCGCCGCAAGCTCGGCCACAAGGAACAGCGCGAACTCGACGCGCTGCCCGATCGCATCGACGAACTCGAACGCGAGCAGAAGGCTCTCGGCGAACTGCTCGCGCAGCCGGCGCTCTATACCGAGACGCCCCAGCGCGTCGCCGAAGTGCAGGCGCGGTACGACTCGATCGACACCGAACTGATGGATCTGCTGGAGCGCTGGGAAACGCTCAGCCGCGCCGCATCGCCGTAAGCGAGGCCCGAACCCTCCCGGAGGGTCGCTCGCCGCACTCGGCGAGCGGGGTGCTCCGTTACTTCAGCGACTGCCGCCGAACCACGAATCGCCGAACCAGGAGTCGCTCGCCGCGATGGGGTGCGTGCGGCTGACGATCAGGCCCGACTGCAGATACAGCGCGTTGAGCAGGCGCACGGCGCGCTCGCGGTCGAAGCCCGGCCACGACGACATCTCGCGCAGGTTGGCGGTGTGGCGCTGCAGGCGGTCGACGGCCGCCAGCAGCGCGCCGCTCAGGCGCAGTCGACCGAGTTCGAGCCCCGGCGCGACGCGATATGCGGCGGTGCCCGCGATCTCGGGCAGCAGCTCGGTGCGCGTGCCGCGCAGCGCCAGCTCCCACAGCAGTTCGCCCAGCGGATAGTGCTGCGCATGCTCGCCGACCAGCGCCTCTTGTTCGTCGCCGGGCGCGCGCAGCAGCGCCGGCTCGACGTGCAGCACGCGCAGCTCGGTCAGGCGCGCATCGAGCAGCGTGTGCATGTCGAGCGGGCTGTGCACCAGACGCACCTGCGGAAACACGGTCAGCGGCACGACCTTGTCGAGGCATTGCAGGTGGATCGTCACGCTCTGCGCGTGGCGCACGCAGGCTGCCAGCACTTCGAGCGCTTCGCTGCCGCTGCCGTCCTGCTCGAAGCGCATCAGGTCGGCGGTCAGCGAGGGGCTGAGCGACGACAGCCGCGAACTGCTCGAGACGCTGTCGGGGTTGTGCACGAGCTCGTCAAGATAGCGGCGGAACCCGCTGACGCGCATCAACTCGGGTTCACCGAACGGGATCGTGGGCTCGAACATGCCGGGGTGGCGTCTGAGTTCTGGAAAGGTTTGGTTACAACTGTAGGGCAAGTCGCCGCGGCTAGCCAGCGGGTGATCCCGCCCATTCGCGGGCGTTGCCGTCGCGCCGACGCAGATCGGGGCGGCGCGCAGCCGCTTCAGCGGCGCCAGCGCCAGGCTTGCGCGAGCGATGCCCACGCCGCCTCGCGCTGCGGATCCTCGGCGCGAGCCAGCGCGAGCCAGCGCCGCGTCGCGACGAAGGCGCAGGCCAGTACGAAGGCGAGCAGCGTGCTCGCGAGCACGATGACGGCGCGCGCCGGCTTGGACTTGCGATCCGGTGGTTGCGCGGCGTCGACGATCTGCAGCGCGGGCGCTTCCTTCGCTTCGTCGAGCTTGGCGATCTCGAACTGGCGCAGCATGCCCTCGAGCAGCACTTCCTGCACCTTCAGCTCGCGCCGCGCGCGCACGTATTCGATCGCCGCCTCGGGCAGCTTGCCGACCGGCAGGTCGACGACGCTGCCTGGATTGCCGGCCTGCGACGACTCCATGCGCGCGAGCTCGCTGCGCAGCGCGCGTAACTCCGTCGCGATGCGCTGCACGTCGGGGTTGGCCGCCGTCGCGCTGGTACGCATCACCTTGAGCATCACTTCGCGCTCGGCGATCTGGGCGCGCACCATCGCAGCGGCCGAAATCAGCGCCTCGGCCTGCTTGTCGAGCACGATGACGCCCGATGTCTCCTGCACTTCGCGCATGTGCTGCTCGGCCTTGACCAGGCGCTCCTTGGTGTCGCGCAACTGCTGGTCGAAGAACAGGCGCCGCTGCTGCGCCTCGGTCACGGCCAGCCGGCTCATCAGGTGCGAGATCTCTTCCGTGTAGGCATTGGCCATCCGGGCGGCGAACTGCGGGTCGCGGTCGTCGACCTCGATCGTGATCACGCCGGCCTTCTTCTCGACCACGATGCGCACGTGCTTCGGGAACGTCTTGCGCAGCACCTCGTAGGTCTCGACTTCCCAGCGTTCCTTCAGACCCAGGCGCTCGTCGAGCGCGCGCTGCACGCTGTCGCTCTTGAGCAGCGCGACGTACATCTCGTCAGTCGTCTTCGCCGCCAGCCCGCCGGCCAGGCCGCCGAGCGCGCCGAGCGCGGCCAGTGCGCCGGCGGCGCCCGACTGCTGGCTGGCCGGCGGCAGCATCGAGGCGCGCGCCGTGAACTCGGCCGGCAGCAAAAGCGCGACGGCGAGCGAGACGGCGGCCGCCAGCAGCGTGAAGGCGCCGATGAAACGCTTGCCCTCGCCGAGCCAGGTCAGCAGTTCCACCAGGCCGATCTGCGGGCCGTCGTCATCGGCGTCGACCTCGGTCAGCGGCAGGTTCGGATCCACGGCGCTCATCGCGGGCCTCAGTTGTTGCGCAGCGTGACGATCGCCGCTGCGCCGAGGCCGAACTGATAGAAGATCTGCGAGAAGTCCTTGAGGTTGCGCACCAGCGCGCGGCCCCAGGTCTCGTAGTCGAGCTGGTTCGGGATCACGAGCGCGTCGCCCGGATACAGCGACTCGCCGCCGATGCCGCCACCCCAGCCGAGGAAGCCCTTGCGGTCGCCGGCATGCGTCACCGTGCCGTCGGCGCGCAGGATGAACATCGCCGAGCGCTCGGCCGAATCCTCGACGCCGGCAAGCTTGAGGTAGTCGTCGGCGGTGCGCCCCGGCTTCCACAGGTAGGCGTTGTTGTTGGCGACGGCGCCGGCGACGGTCACGAAGGCCGGCCGCGGCGGCACGGAGATTCGGTCGCCCGCTTCGAGCGGGATGTCGGGCAGCGCCTCGAAGCTGGCGCGCGCGTAGTCGAGTTCGAGCGCGATACGGCCGTTCGGTTCGAGCGTGCGCAGCCGCTGCAGTTGAGCCTGCGTCGTCGCCGCGTTGACGACGGTGGCGCGGCCGGCGTCCTCGGGCCGCTGGTTCGCCGCCTCGCGCGCCGCCTGCGTCGCGGCCAGCACTTCGAGCCGCTGCAGCGCGAGCTGCAGGTTCTCGCGCTGGCGCCGCCGCGTCTCTTCGCGCGCGAACTCGATGCCGTAGACATAGGCCTGCGGCGTGAAGCCGCCGATGCGCATGATCAGCTGCTTGAGCGTCTCGCCCGGCTGCAACTGGTAGACACCGGTGGCCGCGACCTCGCCTTCGATCGACACCAGCCGCGTCTGCCTGGCGACGGGCACGCGCAGATCCTTCTGGCTGAAGACGGTGACGACGTCGCCCGGCAGCAGCTCGATGTCGTGCGCCGGATCGCCGCGCAGCACGGCGGCGCCGAGGTTGAACGGAATCACCTGCGTCGTCAGATCCTGCGTGTTGAGCCGCTCGATGACGGCGTAGTCCCAGTTCAGTTCGTCGAACAGCGGCGCGGCGGGGCGCCGCGTGCCGGTGACGGCGCCCGGCAGTTGTTGCATCGCATTGCCGCCGAGCGCACGTTCGCTGCGCCGCGAGGCTTCGAGCTGAGCCGGATCGGGGCCGACGATGCGTTCGGTGCGCTCGTAGCTGCTGCCGTCGGGGCGTTGCGCGCGCTGGCTGAGTTCGACACGCTCGGGCCGATCGCTCGATGCCTGATTCAGGCGCAGCCGTCGGTCCATCTCCTCGGCCTGCTCGTCGATCACTTGCACCAGCAGGTTCTTGCGGCGATAGAAGTCGGGCGCGATCAGCGCGTCCTTGTCGGGAATCAGGTCGCGCACGCGCATGCCCGGCGTGTGCGGGTAGCGCAGCGGCTGCGCCACGTGGCCCTTCAGCGTCACGGCGTTGGCGAAGCGCGGCGTCAGCTCCAGCAGCGTCAGCACGTCGCCGTCGCGCAGCGGCTTGGCGAGCCCGCCGTCGTCGAGCGTGAAGACCTCGACGACGCGCGGCGCCGGCTGGCGTGCCGGGTCGATGCGCTCGAGCTGCGCGCGCTTCGGATTGGCGAGCACCGAGGCGCCGCCGCCATAGCGCAGCAGCGCGCGCACCGGCTCGTCGGCCGACTTCAGCTCGTAGATTGCGGCGCGGTCGGTCGCACCGTGCAGCGCGACGCGCGCGCCGGCCGGGTGAAACACGACCACATCACCGGCGGCGAGCTGCACGTCCTTCGACTTGTCGCCCTGCACCAGGAACTCGTAGACGTCGAAGTCCGAGACGACATTGCCGTCGCGGCGCAGGCTGATGCGGCGCATCGAGCCGTTGGGCCCCGGGCCGCCGGCGGCGATGATCGCCGACAACAGTGTCGATTGGCTCGACAGCGTGTAGGTGCCGGCCCGCTGCGCCGGGCCGACGACGAATACCTTGACGCCGCGCAGCTGGCCCAGCGTCACGTTCAGGTTGAAGTTGGTGTAGTAGCGGCCGATCTGGGCGCGCAGGTGCTTCTCGAGCTCGGTCGCCTTGACGCCGGTGACGCTGATGCTGCCGACGCGCGGCATCGCGATCAGGCCGTTGCGGTCGACGACGGCGCGGTAGTCGACGTCGATCGCACCCCAGGCGCGAATCATCAGCTCGTCGCCCGGGCCGACGACGTAGTCCGCCGACACCGGCACGTTGTCCACCGGCGCGAAGCTCTCGTAGGCATCGGCGAAGAAGTCGGCGCCGAAGTTGGGCAGCAGGCGCCCGGTGGCCGTCTCGACGAACTTCTGGAACTCGCTCGGCCGCGGCGGCGTCGCCGGCGGACGGCGATAGACGAGCTCGGGCGCGATCGGCTCGCGCATGCCGATCTGCGGCGTCGCCCCATAGCTCTGCATGTTGTTGATGCGCAGGCCGCCCTGCGTCGAGGCGGCCTCGCCGCGCGGCAGCGTCGAGCCCAGGCCTTGACGCGGCAGCAGGCCGCCGCCGCTGCTGTTCTGGTTCTGCGTGGCGGTGCCGGTCGGCGGCAGGCCGTAGGGGTTGCCCAGCGAGCCGGCTCCGAGCGCGCGATCGTCCTGGGTCTGCGTGACCTGCGCCGACAGCGGTGCGGCGGCGCCGAGCGCGATCAGCAGGCCGGCAACGGCGATGACGGGGCGAAAGCGAAACAGGTTCATGAAGGTTTCGAGACCGGTGCGGGGGCGCATGGCCCGGAAACGTTGCCCGCGGGGCTGCGCAGACGCGCGATGGTACCGGATCGATCTGCCTCGCCGCGCTGCGGACCGCGTGCTCGTGAACGCGAAGAGCCCGCGCGCGGCGGGCTCTCGGCAGGGGCGGCGCGAGGGCGCTAGTCCTTGCGGTAGTTGTCGTGGCAGGCCTTGCAGGCTTGGCCGACCGGGCCGAAGGCGGCCTTGATCTGGTCGAGGCTGCCCGACTTCGCGGCGACGCTCAGCTTCGCCATCTCGTCTTGCATCTTGCGCGCGCCGGCGTCGAACTTGTCGCGCTCCTTCCAGATTTCGGGCTTGGCCCGCGTGTCGCCCTTGTCGGTGCCCTCCACGAAGCCTGCGAAAGGCAGCCTGGACAGGTACTCCGCCGTGGCGACGTTGTCGGCAGCGACCTTGGCGTCGAACGGCACGCGGCCGTTGACCATCGCACCCACGCGACCGAAGTGCGTCTCCATGATCTTCATCGCGCCCTTGCGGTACTTGATCGCATCTTCGGGCTTGGCGAACTGGGCCTGCGCGGGTGCGGCGGCGGCGAACGCGGCAGCCGCCGCAACGACGAGCATCGAACGTTTCATGCGTGGGACTCCTGCCTGGGTGGGGTTGGATCGGACCTGGACGGCGACGCCGACGCCGAGTGTACGCAGCCGGCGCGTCGTCTATTCCGGGGCGTCTGCAAGTCGCGCTATCGTCGGGGCCCTCGAGAACCGAACGACCGTCCCGCCATGCCCGTTGTTGCCGAACCGCAATTGCGCGCCGTCCGCGTCTGGGATCTGCCGACGCGCCTGTTCCACTGGCTGCTCACGGCCTGCGTCGTCGGCTCGTTCGTCAGCGCCAAGATCGGCGGCGCCGCGATGGCCTGGCACCTGCGCCTGGGCTACGCCGTGGCGACGTTGCTGCTGTTCCGGCTCGTGTGGGGCTTTGTCGGCGGGCGCTGGTCGCGCTTCGGCCAGTTCGTGCGCTCGCCCGCGGCCGTGCTGCGCTACCTGCGCGGCGAGGCGCGCGCCGGCGACTGGTTCGACGTCGGCCACAACCCGCTGGGCGCGCTGTCGGTGCTGGCGATGCTGGTCTTCCTCGCCGCGCAGGTTTCCAGCGGGCTGTTCGCCGACGACGAGATCGCGACCACCGGGCCGCTGATCCGCTTCGTCTCGGGCGCGACCAGCCTGGAACTCACCTGGTACCACAAGGCCGTCGGCCAGAGGGTGTTGCTCGCCCTCGTCGTGCTGCACCTGCTGGCGATCGTGTACTACATCTGGCGCGGGCGCACCCTGGTGCGGCCGATGATCGGCGGCGACCAGGCCGTCGACGCGGCACGCGAGGTGCCGGCCGCCGCCGACGGCGCCGGCCGCCGCCTGCTGGCCGCCGCGCTCGTCGCGGCCTGTGCCGGCGGCGTCGCGTGGCTGGTGTCGCTGGGCAGTTAGACTGGCCGCGACACGCAGTCCCAGCGCTCGATGGACAGTCCGGAGATCCGCCTCGTCACGCCCGACACGCCGGAGCGGATCGAGGCGGCGCGCGCCATATTCCGCGAGTACGCAGCGAGCCTGGCGGTCGACCTGTGCTTCCAGGGCTTCGACGACGAACTTGCTTCGCTGCCGGGCGAGTATGCCGAGCCGCAGGGGCTGCTGCTGCTCGCGCTCGTCGACGGCGACGTCGCGGCCTGCGGCGCGTTCCGCCGGCTCGCCGATGCCGACTATGCGAATGCCTGCGAGATGAAACGTCTCTACGTGCGCCGCGCCTACCGCCGGCTCGGACTGGGCACACAGCTCGCGCGCGTGCTGATGGAGCGCGCGGCCGAAGCCGGCTATTCCTCGATGCTGCTCGACACGCTCGACGAGATGGAGGCCGCGCGCGAGCTGTACGTCGGCCTCGGCTTCGAGGAGATCCCGCCCTATTACTACAACCCGATTCCGGGTGCGCACTACCTGAAGGCCGAACTGTCGGTCGTCGGGCGCGCCTCGTGCCTTTGAGGAGGAGTCTTCGATGAATGCGTTCAGGCAGTTGCTGAAGGCGGCCGGCAGCCACCCGCCGGTCGGCACATGGATCATGTCGGCCAGCCCGATCGTCGCCGAGGCCGTCGGCCATGCCGGCTTCGACTGGGGCGTCGTCGACATGGAGCACGCGCCGCTCGACATCATGGGGCTGGTGCACATGCTGCAGGCGCTGTCGGCGACGAAGATGGTGCCCGTCGTGCGCGTGCCGGGCAACGACGCCGTGACCGTCAAGCGCGTGCTCGACGCCGGCGCCACGACGCTGCTGTTCCCCTTCGTCGAGAGCCTCGACGAGGCGCGCGCCGCCGTCGCGGCGACGCGCTACCCGCCGCACGGCATCCGCGGCACTGCCGGCATGAGCCGCGCGTCGCGCTTCGGCACCGTGCCGAACTACCTGAAGACGGCCAATTCGACGGTCGGCGTCATCGTGCAGCTCGAGACGCCGCAGGCGATCGGCCGGCTCGAGGAGATCGCCGGCGTCGAGGGCGTCGACGCCGTGTTCATCGGTCCCTCGGATCTGTCGGCCAACATGGGGCACCTCGGCCAGCCGATGCATCCGGCCGTGCTCGACCTGATGGCGCAGGCGGCAGGGCGCTGCAAGGCGCTCGGCAAGCCGGTCGGCACCCTCGGCTTGGCGCCCGAGGCCGTCGCGCAGTACCGCGCCGCCGGCTTCGACTACCTCGCCGTCGCGTCCGATCTCGGTCTGCTGATGCGCGGCGCGCACGCCGTCGTGACAGCCTTGCGCACGCCCGACTCCGAGCACGTGCACTCGCTGTCGACGGGCACGCAAATGCCTGCGGGATACTGAAATGGCCCCCACGCTTGCTGCGCTCTCTGCCCCCCGGGGGGGCGCCTCAGTGGCTTCGGCCGGCCGGGCGCCACTGAGGAGGCCATGACCGGCGCGGTGCGCTGCGCCGTCGCCGAGCCGGCGCTGCTCGGCGAGTCGCCGCTGTGGCACCCCGACGAGCAGCGCCTCTACTACTGCGACATCGCCGGCCGCGAACTGCGCCGCCACGATCCTGCGACCGGCCGGCTCGACCGCTGGGTCTTCGACAGCGAAGTCGCCTGCTGCGCGCCGCTGCGCGGCGGCGGACTGCTGCTCGCGCTGCGCAGCGGCTTCTGGCGTTTCGACCCGTCCAGCGGCGAGCGCGAGCTCGTCGCGCCGCCCGACTACGACCCGGCCGACGAGCGCTACAACGACGGCAAGGCCGACGCAGCCGGCCGCATGTGGTGCGGCACGCTGTACGAGCCGCGCACCGCTCCGCGCGCCGCGCTGTACTGCCTGGAGCGCGGCCGGCTGAAGCGCCGCGCCGACGGCGCGACGGTGGCCAACGGCCTGGCCTGGAGCCCCGACTCGCGCGCCATGTACTGGGCCGACACGACCTCGCACACGATCTGGCGCTTCGACTTCGACCCGCGGGCCGGCGTGCCGTCGCAGCGCCGCGTGTTCGCGCGCTTCGCGCCGCGCGCCGACGGGCAGCCGCTCGAGGAATACGGCGGCCGCCCCGATGGCGCCGCCGTCGACGTGCGCGGCCACCTCTGGGTCGCGATGTACGAAGGCCGGCGCCTGGTCGAGTTCGCGCCCGACGCCACGCTCGTCGCCGAGCACCCGCTGCCGGTGCGCTGCCCGACGATGCCCGCGTTCGGCGGCGCCGACCTGCGCACGCTCTACATCACGACGGCGCGCCAGCGGCGCCCCGCCGAGGAGCTGGCCGCGCAGCCGTGGGCCGGCGCCGTGCTCGCGATGCGCGTCGATGCGCCGGGGCTGCCGGCCAACTTCGCCGACCTGGGTTGATCGATCGCAAAGTTTCGTGACCCCGGCCGGGGGCCGGAAGCTACGGGTTCTTCCGTATAATCCCGAGGCTTTGCCCTTCGGCCCCATGAAAATCGCCATGCCCGAGCCGCTCGAACATGGTCGATGGGTCGACGAGGCCGACGAACCCCCACCCCGACCGCTGACGCGCGATGAAGCGCAGGCGTTGCGGGCGAAGGAGCCGTCGATCTCGCCGTGGCGGGTGGTCGCAGTCCAGGCTGCGGTCGGGCTGGTGGTGGCCGCGCTCGCGGGGCTCATCACCGGCAGTTCGCAAGCGGCGTGGTCGGCGCTGTATGGCGCCGCCGCGGTGGTGGTGCCGGGTGCCTTGATGGCGCGCGGCATGACCAGTCGGCTCTCCAGCCTGTCGCCCGGCCTCGGTGCCGCCAGCTTCATGCTGTGGGAGTCCGCGAAGCTCGGCGTTGCGGTGGCCATGCTCGCGCTGGCCCCGAGACTCGTGCAGTCGCTGAGCTGGCCGGCGTTGCTGGTGGGCCTGGTGGTCTGCATCAAGGTGTACTGGGTGGCGCTGCTGTGGCGCCGCCCGGCGAAGAACGGTTGAAGAACGAACGGGATCGATCGACAAATGGCAGCCGAAGGTCAAGCGCCCACCGCCGGTGAATACATCGTTCACCACCTGCAGCACCTGCAGAACAAGAAGCAGGCTGCGATCGTCGACTTCTCCGTCTTCAACTTCGATTCCATCTTCTATGCCGTCGCGCTCGGCGTCGTCGGCTGCTGGCTGCTGTGGCTGGCCGCGCGCAAGGCGACCTCGGGCGTGCCGGGGCGCTTCCAGGCCGCGGTCGAGATCCTGGTCGAGATGGTCGACGCTCAGGCCAAGGGCATCGTGCACAACGCGAAGAGCCGCAAGCTCGTCGCACCGCTCGCGCTGACCGTGTTCGTCTGGATCTTCCTGATGAACGCGATGGACCTGCTGCCCGTCGACCTGCTGCCGCGCATCGGCGAGCTGTTCGGCATCCACTACATGCGCGTCGTGCCGACAGCCGACCTGTCGGTGACGATGGGGCTGTCGCTGGGCGTGCTGATCGTCTGCCTGATCTACAACGTCAAGATCAAGGGCGCCGGGGGCTGGATCCACGAGCTGTTCACCGCGCCGTTCGGCGACAAGTGGTTCCTCTACCCGATCAACTTCCTGATGCAGATCATCGAGTTCGTCGCCAAGACGGTCTCGCACGGCATGCGGTTGTTCGGCAACATGTACGCTGGCGAATTGATCTTCCTGCTGATCGCGCTGATGGGTGGAGCCTGGTCGCTGTCGGGCACCGGCATCGGCCTGGCAATCGGCCACATCATCGCCGGCACCGTGTGGTCGATCTTCCACATCCTGATCATCACGCTGCAGGCCTTCGTCTTCATGATGCTGCTGCTCGTGTACGTCGGCCAGGCGCACGACGCGCACTGATCGTCTTTCGCTTTCCCCTCTCTCGTTTTCACCCCCCCAAGAAGGAGTCACCATGGAAGTCATCAGCTTTGTTGCCATCGCCGTCGGCGTGATCATCGGCCTCGGCGCGCTCGGTGCCTGTATCGGCATCGGCATCATGGGCAGCAAGTACCTCGAGTCGGCCGCGCGCCAACCCGAGCTGATGGGCGAACTGCAGACCAAGATGTTCCTGCTCGTCGGCCTGATCGACGCCTCGTTCATCATCGGCACCGGTATCGCGCTGTGGTTCGCCACCGCCAACCCGTTCCTCGGCCAGCTGGCCAACCTGCCGAAGTAATCGCGTGGCGGCCGCGGGCCGCGTGTGTTCAACACCGTGATTGAGGCAATAACGTGAGCATCAACGGTACCCTGATCGTCCAGCTGATCGTGTTCCTGATTCTGGTCTGGTTCACGATGAAATTCGTCTGGCCGCCGATCGCCGCTGCGCTCGACGAGCGCGCGAAGAAGATCGCCGACGGCCTGTCGGCCGCCGACAAGGCGAAGTCGGAGCTCGCCGTCGCCAACCAGCGCGTCGAGCAGCAGCTCGCCGCCGCGCGCGACGACTCCGCCCGGCGTCTGGCCGATGCCGAGCGTCTGGCGCATTCGATGATCGAAGAGGCCAAGGGTCGCGCGAGCGAAGAGGCCGCCAAGATCGTTGCCGCCGCCCGCGCCGAGGCCGAGCAGGAATCGGTGAAGGCGCGCGAGGCGCTGCGCGACGAGGTTGCCGCACTCGCCGTCAAGGCCGCCGAGCAGATCCTGCGCAAGGAAGTCGATGCCGGCGTGCACGCGGACCTGCTGAACCGCTTGAAAGCCGAGCTGTAAGCCATGGCCGAGATTGCGACGATTGCCCGCCCCTACGCCGAGGCGTTGTTCAAGGCGAGTACGGGCGCCGATGCCCGCGCGCTGGCTGTTCAGGTCGAGGCGCTGGCGCAGGTCGCGGCCGACCCGGCGTTGCGCCAGTTCGCCGACAACCCGAAGGCGCGCATCGAGCAGGTCTACGACGTGATCGTCGGCGCGCTGCGCGGCACCGCGCTTGACCCGGCGGTGCAGAACCTGCTGCGCACCATGCTCGACAACGGCCGCCTCGCGGCGCTGCCCGAGGTGGCGGCGCAGTTCCGCGCGCTGGTCAACGAGTCCAGCGGCGTGTTCGACGCGACGATCACCAGCGCCTACCCGCTCGAGGGCGCGCCGCTCGCGGAAGTCGTGGCGACGCTGGAGAAGCGTTTCGGTCGCAAGCTCAACGCCGCGGTCGAAGTCGACCTCGAGCTGATCGGCGGCATCCGCGCGGTGGTCGGCGACGAGGTCTTCGACGCCTCGGTCAAGGCCCGGCTCGAACAGATGAAGGCGGCCCTGACGGCCTGACGATCCATTCACCGCTGCAGCGCGAAGCGTCGCAGTCTGGGAGCAAGCAATGCAACTCAATCCCGCAGAAATCTCCGAACTGATCAAGAGCCGCATCGAGGGCCTGCAGGCCACGGCCGACATCCGCAACCAGGGCACGGTCGTCTCGGTGACCGACGGCATCGTCCGCATCCACGGCCTCTCGGAAGCGATGGCGGGCGAGATGCTCGAATTCCCGGCCACCCGGGAAGGCCAGCCGACCTTCGGCCTGGCGCTCAACCTCGAGCGCGACTCGGTCGGCGCGGTGATCCTGGGCGAGTACGAGCACATCTCGGAAGGCGACACCGTCAAGACGACGGGCCGCATCCTCGAAGTGCCGGTCGGCCCCGAGCTGATCGGCCGCGTCGTCAACGCGCTGGGCCAGCCGATCGACGGCAAGGGTCCGATCAACGCCAAGATGACGGACGTGATCGAGAAGGTCGCGCCGGGCGTGATCGCGCGCAAGTCGGTCGACCAGCCGGTGCAGACCGGCCTGAAGTCGATCGACTCGATGGTGCCGATCGGTCGCGGCCAGCGCGAGCTGATCATCGGCGACCGCCAGACCGGCAAGACGGCGGTGGCGATCGACACGATCATCAACCAGAAGGGTCAGAACATGACCTGCGTCTACGTCGCGATCGGCCAGAAGGCGTCGTCGATCAAGAACGTGGTGCGCGCGCTCGAACAGCACGGCGCGATGGACTACACCATCGTCGTCGCCGCGTCGGCGTCCGAATCGGCGGCGATGCAGTACGTCTCGGCCTACTCGGGCTGCACGATGGGCGAGTACTTCCGCGACCGCGGTCAGGACGCGCTGATCATCTATGACGACCTGTCCAAGCAGGCCGTCGCCTACCGCCAGGTGTCGCTGCTGCTGCGCCGCCCGCCGGGCCGCGAGGCGTTCCCTGGCGACGTGTTCTATCTCCACAGCCGCCTGCTCGAGCGTGCCGCGCGCGTCAACGCCGACTACGTCGAGGCCTTCACCAAGGGCGAGGTCAAGGGCAAGACAGGTTCGCTGACGGCGCTGCCCGTCATCGAAACGCAGGCCGGCGACGTGTCGGCGTTCGTGCCGACGAACGTGATCTCGATCACCGACGGCCAGATTTTCCTGGAGACCTCGCTGTTCAACGCCGGCATCCGTCCCGCCATCAACGCCGGCATCTCGGTGTCGCGCGTCGGCGGCGCGGCGCAGACCAAGCTGATCAAGGCGCTGTCGGGCGGCATCCGCACCGACCTCGCGCAGTACCGCGAGCTCGCGGCGTTCGCGCAGTTCGCGTCCGACCTCGACGAAGCCACCCGCAAGCAGCTCGACCGCGGCGCGCGCGTCACCGAGCTGCTCAAGCAGCCTCAGTACCAGCCGCTGCCGATCAGCCTGATGGCGACGTCGCTGTTCGCCGTCAACAAGGGCTTCATGGACGACGTCGACGTGAAGAAGGTGCTCGCCTTCGAGAGCGGCCTGCACCAGTACCTGAAGTCGAGCCACGCGGCGCTGCTCGCCAAGCTCGAGGCCGACAAGGCGATGGACAAGGACGCCGAGAAGCAGCTGACCGACGCGATCGCCGCTTTCAAGAAGTCGTTCGCCTAAGAAGATGACCACCCGCACGCTCACTTCGTTCGCTGCCCCCCGAGGGGGCGCCGGCCGGCTTGGGGCGGCCCGGCGCCGGCCGGGCCTCGACACTGGAGTCGCACGATGGCTGTAGGCAAGGAAATCCGCGGCAAGATCAAGAGCTTCGAGAACACGAAGAAGATCACCAAGGCCATGGAAATGGTCTCGGCCTCGAAGATGCGCAAGGCGCAGGACCGCATGCGCGCGGCGCGGCCGTATGCCGACAAGCTCCGCAACATCACGGCCAACCTGGCGCAGGCCAACCCGGAGTACCGCTCGCCTTATCAGCGCAAGGTCGAGGGCGCGCCCAAGGCCGTGGGCTTCATCGTCGTCACCACCGACAAGGGCCTGTGCGGCGGCCTCAACACCAACGTGCTGCGCGCCGTCACCAACAAGATGCGCGACGCCCAGGCCGCGGGCGCCACGTCGATTCAGGCGGTGGCGATCGGCAACAAGGGCTACGGCTTCCTCAACCGCATCGGCGCCAAGGTTGTGAGCCACCTCACGCAGCTCGGCGACACGCCGCAGGTCGAGAAGCTGATCGGCCCGGTCAAGGTGATGCTCGACGCCTTCGTCGCCGGCCAGCTCGACGCCGTCCACCTCTGCTACACGCGCTTCATCAACACGATGAAGCAGGAGCCGATGGTCGAGCAGCTGCTGCCGCTGTCGGCCGAGCGCCTGCAGCAAAGCGCCGCCGAGCGCTCGCAGTACGGCTGGGACTACATCTACGAGCCCGATGCGGCGGCCGTCATCGACGAGCTGCTCACGCGCTACGTCGAGGCGCTCGTCTACCAGGCCGTGGCCGAGAACATGGCATCGGAACAGTCGGCGCGCATGGTCGCGATGAAGGCCGCCACCGACAACGCCGGCAACCTGATCGCCGAGCTCAAGCTCGTCTACAACAAGACGCGCCAGGCCGCGATCACGAAAGAGCTCTCCGAGATCGTCGGCGGCGCCGCGGCCGTCTGATTCGCAAGATTTGATTCGAAGGAACTGAAATGGCACAAGGCAAGATCGTTCAGTGCATCGGCGCCGTGGTCGACGTCGAATTCCCGCGCGAGCAGATGCCGCGCATCTACGACGCGCTGAAGATGGACGGCTCCGAGCTGACGCTCGAAGTGCAGCAGCAGCTCGGCGACGGCATCGTGCGCACGATCGCGCTGGGCTCGTCCGACGGCCTGCGCCGCGGCATGATGGTCAGCAACACCGGCGCGGCGATCCAGGTGCCGGTCGGCACGGCGACGCTGGGCCGCATCATGGACGTGCTCGGCCGTCCGATCGACGAGCGCGGCCCGGTCGACCAGACGCTCACCGCGTCGATCCATCGCAAGGCGCCGAGCTACGACGAGCTGTCGCCGTCGCAGGAGCTGCTCGAGACGGGCATCAAGGTCATCGACCTGATCTGCCCGTTCGCCAAGGGCGGCAAGGTCGGCCTGTTCGGCGGCGCCGGCGTCGGCAAGACCGTCAACATGATGGAGCTGATCAACAACATCGCGAAGAGCTACGGCGGCTACTCGGTGTTCGCCGGCGTCGGTGAGCGCACCCGCGAGGGCAACGACTTCTACCACGAGATGGAAGAGTCCAAGGTGCTCGACAAGGTCGCGATGGTGTTCGGCCAGATGAACGAGCCTCCCGGCAACCGTCTGCGCGTGGCGCTGACCGGCCTCACCATGGCCGAGAAGTTCCGCGACGAAGGCAAGGACATCCTGCTGTTCATCGACAACATCTACCGCTACACGCTGGCCGGTACCGAAGTGTCCGCGCTGCTCGGCCGCATGCCGTCCGCCGTGGGCTACCAGCCGACGCTGGCCGACGAAATGGGCCGCCTGCAGGAGCGCATCACCTCGACCAAGGTCGGCTCGATCACCTCGATCCAGGCCGTGTACGTGCCGGCCGACGACCTGACCGACCCGTCGCCGGCGACCACCTTCGCCCACCTGGACGCCACCGTGGTGCTGAGCCGCGACATCGCGTCGCTGGGCATCTACCCGGCGGTCGACCCGCTGGACAGCACCAGCCGCCAGGTCGACCCGAACGTCGTCGGCCAGGAACACTACGAGACGACGCGGGCCGTGCAGTCGACGCTGCAGCGCTACAAGGAACTGCGCGACATCATCGCCATCCTGGGCATGGACGAGCTGTCGCCCGAAGACAAGCTGGCCGTGGCGCGCGCGCGCAAGATCCAGCGCTTCCTGTCGCAGCCGTTCCACGTCGCCGAGGTGTTCACCGGCAGCCCGGGCAAGTACGTGCCGCTCAAGGAGACGATCCGCGGCTTCAAGATGATCGTCAGCGGCGAGTGCGACGCGCTGCCCGAGCAGGCGTTCTACATGGTCGGCACGATCGACGAGGCCTTCGAAAAGGCGAAGAAAATCCAGTAACGCAAGGATCCTTCCATGGCCTCCACTTCCACTATCCACGTCGACGTTGTCTCGGCCGAAGAGAGCATCTTCTCGGGTGAGGCCAAGTTCGTCGCGCTGCCGGGCGAGAACGGCGAGCTCGGCATCCTGCCGCGCCATACGCCGCTGATCACGCGCATCCGTCCCGGCGCGGTGCGCATCCAGCGCGCCGACAACGCCGAGGAGGAGTTCGTCTTCGTCGCCGGCGGCATCCTCGAAGTGCAGCCGCACACGGTCACCGTGCTCGCCGACACGGCAATCCGCGGCCGCGACCTCGATGAAGCCAAGGCCGCCGAGGCCAAGAAGCTCGCCGAGGAGGCGATGAAGAACGCCAAGAGCGACATCGACTTCGCGCATGCGCAAAGCGAGTTCGCGGCGATGGCGGCGCAGATTGCGGCGCTGCGCAAGTTCCGCAAGAAGTAGGCGCGCCGCGCGCCGTGGAGGAGACGGCATGAAGCATCTGACGCCCCGGGAAGCGCACGACTTCCTGCAGCAACATCCGGACGCGCTCTTCATCGACTGCCGCTCCGAGATCGAGTACCTCTACGTCGGCCATCCGAAGGATTCGATCCACATCGCGTGGCAGGACGGCCCCGACTGGGACGTCAACCCCGACTTTCTTGGCCACGTGCGCAAGACGGCGCCGGTGCACCGCCCCGTCGTGCTGATCTGCCGCTCGGGCCAGCGCTCGGCCGCCGCCGGCCGCTACCTCGAGAAGTACGGTTTCGTCGACGTCTACAACGTGGCGCACGGCTTCGAGGGCGACCTCGACGAGAAGCACCACCGCGGCACGCTCAACGGCTGGCGCCACGACGGCCTGCCGTGGGAGCAGACCTGAGCCCCTGACGCGGCTCAGCGCACGACGGGCGCGTCGGGCAGTTCGTTTGGATTCGCCGCGCCCGGAGCCAGCGGGTAGTGCCGTGCGAGCACGGCATCCACGGCATCGACAGCCTCGTCGAGCCCTTGTTCCCAACGTCCGGCCTTGAAGGCCGCAGCCATGCCGTCGACGAGGCGACGCCACTGCCCGGCGCCGACCTTGTCGTTGAGGCCGCGGTCGGCGACGACCTCGATGCGGTGCTCGGCCAGCAGCAGGTAGATCAGCACGCCATTGTTGGCGTCGGTGTCCCAGACGCGCAGCTTGCCGAACATCGCCACGGCGCGTTCACGCGCGGTGGCATCGCGCCACAGGTACGACAGAGGCAGACCGGCTTCGACGCAGATGCGGATCTCGCCGCCGTGGCTGCGCTCGCTCGCCGCGACGCGCGCCTGCAGCCGCTCCAGCGCCCCGCCGCCGAGGGCGCGGCGCGCATCGGTCTCGTCGAGCAGCCGATGCTTGAGCAGGCGCAGCCAACGGTTCATCTCATCGGCTCCTCGTCACCAGTCGCCCGACGCGCCGCCGCCGCCGAAATCGCCGCCGCCGCCCGAGCCGAATCCGCCGCCGCCGCCACCGAACCCACCGCCACCGAATCCGCCGCTGCCGCCGCCCCAGATCACCGGCCCGCCCCTGCCGTGGCGACCTGCCGCCCCGACGCCGAGCACGCCGACGAGCACCAGCGCGACCAGCCCCGCGGCGCCGGCCAGCAGCAGGCTCGCGCTGAACCAGAAGCCGAGCGCGCCGGCGGCGCCGCCCGTCGCCAGCGCGCCGAGCTTGCGGCCGAGGATGCCGGTTGCCACGGCGCCGATGATCGGCACGGCGACGAAGAAGAAGATCAGCAACTCCTCCACCTGCAGCCCCGACGCCGCGCGGCCATTCGCGGACCGTGAAGGCGCGGGCAGCGCCTCGCCGCGGATGTGCGCCTGCAACTGATCGACGGCCTTGTTGAGCCCGCCCGCGAAATCGCCGGCGCGAAACGCCGGCGTGATCGCGCGGTCGATCACCTGCCGGGCGACGAGGTCGGGAATCGCGCCTTCGAGCGCCTTGGCCGGCGCGATGCGCACCCGGCGGTCGTCCTTGGCGACGACGATGAGCAGGCCGTCGCCGATGTCGCGTCGACCGATCTTCCACGCGTCGCCCAGGCGCTGCGTGTAGTCGGCGATGTCCTCGGGCAGCGTCGTCGCGACGATCACGACGACGATCTGCGTGCCCGCGTCGCGTTCGAACGCGGCGAGCCTGGCTTCGAGCGCGCCGCGCTGCTCGGCGCCGAGCGTCGCCGTCTGGTCGATGACGCGTGCCGCGAGCGGTGGCACCGGCTGCAGGTCCTGCGCGGCCAGCGGCGCGGCGCCGAACAGGAGCAATGCCGCCAGCGCGGCGGCGCAGGCGCCGAGCAGCCGCAACACGATCAGTGCGTCACTTCGACGCCGGCTTGTCGAAGCTGACCGCGGGCGGCGTCGAGATCGTCGCTTCGTTGGCGACGGTGAAGCTCGGCTTGACCTGGTAGCTGAACAGCATCGCCGTCAGGTTGCTCGGGAACGAGCGCGCCAGCACGTTGTAGTCGGCCACCGCCTTGATGTAGCGGTTGCGCGCCACCGTGATGCGGTTCTCCGTGCCTTCGAGCTGCACGCGCAGGTCCTGGAAGCCCTGGTTCGCCTTCAGGTTCGGGTACTGCTCGGCGACGACGAGCAGGCGGCTCAGCGCGCCCGTCAGCTCGCCCTGCGCCTTCTGGAAGCGGTCGAAGGCCTCGGGGTTGTTGATCAGTTCGGGCGTGGCCTGGATCGAGGTCGCCTTGGCGCGCGCCTCGATCACCTTGGTCAGCGTCTCCTGCTCGAAGTTGGCCTCGCCCTTGACGGTGTTGACGATGTTGGGGATCAGGTCGGCGCGGCGCTGGTACTGGTTCAGCACTTCGGACCACGACGCCTTGACCTGCTCGTCGAGGCGCTGGAAGTCGTTGTAGCCGCAGCCCGTCAGGCCGACGGCCGCCGCGACGATGAACAACCAAGCTGCCAAGGTGCGCTTCATGTGATGTGCCTTTCTGTGTGCCGGTCAGCCGCGAGACTGTACGCCATCGCCCGTGACGCGAGATGGGGCTCCGCTGCGGCCGGTTCAAGGGCGGCGCGCGGCGATAATCCCCCGATGTCTCCCGCGCCGAAGAACGACACTTTCCTGCGCGCCTGCCTGCGCCAACCGACGCCGTACACCCCGGTGTGGCTGATGCGCCAGGCCGGCCGCTACCTGCCAGAGTACAACGCGACGCGCGCGCGCGCCGGCAGCTTCATGGGGCTGGCGACCGATCCCGGCTACGCCACCGAGGTGACGCTGCAGCCGCTCGAGCGTTACCCGCTCGACGCCGCAATCCTGTTCTCCGACATCCTCACCGTGCCCGACGCGATGGGCCTGGGCCTTTCGTTCGCGCAGGGCGAAGGGCCGCGCTTTGCGCAGCCGGTGCGCGACGAGGCCGCCGTCGCGCGGCTCGCCGCGCCGCCGCTCGAGAAGCTGCGCTACGTGTTCGACGCCGTCGCCAGCATCCGCCGCGCGCTCGCCGGGCGCGTGCCGCTGATCGGCTTTTCGGGCAGCCCGTGGACGCTGGCCTGCTACATGGTCGAAGGCGGCGGCTCCGACGACTACCGCCTCGTCAAGACGATGCTCTATGCGCGGCCCGACCTGATGCATCGCATCCTTGCCGTCAACGCCGATGCCGTCGCCGCCTACCTGAACGCGCAGATCGACGCCGGCGCCGAGGCCGTGATGGTGTTCGACAGCTGGGGCGGCGTGCTGGCCGACGGCGCGTTCCAGCAGTTCAGCCTTGCCTACACGCAGCGCGTGCTGCAGCAGGTGAAGACGGTGCACGAGGGCCGGCGCATTCCGCGCATCGTTTTCACCAAGGGCGGCGGCCCGTGGCTCAAGGAGATCTCCGCGATCGGCGCCGACGCCGTCGGGGTCGACTGGACGGTCAACCTCGGCGCCGCACGCCGGCGCGTCGGCGATCGTGTCGCGCTGCAGGGCAACCTCGACCCGAACGTGTTGTTCGCCGGGCCCGAGCAGATCCGCGCCGAAGTCGCGCGCGTGCTGGGCGATTTCGGTCCCTGGGGCGGCACGGGCGGGCACGTTTTCAACCTCGGCCATGGCATCAGCCAGCACACGCCGCCCGAGTCGGTCACCGTACTCGTCGAGGCCGTCCACCAACAGTCCAGCCGCATGCGCACTGGCGTGTGAGGGCACGCTCAGCGACGCTTCACGAATCCGGGTTTACCCGGAAATCATTCGCGGGGGGCTTGACTTATCCCCAAAACGACAACTCGTCACGCGTTGTAACCGATGTGCTGCGTTGCGTCATTCATTTTGCCGCGTTTGTGTGCCAAGTGCTTGATTTCATTGAAATACGCTCCATGCCGAAAAATAGAGCAAGGGACGACGAAATCCAGTGTTGACGCGGATTTGGCGGCGGTGCGGTGCGTTTGCCCACAAAGTTATCCACAGGAATGGTGGATAGCTGGAAAAGTTTAGTCAAATCATGGGCTTGCTGCTTTTCGTTGATCTGGAATTGAGGTCTTGGCGCTAACTGCGATCCGCGTCGTCGTCGATGCCCCGCAGTACAGCGGCGTCGGCGTCGCGCTCGACTACCTCAGCGAGCAGCCGCTTGCGCCGGGCACGTTCGTGCGTGTACCGCTGGGGCGGCGCGAGGTCGCCGGCATCGTGTGGTCCGATGCGCCGGGTGCGCCCGGGGCGCCGCCGGCCGGCGTCGAGTTGCGGCCCGTCATGGCCGCGCTGCGCGCGTTGCCGGCGCTGCCGGCACGTTGGCTCGAGCTCGTCGAGTTCGCCGCGCGCTACTACCAGCGCTCGGTCGGTGAGCTGGCGCTGGCCGTCGTCCCCGCCCAGTTGCATCGCCTGGACGATTCCCAGCTCGCCAAGCGCATCGCGCGTACGGTCAAGCCGCCGTCAGCAGCGCCGACACCTGATGCCGAGGTGCAGCCGCCGCCCTTGAACGAAGCGCAGGCCGCCGCCGTCGCGCAACTCGCGGCCGATGCGCAAGCCGGCCGCGCGGCGACCACGCTGCTGCACGGCGTCACCGGCAGCGGCAAGACGGAGGTCTACCTGCGCGAAGTCGAGCGTGTGCTCGCCGCCGGTGGTCAGGCGCTCGTGCTCGTGCCCGAAATCAACCTGACGCCGCAGCTCGAATCGCGCTTCGCGGCACGCTTCGCCGGCCGGCGCATCGTTGCGCTGCACAGCGGCCTGACGCCGGCGCAGCGCCTGCGCCACTGGATCGCGGCACACCTCGGCCAGGCCGACATCGTGCTCGGCACGCGGCTGGCCGTGTTCACGCCGCTGCCGCGACTTGGCGTGATCGTCGTCGACGAGGAGCACGACGCCTCGTACAAGCAACAGGAGGGCGCGCGCTACTCGGCGCGCGACCTCGCCGTCTGGCGCGGCCGCAACGAGTCGGTGCCGGCGCTGCTCGGCTCGGCGACACCGTCGCTCGAGACTTGGCAGCAGGCCGAGCTTGGCCGCTATGCGCGCATCGCGTTGCCGGGGCGCATCGGCGCGGGCGCGCTGCCGCGCGTGCGCCTGTTCGACATGAACACGCTGCCGATGGTGAAGGGCGCGACCAGCGCGCTCTCGCCGCCGCTGCTCGACGCCATCGAGACGCGGCGCGCGCGCGGCGAGCAGTGCCTCGTGCTGCTCAACCGCCGCGGCTATGCGCCGGTGCTGCACTGCACCGCCTGCGGCTGGAAGAGCGCCTGCCCGCACTGCAGCGCCTGGCGCGTGTTCCACAAGCTCGACCGCACGCTGCGCTGTCACCACTGCGGCGTGACGGAGCGCGTGCCGCGCGCCTGCCCCGACTGCGGCAACGCCGACATCACGGCGCTCGGCCGCGGCACCGAGCGGCTCGAGGAGCAGCTCGCGCAGGTGTTGCCCGGCGCGCGCATCGCGCGCATCGACGCCGACACGACGCGCCTCAAAGGCGCGCTCGAAGCGCAGCTCGGCGCGGTGCACGCGGGCGAGGTCGATGTGCTGGTCGGCACGCAGATGATCGCCAAGGGCCACGACTTCCGGCGCATCACGCTGGTCGCCGCGGTGAACCCGGATGGCGCTCTCTTCAGCAGCGACTTCCGCGCGCCCGAGCGATTGTTCTCGCTGCTGCTGCAGGCCGCCGGGCGCGCCGGGCGCGATGCGCAGCACGCCGCGGCGAGCGAGATGTGGGTGCAGACCTGGCACCCGCAGCATGCGCTCTATGCGGCACTGCGCGCGCACGACTACGCCGCGTTCGCCGCCAGCCAGTTGCGCGAGCGCGAGATGGCCGGGCTGCCGCCCTATTTCCACCTCGCGCTGCTGCGCGCCGAGGCGCGCACGCTCGACGTCGCGCGTGCCTTCCTGCAGGCGGCGAGCGACGCGGCCGCCGCATCCGAAAGCGTTGCGATCTATCCGCCGGTGCCGATGAGCCTGCAGCGCGTGGCCAACGTGGAGCGCGCGCAGATGCTCGTCGAGTCGCGCTCGCGGCCGGCGTTGCAGCACTTCCTCGCGCAGTGGGCGCCGCAGCTGCACGCGTTGCGCGCCGCGCACCGCGGGCTGATCCGCTGGGCCGTCGACGTCGATCCCCTCACGATCTGAATTACTGCGGTGTCGCGCCGAGCAGCCAGGCCAGCAGCGAGAACGTCGCGAACGACAGCACCGTCGACGCCATGATGATGCGCGCGACGCGGCCGTTGTCGGCGCCGTAGCGTTCGGCCAGCAGCGACACGTTGCTTGCCGACGGCAGGGCTGCCGCGAGCGCCAGCGCTGCGAGCTGGAACGATGTGAGCGCGGCGCCGAGCCGCATCGCCATCCAGCCGAGGCCCAGCATGAGCAGCGGATGCAGCAGCAGCTTGACCAGCGCGATCGGCAGGTACAGCGCGACGGGCGTGCGCGTGTGCGCGTGCTGCCCGGCGCGCCACAGCACGGCGCCGATCGTGAACAGCGCGACCGGCGATGCGGCGTCGCCGAGCATGCGCACGATCGCATCGATCGGCCCCGGCAGCGTGAAGCGCGTGACGGAGGCCAGCGCGCCGAGGCCGATCGCCCACGGCAGCGGGTTGGCGAGCGCGCCGCGCAGCGCGCGCGCCGCCGCCGCGCGCCCGCCCTGGCCCGAGGCCTCGTGTGCCTGCGCCAGGCCGATGCACAGCGAACTGGTGACGAGCAGGTCGATCAGCAGCGTCGTGATCACCGGCGCGGCCGCCGCCGGCCCGAGCAGCGCCGCGATCAGCGGCACGCCCATGAAGCCGCTGTTCGGGAACGCGGCAACCAGCGCGCCGAACGCGGCGTCCTTCAAGTGCACGCGCGGCGACAGCGTGGCGCGCACCGTGGCCGCGACGATCAGCAGCGCGGCGGCAAGGTAGACCGCAATGACGACGGGGTTCAGCAGCTGCAGCACCGGCACCGAGGCGCCGAAGCGGTACAGCATGCACGGCAGCGCGAAGTAGAGGACGAAGGCGTTGAGCCCCGGGATCGCCGCTTCGGGCAGCACGCGCGCACGCGCCGCGAGCCAGCCGCACAGCACGAGCGCGAAGAAGGGCAGCGTGGTCGCAACGATCGGGTGCATGCGCTCTCGCCGCCGTCGCGTTCAGCCGCGCTGCGCGCCGGCACGCCCAGCCTCGACGACGAAGCTCGCGGCCGTGCGCACGGCGCTCGCCGCGTCGAGCGGATCGTCGACGACGCGCAGCCGCGCCTGCAGCGAGCGCTCGTCGAGCTGCAAGCGCACATAGCCGCGCTGGTCGGAGCGCGCAAGGCGGATGTGCGGGTTGAAGGCCAGGCCCGCGGCGAGTCGCTCCTGCGCCATGCCGTGGCTCGAGATCGAGGTGCCGCAGAACTCCGTCGCGACGACGGGCGAAGCCGCATCGCCGGCGCGTGCGTGCAGATCGGCGACGTAGTTCGCGTGCACGTCGCCGCCGAGCACGACGACGTTGCTCGCCTTGCGGGCAAGCATGTCGTCGAGCAGCCGCTGGCGCGCCGCCGGGTAGCCGCTCCAGCCGTCGGTCCACACCATGCCGCCGGGCGACTCGGCGTGCGCCGGGTCGCGCCAGGTGAACGGCGCGAAGAGGGTCTGTTGCGCGACCAGGTTCCAGCCGCCGCCGTTGACCCAGCCGTCGGCGAGCCAGCGTTCCTGCTCGCTGCCCAGCATCGTGCGCCGCGGGTCGAGCAGGGCGGGGCAGTCCTTGACCAGCACCGTGTTCGAGCCGCCGCGGCCGTGCGGCGGGCAGGCCTGCGCGTCGCGGTACTGGCGCGCGTCGAGCGCGTGGATGCGCGCGAGGCGGCCCCAGTCCCAGCGCCCGAACAGACGCAGCCCGGCCGGCGTCGGCTGCACCGCAGCGGGCACCGGCATGTGTTCCCACCACGCCTGATACGCCGCCGCGCGCTGCTGCGGGAAGTCGGGCTGCAGTTCGCGGCCCTGCAGGGCGGCGTAGTCGTTCTCGACCTCGTGGTCGTCCCACACGGCGATCCACGGCGCACGCGCGTGCATGCGCTGCAGCGCCGGGTCGCTCTTGTACTGCGCGTAGCGGTCGCGGTACTGCTGCAGCGAGAGCGTCCAGCCGCCGTCGTGACGGCGCACGCGCCTCGCGCCGGGCGGAGTGGGGTACTCGTAGATGTAGTCGCCGAGGAACAGCACGAGGTCGAGTTCGTCGTCGGCCATGTCGCGCCACGCGGCGTAGTGGCCGTGGTCCCAGCGCTGGCACGAAGCGATCGCGAAGGCGAGCGTCGCGGCGCCGGCCGCGGCTGGCGCGGTGCGCGTGCGCCCGGCCATGCTGCGCGCGCCGAGCGCCATGAAGCGGTAGTGGTACCAGCGGCCGGGCGCGAGGCCGCTCACGTCGACGTGCACGCTGTGCGCCGATGCGGCGCGCGCCACCGTGATGCCGCGCGCCGCGATGTCGATGAAGGCGTCGTCGCGTGCCACCTCCCAGCGCACGTCGACGGCATCGGGCAGGTCGGCGCCGGTCACGCGCGTCCACAGCGAGACGCCGCCCGGCTGCGGCCAGCCCGACGCGACGCCGAGCGCGAAGCGTTCGACTTCGCCGGCCCGTGCGTGGCGCACGAAGGCCGGCGGCAGCGCCGCAGCGAGGGCAAGCGAGAGCAGGCTGCGGCGCGTCGTCATCGTCGGGGGCCGTTCTTACCACATCGGCGTGACGCGGCGTCGCCTATCATCGCGCCCCGCATCGTTGTCGCCCGCCTTGAGCAGCTCTCCGCCCTCCACGCTGAACCCGGCCCAGATGCAGGCCGTGCACCACCTGCAGGGCCCGTGCCTCGTGCTCGCCGGCGCCGGCTCGGGCAAGACGCGCGTCATCACGCACAAGATCGCGCGCCTGCTGCAGGCCGACTACGCGCCGCGCGAGATCGCCGCGATCACGTTCACCAACAAGGCCGCGCAGGAAATGCGCGAGCGCACACGGGCACTGGTCGGCACCAAGGCGGCGAAGGATCTCGTCGTCTGCACCTTCCACGCGCTGGGCGTGCGCATCCTGCGCGCCGACGGCGAGCGGCTCGGCCTGAAGCCGCAGTTCTCGATCCTCGACGCCGACGACGTGCTCGGCGTGCTGCGCGACGCCGGCGGCAGCACCGACAACGCGCTGGCGCGGCGCTGGCAGTGGGCGATCAGCGGCTGGAAGAACAGCGGCCTGAACAGCGAGCAGGCCGCCGCCGTCGCTGCCGACGACGACGAGCGCGTCGCCGTGCGCGTGATGCAGCGCTACGAGGAGCGGCTCGTCGCCTACCAGGCGGTCGACTTCGACGACCTGATCGGCCTGCCCTTGAAGCTGCTGCAGCGCGACGCCGAGGCGCGCGCCAAGTGGCAGGGCACGCTGCGCTACCTGCTTGTCGACGAATACCAGGACACCAACGCCGTGCAGTACGAGCTGCTCAAGCTGCTCGCCGGCGATGTGCGGCCGATGTTCACCGCGGTGGGCGACGACGACCAGAGCATCTATGGCTGGCGCGGCGCGACGATCGACAACCTGCGCCGCCTGCCGCAGGACTACCCGCAGTTGAAGCTGATCCCGCTCGAGCAGAACTACCGCTCGACCGGCTCGATCCTGCGCGCGGCCAATGCCGTGATCGCGAACAACCCGAAGCTGTTCGAGAAGAAGCTGTGGAGCGAGTTCGGCGACGGCGATCCGGTGGCGCTGCTCGAATGCGACGGCGAGGAGCACGAGGCCGAGCGCGCCGTCGCGCGCATCCAGGCGCTGCGCGGCGCCGATGGCCGCGTCACGTTCGCCGACTTCGCCGTGCTCTACCGCGCCAACCACCAGGCGCGCGTGTTCGAGCAGGCGCTGCGCCGCGCGAACATCCCGTACAAGGTGTCGGGCGGCCAGAGCTTCTTCGACCGCGCCGAGATCCGCGACCTGTGCGCGTGGCTGCGCCTGCTCGTCAACAACGACGACGACCCCGCGTTCCTGCGCGCCGTGACGAGCCCCAAGCGCGGCATCGGCCACCAGACGCTGGCCAACCTGGGCGAATTCGCCGGCAAGTGGAAGACGAGCCTGTTCGAGGCGCTGTTCTCGCCGTCGCTCGCCACGGCGCTGAGCGCCAAGGCCGTCGGCTCGCTGCACGAGTTCGGCCGCTACGTCAACGACCTCGAACACCGCGCGCGCCACACCGAAGGCGGCGAGGACGCCAAGGCGCTGCTGCTCGGCTGGTTGAAGGACATCGGCTACGAGCAGCACCTGCACGACGGCGAAGACAGCGAGAAGCTCGCCGCGGCGCGCTGGAGCAACGTGCTCGACTTCGTCGAATGGATCGCCAAGCGCTGCGGCGGCGTCGTCACGCAGGAAGGCGGCACTTTCGAGAGCGAGAAACAGAGCGTGCTCGACGTGGCGCAGACGATCAGCGTCATCATCAGCCTGGCCGAGCGCGGCGACGAGCGGGACGTGGTGACGCTGTCGACGCTGCACGCCGCCAAGGGGCTGGAGTGGCCGCACGTGATGCTCGCCGGCGTCAACGAAGGGCTGCTGCCGTTCAGGAGTGGCGACGAGGAGATGACGGCCGCGCGTCTGGAAGAGGAACGCCGGCTGATGTACGTCGGCCTCACGCGCGCGCGCACCACGCTCGCCGTCAGCACGCTGCGCCGCAGAAAGCGCGGGCGCGACACGATCGCCGGCGTGCCCAGTCGCTTCATCGTCGAGATGAAGCTGCACGAGCAGGGCCCGAAGGTCGACCCGCGCGAGCGCATGAAGGCGCTGCGGGCCGAGCTGGCGGCGAAGGCGGCTGCGGCGGCGAGCCAGGCCGCAGCGGACTGAGCGGGAAGCTCGATCGCCGCGTCCTGGCCGGATCGATCAGTCGCTGTGCGCCGGCGGCGAGCCCCGACGACGAGCGTCAGGCCGCACGAACGATCGCAGCAGTGGCCCGCCGCACCAGCGGCAGCGCCACGAGCAGGGTGGGAAACGCGATGAGCCACGAGAGCGCCCAGGCGCTCAGCCAGACCTCCAGGAAGTTCGGCGCCCACCCGATGCCGCGCAGCGTGGTGACCAGTGAAACGATGCACGTCATGAGGACGGAAAGAAGCAGGGGAAGCACCGCCGCGGCATACCGGGCGGGCAGCTTCGGGGTGCCGAGAAGGGTCTCCGAGGGGCGCGGTGCTGCTGGCATGGTTCCTGGCTTGTGGGCGATGCGACATACTCCGGCGTCTGGCGCGCCTTCGAGGTCTCCCGTGCATTCTCACGAGAGCGGGCTCCCTGCGCTGCAGTGAACCCCGAGTTGCTGGTCCTCGGTCGCAAGGAGCGAGTGCACACCTTCCGGCGTGCCGCGGTGGGTCGCCCCGTGTGAAACAGCCGGCTCTGAATTGAACGACACGCTTGAACGTTCGCTCGAAAAGATTCTGGCTGTGCTCCTTGCCGGACGCTTGGGCTACTCGACCGAAGGAACTGCCCAGAAGGCGGCTGCCTCCTTGGGAAACGAGGCGAGAACCTTGTTCAGCGCGGCCTCATCGACCGAACTCCGAAGGGCAACGGCAACGGCCTCGATCGCGTTGGAGGGCGAGAAGTTGTGCAGGCTGCGAAGTGCCTGGACTTCCGCCGTCATGGCCTGGCGGCTGGAGAACGGCCGGGTTTTTTCATCCACAGGCCACTGCTCAAGGAAGAGGGCCCTGAGCAGCGGCGGCAGCACGCCCGCGAACTCGATCGTCTGTGGGGTGGTCAGCCGCCGCCGGAACGTGAGGAGGACGCCTTCGACCATAGTCCAGGCCATGTTCGTGGTCTGAAGGCCGGCGGCGTTTCGGGCTGCCACCATGAACCGCTCGAAGTCGACCGCGGCGCGCTGGTACTCGAGGGGCCAGGTCATTCGGCAAGCAAGGACGGGCCGGCGCAGCCTGACCGTTCGACATGAGCTACTCGATCCGGCGTGCCGGCGCGCGCCCTCGCCATGGAAGCGGGCTGGAGACTTCTTCTCACGGCTTCAGGATCCAGGCGGCGATGTGCTGGACAACCTCGCGCTCCAGGCCGGCGAAGCCGTGGTACGCCAGCGATTCGCAGGAGTCGCCCTTGTTCGCGCCGCCCTTGAACGACAGCAACTGGGTGCGTGGCGAACTGCTCAGTCGATTCATCAGATTGGGCGCTTCCGAGAATGAGCAATGTGCGCACCCGTCTTGCTCGTGATGGACGACCAGCGCGGGGACTCGAATCCTGCCCAGTGGCATGGCCGGCACCGGACGGCTCCTGTCGTCAGTGAGGATGGTGGACACCAGAACCAGTCCATCGGGTCCGTCGGAAGCATCGAGTTCCGTCGTGGCGTAGGCCGCCGACTGCGTGCCGCGACTGGTGCCGACGAGCCACACGGGAGCCTTTGCGTTCTCGCGCAACCAGCCGATGACTGCCTTGATATCCGCGGCGTGATCGGGCGTCTGACGGAACCGGCCGAGAAAAGGCTGGGACTGCCGATCGGACGGGGCATCGACGACAGCCACCGCCAAGCCCGCATCGGCGAAAAGCTGGCGCGTTCGAACAAGGAAGTTCCTGTCGCCCCACTTCATGGAACCGTTCGAGTAGATCTGCAGACCCCCATGGCCACCGGCGAGAAGCACGACCGCGGCTTTGGGTTCGGGGGGCGCGAGCACGATCATGCGTTGCGTGACGCCGGATCGACTTGGAATGTCTACGACGCGCTCCGCAATCTGGCCGTAGCCGTTCGTGGTTAAGAGCAGCGAGATCAGCCAGAACCAAACGACCCTCATGTGTTCCTCCCGAGAGGAAAAGCAGATCAGGCATCGTAGCCGGCGCGCTTCGTCATCGCTTGAACGCGGGCAGCCAACGACGGCGCGAGCAGCGTGACGAGCAGGTCGCCCACCCCCCGCACCGAGCTACGGCGCAATCTTGCGCTTGAGCGCCAGCGCCACCGGCCGCGGCAGGTTGGGCAGCGAGCGCAGCAGCCATGGCAGCACGCGGCGCTTGGCGCCGCTGAGCGACTCGGGCACCAGCGCCTCGATCAAATGCGGGCCGGGGGTGGCCAGCGCGTACTCCAGCGCCTGCGTGAAATCCTCCGCCGTGCTCGTGCGCACCGCGTGCACGCCCATGCCCTGGGCGAGCTGCGCGAAATTGAGCTGCGGCCTGCCCAGATCGAACTGCGCGCGCGCCTTGGCTCCGCCCTCCCGTGCACCCACGCGCTCCAACTCGACGTTGAGCACCGAGTAGCTGGCGTTGTTGAAGACGATGCCGACTACGTGCAGCCTCTCGCGCGCCATGGTCCACAGCGCCTGGAAGGTGTACATCGCGGTGCCGTCGCCGATCAGCGCGATCACCGGCCGCTCCGGGCAGGCGATGGACGCGCCGACGGCATTGGGCAGGCCCTGGCCGATGGCGCCGCCGGTCAGCGTGATCAGGTCGTGGCGCGGGCAGCCGGCGGTCATGGCGCCCAGCATCAGGCCGGAGGTGATGGCCTCGTCGATCAGGATCGCGCCCTCGGGCAGCAGATGGCCCACCGCCTTGCACACCTTGGGGGCGGTGAGCACGCCGCGCGGACGGCCGGGGCGCGCAGGCGCCTGCAACTGCGCAGCGGCCTGGCCGGCGCCCAGGGCGGCGGCGAGTTTGTCCAGGCTGGCCACCGCGTCCTGCTCGGGCGCCGCCAGCGTGTGCACGGTGCAGGCATCGGGAACCAGATAGCTCGGCTTGCCGGGGTAGGCGAAGAAGGACACCGGCGCCTTGGCATCGACCAGCACCAGATGCTCGATGTCGGCCAGCTGCACGCCCGCCATCTCGGCGAGGTAGGCGATGCGCTCGACCGCCGGCAGGCCGGCGCCGCGCGTCAGGCGCGTCGGGAAGACCTCGGCCAGCAGCTTGACGCCGGCCTGCGCGGCAATGCGTGCGGCCGCCAGCAGCCCGGGTTCGCGCAGCGCCCGGCCGCCGAGCAGCAACGCGCTGCGGCCCCCGGCGCGCAGGGCCTGTGCGATGGATTGCACCGCGGCGTCATCGGCGGCCGGCGCGGCGGGCCTGGCGGGCATGCGGCAGGGCTGGCCGCCTTCACTCCAGGAGACGTCGGCCGGCAGGATCAGCGTCGCCACCTGGCCCGGCAGGCCGCGCGCCGCCTGCACGGCGTCGACCGCGTCCTGGCCCAGCTGCGCGCTGCTGGCGCTGGTGCGCACGAAGCCGGGCGAGACGTTGCGCGCCACGGTTTCGATGTCGGACTGCAGCTGCGCGTCGTAGCGGGTGTGAAAGGTGGCGTGGTCGCCGACGATATTGACCACCGGCACCTTGCCCTTGCGCGCGTTGTGCAGGTTGGCCAGGCCGTTGCCCAGGCCGCAGCCCAGATGCAGCAGCGTCGCGGCGGGCTTGTCGGCCATGCGCGCATAGCCGTCGGCCGCACCGGTGGCGACGCCCTCGAACAGCGCCAGCACGGCGCGCATGCGCGGCTCGCCGTCGAGTGCGGCGACGAAGTGCATCTCGCTGGTGCCGGGGTTGGTGAAGCAGACTTCGACCCCGGCGTCGGCCAGGGTCTGCATCAGGGCTTGTGCGCCATTCATGAGTGCTCCTGCAAGGCGGTGAGACGGGGGGGCAATTTCGGCAATGCGCGTTTCCCGGAACTGACCGTGTCGGTGCAGACGCTCGGACTGGCCGCCCTGCACGACACGCTCGTCGTGTGGCTCGCACCGTGCGCGATCATCTCGCGGGCGATGGTCGATCAAATTGTCGACAGCGAGGACAAGAGCCGTTGATGCGATGCGGTCGAACCTGAAGGGTCCACTTCGGCCCCCGGCTCCGGGCAGGGAACGCGCTGAAACGCTTGCGCATTGGCGTAGAACCTGCCGACGCTGGTATTGGACTTGTTGACCTGCTTCATGCAGCCCTCTCGGCGCGTATCGGGCACGACCCGGACTTACGCGAACTTGCGCTCGCTCGCCGGGGGTGGCGTCCACTGATACAGCCAGGTCTCCGTCAACGCCTGCCCCTCATGGCTGAGGTACAGCCGCAGGTCGATCGGTTCGGTGCCTGGCGGCGGCACGATGTCGAACATGGCGCGCCAGCCGCGGATCGAGTGCAGCGGCCGCGCCGACGTGATCTCGACCTTGCCGCGCGACGCCGTGATCACGGCCTCAACCTTCGCCTGCTTGCCCAGCAGCGACAGGTCGCCGCCCGCGAAGTCGACGGCGAAGCGCCACGACCAATACTTGCGCGGCTGGCCGACGATGCCGCCGATGCCGGTGCGCGTCGCGACGCAGGCCGCCAGCGGCGGACGCGCCGGCGGCTGCGCGCCCCAGTAGAGGCGGTAGCCGAACAGCAGCTCCTCGCCGGGCTGCGGCTGCTTCGCGGGATTCCAGAACGCGACGATGTTGTCGAAGGTCTCGTCCTTCGTCGGGATCTCGACCAGTTGCACCGAGCCCGCGCCCCAGCCCGCCTTGGGCTCGACCCACAGGCTCGGCCGCTTCTCGTAGAACACGCCGTCGTCCTGGTAGTGGTCGAAGTCGCGGTCGCGCTGCAGCAGGCCGAAGCCGCGCGGGTTCTCGTCGGCATAGGCGTTGAAGCGCAGCTGCGCGGGGTTGGCGAGCGGCCGCCAGATCCACTCGCCGTTGCCGCGCCACATCGCGAGGCCGTCGCTGTCGTGGATCTCGGCGCGCCAGTCGTTGGCCATGCGGCGGTCGTTCTCGCCGTGCTGGAACATGCTGGTGCCCGGCGCGATGCCCAGCCGCTCGATCTCCTTGCGCGGATAGAGCGCGGCGTCGACGTCCATCACCAGCGTGTCGCCCGGCGTGATCGCGAAGCGGTAGGCGCCGGCGACGCTGGGCGAATCGAGCAGCGCATGCACGACGATCGTGTTCGAGCCGCGCGCCGGCCGCTCGAACCAGAACGCCGTGAAGTCGGGGAACTCCTCGGGCCGCTCCATGCCGGTGTCGATGGCCAGCCCGCGCGCCGACAGGCCGAACTGCCAGTCGCCGCCGACGGCGCGCAAGTAGCTCGCGCCGAGGAAGGCGGCGAAATCGCGCTCGGGGTCGGTGTGAAACAGCAGCTTGAAGCCGGCGAAGCCCAGATCCTTGGGCAACCGCACCTTCGCAAGGCCGCTGCGTGCGTGGTCGAACATCTCGGGCAGATAGGCCAGTTCGCGCGCCTGGCCGTCCACCACTTCGTGCAACCGCACCGGCGACTTGAAGAACAACCCGAGATGTGCCGGATGCACCTGAAAGCGCAGCCCCTCGCCCGCCCACAGCGCGTGGTCCTTGCGAAACCGGATCGACTGGTACTGGTCCCAGTCGAGCGCGGCCACCGGTTTGGGCAGCGTTGCCGGCCGCGCCTGATACGGCCGGCCCGCGAGCGCGCGGGCCTCGCCCTTGAGCCAGGCGTGGTCGAATCGCTGCGCCGCGCCGATCGTCGATGGCACCTTCGCGGCGAAGGCGGGCGGCATCGCCGCCAGCGCGACGCCCGAGAGGAACTGTCTTCTCTGCATGCGGTCTGCGTCCCCTGAAACGGCAACGCGGAGCCGCAGCCCCGCGTCGCGCGTGTGTGCCAAGCCCTACTTGTACAGGACTTGCGGCAGCCAGAGCCCGATCTCGGGGAACATGTAGAGCAGGAAGATGGCGACGATCTGGATCCCCATGAAGGGCAGCATGCCGGCGAAGATCTGGTTCAGCGTCACGTGCTTGGGCGCCACGCCCTTGAGATAGAACGCCGACATCGCGACCGGCGGGCTGAGGAAGGCCGTCTGCAGGTTCAGCGCGACGAGCAGGCCGAAGAACAGCGGGTCGACGCCGAAGTTGTCGAGCAGCGGGATGAAGATCGGCATGAAGATGACGATGATCTCCGTCCATTCGAGCGGCCAGCCGAGCACGAAGATGATCACCTGCGACAGCAGCAGGAACTCCGTCTTCGACAGGTTCATGCCGAGCACCCAGCGCTCGACCAGATCCTGCCCGCCGAGCAGCGCGAACGCCGCCGAGAAGATCGCCGAGCCGACGAACAGCCAGCACACCATTGCCGTCGTCTTGGCGGTCAGGAACACCGACTCCTGCACCATCCTCAGATTGAGCTGGCGATAGGCCGCTGCCAGCAGGAAGCCGCCGAACGCGCCGACCGCTGCCGCCTCCGTCGGCGTGGCCAGGCCGAACACGATCGAGCCGAGCACCGCCAGGATCATGATCAGCAGCGGGAAGAAGCTCGACAGCAGCATCTTGAAGATCTCGAGCCGCGAGAAGCTCAGCAGCGCGTAGTACGCGAAGAGCAGCACGGTGCCGACGCCGAACCCGACCCAGTAGTCGATGCCGGCAGGCTTGCGCTCGGCAACTTGCTCGGCCGCCGCGGCGGCGGCCGGCGCGTCCACCGCGCTCGGCGCTTCGGTCATCGCGGAGGGCTCGACGACGCCTGCGGCGGCCTCGGGCTCGCCCGCCTCTGCTTCCGCGTCGGACGGCGGCTCGCTCAGCCCGCCGGGCTCCTGCAGCCCGCCGGCGGACGCTCTTTCCTCGGCGTCGGAGCTGCCGATGCCCATCTGCTGCAGCCCGGACTCGGCCTCGGCCGGCTTCACGGTGGTCGCGACGTCGTAGCTCCACAGAGCGACGACCAGGTACAGCAGCAGCGGCATCGACGCGATGAACAGCTGCTTGAGCAGGTAGCCGGTCGGCACGCCATGGTTGCGCTTGCCTTTGAGCGCAGCGAGCAGCACCGGCAGCACGTTGCGGTTGCCCTGCGCGCCGATGCGCTCGAGCGGGGCGGGGATCGCGACGGTGCGCTCGGCGGCACTCAACGGCGGCGCCCATGCCGGCTTCAACTTGGCCACGGCGATGAAGTAGATGCAATACAGCGCCGCCAGCATCAGGCCGGGGAAGAACGCACCGGCATAGAGCTGCACGACCGACACGCCGGCCGTTGCGCCGTAGACGATCAGCAGCACCGACGGCGGGATCAGGATGCCGAGGCAGCCCCCCGCCGTGATCGCGCCGGCTGAAAGCTGCACGCTGTAGCCAGCGCGCAGCATCGCCGGAAGGGCGAGCAGGCCCATCAGGGTGACGACCGCGCCGACGATGCCGGTCGCCGTGGCGAACAGCGCGCAGGTCACCAGCGTCGCGACGCCGAGCGAGCCCGGCAGCCGCGCCAGCGCCAGGTGCAGGCTCTTGAACAGCTTCTCGATCAGGTTCGCGCGCTCGACGAGGTAGCCCATGAAGACGAACAACGGGATCGCGATGAGCACGTCGTTGAACATCGTCTTGTAGGCGGCCTGCACCATCAGGTCGAGCGTGTGCGTCGTATCGCGGTTGTAGGCGAGCCACGCGAACAGCATCCCCATGCCCATCAGCGTGAAGGCCGTCGGAAAGCCGAGCATGATCGCGACGACGACGAGCGACAGCATCAGCAGGCCGAGGTGGCCGTTCGTGATCACGGGCGCCGACAGCAGCACATAGGCCGCGCCGAGGATGATCAGCCCCATCAGCACGAAGCCGAACCACAGTTCCTTGCGCAGCTTGAACATCACGCGCCCTCCTGGCGTTGGGCGGGCGGAATGATGTCGAGATCGAGCGCCGAAATGTCTTCGTCTTTCACGTGGACCATTTCCTTGAGCTTGTCGACGTCGACCTCTTCCACGTCCTCCTCGCGCGAAGGCCACTCGCCGTCGCGCAGGCAGATCGCGCAGCGCACGATCTCGACGAGGCCCTGCAGCAGGATCACCGCGCCGGCGAGCGGGATCACGAACTTGAACGGATACAGCGGTAGCGGGTCGGCATTGAACGTCGTCTCGCGGATCGCGAGCGACTCGTTGGCGTAGTTCCAGCCGGCCCAGGTCATCGCGACGATGCCGGGCAGGAAGAAGACGATGTACAGCGTCAGGTCGATCGCCGCCTGCGTTCGCGGGCGAAAGAAGCCGTACAGCACGTCGCCGCGCACATGGCCATTCTTGGACAGCGTGTACGCGCCGGCCATCATGAACAGCGCGCCGTACAGCATGATCTGCAGGTCGAGCACCCAGCTGTGCGGCTTGTTGAGGACGTAGCGGGAGAACACTTCGGCGGTGATCAGGAACGTCAGGGCGACGGCCAGCCACGCGAATGCCTTGCCCATCCAGGTGGAGAAGCGGTCTACGGCGAGCAGCGCTTTTTGCATCGGACGATCCTTCGGGGAGGTTGCCCTCGACAAACGACGGGGGCGCCTTGCAGGCGCCCCCGGGTCGTGTCAGGCTCGGCGGCGGCTCAGGCCTTCTTGGCTGGCGCCGCCTTGCGACCGAAGTAGTGGTTGTAGGCCATCTTGAAGTCGACGGAGTAGTCGTTCTGCCATGAACTGGCGCGCTCGGCATACACCTTCTGCGAGTCGATCACCTTCTTGAACAGCGGGTTCTCGGAGCCCTTCTTGGCGATGATCTTGTCCCACGAGTCGAGTTGCGCCTTGAGGATGGCATCGGGCGTCTTGTAGAACTTCACGCCGGCCTTCTTGAGCTCGATGTAGTCCTGCGAGTTGCGGTCGATCGCCTTCCAGCTCATGTCGGCGCTGGCCGCCTGCACGCCGTAGTCGATGATGGCTTTCAACTCGGCGGGCAGCGCGTTGTACTTGGACTTGTTGAACAGGATCTCGAACTGCTCGCCCGACTGGTGGAAGCTCTGCAGCATGCAGTTCTTGGCCACGTCGGGGAAGCCGAGCAGCTTGTCCGAGGAGGCATTGTTGAACTCGGCGCCGTCGATCAGACCGCGGTCGAGCGCCGGCACGATCTCGCCGCCCGGCAGCGGGTTCACCGCCGCACCCATGTCGGAGTACATGTCGACGGCCAGGCCGACGGTGCGGAACTTCGTGCCCTTCACGTCCGCCACCTTGGAGATAGGCTTCTTGAACCAGCCGAACGGCTGCGTCGGCATCGGGCCGTAGAGGTACGACACGACGTCCATGTTGATCGCCTTGTAGATCTCCTCGAGCAGCGCCTTGCCGCCGCCGTAGTTGTGCCACGCGAGGACCATGTTCGGGTCCATGCCGAACGCCGGACCCGAACCCCACAGCGCGAGCGCCGAGTTCTTGCCGTAGTGGTAGGCGACGACGCCGTGGCCGCCGTCGAGCGTGCCCTTGTTGACGGCCTCGAGCAGCTGGAACGCGGGGACGACGGCGCCGGCGGGCAGCACCTCGATCTTGAGCTTGCCGCCGGCCATGTCGTTGACCTTCTTGGCGAAGTCGAGCGCGTACTCGTGGAAGATGTCCTTCGACGGCCATGTCGACTGGAAGCGCAGGCTCGTCGTCTGCGCCGTCGCGATCATCGGCGTGGCCATCGCGCCGGCGGCGCCGACGGCGGTGGCGGCGCTCTTGAGGAACTTGCGCCGGGGCGCGGTTTGCTTGTCGGTCATCTTCATCTCCTTCGGAGTGTGGGGTGTTCGTCGAGCTTGGCCATCCCCGCGCAGCAGGCCCGACAGACGGAAGGTCACAGACTATCGATTCGTGCCTGCACGCGAACAACTAGGTGTAACCCGCCCGCCGCGGCGGTGAATCGCCGACGTGCAATCAGGGCTGTCCCGCGTTGCGCGCAGCGGCGGCGCGGAGGCGTCATGGCGCCGTCGCCGCAGCCATGCACAATGGCAGAAGGAGAACACTGCGGGGAGGCCCCATTCATGACGACGCTGATCGACCGCATCGGAACCCTGTTCGCCGAACGCGGTGGACCCGGCTACGACGCTGCGCCTGTCGAGCCGGTGTCGCCGCTGGCGCGGGCGCTGCAGTGCGCCCAGCTCGCCGAGTGGTCGGGTGCCGAACCGGCGCTCGTCGTCGCGGCGCTGCTGCACGACGTCGGTGCGCTGGCCGACGCGACCACCGGCGACGCCGGCGAGCGCTCGCTGCAGTGGCTCGGCGACGTGCTCGGCGCCGACGTGCTCGAGCCGATCCGGCTGCACGCGCAGGCGCGCCGCTACCTCGCGGCCACCGATGCTGCCTGGGCCGCCGCCGGCGCCCCGATGAGCGCCGCCGAGGCGCAGGCCTTCGAACGCGAGCCTTATGCAGCCGAGGCAGTGCTGCTGCGCCGCTGGATCGAGCAGGCCGTCGAGCCCGGCAAGCGCACGCCGACGCTCGACTACTACCTGCACCTGCTCGACGAGGTGCTCGAGCGTCCGGCGCTCGATTCGAAGACGGGCATCGGGCCGCTGAGCGTGGTCTGAACCGCGCCGCGGCGGCGCGGTTCAGGGCCGGCCGCCGCCGCTGCCCCGCACGGACGGGAACTTCGCCGAGCCGACGCGGATGACGAGCGTTGCGAGCGCGAGCACGAAGATCGCCCCGGAGACGAGCACGATACCCATGTCGGGCTGATGGTGGGCCTGCACATGCGCGATCAGCAGCCGGGTCAGCGCCGTCATCGCCACATAGATCAGGAAGCGCACCGGCATGTGGTTGGTCTTGAAATAGATGCCGACCATCGCACCGAGCTCGAGGTAGATGAACAGCAGCAGGATGTCGTCGATCGAAGCGTGGCTCTTCGCCGCCATGCCGGCGAATGCGGCCGCGGCCGACCACACGATCGTCGCGCCGATCGCGAACAGCGCCAGGTAGTGGAAGGCGTCGACCAGCAGGTTGCCGACCGCGTCGGCGCGCCGGTTCAGGCGGGATCGCTCTTGCGTTGCATCCGTCTCCACGTCGTTCTCCCCGCGGCCGCCGCGTCGTGCCGCCCGCCGGCGGCGCTCACCGGGGGGTCTGCAGACTGCGCGGCGCGATGATAGAGGACGGCGCCGGTGCGCCGGCGCCGCTGCGCCAGCGCACGAGCAGCGCGTCGCGCTGGAGGCGCGCGGCGTCGAGCTGCCGCGCCTTCACGTGTCCGTAGCCGCGGATGCGCTCGGGCACGCGTGCGATCTCGGCGGCCAGCGCCAGCCGCTCGGCCGACAGCGTGGCGAGCAGCTCGTCGATCGTCGCGCGGTACTCGGCGATCAGCGCACGCTCGGTGCGTCGCTCGGCGCTGCGGCCGAACGGGTCGAGAGCGGTGCCGCGCAGGCGCTTGAGCCGGGCCAGCACGCGAAACGCGTGCAGCATCCAGCCGCCGTACTCGCGCTTCACCAGCAGGCCGTCGGCGCCGCGCCGCGCCAGCAGCGGCGGCGCGAGGTGAAAGCGCAGCTTCCAGTCGCCCTCGAACTGCGCCGCGATGCGCTCGACGAAGCGCGGGTCGGCATGCAGCCGCGCCACTTCGTACTCGTCCTTGTACGCCATCAGCTTGAACAGGTTGCGTGCGACGGCGTCGGTCAGCGCGAGGCTCGCTGCGGCCGCCAGCGGCGCCTCGGCGGCGCGCACGCGTTCGACGAACTCGCGGTAGCGCGCCGCGTAGCGTGCGTCCTGGTAGCCGGTGAGGAACTCGACGCGGCGCGCGATCGTCTCGTCGAGCGCGGGCCGGCGCACGAACTCGATCACGCGCGCCGTCGTCGTCTGCGCCTGCAGTGCCGCCGGGTCGATCGCGGCGCGACGGCCCCATTCGAACGCCGCCCGGTTGGCCTCGACCTGCACGCCGTTCAACTCGATTGCGCGCAGCAGCGATTCGCGCGCCAGCGGCACGGCGCCCTGCTGCCAGGCGTAGCCGAGCAGCAGCGGGTTGGCATAGATCGAGTCGCCGAGCAGCTGCGCGGCGAGGCGGTCGGCGTCGACGCGCTGCACCTGCGCCGCGCCGCTCGCACGGGCGATCTCGGCTTCGCAGCGCGCGCCGGGCGACTGCCAGTCGGGGTCATGCACGAAGGCGGCGGTCGGCGCCGCGTGCGTGTTCAGCGCGACGCGCGTGTGCCCCTCGCGCATCACGGCCAGCGTCGTGCGGCTCGCGGTGACGATCGGGTCGCAACCGATCACGAGATCGGCCTTGGCCGTGTCGACCTTCGTCGTGCGGATCGCCTCGGGCCGCTCGGCGATCTGCACGTGGCTCCAGGTCGCGCCGCCCTTTTGCGCCAGGCCGGCCGCGTCCTGCGTCACGATGCCCTTGCCTTCGAGGTGCGCCGCCATGCCGAGCAGCTGGCCGATCGTGATCACGCCGGTGCCGCCGATGCCGGCGACGACGATGCCCCAGGGCTCGTCGCAGGCCGGCAGTTCCGGCTCGGGCAACGGTGGCAGCGCGGCGGGGTCGCTGCGCGCGTCCTTCTTCGGCTTCTTCGGCGTGCCGCCCTCGACGGTGACGAAGCTCGGGCAGAAGCCTTCGAGGCAGGAGTAGTCCTTGTTGCAGGTGTACTGGTTGATGCGGCGCTTGCGGCCGAACTCGGTCTCGACCGGCTCGACCGACAGGCAGTTGCTCTGCTCGGAGCAGTCGCCGCAGCCCTCGCACACCAGCTCGTTGATGATGACGGCCTTCGCCGGCGTCGCCACCGTGCCGCGCTTGCGGCGCCGGCGCTTCTCGGTAGCGCAGGTCTGGTCATAGATCAGCGCGCTGCAGCCTGGCGTCTCGCGCAGCAGCTTCTGCACCGTGTCGAGCTCGCGCCGGTGGTGCACCGTGACGCCGGGCGCGAGGCCGGTCGCGCCGCGGTACTTCCCGGGCTCGTCGGTGACGACGACGATCTTCTTCACGCCCTCGGCGTCGAGCTCGCGCGTCATCTCGGGCACGCGCAGCGTGCCTTCGACCGGCTGGCCGCCCGTCATCGCGACAGCGTCGTTGAACAGGATCTTGTAGGTGATGTTGACGCCGGCGGCCACCGCCTGGCGCACGGCGAGCAGCCCCGAGTGGTAGTAGGTGCCGTCGCCGAGATTGGCGAAGACGTGGCTCTCGCGGGTGAACGGCGCCTGGCCGACCCAGGCGACGCCTTCGCCGCCCATCTGGCTGAAGCCGACCGTGCTGCGGTCCATCCACACGGCCATGAAGTGGCAGCCGATGCCCGCCATCGCGCGCGAGCCTTCCGGCACCCGGGTGCTCGTGTTGTGCGGGCAGCCGCTGCAGAACCACGGCGCGCGCACGCTCTCGACGCGCGGCGCGGCGAGGCTGCGTTCCTTGGCATCGATCAGCGCGACGCGCGCGTCGATACGCGCCGCGATGTCGGCCGGCACGCCGAGCTTCCTGACGCGCTTGGCGATGGCGCGCGCGATGATCGCCGGCGTCAGGTCGGCCTGCGCACGCAGCAGCCAGTTGCCGCCGGGGTTGGGCTGAGACCACTCGCCGCCGGTGTAGTCGCCCTCGGCTTCGTCGAACTTGCCGAGCACATTGGGCCGCACGTCGGCACGCCAGTTGTAGAGCTCTTCCTTCAACTGGTACTCGATGACCTGGCGCTTTTCCTCGACGACGAGGATCTCCTGCAGCCCGGTCGCGAACTCGCGCGTGATCGTCGCTTCGAGCGGCCAGACGACGCCGACCTTGTGCAGCCGGATGCCGATGGCGCGGCACTCGTCGTCGTCGAGGCCGAGGTCGTGCAGCGCCTGGCGCGTATCGTTCCATGCCTTGCCGCTGGCGATGATGCCCAGCCGCGCATTCGGCGCGTCGACGACGGTGCGGTTGAGGCGGTTCGCGCGCACGTAGGCGAGCGCGGCGTACCACTTGAAGTTCATCAGCCGCGCTTCCTGCTCGAGCGCCGCGTCGGGCCAGCGGATATGCAGCCCGCCGGGGGGCATCGTGAAGTCGTCGGGCAGCGCGATCGCGACGCGGTCGGGGTCGACCTCGACGCTGGCCGACGACTCGACGACCTCCTGGATCGTCTTCATCGCCGACCACACGCCGGCATAGCGCGACAGCGCGAAGGCGTGCAGCCCGAGGTCGAGGATCTCCTGCACCGACGCGGGGAAGAACACCGGCAGCCCGCAGGCCTTGAAGATGTGGTCGCTCTGGTGCGCGGCGGTCGAGCTCTTGGCGACGTGGTCGTCGCCGGCGACGGCGATCACGCCACCGAGCTTGGCGGTGCCGGCGAGGTTGGCGTGCTTGAACACGTCGCCGCTGCGGTCGACGCCCGGGCCCTTGCCGTACCAGATGCCGAACACGCCATCGAACTTCCTGGACTGCGGGAACAGATCGAGCTGCTGCGTGCCCCACAGCGCCGTCGCCGCCAGCTCCTCGTTGACGCCGGGCTGGAACACGATGTTGTGCGCAGCCAGGTGCTGCCTGGCCTGCCACAGCGCCTGGTCGTAGCCGCCGAGCGGCGAGCCGCGGTAGCCGCTGACGAAACCCGCCGTGTTCAGCCCGGCGCGCGCGTCGCGCACCCGCTGCAGCATCGGCAGCCGCACCAGCGCCTGCACGCCGCTCATGAAGGCGCGGCCGGTCTCGAGCGCGTACTTGTCGTCGAGCCTGACGGTCTCGAGCGCCCGTCGCACGGCATCGGGCAGTGGTGCGTTCATCGCGGCCTCCGGTGACGGCTCCCGCGGCCAGTGTAGGCCGATGGTTTGCGCCGGACGGCTGCGGTGTCTTGTCCGGGCTGCACGCGCGCCCGCTGCCGCGAGCCGACGGATTCAGCGCGCCGGAGCGAGCGGCGCCTGCGAGAGGGCTGTGTTAGCGTCCACACGATGGATCCCCGTCGCCTGCCGTCGCGCCACGCATTGCTCGCGCTGGCGGTCGTCGCGGTGTGGGGCACCAACTTCGTCGTCATCAAGGTCGCGCTCGCGCATCTGCCGCCGCTGCTGCTGGCGGCGTTGCGCTTCCTGTTCGCGGCGCTGCCGGCCGCGCTGCTGCTGCGGCGCCCGGCGGTGTCGTGGCGCAACCTCGCGGGCTACGGCATCGCGATCGGCGTCGGGCAGTTCGGGTTGCTGTTCATCGCGATGCGCGCGCACATTTCGCCCGGCATCGCGTCGCTCGTGATCCAGGTGCAGGTCTTCTTCACGATCGGCATGTCGATGCTGCTGCTGCGCGAGCGGGTGCGGCCGCTGCAGTGGGCCGCGCTCGCGCTGGCCGCCGCCGGGCTGGTGCTGATCGGCCTGCGTGCCGACGGCGAGACGACGGCGGCGGGTCTGGCGCTCGTGCTCGCCGCGGCGCTCGGCTGGGCGATCGGCAACCTGATCGCCAAGCGCGCCGGCCGTGTCGACATGCTCGCCTACGTGGCGTGGTCGAGCCTGTTCGCCGTGCCGCCGCTGTTCTTGTTGTCGCTGGCCTTCGAGGGCGCGCCGGCGATGCTCGAGGGACTGCGCGGCGCCGATGCCGCGACCTGGGCCGCCGTCGCGTGGCAGTCGATCGGCAACACGCTGTTCGGCTACGTTGCCTGGGGCTGGCTGCTGGCGCGCCACCCCGCTGCCGTCGTCACGCCGATGGCGCTGCTGGTGCCGGTGTTCGGCATGGCCGCGTCCGCCGCATGGCTCGGCGAGGGACTGCCGGCGTGGAAGCTGGGTGCCGCCGCGCTCGTCATCGGCGGCCTGGCGCTCAACCTGTTGCCGACGTTCGTGCGAACCCGATGGAGCCCGCCATGATCGCCGTCCCCCACCGCGTCGCTGTGGCGCTGCTGCTGGCCGCCGCCTGCTGCGCGGCGACGGCGCAGCCGCTGCCGCTGCGCAATCTGCTGGTCGAGCTGCGCCAGAGCGACGCGTCGGCTGCGCAGCGCGAACGCGCCGCAGCGGGCGGCTCGGTCGTGATCGGCTCCGATGGCCACGTCAGCGGCGGCGTCGGCATCGGCGCGCAGGTGCGCAGCCGCGACGCGGCGGGCGACAGCGTCCAGCAGGTGCGCGTGCTCAACGGCGGCCGCGCCGGCGTGCGGCTGGCGCGCGCCGTGCCGCTCGAGTTCGTGCAGATCGTCTGGACGCCGCAGGGCGCGCAGGTGCTGCCATCGACCGTGTGGACCGAGACCGGCCGCGGCTTCGTCGTGCAGCCGCGCTGGCCGGGTGGCGCAGCGCCCGTCACCGTGGAGGTCAGCGCCGAAGGCGGCGGCGCCGCCGAGCGCACGCAGGTGCTCACCACGGTGCAGCTGCCGCTCGGCGAATGGGTCACGATCGCCTCCAGCGCAGCCAGCACCAGCGAGCGGCGCAGCGGCGGCTGGGCGACGCACGAGGCCGAGCGCAGCAGCTCGCTCGTCGTGCAGATGCGCGTCACGACGCCCTGAAGCGGGCGTCGCGCGCCACGCGCCGATCCTTGCGCGCGAGCAAACACTAGCGCCGGCGGGGTCTTGCGCGCCGCCGGTGTGCGGCGCGAGACTCGCGGCTCGACCCGAAGGAGCCCACGATGGACACGCAAGCGCAACTGCAGGCCACGATCGCGGCGATGGTGCGGCCCGGCACGGGCATCCTTGCCGCCGACGAGAGCGCGCCGACGATTGCCAAACGCTTCAAGGCGATCGGCGTCGAATCGACCGAGGCGAACCGCCGCGCCTACCGCAGCCTGATCCTCGGCGCGCCGGGCCTCGGCGAATGGGTCAGCGCCGTGATCCTGTTCGAGGAGACGCTGGGCCAGAAGGCCGACGACGGCACGCCGCTGCCCGAGCTGGCGGCGCGCCAGGGCATCGTGCCGGGCATCAAGGTCGATGCCGGCAAGATACCGATGGCGCTGGCGCCCGGCGACGAGATCACGGAGGGACTCGACGGCCTGGCCCGGCGTCTCGAAGGCTACAAGGCGCAAGGCGCACGCTTCGCGAAGTGGCGCGCCGTCTACAACGTCTCCGGCGTGCTGCCGAGCCGGCGCGCCGTCGAGGCCAACGCCGAAGCGCTGGCGCGCTATGCGGCGATCTGCCAGCAGCAGGGCGTCGTTCCGATCGTCGAGCCCGAGGTGCTGATCGACGGCGACCACACGATGGCGCGCTGCAGCCACGTCACGGAAGTCGTGCTGCACGAAGTGTTCCGCGCGCTGCACCGGCACCGTGTCGTGCTCGAGCACATCGTGCTCAAGCCGAGCATGGTGGTGCCCGGCAAGTCGCATGCGCAACAGGCGGCGCCGGCCGAAGTCGCGTCCGAGACGCTGCGCGTGCTGCGCCGCACCGTGCCGGCGGCGGTGCCGAGCATCAACTTCCTCTCCGGCGGCCAGACGCCGGCCGAGGCGACGGCCAACCTCGACGCGATCAACCGTCAGGGCGCGCAGCCGTGGCTGCTCAGCTTTTCCTACGGTCGCGCGCTGCAGGATCCGGCGCAGAAGGCCTGGGCCGGCGACGCGGCGAATGCGGCGGCCTGCCAGCAGGCGCTGCTCAAACGCGCACGCCTCAACGGCGCGGCCTGCGGCGGGCGCTACAGCGCGGCGATGGAAGGTTGATTCCGCGCGCCGGGCGAGGGGCCGGCTTCCGCGGGCCGAGCGCCGGGCCGCCCCAAGCCGGCCCGCATCTCCTCGGGGGATCGGCCGGGGTACTCGCCGGGCGAGGGGCCGACATCAGTGGGTTTTCGCCTTCGGCCGCTCCGGCGCGCCGGGCGCGTGCTGCGCGATGCTGCTCGGGTCGAGATCGCCCGTCGCGTAGCCGAGCAGTTCATAGCGCAGCGCGATCACGACCGTGGCGGCGTTGACCTTGGCGCTGGGGTGCGATGCCGCTTCCGTCATCTGGCGGTAGATCGGCGCGGGCAGCACCATCGCGAGTTCGAGGCTCAGTTCGTTGGCGCGGTCGTAGTCCTCGAGCGGCGAGGTCTTGTCGAGCGTGCCGGCCAGCACGAGGTACTGGGCCACCTTCTCGGCGATGTCGAGTTTTTCGCGGGCCGGCAGATCCATCAGTGTTCTCCTTCAGGGGGCGCAAGCGTGCGAGCTTACCCGCGACGGGATGCCGGCCATCGCCTCGGGCGTATACAGCGACCTGGCGGCCACCGTCGCCCGTGAGGAGACTCGCCATGCCCCACACGATCGTCCGCGGCTTCGCCGCCGCCATGCTGCTGGCGGCGGCGGGCGCCAGCCCGGCCGCCGACCCCGATCCGGCGCCGTCCACCGCCGCCGCCCCCACACCGCTTGCCACCGCGCGCGCCCACGTCGCCAACGCCCGCTGGGACGCCGCGCTGGACGAGTTGCGCCGCGTCAATGACACCGGCAGTGCCGACTGGAACAACCTGATGGGCTATGCGCTGCGCAAGTCGCCGCAGCCCGACTACGCGGCCGCCGAACGCCACTACGACGCCGCGCTGCGCATCGCTCCGAAGCACCGCGGCGCGCTCGAATACTCGGGCGAACTGGCGCTGACGCAGGGCAACCTGGGCAAGGCCGAGGAGCGGTTGCGCGCGCTCGACAAGGCCTGCCTGTTCGGCTGCGAGGAATACACCGACCTGAAGAAAGCCGTCGCCGCGTACAAGGAGAGGACGAGCGCGAAGCGCTGAAGAGGAGTTCCCCGGCTCGCTGCCTCCGCCGGGGGCGTCCGGCACCCGAGCCGCTACGATGCTGGCGATGTCGCGCCCCGCCTACCAGAAGTACGCCGTCGCCGTGCGCCCCAGCCCGATCGACGGCCAGGGCGCGTGGGCCGACGAGGCGATCCCGCCGCGGCGCAAGATCGGCGAGATCCGCGGCGAGTCGATCAGCGTCGCCGACGCGCGCATCCGCGCCACGCGCCACGAGCGCATCATGATCGTCGAGGTGTCGGCGCGGCGCGCGATCGACTTCAGCAAGTCGGCCGATCCGATGCGCTACACCAACCACTCGTGCGCGCCGAACGCGCGGCTCACGATCCGGCAGGGCCGCGTCGAGTTCTATGCGTTGCGCGCCATCGCGTGCGGCGAGGAGATCACCGTCGACTACGGCGAGACGCACCACGAGGGCCGGCTCGCCTGCCGCTGCGGCGCACCGGGCTGCGCCGGCCGGCTGTAGCGGGCGACCGGCGGTTCGCGCCGCGAATGCGGTATGCCGCGCGGCCTCGCGACGCGAGCGCGGTATCGATCGGCGCGCGCTTCGCGCCTACCTTCTCGACTCGGATCGCGAAGCGGCGCATGGTGCAGCCGCAGCGACCGCGACGAAGGAGTCGCCATGATGAAGTCCACACCCCTCGCTGCCGCCGCCGTCGCGGCGTTCGCCCTCATCGCCGGCATCGCCGCCGCCGAGACGCCGCTGCCGCTCGGCGTCGGTGATCCGCCGCTGCGCGAACTCGAGACCGCCTACATCGAATGCGACCGCGTCACGTCGCAGGGCCGCGCCGACACCGACACGATGACGCGTTGCTCGCAGGTCGGCGAGGAACTGCTGTCGCGCGGCTTCGGCGGCGACTTCGACGGCATGCTCGCCTGGTGGCGCGCCGCCCGCGAGCGCGGCGGTGGCTGCGAGCGCGCGGCGGCGTCGCCGCCCCCCGAGCGGCCGCGGGGGGGGGGGGGGGGCTGGGGGGGCTACTGCGACGGCATGCGCGCGTGGGGGCGCGCCGCCGGCGTGGGCGAGGGGGCCGGCGCGCAGGCCGAAGAGACGCCGCAGCCGTAGCCGCGTCGCGGGTCCGGTGGCGAGCCGTGCGGCAGCGCGGGCAGTGGGGTCATGGGAACGGATGAACGATTCGCGCGCCGCGGCGGTCCGCCGTCGGGCTCGGCCGCAGCGGGCACGGCATATGCCACGCGATGCAAGCGCGGCTTGCCGCGTGGCCGGCGCGTGTCGTGCGGCTTGTGCGGCTTGTGGAATAGACCGGCACGCCGCGCCGTATTCGCATCTCTCACACTCCCTGACTGGAGCCCCCATGACCATGAAGACGTCGCTTCTCGTTCCCGCGGCCGCCGCGCTGCTGGCCGGCGCACTGCCGCTCGGCGCCGCCGCCCAAGGCATGGCCAAGGACGGCATGCTGGTCGGCCCCAACGGCATGACGCTGTACACCTTCGACAAGGACGCCGGTGGCAAGAGCACCTGCAACGGCCCCTGCGCGACCAACTGGCCGCCGCTGATGGCCGAGGCCGGCGCCGCGGCCAAGGGCGACTGGACCGTCGTCACCCGCGACGACGGCTCCAAGCAGTGGGCCTACAAGGGCAAGCCGCTGTACTTCTGGACCAAGGACCAGAAGGCGGGCGACAAGACGGGCGACGGCGTCAACAGCGTCTGGCACGCGGCCAAGCCCTGAGGCGCAGTCAGGCCGCGACGCTGCGCGGCACCGGAAAGCGCAGCGTCAGCGTCGTGCCGCCAGCCGAGCTGTCGACCTGAACCTCGCCGCCCAACACCTGGGCGCGCCGCCGCATCCCCGGCAGGCCGCGCCCCGGCGGGCGCGCCGCGTCGATGCCGACGCCGTTGTCGGCGATCGTGACGCGGCACTGGTCGCCTTCGACGGCGAAACGCACGCCGAGGCGGTTCGCGCGGCTGTGGCGGATCGCGTTGGCCAGCGCCTCCTGCACGAAGCGCAGCAGCTGCAGCGCCGATTCGTCGCTCGGCCGGATCGACGCGAAGGCGTCGTCCAGCCGCCATTCGAGCGCGATGCCGGCGGCCTGCAGGCGCGGCTCCATGCGGTGGCGCAGGCTGGCGAGCGCGCCTTCGAGGTCGGTGTCGGTGCGGCCGAAGGCGTCGATCGCCAGCCGCATCTCGTCGATCGCCTCGCGCAGCATGCGCGCCACCTCGGCCGCCTGCACGTTGCCGCGCTCGACGACGACGAGCGACGAGACGAGCTGCGCGCCGAGCCCGTCGTGCATGTCGTGCATGATGCGCTGGCGCTCGGCGGTGCTCGCCTCGCGCCGCTCGACCTGCGCCAGCCGGCCGTAGTGCTCGGCGAGCTCGCGCTCCCTGGCGGCGAGGCGCTCCGCGAGCACGGCATTCGCATCCTCGGCGATGCGCAGCGCGCGCACGAAGCGCACCGTCAGCAGCGCGCCGATCGTCACCAGCAGCACCGGCAGCGCGAGGTGCAGCGTGTAGATGCGCGTCGGTGGCAGCAGGCCGCTGACGGTGGCGTAATCGTTGGCCGCCAGCACGGTGGCGAGCACGACGCCGACCGTGATGACGAGCGCGTCGACCGAGCGGGTTCGTTGGCCCCAGCGCGCGAAGGCGACGAGCGCCGCGCCGATGACGAGGAACAGCGGCCCCTGCCACCAGCGATAGACGAACTCGTGCCAGCGGCCGTCGCTGGCGACGACGGCGATCGGCCCGGCCACCGCATGCAGCGCGACGGGCGCGATCCAGCGCCGATAGCCGATGCCGGCGTACTCGAGGAAGAACGCCGCCAGCGTCGCCGTCGCCGCAGCAACGACGAAGAAATGCCCGGCGCGCCACCACCACCAGCTCTCGGCCGGCATCACCTCGATGCTGTAGTTCAGCGTGCGCAGCGCCCACAGCAGGCTCGAAATGCCGAACAACAGGTAGTAGCGCTCGCTGCGCCGGTACCACCAGATCGACAGGATGAAGCCGCCGACGATCAGCGCGGTGACGCCGGTGAACTGAGAGCCGTACTGGTCGACCCACTGGCGCGCCTCGGCCTCGGCCTGCAGATCGCTGTCGCGGCCCAGCAGCAGGTAGGGCACGTCCACCGTGTAGTCGCGGTTGACGAGCTTCAGCTCGAGCCGGTTGCCCTCGGGCAGCAGCAGCGCCGGCGGCAGCGCGAAGGCGCGTGCGCGGCGCCAGCGCACGCGCTTGAGCGCATCGGCCGCCGGGATCGAGAGCACGGGCGTGCCGTTGAGGTAGAAGACGCCGCCGTCGGTCAGGCGCGGCACGAAGATCGCCGGCTGCGCCGGCAGCGCCGCGAGGCCGGGCAGGTCCATGCGCAGCCAGAACACGCCGATCGCGTTGCCGTCGTCGCGGTGCAGGCGCAGCGGCAGACGCACGGGTGCCGCTCGGGCACCTGCGGGCGGCGCATCGGCCGACAGGTCGGCGGCGCCGGCGGGTTCGATGCGCGCGAGCAGCGCGGCCTGGTCGACGCGCAGCGCGGTGTAAGGGGCCGGCGGGGCGGGCGCGCCCGGCGCCGCTGCAGCGGCAACCAGGGTCGCGGTCAGCAGACTCAGCAGCGCGACGACCACCCGGGACCGCATGCGCACGCACGACGGCGCGCCGCGTCGTCCCGCGCCCGGGGAGGCTGCCGCCGTGTCCATGATGTCGCGTGCAGCATGCGCCTGCCCCGCGCCGGCCGCAAGTCGCTGTCGCCCGCAGCTTGCGCGCCGCCGCACGCAGCGCGAGACCTTGGCCCGGCGCCTTGATACCCGTCAACGCCCGGACGGTGCGCCGCGGCGAAGATGATCGCCTTCATTCAGGCCACAGGGAGACCCGATGTCGCTGTTCCACGCCGTCGTCTGGACCGACCACCAATCCGCGCAGGTGCTGCAATTCGACGCCGAGCACGTGCTTGCGCAGAAGGTGCGCGCGCACACCCACCACACGGCGCAGCACGGCAGCACGGTGCGCACGCAGCACGAGTTCTTCGGGGCTCTCTGCGACGCGCTCGACGGCATCGCCGAAGTGCTCGTCACCGGCTCGCACGATGCGACGGCCGACTTCCGCCATTACGCCGACAAGCACCGGCCCGAGGTGGCCAAGCGCATCGTCGGCTACGAAGTCGTCGACCACCCGAGCCAGAACCAGCTCGTCGCGCTGGCGCGCAAGTACTTCCTGAAGTACGACCGCATGGCCGGCACGCCGACGCCGACCTGAGCTTCAGCGGCCCGGCGCCGGGAGGCAGAGCCGGCCCGAAGCAGCGGCTCGCGCTCCACGCCCGACCCAGGCCCAGGTCGGATCCTCCGGCCCGAGCAGGCGCCAGGGGCGCAACGCCAGCGCCACGTCCAGCGCGGCGGCTGCGACCAGCGCAAGGGCGGCGTTCATCGCGCCGGAGCGGCGCCTGCGGTGCGGTGCAACCGGTCCATGCCGCACTCGCGGCAAGGCGCGTATCCGGAAGTCGCTCGTCGGCAACGCCATCGCGCTGCGCGCCGTGCGATTTGTGCGCCGGGACGCGTTCGGTCACGCCGTTGTCATATGGTTGTGACGCGCGCGTGTCAGTCTCGCCGCACCAACCGGAGGGAGGATCATGACGTCATCGACTGCGCCCGCAGTGGGCGCCGCCGCGTCCGCGAGCAACGTGCGCGAACTGATCGCGCTGCGCGTGCTGCAGCCGCATTTCCAGCCGATCGTCGAACTGGCCGACGGCGCCGTCTACGGCCACGAATCGCTGATTCGCACGCCGCCGGGCAGCCGCTGGCGGTCCCCCGACGAGCTGTTCGCTGCCGCGCGCCTGGAAGGGGCCGCGATCGAGCTGGAGATCGAGTGCATGCGACTGGCGCTGAGCGCCTGGACCGTCAACGGCGGGTCGGGTCGACTGTTTCTCAACCTGAGCGCCGCGGCGCTGGTGGCTGTGCTCGCGCAGCGCGAGCTCGAATCGATCATGACGCTGTCGCGCAGCGCATCGATCGCCCCCGAAGGCGTCGTCATCGAGCTCACCGAGCACGAGCACGTGCGTGACTTCGATGCGCTGGCGACGGCTGTCGGCCGCCTGCGCCGGCACAAGGTCAAGCTCGCGCTGGACGACTTCGGCGACGGCCGCTCGAGCCTGCGCCTGTGGTCCGAGCTCAAGCCCGAGATCGTCAAGGTCGACAAGTACTTCACCCGCGATCTGCGCAAGCACCCCGAGAAGCTGCAGACGCTGCGCGCGCTGCAGCAGATCTCGCAGACGCTCGGCGCGGCACTCGTCGCCGAGGGCATCGAGACACTCGACGATCTGCACCTGGTGCGCGACCTCGGCATCCGCTTCGGCCAGGGCTGGGCGCTCGGCAGGCCGCAGGCCGATCCCCACCGCGCCGCGCCGGGCCCCGCGCTGGAGACGATTCGAAGCCGCGACGTCGCCGTCTTTCCGGAGCGCCGCCGCGCCGCGCAGCAGCGCGCCAGCGCGCGCACGCTGCTGCGCGAAGTCGAGCCGACGCCGTCGACGACGACGAACCAGGAGCTGTTCGACCGCTTCGCCCGCGACGAATCGCTGGCCGCGATCGCGGTCGTCGACGACGGCCGTCCGATCGGGTTGATCGGCCGGCAGCGCTTCGTCGACCGCTATGCCAAGCCGTACTTCCGCGAGCTGCACGGCCGCGAGCCGTGCACGCTGCTGGCGAACCCGACGCCGCGACTGGTCGAGATCCACGCTGGGATCGACGAGCTGACGGCCGTACTCACGTCCGACGATCAGCGCTATCTCGGCGACGGCATCGTCATCACGGAAAACGGCTGCTATCGCGGCCTCGCGACCGGGGAGGACCTGGTGCGCATCGTCACCGAGTCGCGCATCGAGGCCGCACGTCACGCCAATCCGCTGACCCTGCTGCCCGGCAACATTCCGCTGACGCAGCACATCCAGCGCCTGCTGACGGCCGGCCGCGACTTCGCTGCCTGCTACAGCGACCTGAATCACTTCAAGCCGTTCAACGACCAGTACGGCTATTGGCGTGGCGACGAGATGCTGCTGCTGGCCGGGCGCTGCATCGCGGCCCATGCCGACCCGCAGCGCGATTTCGTCGGTCACGTCGGCGGCGACGACTTCGTCGTGCTGTTCCAGAGCGACGACTGGCAGCAGCGCGCGCTCGCGGCCATCGACGGCTTCAACCGCGAAGCCATGGCCTTGTACGACCCCGAGGTGCGAACGGCCGGAGGCGTGATGGCCGAGGATCGCCACGGCGTGATGCGCTTCCATCCGTTGACGACGATGAGCATCGGCGCCGTGCAGGTGCCGGCCGGCGGCGCGACGGCGCGGCCGGAGGACGTCGCCAACGCGGCGGCGCGCGCCAAGCGCCGCGCCAAGTCCAACGGCGTCGGCCTGTACCTGCTCGACGCGCCCGGTTGGGCGAATACGGGCTCTCAAGGAAACGCCGGGTCGCCCCAAGTTCCTTGACTCCCGCCGGGGGGCGGGCTGGGCGCAGCCCGGCCCTGGGGGCGCTCAGAGCACGATCGCCGACACGCAGCCGAAATAGATCAACAGGCTCAGTACGTCCTGCACGATCGTCGCCAGCGGCCCGCTGCCGTAGGCCGGGTCGGTGCCCAGGCGCCCGAGCAGCCACGGCAGCATCAGGCCGAGCACCGAGGCGATCAGGCTCGCTGCGCCGAGCGCCAGCGTCACAGCGCTCGCCAGCCGAACGTCGCCGAACGCGAGCCAGACCATCGGGAACGCCAGCGCCATCAGCACCAGGCCGATCAGCAGCCCGGTGCGCAGCTCGCCGCCGATCAGGCTGCCGATTCCGCCGTGCGCGAGCGACAGGCCGCGCACGGCGACGGCCTCGCTTTGCGTGCCTATCGCGTCGGCCAGGTAAACGAGGCCCGGCACGAAGAAGGCGAGCGCCGGCTTGGCGGCGAGCGCCGACTCGAAGCGCGTGACGACGAAGGTCGCGACCATGCTGCCGCCCAGGCCGACGACGAGCCACGGCAGGCGGTGGCGCGCGCGCCGCAGCGGTGCGGCCTCGATCGCCTGGCGCGCCTGCTCCGTTTCGCGCGTGATGCCCGCGAGGCGGTGCAGATCTTCGACGTGCTCGCGGCGCAGGATGTCCATCAACCGGGCCGGACCGACGACGCCGGCCAGCCGGCCGCCCTCGTCGACCACCGGCAGCGCCGCCACGCCGTGATGCAGCGCGACCGACGCCATGCGCTCCTGGTCGGTGCCGGGCAGGACGTGCGGGGCGTCGCGGCGCGCGGCGCGGTCGAGCGCGGCGTCGTCGGGCAGCGCCAGCAGCTCCTGCGGCGTCAGCGTGCCGAGCAGGCGCTCGTGCTCGTCGACGACGCACACCAGGTCCCAGCCGGTGCGCGCCTCGCGGCACAGCCGCTCGCGCAGCGCGCCGGCGCTGTCGCCGCGCGTTGCGACGACGGCATGCGGGCCGACGTGATCGGCGGAGGTTTCGCGGTTCCGGGTGGCAGGCGACATGGTCGGGTGCGGTGGCGGCGGCGTGCCGATTCTGCGGCCGGGGCGCCGTGCGTGGGGCGCCCGCAACGCGCGACGGCGCTTCGGCTAAGCTGCCTCGCGGGTGCCCGGCTGCGGGAGGCGGTTTGCACGAGATCGAGCTGAAGTTCGTCGTCCCGCCCGAGCGCGCGGCGGCGGTCGAGCGCGCGATGCGCGCCGCCGGTGCACGGCGGCTGCGCCTCGTCGCGCACTATCACGACACCGCCGGCGGCAACTTGGCGCGTCACGGCATCGCGCTCAGGCTGCGGCGCGAAGGCCGCTCGTGGGTGCAGACCGTCAAGGCGGCCGGCACGAACCGCGTCGCCCGCATCGAGCACAACGTCGTGCTCGGCCGCGCGGCGGGCGCCGCGCCGGCGATCGACGTACCGCCACGACGGCAGCGCCGCCGAGGCGCTGCTGCGCGTCGCGCTCGAAGCGGCGGGCGGCCTCGAAGCGCCGCTGCTGCCGCGCTACGGTGTCGAGGTGCAGCGGCTGATCGTCGACGTCGCGTTGCCCGGGGCCGTCGTCGAAGTCGCGCTCGACCAGGGCCGGCTCGTTGCCGGCGAGCACACGGCGCCGCTGTGCGAAGTCGAGTACGAGCTGAAGTCGGGCGACGCGACCGTGCTCTCCGTGCTGGCGCGGCGTGCCGTCGACGACCACGGCCTGTGGCTGAGCGTCGTCTCGAAAGCCGAGCAGGCCGAGCGGCTGCTGCGGACCGACGACGCGGCCGCGTCGCCGCCCGCCCGCTCGCAACCGCCGGTGCTGCAACGCGCGATGACGGGCAGCGCACTGGCGCGCGCCGTCGTGCAGTCCTGCCTCGATCCGATGCTTGCCAACGCGAGCGAGATCGCAGCCGGCCGCGGCAGCGAGGAACACGTGCACCAGTTGCGCGTCGCGATCCGGCGCCTGCGCACTGCGATGCGCGAGCTCGGTGCGCTCGACCGCGGCATCGATGCCGAGTGGGAGGCGCCGCTCGTCGCGACGTTCCGCCGCCTCGGCGAATGGCGCGACACGGCCACCGTGATGGCAGCGGTGCAGCCGCTGCTCGCGGCTGCCGGCGCGCCGCCGCTGCCCCTGCCGGCGCCGAGCGGCGACCCCGGCGACGCGGTGCGCGATGCCGAATTCCAGCACGTGCTGCTGGCGCTGATCGGCTATGTGCTCGGTCGCGGCGACGCCGGGCCCGGGCTCGCGCCCGACGCCGTGCGCGCCCACCTGCGCGATCGGCTGAAGAAGCTGCACCGCAGCGTCGCGCGCGACGGGCGCCGCTTCCAGCGCCTCGACGAGACCGCGCAGCACCGCGTGCGCAAGCGGCTCAAGCGGCTGCGCTACCTCGCGGAGTTCGTGTCGGCGCTGTACCCGCCGGCTGAGGTCGAGCGCTACCTCCGGCAGCTGCGGCCGGCGCAGGATGCGCTCGGCCTGCACAACGACACCCTCGTCGCGCAACGTGCCTACGAGCAGGCCGCGCGCGCCGGCGCGGCCGAGGCCTGGTTCGCCGCCGGCTGGCTCAAGGCGCATGAGGAGAAGACGGCGCGCGCCTGCTGCAAGGCGCTGAGCCGCGTCGCCGCCGCGGCGGCGTTCTGGTAGCGGGCGACGTTGCGCGCGCGGCGTCACGCCCCCGTGACGCGCGGCGTCGCATCCACCCATTCGGCGATGCACGCCGCGAGCCAGGCACCGTCGTCGAGCGGCAGGTCGTGGCCCGCGCCCGGGTGCACGACGAGGCTTGCGCCCCATCGCTCGGCCAGCGCGCGCGAACAGCGCGCGTCGACCAGCCGGTCGCCCTCGCTGCACGCCACGAGCACCGGCAGCCCCGGCGTCGCGCCGGCGTCGCGGCAGCGCGCCGCGGCGACGAACTGGCGCAGCGTGTTCGCCGCGGAGACCGGGCGCCGGCGGCGGATCGCGACCCAGTCGTCGAGCACGCCGGCGTGGTGTCGCGGCGTCGCGCTCGTGAGATCGAGCACGGCGTGCTCGGCGCGTTGCGCGTCGCGCGCACCGAGCACGCGCAGCAGCGCCGGCAGTGCGGCCGGCCGCAGCCGCCGGTGCCACGCGCCGTGTGGCCGCAGGCTGGTGTTGACGAGCACGCAGCGCTCGACTTCGCCGGGCCAGTGCGTCGCCCAGGCCGCGGCGACCATGCCGCCGAGCGACAGTCCGAGCAGCCGCAGCGGCGGCGCGATGCCTTGCCGCTGCAACTCGGCGCGACAGGCAGCGGCGATGGTCTCGACGCGCCACGGGCTGCGCTCGTCGCGCCGCTCGCCCGCGCCCGGCAGGTCGAGCGCGACGACGCGCGCCTCGGGCCATGCCTGCGCCAGTTGCACCGGGAACGGGCCCCAGTGTCCGGCCTCGCGCGTCAGGCCGCGCAGCAGCACCCAGGGAGCCGTCATCGATCGGGCCTCGCGCGGTACCAGGTGTCGAGTGCGCGGCCGCGCAGCGCTTCGCGCTCTGCGCCTTGCGGCAGCCAGCGCCGGTGGCTGCAGGCCGCGCGCATCACGAAGTCGAGCAGCACGACGTGGCGGCGCAGCACGCGTTGCTGCCGGTGCTCGATCAGCGGGTTGAAGATGCCGTGGCGCGTGAACAGCTGGCGCGGGTTCTTGCGCACCCACAGCCACGATCCCATCTCGAGCGTCAGCGGCAGGAAGACGCGCGGCTCGGGCGTCGCGGCGGCGCACAGGTAGAGGTGGTCCCACAGGTCGCCGTGCGCGAGGTACTGGCGGCTCTGCGGCTCGACCAGGTAGCGGTGGTGGATCAGCGTCTCGTCGAGCAGCATGCGCAGCGCGTGCAGCTCGGGCAGGTGTTCGATCGGCTGGCGCGTGTGGGCGTGCGGGAACCACAAACGGTCGGCGAGCCCGAAGCCCGAATGGCAGTCGATGGCGATCGAGAAATCGTGCGTCAGCAGCTCGTCGGCGACGAGGTCGCACAGCGCCTGCGCCTCGGGCTGCATCGGCGCACCCAGCGCGCCGCGATACCAGGGCAGCGCGGCGCTCAGGCGCTGCCCGCCCGCCAGGAACGCCGTGCCGCCGGCGCTGTCGACCGGTGCGTTGCGCATCAGGTCGACGCCCTGCGGGTTGGCGCGGGTGCCGCGCCACGCGCCGCCCGGGTTGACCATCGGCACGAAGACCAGGCGCAGCCCGGCGAGCATGCGGTGCAGCAGCTCGTCCCAGCGCAGCCGCGCGACCAGGCTGCTCAGGCACGCCAGCACGACTTCGGAGCCGATGCGCTCCAGGCCGTGCACGCCGCCGAAAATGCCGACGGCCGGCAGCGACGGATCGGGGTTGCCGAGGCAGACGGCGTCGACGCCGAAGACGCGGTCATCGACGACGATGTCGCACAGGCGCCGGCAGCTCAGATGGCCGGCGCCGGCCTGCACGATCTGCTGCAGCTCGTCGAGCTCGGGCAGTCCGGCAGCCTCCTTGCAGTGCGGCCCGACGGCGGCTGCCATTCGGTGCGCGCGACGCGCCGGCGCCGGCCGCTCAGGCGCCGATGAAGCGGCGGCGATACGCCGCCGGCAGGTCGGCGAGGTCCAGCAGCAGCGGCAGGTCGGCGACGCCGAAGTCCGGATCCCAGGCCGGCGCGCCGAGGATCTTCGCGCCGCAGCGCAGGTAACCCTTGACCAGTGGCGGTGCCTCGACGTCGAGGCCGCCGTCGAGCGCGTCGATCGGCAGCGGCAGGCGCGGCGTCACTTGGCGCTCGGGCGCGGCGAGCGCCGTCCGGTGCAACTGCTGCCACAGACTCGCGGCGACGTGGCCGCCGTCGCGCATCGGCACGCTGGCGCAGCCGATCACCAGGTCGAGCCGGTTGCGATGCGTGAACTCGGCCAGCGACGCCCACAGCATCATGATCACGCCGCCCTGGCGCCAGCCTTCGGCGGTGCACGAGCGGCCGAGCTCGACCATACGCGGGCGCAGCGCGTCGAGGCGGCCGAGGTCGAATTCGGAGTCGGTGTAGAGGCCGCCGCAGCGCCGCGCGGCGGCCGGCGTCATGACGCGGTAGGTGCCGATCACCTCGGCCGGCGCGTCGTCGGTCTCGACGGTGCGCACCAGCAGGTGCTCGCAGGCGTCGTCGTAGCGGTCGACGTCGATGCCCTCCGGCGTGCCCGGCGGCGGCGCGAGGCGCGCGCCCATCTCCTCGACGAAGACGCGGTGCCGCAGGCGCTGCGCGAGCCGCACTTCGTCCTGCGTGCGTGCCCACAGGGCTTCGAGTGCAGGCTGGCGCGTCGCCGCGGCCGATCGCCGATCGCCGACGCTGCGCGTGCCGGCAGGCCGAGTCTGCGAGGTGTAGTCGTCGCTGTCCATGCGCCGAGATGCTCGGGCGCGGCGATGACGCCGCCGTGACGGCGGCGTGAAGGAACGGCGACGGGCGTGGCGTTCTCGTGTCGCGTGTCAGTCGAGCGCGACGACGCGGTCGTTCGCGGCGGGCGCGCAGCCGGCGCCGATCGGCTCCCAGCCGTGGCGCACGACGATGCGCCCGGCTGCGCGGCACAGCTCGATGCGGCGCGCGGCGGTGGCGGTGCGCGCGCGCACGAAGGCCTCGATCGACGCCGGCATGCTGATGCGCTGGCGCAGCGCGTGCAGGTCGTCGGCCGGGTGATCGTCGTGGTGCAGCCACGGCACGAACGTGGCGGCGAGCATCAGCGCGTGCGAGCCGACGTCGATCGTCGTCGGCAGGTAGTGCTCGCTCGCCAGCCAGCGCTGCGCTCGCTCGCGCAGGTCGGCGCCGCCTGCGAGGCCGCCCCAGGCGACGGCGAGCAGTTCGGCCACCCACTGGTTGCAGTTCTGGTAGCGCAGGCTCCAGGCGTGGGCGTTGGCGCTGTAGGCGCCGGTCACCAACTGCAGCGCGAGCGCGTTGTCGCGTGCGGCGCGTTCGAGCGACGCGGCCTCGGCGTCGGGCAGCAGCACGATCGTGACGCGGCTCGTCGCCGCGGCGTCGGCGCCGAGCACGAAGCCGGCGAGCCCCTGGTCGTAGAGACGCCCGCGCCGCTCGTCGCAGGCGTAGTAGAGCTGGCGCACCGCCCACGGCGCCCCTGCTTCGGCGCGCACGCCGACGCCGGCGTGCGAGTAGTGCTGACCGAAGCGCGCCAGGTCGTGGCCCGAGCGCGCGAGCAGCGCGACGCGCGCGCCCGAGGCGTCGAGCTCGTCGCGCACGACGGCGGCCAGGCGCAGCAGCGCGTCCTGCTGCGCCGCGCTCAGCGTCGTTGCCCGATCGCAGTAGCGCAGCGCGGTTGACGCCGACTGCGCCGCGCCTGCCGCGCCGAGCAGCAGCGCCAGCGCGGCGGCACCGAGCGCGGCCCGTCGTGCGACCGACCGCGCGGCGCGCGGCATCGCCGCCGTCAGAGCACGACGGCGCGCGGCGCCAGCTCGTGCAGCCAGTCGTCGGCGAGCACGAGGAAGAAGGCGCCGTCGGCCGCGCGCGCGAACTCCCAGCCGTAGGGCCGCTCGCGCGCCGTGATCACGTCGCCCGCCGCGAGCCCCTGCTGCACGACGGTCGCGCGCGGCACGTCCAGGCGCAACGCGGTGGCGATGCGCCGGCCGCCGTCGGCGTCGAGCGGCTGCAGGCGCAGGCGCAGCACGCCGGGGCGTGCCTCGGCCTCGGCCACGTCGGCGATGCGGTAGTCGCCCGCCGTGACCTGCGTGCGGCGCGGCGACGACGCGTCGCTCGAACCGCCGACCGAGTTCGACAGGCTGCCGAGCGACGCCGAGCCGGCGCTCGATGCCGACGAGGCCGAACTGGCGAGGCTGTCGGCGAAGCCGGGCGGCGCGGCGAGCGCGCATGCCAGCGACGCGAGCCGCGCGAGACTCTTGGCAGATGGATGCATGGGGGCTCCGGTGCGGCCTGTCGAGGCGGTGCGGCGAGCATAGCGTGACAGCTTCGTGCGCCGCCGTTCACCGACTGTTGCGCAGCGACGCGGTGCATTGACGCAGCGTTCGCGCAGCGCGCCTAAGCTGAATTTCAGCAGCGTCATTGCAGTTGGAGTGCGCCATGAAGGGGTCGAGCGATTACATCCGGGGAGCCTATGAACTGCGATTCAGTTCGCTGTTCAACGACGGGCGCGGCTACAGCTTCCCGTGCGATGCGACGGGTTGCGTCGACATCGACCGCCTGAGCGAGCGCGAGCGAAGCAACTACCTGTTCGCGCGCGCCGTGATCGGTCGCGAGTTCGCGCTGCCCAGCATCCGCCTGCTCGACCGGCACTGAAGCGGCGCGGGCCGCCGACCGGCTCGGGGGTCGCGGCACGTCGATTGCCAAGTCGGTGCATCGCGAACAACAGGGTACCGAAATGGACGGATATCGACGCGCAGCCTGGTGGATCGACCGGTTCGCAAGCCGACTGCAGGAAAAACACGGAATGCTGCGCGAGGAGGCGATCGAGATCGCGTCGCGCGAATGGGATGCGGAAGGCGACGGCTGCGACCCCGAAACAGCCGCGCAGGTTGTGCTTCCGGAAGTTCGGAATACCCATCGCGACCGCGATGGGTCGCGACGAGCCTGAGTGCGGCGACCGTCGGGCTACCCGTGGCGGATGGCCGTCGGCTCGATGCCGAACATCCGCTTGTGCGTGCGGGTCAGGTGCGACGAATCGGCAAAGCCTGCCTCGTGCGCGGCCTCGGTCCACGACGCGCCCGCCATCGCGGCCTCGATGGCGACGTTGATGCGAAGCCACAGGAGATAGGCGCGAAAGGACGTTCCGGTCTCCTGGACGAACAGATGCCTGAAACGGCTGGGTGACAGCGCAGCAGCGGCTGCAGCATCCGGCAGCGACACGGGGGCACGGACCCGGGACCTGAGGTAGTCCAGGGCGCGTGCGACGCGTGCGTCGCCCTCGTGCTCTGCCGCCCTGGTGTCGCTCGTGCCCGCGAGCGTGGCCACCGCCGAGCGAGCGACAGCCCGCATCGCGTCCGCATCGGCATTCCCCCGCAACGCATCGAGCAGTGCATCGGCCGAGCGTCGCGCTGCGTCCGGCGGCAACGCGCCGACTTCGCGCGGGGCGAAGCGCCGCGAGAGGGCGCGCCCCGGCGTGCTCTCGGGCTCTACGAACAGGTGGGCGACGAGCGTGCCGTCGAGCTCGAACTCGTGGAGGCAGTGCGATGCAACGAGGGCCGCCCGGTACTCCGTCCACGGTCCTTCGCCGTCGGTTCGGAACCTGAACTCGCCTTCGAGAGCCAGCGTGAGCTGGTGGGCGTGATGTGCGTGCCGCTCGGTTCGCCCGCGACCGCTGCCGATCCAGAGGCTGCCGGCCTGCCAGAAGTACACGCGACCCGACGCGGCGCCCGCCCGCAGCTTCTGGTGCGGCTTTGACGCGGGCTCAGTGGCGAGGTCGAGGGTCCGGCCAGTCACACGTCGCTTCCCTGCAAGTCAGCCGTTTCGTTCAAGCCCGGGCGTCAGTCGACCGGAAGAATCACGTCCATCGATTCCACTCACCCGAGGTACACCACCATGTCCCGATTCGCTCGCCGCGCATGTTCCTCCGGGCCGCTCGCCAGCGCAAGCCGGCCGAAGTGTCGCGCCCGCTCCGGCACCTGGTTCCTGTCGACGGCGATTCTGGCGCTGGCGGCTTGCGCCTCGCCGCCGAAGGATCTCGACGTTTCCTTGCACCACCCCAGCGCGCAGGGACGGTACGTGGTCCGGATGGAGCCTCCGGCAACTCCACCGGCCATCAACCAGATGCACGCCTGGCAGATCAAGCTGAGCTCACGCGATGGCGCACCGGTGCGCAACGCGCGCATCGCCGTCGATGGCGGCATGCCGCAACACGGCCATGGCCTGCCCACGCGGCCGCAGGTCACGCGCGAGGTGGCGGCCGGCACCTACCTGATGGAAGGCATGAAGTTCAGCATGACCGGCTGGTGGGAAATCAAGCTCGCCATCCAGGCCGCCGACGGCGCCGACACGGCCGTCTTCAACACGATCGTCGATGCGTCGGGGGTCGGGCGATGAGTGCGCTGCTCGAAGTGTCGCCCCGCCGCCCGGGCTGGGTCTTCGCGGCAACGCTCGGCCTGGCCGTCGTGGCGGCACTCTCGGGGCTCACCGGCTTCACGTGGGCCGACAGCTGGACGGCCGAGGACAAGGCGGTACTCGCCTCCATGAGCCTGGACAGGCTGCCGCCTCCGCCTCGCGATCCGTCCAACGCCGTGCAAGCCATGCCGGCCGCCGTGGCCCTCGGCAAGCAGCTCTTCGCCGAAGTCCGCTTCTCGCGCAACCAGTCGGTCTCGTGCGCCGGCTGCCACGCGCCCGCCCGCCAGTTCCAGGACGGCCTGGCGGTCGGCCAGGGCGTCGGCACGGGCACGCGGCGCACGATGCCCATCGCGGCAGGGGCGCACAGTCCCTGGCTGTTCTGGGACGGGCGCAAGGACAGTCTGTGGTCGCAGGCGCTCGGGCCGCTGGAGGACGCGGTCGAGCACGGCAGCAATCGCACGCGGATCGCCAAGTTGCTGGAGGCCCACTACAAGGCCGACTATGAAGCCTTGTTCGGGCCGCTGCCCAGCCTGGCCGGCCTGCCCGACGATGCGGGGCCGCAAGGCGATGCGGCCCAGCGTGCGGCCTGGCAGAACATGGCGTCGAACCGTCGCGAGGATGTGAACCGGGTGTTCGCGAACCTGGGCAAGGCCATCGCCGCGTACGAACGGACCCTCACGCCGGGCGAATCGCGGTTCGATCGCTATGTGCGCGCCGTCATCGCCAGGGATCCCGACGCTCAGCGCGCCATGTCGTCGCAGGAAGTCAGCGGCCTGCGGCTGTTCCTCGGCAAGGGCCAGTGCGTGACATGCCACAACGGGCCGCTCCTCACGGACCAGCATTTCCACAACACCGGCGTGCCGCCTCGCAATGCGGCACAACCCGATCGCGGCCGCGCCGCCGCGACCGCCAAGGCATTGCACGACGAGTTCAACTGTCTGGGCAAGTACAGCGACGCCGCGCCGGACGCTTGCCAGGAGCTTCGATTCATCGTGACCGACGATCCGGGCATGGAGGGGGCCTTCAAGACGCCGGGACTGCGCAATGTCGCCGAGCGCGCACCCTACATGCATGCCGGTCAGTTCGCGACTCTCGAGGAGGCCGTTGCGCACTACGCGAAGTCGCCCGCCGCCGTCGTCGGGCATTCGGAGCTGGCCCATGAAGGACGCGGCCACGCGGAGCGCAAACCGATCCGCCTGTCGGCGTCGGAAGTCAGGGACATTGCGGCGTTCCTGCGCAGCCTGTCGGGCCCCATCCGGTCCGTCGTCGAGGCCAAGGACGACAACCACGCCGTGGACGCTGGCATGACGCAGGCGATCCGGTAGGCGCGCCCGGGCAGCCGGCTGCGCAGCGTGGCAGCCGGCAGGCGCAGGGGGTGCAGAGCTTCGCTATCCTTGCCCAGTGCAAGTGCGTGTCACGGATTGCGGGGGTCGATCTTGAGCGAGCGTCGTGCGACTCCCTGGTACCCCGGCTGGACCATCGTCGCCGCCGCCATGCTGCTGACGCTGCTGACCGTCGGCTTGCGCATGGGCATCGGCCCGTTCTTCCTGCCGATGGCGCACGACCTCGGCTTCAGCCGCAGCCTGCTTGCGGGCATCGTCGCTGTCGGCATGTTCTGCTACGGGCTCGGCATGCCGCTGGCAGGCTGGCTGGTCGGCCGCTGGGGCACGCGGCCGGTGCTGCTGGTCGGCACGGCGATCGTCGCGGTGTCGGCGGTGTGGACGGCGTTCGCGCGCGATGTGTTCACCTTCGGCCTCGCGTTCGGCGTGCTGCTGTCGTTCGGCCTGGCCTTCACCAGCCCGGTTGCGCTGACGCCGGTGCTCAGCCGCTGGTTCGTGCGCCGGCGCGGCATGGCGCTGTTCTTCCTGTCGACCGGGTCGATGGCGGGCATCGCCGTGATGACGCCGGTGCTCGCGTGGGCCATCGCGGCGGCGGGCTGGCAGACGGCGCTGCTCGGCTTCGCCGCGCTGTTCGTGGCCTTCTGCGTGCCGGTGGCGCTGTTCGTCATCCGTGACGACGCGCCCGCGCACGCCGATCTGCTGCCGCAGGAGCGGGCAGCGCCGGCGGCGCCCGCCGCGTCGCCGATCGCGGCAGCCGCTGCCGCGGTGCGCGACGACATGCGTCCGCTGCGCGTCGGCGAAGCCCTGCGCACCGTGCCGTTCTGGCAGGTCACGCTCGGCCTCTTCGCCTGCGGCTACAGCATGAACCTGATCGGCACGCACGGCATCCCGATGCTGATGGACCACGGCTTCGACGCGGCGACGAGTTCGCTGGGCATCGGGTTGATCGGCTTCGTCGCCATCTTCGGCACGCTGGTGCTGGGGCGGCTCGCCGACATGCTGCCGCGCCGCAAGATCCTGGCCGCGATCTACTTCGTGCGCGGGCTGGGATTCGTCGCGTTGCTGCTGGTCGGCGCGCACTGGGAGCTGTACGCCGCGTCGGCCATCGGCGGGCTGGTGTGGGCCGGCAGCATCGCGCTGTCGTCGGCGATCCTGGCCGACGTCTACGGCGTCAAGCTCGTCGGCGTGCTCTACGGTCTGGCTTATCTCGTGCACCAGGTCGGCGGCACGATCAGCTCATGGCTTGGCGGCTGGGCCTACGACCGATTCGGCTCGCACTGGCTCGCCTTCGGCAGCGCCGCCATGCTGTTGTTCGTCGCCGCGGCGATCTCGTTGCGGTTGCCGCCGAAGGGCGCGGCGCTGACGGCGCCGCACCTGGTCGCGGCAGCGGGCTGATCGGCCGGGGCCGAGGCACCTGAGGAGGCCCCCAGCGGCTTCGACTGCGGCTTGGGCAGCGCGCGTTCAGCCCGCGCCGCCCTTGCGCATCACGACGTGCAGCGCGCGCTCGGTGGCGCAGCGCTCGACGACGCGGAATCCGAGCGCCGGCAGATCGATGCCCGCCAGCAGCGCCTCGCCGCGGCCGAGCAGCGTCGGCGCGATGGCGACGTGCATCTCGTCGACGAGGCCGGCCTGCAGGTATTGGCGCACCGTCGCGACGCCGCCGCCCAGCCGCACGTCGCGCCCAGCGGCAGCGGCGCGGGCGTGCGCGAGGGCCTCGTCGATGCCGCCGGTGACGAAATGGAAGGTCGTGCCGCCCTTCATCTCGAGCGGCGCGCGTGCGTGGTGCGTCAGCAGGAAGACGGGCACGCCGTAGGGCGGCGTTTCGCCCCACCAGCCCTTCCAGGTGTCGTCGGGCCAGGGCCCGCGCACCGGGCCGAACATGTTGCGCCCGAGGATCCACGCGCCGATGCCGTCGACGCTGCGCCGCATGTAGTCGTCGTCGGCGCCGGTGGTGCCGCCGTCCAGGCCCAGCACGCGCCGGCGGAAGGTCTGCGTCGGCAGCACCCATTCGTGCAGCGTCGCGCCGCCTTGTCCCAGCGGGTGCTGCAGGCTTTGTTCGGGGCCGGCGCCGTAGCCGTCGGCCGAGATCGAGAACGCCATCACCTTGAGCCCGGACATGCGTCTGTCTCCCCATTGCTCGGCCATCGCTGCCGCTCGGGCGAGAATCGCACGATCGAACCCCGTGCAGGCAGTCGCCCCATGAATGAACCGGTTTCTCCAACGCCCCCGCTGCCCGACCGCCTGTCGACCGACCCGCGCAGCCCGCATCACGTGGCTGCCGTGTTCGAGCACGACGTCGGCATCCGCCTCAACGGCAACGAGCGCCACGATGTCGAGGAGTACTGCATCAGCGAAGGCTGGATCAAGGTGCCCGCCGGCAAGGCGCGCGACCGCCGGGGCCAGCCGCTGCTGATCACGCTCAAGGGCCGGGTCGAGGCGTTCTACCGCTGAGCGCGCTGCGGGCGCTGCAGGGGCCGCAGCGCCCGCATCACGGTCGCGTCGCCCGAGTCGCGTTCGGTGCGAAAGCCGAGCTTGCGCGCCAGCGCCAGCATGGCGTGGTTCTCGGCGAGGATCCAGCCTTCGATCGCGGCGTAGCCGTCGTGCCGCGCGCGGCGCAGCAGGCTTTTCATCAATTCGCGGGCGAGTCCGCTGCCGCGCCAGTCCTCGGCCAAGGTGATGGCGAACTCGCAGGTCAGGCCCGCGGCGCCGGCGGCATTGCGCGGGCCGACGTATTGCGCGGCGCCGACGATGTCGATGCCGTCGGGCGCCGGGATCGTCGCGACGAACGTGAAGTCGAGGCCGGGGCGCGGATGCGTGCCGCGCTCGACCGAAGCTTCATCGAGCCGGCTGCGGTGCTGCATGAAGCGGTGGTAGCGCGATGTGACCGACAGGCGCTCGAACGCCTGAATGATCTCGGCCGCGTCGCCGGGGGCGATGGCCCGCTGGATGACTTCGCGCCCGTCGCGCAGCACGAGGCGGCGCGGGCGGTAGGGCGCGGGCGCGTCCACGGTCAGGCGCTGCCGGCTGGGGTGGCCACCGGGGCGTCGCGCAACTCGCGGCGCAGGATCTTGCCGATGTTCGTCTTGGGCAGCGGTTCGCTGCGGAACTCGACGATGCGCGGAATCTTGTAGCCCGTCAGGTGCTGTCGGCAGTGCGCGAGCACCTCGTCGGCCGTGACTGTCGCGTCACTGCGCACGACGACCGCCTTGACCGCCTCGCCCGAGCGCTCGTCGGGCACGCCGATCGCGCCGGCCTCGAGCACGCCGGGGTGCATCGTCAGCACGTCCTCGATCTCGTTGGGGAACACCTTGAAGCCCGAGACGACGATCATGTCCTTCTTGCGGTCGGTGAGGCGGATGTTGCCGTGCTCGTCCATCGAGCCCATGTCACCGGTGCGCAGCCAGCCCTCGGCGGTGAGCACCTTGGCTGTCTCGTCGGGTCGATTCCAGTAGCCGCGCATCACCTGCGGTCCGCGCAGGCAGATCTCGCCGACTTGGCCCGGCGCGACGGGTCGGCCGTCGTCCTCGAGCACGGCGGCCTCGGTGCTGGGCAGCGGAACGCCGATGCGGCCTGTCCATTCGTCGATCGTCACCGGATTGGCGATCGCCACCGGCGCGCTCTCGGTCAGGCCATAGCCCTCGACGAGGGGCACGCCGGCGCGCTCCTTCCAGCGGTGAGCGACGACGTGCTGCACCGCCATGCCGCCGGCCACCGCGAGTTTCAGGCGACCGAGGTCGACGGCGGCGAAGCCCGGCGCGTCGAGCAGGGCGCGAAACAGCGTGTTCACGCCGATGATCGCCGTGAACGGCCGCTGCCGCAGCGTATGCACGAAGGCCGGCAGGTCGCGCGGGTTGGCCACCAGCACGGTGCACGCGCCCTTGCTGAAGAACGACAGGCAGCCGGTCAGCGCGAACACGTGGTACAGCGGCAGCGGGATGACGACGGTTTCCTCGCCGTCCTTCAGGTTGGGCGACATCCACGCCGCCACCTGCAGCACGTTGGCGACCATGTTGCCGTGCGTCAGCATCGTGCCTTTGGCCACGCCCGTCGTGCCGCCGGTGTACTGCAGGAAGGCGAGGTCGCCATGGCCGAGCGCGACGTCGTCGAGCGCGTGCCCGCGGCCCGCCGCCAGCGCGTCGCGCCAGGTGATCGCGCCGTCGAGCCGCCACGGCGGTACCAGCTTCCTGACGTACTTGACGACGGCGTTGACGAGCCAGCGATTCGGCGCGGGCAGCAGGTCGCCGACCTGCGTGGTGATCACGGTGCGCACAGGCGTCGACGCCATCACCTCGGCCAGCGTGTGCGCGAAGTTCTCCAGCACGACGATCGCCGTCGCTCCCGAGTCGGCGAGCTGGTGCGCGAGCTCGCGGGGCGTGTACAGCGGATTCGTGTTGACGACGACCATGCCCGCGCGCAGCGCGCCGAACAGCGCCACCGGGTACTGCAGCAGGTTGGGCATCATCAGCGCGACGCGCTCGCCGCGCCGCAGGCCGGCAACCTTTTGCAGCCAGGCCGCGAAGTCGCGGCTCGACGCGTCGAGCTGCCGGTAGGTGAGCACGGCGCCCATCGAGTCGTAGGCCGGCCGGTCGGCGAAGCGCGCGCAACTCGACGCGAGCATGTCCTTGAGCGACGCGAAGCGGTCGATGTCGACGTCGACCGGCACGCCGGGCGGGTACTGCGCGAGCCAGGACTTGTCCATGGGTCGCAGTATGCCGAGTTGCCGATCGAGACTGTGAGGCTTTAGGCGGCTCGGGTTGCCCGACGGCTGAATGTACGGGCGGCGCCCTGAGAGTCAGAACCGCTTCATCAGCCCCAGCATGCGCCGCATCCGCGCGCTGTAGGGCGGCAGGAACATCGCCATGCCGTTGACGCGCGACTGCCGGAACACCGGCTGCAGCTTGCTGAAGGTGTCGAAGCCCCACTGCCCGTGGTAGTGGCCCATGCCCGACGCGCCGACGCCGCCGAACGGCAGGTCGTCCTGCGCGATGTGCAGCAGCGTGTCGTTGACCGTCACGCCGCCGGCGGGCAGGCCCTGCAGCGCGCGCTCGGTGCGTGCGGCGTCACGGTCGAACCAGTAGAGCGCCAGCGGGCGCGGCCGTGCGGCGACATGGGCGATCGCGTCCTCGATGCGGTCGTAGGGCACGAGCGGCAGCACCGGGCCGAAGATCTCGTCGCGCATCGCGGCCGTGTCGGCGGGCGCGTCGACCAGCAGCACGGGCGCGAGTCGGTGGCGCGCGTCGTCGCGTGCCGCGCCTTCGAACAGCGCTTCGGCGCGTGCGCCGCGAGCGGCGGCTTCGTCCACCGCGTCGGCGAGGCGCCGGTACTGGCGATCGTTGACGATGCTGCAGTAGTTCGCGTCGTCCAGGCCGCGCGGATAGCCGCGCCGCGCTTCGCGGCGCGCCGCGGCGACGAAGGCGGCGACGCTTTCGCGCGGCAGCAGCACGTAGTCGGGCGCGATGCAGGTCTGCCCGGCGTTGAGCAGCTTGCCGGTGACGATGCGCTGCACCGCGTGGTCGAGCGGATAGCCCGGCGCGACGATCGCCGGCGACTTGCCGCCCAGCTCCAGCGTCACCGGCGTCAGGTTGGCGGCGGCGGCGCCCATCACCTTGCGGCCCACCGCCATCGAGCCGGTGAACAGCAGGTGGTCGAATGGCAGTGCGCTGAACTGCGCCGCCACGTCGGCGCCGCCGGTGACGACGCACACCTCGTCGGGCGCGAAGACCGCTGCGACGAGGCGCCGCATCAGCAGCGCGAATTCGGGCGTGAACTCCGAGAGCTTGACCATCGCGCGGTTGCCCGCGGCGAGCGCGGCGACGAGCGGGCCGATGCCCAGGTAGAGCGGGTAGTTCCACGGCACGATGATCCCGACCACGCCGAGCGGCTGCGGCAGCACCTGCGCGCGCGCCGGCAGGAACCACTTGCCCACGCCGGCGCGGCGCGGCCGCATCCAGCTCCGGCCGTGGCGCAGCGCGCCCTTCACGGCCTCCAGGCTGGGCCAGACTTCGGCCAGCTCGGTCTCGATCGCGGGGCGGCCGCCGAAGTCGGCGTCGATCGCGCGGGCGATCGCGGCCTCGTGCTCGAGCAGCAGGCGCTGCAGCCGGCGCAGGCGGTCGGCGCGCTCGTTCCAGGCGGGGAACGGCGCCTCCGACCAAGCGGCACGCTGGCGCTCGAAGGCGAGCGCCAGGTCGGCGGGGGCGTCGTTCATTTCCATGCGCGCATCGTAGGCGGTGCGCGCGGCGGCGTGTGGAGTGCGCGCCCCAATCCGTGGCGGCGACGAACGTCCTCCCCGACAGTGAAGCAACGTGCCCTGCACGCCGGGCCGCTCGGCAGTTCGGGCCCGACGCGGCGCAGCAGCCTGTCATCGTTGGTCCCGCAGCGCCCCCACACTTGCGCGTCGGCGCGCGCCGACGCAGTATCTGCAGCCGCCTTCCGAAACGGAGCCACCATGCACCGCCGTCGTTTCACGTCCAGTCTGATCTCGTTCGCAGGCCTGTCGGCGCTTTCCGCACCCGCGCGCGCGGTCAGCGACAGTGACGCCTCGCTCGGCATCCGCACTGCGCTCGAGCGCGGCGCCGTCGCGGCCGTCGGGCTGCTCGGCCGCGCCGACGGCTTCCTCGGCAACCCGAAGGTGCGCATCCCGCTGCCGAGCTTCCTCGATGACGCCGCACCGCTGCTCAAGGCAGCCGGCCAGCAGCGCCGCATCGACGAGCTGGTGACGGCGATGAACCGCGCCGCCGAGGCGGCCGTGCCCGAAGCCAAGACATTGCTCGTCAACGCCGTCAAGTCGATGAGCGTGAGCGACGCGCAGCAGATCCTGACCGGCGGCGACGACGCGGCGACGCAGTTCTTCGCGCGCAGGACGCGCGAGCCGCTCGGCGTGAAGTTCCTGCCGATCGTGACGCGCGCGACGCAGAAGGTGGCGCTGGCCGAGAAGTACAACGCGCTCGCCGGCAAGGCCTCGTCGTTCGGGCTGCTCAAGCGCGAGGACGCCAACCTCGAAAGCTACGTGACGGGCAAGACGCTCGACGGCCTGTACCTGATGATCGGCGAGGAAGAACGCAAGATCCGCCGCGACCCGGTGGGCACCGGCAGCGCCGTGCTCAAGCGCGTGTTCGGCTCGCTGCGCTGACGGCGCGCGGCGACTTCATGGCGCACCCTCGTACGCACGCGCGTCGCCGCCGAGGGTCGCCGTGAGCTGCGCGGCCTGTTCCAGCAGGACCTTGCGGATGGCGGCGATCTCAGCGTCGGCGAAGCGCGATTCGGGACCCGAGACGACGAGCGTGCCGGCGAGCTGCTGGTCAACGCCGAACACCGGGCAGATCACCGCGGCGGCGCCGGAGACGCGCTTGCTGTGGCGCGCGACCATGACGAACTGGCGCCGCAGCGCGGCGTTGCGCTGACCCGGCGCACCGAGGAACGCGGTGAGCATGCGCGAGCCGGCGCTGCCGTCGATCGGGAAGCTGTCGCCCTCAGCTACGCCGGCGTCGCGGATCGCGCGCGGCGACTCGACGCGGTGCAGGCAGGTGTCGCGCTCGCCGTCGCGGATGTAGAACGACGCGGATTCGCCGGTGCGCTCGACGAGGCGCTGCAGCGCCGGCACGACCGCATCGCCGAGCCGGAACGACTGCTGGTAGCTGCGCCCGAGCTGGAACACGGCCGGCCCGAGGCGGTAGCGGCCGTCGTCGATGCGCTGCAGGAAGCCCATGCGCAGCAGCGAGGCGCACAGCCGAAGAATGGTGCTCTTGTAGAAGCCCGTCGCGGCGGCCAGCTCGGCCAACGACAACGTGCCCGCGCCGGCGCCGAACGCAACGAGCAGCGTCAGCCCGCGCTCCAGCGCGGCGACTCCGGCCGTGTCGGCAGGTGCGTGTTCGCTCATCGTGGTTTTCCCTCGGGCGGCGGAAGGGTTGACCTGCGTCAAACACGACGCCGGTCGCGGCCAGTCTAATTTCAGAATGATGTTCTGTCAAGCAGAACGCTTCCAGCGAATGATTGCCGGATCGCCGGCGCAACCCGAAGACCTGCCATGACGACACCCTCACGCCCCGGTTCGCTCGGCAAGGACATGCGCACCTGGATCGACGAGCTCGACGCCGCCGGCGAGCTGATCCGCATCGACAAGCGGGTCGACCCGCTGACGCAGATGGGGTCGCTGCTCTACCAGTCGCGCGAGAAGGCGCTGCTGTTCGAGAACCTGGCGCACGGCTGGCGCTCGCTCGGCCAGGCACCGGCGAACTTCCGCCATGCCGCGCTCGCCTTCGGCGCGCCGCAGGAGAAAGTCGTGCCGATGATCGCCGAACGCATGGGCAAGCTGATCGCGCCCGTGATGGTCGACGACGGTCCGGTCAAGGAAGTCAAGCTCAAGCGCGGCGAGTTCGACCTCACGCAGCTGCCGGTGCACATCGCCGGCGAACTCGACGGCGGGCCGGTCATCGGCTCGGGGCTGGTCGTCACCAAGGACCCCGACACCGGGCAGCGCAACGTCAGCTTCCACCGGCTGCAGATCAAGGGGCCGAACAAGTCGGGCATCCTGCTCGTGCCGCGCCACACCTGGAAGAACTACCAGAAGTACCAGGCGCGCAACGAGCCGATGCCGGTGGCGATTTTCATCGGCCACCATCCGCTGTACTACATGGCCGCCGCGACCACGGCCGCATACGGCCTCGACGAGTTCGAGATCGCAGGCGGCTACCTGAACCAGGCCGTGCCGCTCGTGAAATGCGAGACGGTGGATCTGGAGGTGCCGGCCAACGCCGAGCTGGTGCTCGAGGGCTTCATCCCGCCGCACGTGCGCGAGGACGAGGGCCCGTTCTCCGAGTTCCAGGACTACTACGCCACCGGCACCGGCAAGAACCCGATCGTCGAGTACACCTGCCTCACGCGGCGCCGCGACGCCATCTTCAAGAACCTGCAGAACGGCTCCGAGATGGAAGGCTGCGTCTTCCACAAGCTGCCGATGAGCGCGACCATCTTCCGGCGCCTGAAGGACGTCGGCGGCGGGCCGAACCTGCACAACGTGATGATCCTGCCGGGCGTGTTCGGCGTCGTCGTGCAGATGACGCCGCGCGCCTGGGGCGAGGGCAAGAACCTGCTGCTGGCGGCGCTGTCGTCGGAGTACCAGCACCCCAAGGTGGCGATCGCCGTCGACGCCGACGTCGACATCTTCAACCCGAACGAGATCCTGTGGGCGCTGGCGACGCGCGTCGACCCCGACAAGGACGTCGTCGTCATCCCCGGCACGCACAACCACTCGATGGACGCGAGCCTCACCGAGCTGGGCGCGCCCGGCACCGGGCTGTGGCAGCGCTTCGGCTCCAAGATGCTGATCGACGCGACCGCGCCGCCGCCGGCCGACAAGGCGGCGCGCGCCAATTTCGAGCGCATCCGGCCGATCCATCCGGAGCTGCGCTTGGCGGACTTCGCCGCGGAGGCGTCGCAGCAGATCGTGCGCAACCTGCCGGCGCAATTCTTCGGCTCGCAGCTGCTGCGCCGCGACGGCGACAAGTAGCGAAACAGCGTCCCGCGGGGCGCAGGAGGCTGGTGACATGGCAACGATGATCAGGCGGCTGTTCTGTGGGGCCCTGCTGCTGGGCGGACTGCTCGGCAGCGCGGCGGCGGTCTATCCCGACAAGCCGATCACGCTGGTGATCCCGGTGGCGGCGGGCGACGCCACCGACATCGCCGCGCGCATCATGGCCGAGGAGATGGCGCGGCTGCTCAAGGTGCCGGTGATGGTGTCGAACCTGCCCGGCGCCGGCGGTTTGCTCGGCGCGAAGTCGGTGGCCAAGGCGCCGAAGGACGGCTACACGCTGCTGTTCACGATCAACGCGGCGCTCACCTCCAACCGTATCCTGAATCCGCAGTCGGCTGGCTACGACCCGCTCGTCGACTTCACGCCGCTCGGCCTGACGACGCGCACGCCGATGGTGATCGCGGTGCGCGGCGACGCGCCCTACAAGACGCTGGCCGAGATGGCGGCCCATGCGAAGACCCACCCGGGCAAGGTCAACGTGGGCACGGCCGGCACCGGCTCGATCGGTGACTTCACGGTGCAGATCGTCGGCGCGCAGACCGGCGCGCCGATGGAGATGGTGCCGTTCAAGGGCGCCGCGCCGTCGGTCTCGGCCCTGCAGGGCGGCCACATCGACGGCGCCGCCGTCGCGCTCGGCGTGATCGCCGGCCAGTTGAAGAGCGGCGCGCTGCGCGCCGTCGTGACGTCGACCAAGTCGCCCGAGTTCCCGACGATCCCGACCATGATCGAGCTCGGCTACGCGCGCGACCTCCTCGGCGTCTGGCTGGCCTTCTTCGCGCCGGCCGGCGTCGGCCCGGAGGTGTCGCGCGCGCTGGTGCCGGCGATCGAGAGCGTCGCGCGCGACCCGGCTGTCGCCGCCAAGCTGGCGCCGCTGGGCGTGGTGCAGGACTACCGGTCGCCCGAGGCGCTGCAGGTCGAGATCCGCGCCGAGCAGCGCGTGGTCGAGGAAATGATCGGCCGGGCCGGGCGCGGCAAGCCGTAGCGCACCGCAGGGCGAGCCCGGAGATTTCCCGATGAGCCTGCCCCTGATCGTGGCGATCACCGGCGCCACCGGCGTCGTCTACGGCGTCGAGCTGCTGCGCGTGCTCAAGTCGCTCGGCCAGCCGACGCACCTGATCCTCAGCGAGGCCGCGGGCCTGAACCTCTCGATCGAGACCGACGTGTCGCTCGACGAGGTGCGCGCGCTGGCCGACGTCGTCCACAGCAACAAGGATGTCGGCGCGGCGGTGGCCAGCGGGTCGTTCCGCACGCGCGGCATGATCGTCGCGCCGTGCACCGTCAAGACGCTGTCGGCAATCGCCAACTCGTTCACCTGCAACCTGATCGTGCGCGCCGCCGACGTCCAGCTCAAGGAGGGCCGCAAGCTGGTGCTGATGGTGCGCGAGACGCCGCTGCACAAGGGGCATCTCGACCTGATGCGGCGCGCGGCCGACTGCGGTGCCGTCATCCTGCCGCCGATGCCGGCCTTCTACCACCGGCCGGTGACGATCCTCGATCTGATCCGCCAGAGCGTGGGCAAGGCGCTCGACCAGTTCGGCATCGAGCACGACCTGTTCGAGCGCTGGGCCGGGCGCGCCGGGCAGCTGGCCGTGCGCGTCGCACAGTAGCGGCCGCGGCCGGCAGGCCGCACTGGCCGCGTTTGCATCGGCGGCAGCGGGGGCGTCGCGGCGCCGCTTGTGCGACGACCCGTGCCGACGCAGTATCGGGCGCATGAAGCTCGTCACCTGGAACATCCAGTGGGGCCGCGGCGCCGACGGCCGCGTCGACCTCGCGCGCATCGTGCGCGAGCTGCGTCGCGTTGCCGGCGACGACGCCGACGTGATCTGCCTGCAGGAGGTGTCGGACGCCCACGACCGGCTGCCCGGCTGCGACGGCAGCGACCAGTTCGCGCAGCTCGCCGCGCTGCTGCCCGGCTTCGAGCCGGTGGCCGGCATCGCGACCGACACGCGGCCGCGCGACGGCGCACCGCGCAAGCGCTTCGGCAACCTGCTGCTGTCGCGCTGGCCGGTGCGCCAGGCGCTGCGCCACCTGCTGCCTTGGCCGGCCGAGGACGGCGTGCGCAGCATGCAGCGCGTGGCCGTCGAGGCGACGCTCGACACGCCGCTCGGCCTGCTGCGCGTGACGACGACGCACCTCGAGTACTACGCGGCGCGCCAGCGTGCCGCGCAGGTCGAGCGCCTGCGCGAGCTGCAGCGCGAGGCGGCGGCGCATGCTCGGGAGCAGCGCCCGGGCAGTGCGACGGAGGGCGCATTCGAGCCGGTGCCGCGCGGCGCGCCCGCCGTGCTGGCAGGCGATCTCAACTGTCTTCCCGACGACCCGGCGCTGGCGCGCCTGCTCGAACCGATCGACGCGGCCACGCCGCCGTATCGCGACGCCTGGCCTCTCGCGCACCCGGGCCGGCCGCACGAGGCCACCGTCGGCCTCCACGACAAGGCGCAGTGGCCCGGCGAGCCGTTCACCTTCGACTTCGTGCTCGTCAGCGACGATCTTGCCGGCCGCGTGCGCGATGTGCGCGTCGACGCGGCGAGCGATGCGTCGGACCACCAGCCGGTGCTGCTCGATCTCGGCTGAGCAAGCGGCGCGCGGTGCAGCTCAGGCCTTGGCTTCGCGCTCGGCGTCGAGCTCGAAGCGCGCGTCGCCCACCGCCTTCTCGGGCCACAGCGGGTAGGCGACGGCGAAGTCGGCCGCGATGCGCTCGATCGGCACGTCGCTGAAGGTGCCGCGCTGCGCCACGTATTCCATGTGGCGGCGGCCCTCGCGGTCGTAGGGGTGGTAGAGCGAATCGGCGCGGCCGTCCCATTCCAGCGGCAGCACGCCGAAACGATCGCACAGCTCGATGTTGAACGCCGGTGTCGCCTTGACCCAGGCGCCGTCGACCCACAGCTCGGCGTAGCCGTGCCACATGTAGAGGTCGGTCTGCATCAGCTGGTGCATGCGCTCGGTCGAGAGATGGTTGCGCACGTCGGCGAAACCGACGCGCGCCGCGATGCCCGAGGCGCGCGCCGCGGCGGCCAGCAGCGCGGCCTTGGTCACGCACCAGCCGTAGCCGACTTCGATGACGCGGCTCGCGCGCGTGCCCTCGACGGTGAGGTCGATGCGATAGGGGTCGTAGCGGAAGCCGTCGCGCACGGCGTAGTACAGCGATATCGCGCGCTCGCGCTCGTCGGCGCCGCGGCAGGCGCCGCGCGCGAAGGCGACCACGGCGGGGTGGTCGCTGTCGATCATCGGCGCGGGGGCCAGGGTGGCGGGGTCGGGCTGCTCGGTCATCGGGGGTGCTCCTTCGTCGCCCCGACTATACGAGGCGCAGCAGGCACCGGCCGGCCGCGCTTCATGGCGCGATGCGGCTCCAGTACCGTTCGACGGCGCCGTCGTCGATCTCGTATGGCTTCGTGCCGGCCCGCTGCGCGACCGGCAGCCGGACCGCCGGCGCTGCACACCGCATGTCGGCGGGCACGCGGATTTCCAGCGGCAGGCCGCGGAAGCGGTGCACCGCGGCCTTCAGGGCACCCGTCGCGCCCGGCCCGCAGATGTCCAAGGCGATCGAGCTCGGACGGCGCGCCATCACCGCGGCTTCGAGAGCGTCGAGGCCGTCGAAGACTCGTCCCGCGAAGACGTATCGATCGATGTGCACCGCGATGGGCGGTTCGTCGGCAGCAGGCTGGCCGAACGCGGGCGTGATGGCCAGCGCGAACGCTGCGGGCAGGGCGAGCCTGCGAACTGAGCTCATGCCAACACGGAGGGGGTTCATGGTGCGCTCCTGGTGATCTAATGGAACTTCATTCTTGGTGAGCCGTCCGCCGCGCTCAAACGACGATTGCTCACCGCAGGCATGAGGCGAACGCATGGATGCGCAACGGTTACCCCGCTTGTCGCTCGACCTGTTGCGGGGCTTTCGCGCCGCGGCGCGTCACCTGAGCTTCACGCGAGCCGCGCAGGAGCTGTTCGTCACGCAACCTGCGGTCAGCCGCGAGATACGGACGCTCGAAGAGCAGCTCGGCACGCCGCTGTTCACCCGCGTCAACCGCGGGCTTCGTCTCACGCGGGCCGGCGAGGATCTCTACCGCGCCGTTGACGAGGCGCTCGCGATGATCGAGGCGGCGACGCAGCGTGTCGTCGGTGGCGGCAGGGGCCTCGCGGTCACGACCACCGTGCCGCTCGCGTCGACGTGGCTGGTGCCGCGCCTGCCGCAGTTTGCGCAGTTGCATCCCGAGGTGGACCTGCGCGTCGTCGCGAGCAATGACACGCTCGACCTCGCGCGCGAGCGTCTCGACGTCGCGATCCGGCACGTGCGGCGCGGGAATGCCGCCCGAGCCGGGGAGCGCTTGTGCGACTACCGCATCTTTCCGGTGTGCGCGCCGCATCTCGCGCAAGATCGCTCAAGGCCGCTGCGCACCGCGGGCGACCTTTCCCGCCACACGCTGCTCGACTTCGAGACGGTGCGCGACGCCCGACCCTGGTCCGACTGGATGCTGTGGTTCGACGCGAAGGCGGTCGCTCCCGTGAAAGGCGCCGGATCGCTGCGCTTCTCGCATTACGACCAGGTCGTGCATGCGGCCGTCGAGGGCAGCGGCGTCGCGGTCGGGCGGTGGCCGCACCTGGCGCGCCAGCTGCAGGACGGTGTGCTGATCGCTCCGTTCGGCATCGATGGCGTGATCGAGTTCGGCGCTTTTCACGTCGTCGCCGCCGAGACCGTGCGCCGGCCGGAGGTCGAAGCCTTCGTCGCATGGCTGCATGCCGAGGCGGCACGCGACGCTGTTGCGGTGCAGGCGGTGGCCAGCGGACGCAGGCGCCGTGCGCGGGTCGCCCCGTTGACTGCGGGCTGAGGGCCGTGGCAGGCACTGCATCGCCCGATGTGCGCCGCGGCGGCTGCCAGTGCGGCGCGGTGCGCTACGAACTGCGTGGACCGGTCCGAAAGGTCTACGTGTGCCACTGCCGCGAGTGCCGCAAGCAGTCGGCGTCGGCATTCGGCGTTTCCGTCTTCGTGGACCGCGACAGCGTGCGCCTGACGCAGGGCGCTCCGAAGACATGGTCGCGCCCGACGGACAGCGGCAACGTGCTCGAATGCGTGTTCTGTCCCGGTTGCGGATCGCGCCTGTGGCACCGGCGCGTCGGCGACGCGACGACGATCAGCCTCAAGGGCGGGTCCCTTGACGATCCGCCCGACCTGACCGACGCGCTGCACATCTGGACGCAAAGCAGGATGCGCGGTGTCGTCGTACCTGAAGGAGCGACGTGCTGGCCGCAGGCGCCGCCGCCCTGAAGCGCTGGAGCGGCACGCTTTGCAGCGCTTCGCGCCGCGTCAACACGGCAGCAACATGGCGCGCGTACCGTCGCGACATCGAGGGGTGCAAGGGGAGGATTGCAATGAAGTTGTCGCGCGACTGGTTCACGCCGTTGACGACGGGTGCGTTCGTGCTGCTGGCCGTCACCGGCGTGCTGCTGTTCTTTCACCTCGACATGGGGCTCAACAAGGTGGCGCACGAATGGCTGAGCTGGGTGCTGCTGGTCGCAGCGGCCGGGCACGTCGCGACCAACTTCGGCGCGCTGAAGCGCCACCTCGCCGGCACGCGGGGCCGCGCGATCATCGGTGCCTTCGCGCTGCTGCTGGGGCTGAGCTTCGTGCCGCTGGGCGGTAACGCCGAGCCGCCGTTCGCCGGCGTGGTGCACGCGCTGGCGCGCGCGCCGCTGCCCGTCGTCGCGCAGGTCGCCGGCGTGTCGGAGCCGGTGCTGCACAAGCGGCTGCTCGCGGCGGGCGTGCGGGTCGAAGACTCGCAGGGCTCGATCGAGGCAGCCGTCGGCCCGGGGCTGCGACCCCAGGTCGAGGCGCTGCGGGCCGCCGTCGCCGCTGCTGCGCCGACCCGCTGACCGCACCGGGCCGCCCCCGGGCGGGCCGGAGCGGACGGCGGCCTTGAGACCCGCGCGGATATCGCGCCAAGGCTAAGGTCGCGGTCATGACGCTGCGGATCCTGCTGTACCGCTACTTGTTCTTCGGCTGGCTGTTTCGCGATGTCAACCGCGGCAGCCGGCTCGAGCGCGCGCTCGCATGGCGCCACAACTGCGCGCAGGCGCGCTGGCTGCCGACCTACATGCGGCGCTGGCTGGTGCTCGGCGTGCTGTCCTACGGCGCGGGCGCCTTCGTCGAAGGCGTGTTCGGCGCGACGCTGGCCTCGTGCCTGCTCTACCTGCCCGGCGCGCTGAGCGTGCCGGTCAATGCCGTCATCGTCACCGCCTGGGCCGGGTTGAAGCTGCTGCCGCCGCCGCTCTGATCCGCCGCACAGCGCGCGTCGCATGCCGATGGGGCGGCCGGTCCCCGTCGATGCCATTCATGCGCTACAACACAGCACCGACACCACGACGCCGACGATGTACTCGAAACTCCTGGTTCCCTTCGACGGCAGCGAGACCGCGCAGCGCGCGCTCGCCGCCGCGGCCGACATCGCGCGGCTGGCCGGCGCAACGCTGCGCTTGCTGCACGTCGTCGATCCGCTGGTGCACACCAGCGGCTTCGAGACCCCCGAGGTCTACCTGCGCGACTGCGTGCCGGCGATGCAGCGCACCGGTGAACAGGTGCTCGCGCAGGCGCGCGCCGCGGCCGAGGCGGCGGGCGTGCGCAGCGTCGAGACCGAGTTGCAGACGAGCCGGGGCGCCCGCGTCGCCGAACTGATCGTCGGCGAGGCCAGGCGCTGCGGCGCCGGGCTGATCGTGCTTGGCACGCACGGCCGCCGCGGCATCGACCGCGCGCTGCTCGGCAGCGACGCCGAGCGTGTCGCGCGCAGCGCGCCGATGCCGGTGCTGCTGGTGCGGCCCGGGTAGCCGCGTTGCGCGGCGCAGCTCGTTGCGCGCCGCGGCACGCGCCGGGTGCGATGCGATGATCGCGGCGCTCCATGCGCGAACCGCACCCCTCCGAAGTCGCGGCGACGCCGTTCGCGCGCCGCGCGACGCTGCCCGTCACGCTGCTGGTGCAGGCTGCCGTCTCGGCTGCCATTCTCGCGCCCACCGTCGCCGCGCCGCGCATGCTGCCGGCGCTGGGTCTCGGCGCGGTGGCGGTCGGCATCGACATCGCCGTCGTCTACTTCGGCGCGATGCTGTCGAGCCAGTGGGGTGCGGCGCTGGTGCGGCGCTGGGGGGCCGATCCGCACCAGCCAGGCCGCGCTCGTCGCCTGCGTGGCGGGGCTCGGCCTCGTCAGCGTGCCGCAACTCGGCGCTGCGATCGCCGGCGCCTTGCTCCTGGGCGTCGGCTACGGGCCGATCACGCCAGCCAGCTCGCAGATGCTGGCGCGCACCACGCCGCCGGAGCGCTACGCGCTCGTGTTCTCCGTCAAGCAGACCGGCGTACCGCTGGGCGGCGCGCTCGCCGGGCTGATGGTGCCGGTGGTGCTCGACGCCGCCGGCATCGCGTAGTCGCTGGCGCAGATCGCCGCGCTCTGCGTCGCCGGCGTCGTGCTGGCCGAGCCGCTGCGCTGCGCGCTCGATGCCGCACGCCGACGCCGCGACGGCGACCGCGGGCAGCCTGTTCTTCACCTACCTCGGCGTCGTCGTCGGACCGCCGCTGTTCGGCGCCGCGGGCAGCGCCTTCGGCTCGCTCGGCGCTGCGTTCGCGCTGCTCGCGCTGCCGCTGGTGTGGGTGGTGTGGATGCTGGCGGTGGCCGACTGGAGTGAGACGGCACGTTGAGCCGCCGCGGGGTCAGCGCGGCACCAGCACCCACATGCGCAGCGGCTGCTTCATGCGCCCGGCGTGGTCTTCGGCGCCGTCGCCCCAGCCCCAGAAATAGTCGGCGCGCACCGCGCCGGTGATCGCGCTGCCGGTGTCCTGCGCGACGACGAGGCGCTGCAGCGGGCGCGGTGCTCCGTTGGGCGGCGCCGGCGGCAGCGTCGGCTCTGTCGTGTCGATCCACACCGGCGTGCCGTAGGGCACGGCGTCGCGGTCGACGGCGATGCTGCGCCCCGGCGTCAGCGGCACGCCCTGCGCGCCGTTCGGGCCGACGGCGGGGTCGGGCAACGGCTCCTCGCGGAAGAAGACGTAGCGCGGGTTGGCGGCGAGCATCTCGGGCACGCGCTGCGGATTCGCGCGCGCCCAGGCCTTGATCGTCGGCCACGACGCCTGGTCGAGCGGGAACGCGCCGCGCGCGACGAGCCAGCGCCCGACCGAGTTGTACGGATGGTCGTTGTGGCCGGCGTAGGCGGCGCGCAGCAGACGGCGCCGTCCGTCGGCTTCGTTCATGAGCAGGCGCCCCGAGCCCTGCACCTGCAGCACGAGGGCATCGAGCGGGTCGCCGACCCAGGCGATCTCGCGGCCGCGCAGCGCGGCGCGCGCCGCGGGCAGCGTTTCGATCTGGGCCCGCGTGTACCAGGGCTTCTTCGTCGCGAGGTCGGGCGGCGGGCCGTGCAGCGGGATCTGGAAGCCGGGCCGCGGCACGCGCGCCGCCTCGATCAGCGGCTCGAAGTAGCCGGTGATCAGGCCTTCGGCCTGGCCGTCGTGCGACTCGACGCGAAACGGCTGCAGGCGCGCCTGCAGCCAGTGCCGCACGCGCGCCTCGTCGGGTTCGCGCAGCGCGCGCGCCGACGCGCAGGCCGCGAGCCAGTCGGGCGCCGGCTTGTCGCAGCTGCGCAGCAGCGCGGGCCAGACGTGGATCGTCGTGTCTTGCGTCCAGCCGGGCAGATCGCTCCACGCGGCGGCGACCCAGCGCGCGCGCGGCGTGGTGCGCACGACCGGGGCGGCCGACGCGGCTGCGGCCGGACCGGCAGCGGGCGGCGCGGGTGCGGCGGGACGCGGCGGCGGGTGCGCGTCGTACAACGGCGTCGAGCAGGCCGCGACTCCTAGAATCGCCGCGGCGATCGCTGTGCGCCGCGACGTTGCCGGAGTTCGAACCATGTGGGTGATTGTGCTGGAAGCGATGGCTGCGCTCGCGCTGCTCGTCTTCATCGTCTGGTGGACGATGTTCTCGGGGCGGCACCGCGGCGAGCCGCGCGACGCGGACGACGACGACAGCGCGCGCTGATCACGGCGCGAGCGCGCCATCAGTGCAGCGAATGACCCATCGTCAACTCGAACGGCGCGATCGGCGCCTCGAACCAGTGCGCTTCTTCCGTGATGCAGAAGTAGGTGCCGCGCATGCTGCCGCGCGGCGCGCCGATGCGCGTCCAGCTCGTGTACTCGAACTGCTCGCCGGGCTGCAGCAGCGGCTGCTGGCCGACGACGGCCAGGCCGCGCACCTCCTCGGTGTGGCCGCCGGCTGTGATCAGCCAGTGGCGCGCGACGAGCTGCGCGGCGATGTCGCCCGTGTTGCGGACGGTCACGGTGTAGGCGAAGGCGTACTGGCCCTGCTCGGGCGACGACTGCTCGGGCAGAAAGCGCGTCGCGACGCTGCAGCTGAACTCGGGCTTGGGCATGGGGCATTCTAGGCAGTGCGGCATTGCGCTGCGCCGGCGCCCCGCGCGTTGCGCTGTCTCTAGAATCAGGGCTCCCCCACGCCCGAGTTCTCGCCCCATGGCACGCACCCCGTTGATCGCCCCGAGCCTGCTGTCGGCCGACTTCGCGCGCCTGGGCGACGAAGTGCGCGCCGTCATCGACGCCGGCGCCGACTGGATCCACTTCGACGTGATGGACAACCACTACGTGCCGAACCTGACGTTCGGCCCGATGGTGTGCGAGGCGCTGCGCAAGCATGCGGTGAAGGCCGACGGCACGAAGGTGCCGATCGACGTGCACCTGATGGTCGAGCCGGTCGACGCGCTGGCGCAGGCCTTCGCGAAGGCGGGCGCCGACCTGATCAGCTTCCACCCCGACGCGACGGCGCATGTCGACCGCACGCTGGGGCTGATCCGGCAGGCGGGCTGCAAGGCGGGGCTCGTCTTCAACCCGGCGGCGCCGCTCGACGTGCTGGAGTGGACGATCGACCAGCTCGACCTGGTGCTGCTGATGAGCGTGAACCCGGGTTTCGGCGGGCAGAGCTTCATCCCCGGTGTGCTCAAGAAGATCGAGCGCGTGCGCGCGCTGATCGACGCCAGCGGACGCGACATCCGGCTCGAAGTCGACGGCGGCATCAAGGTCGACAACATCGGCCGCGTCGCGGCGGCGGGTGCCGACACCTTCGTCGCCGGCAGCGCCGTGTTCGGCCAGCCCGACTACAAGGCCGTGATCGACGCGATGCGCGCTGCGTGCCGCGAGGCCACGGGATGAATGCCGACTCCGCGCTCGCAACCGTTGTCGTGCCTCGCACGCACGACCTGGGCGATGGCTTCGAGGTGCGGCGCGCGTTGCCGACCGTCGCGCGGCGCATGGTGGGGCCGTTCGTCTTCCTCGACCAGATGGGGCCGGCGCGCTTTGCCGCCGGCCATGGCCTCGACGTGCGTCCGCATCCGCACATCGGGCTGGCGACGCTCACCTACCTGTACGACGGCGAGATCCTGCATCGCGACAGCCTCGGCGTCGTGCAGCCGATCCGTGCCGGCGCGGTGAACTGGATGACGGCGGGCCGCGGCATCGTGCATTCGGAGCGCACCGCACCCGAGGTGCGCGCCGCCGGATCGACGCTCGAGGGGCTGCAGCTATGGGTCGCGCTGCCGCAGCGCGACGAGGAATGCGAGCCGTCGTTCGTGCACCACCCGGCCGACATGCTGCCGGTGATCGAAGGCGACGGCGTGCGCGCGCGCATCGTCGCCGGCGAAGCCTTCGGACGGCGCTCGCCGGTGGCGACGCGCTCGCCGCTCGTCTTCGTCGATCTGACGCTGCAGCCCGGCGCACGCATCGACGTGCCGGCGCTGCACGCCGAACAGGCGCTCTACGTCGTCGACGGCCGGCTCGGCCTCGGCGCCGACGGTGCATTCGACGGCGGGCGCCTGCTCGTACTCAAGCCCGGCGCCGCCGTCACGCTGCGCGGCGCGGCGGGCGGACCGACGCGCTGCGTGCTGCTCGGCGGGGAGCCGATGGACGGGCCGCGCTACCTGGCGTGGAACTTCGTCGCCAGCTCGGCCGAGCGCATCGAGCAGGCCAAGGCCGACTGGAAGGCGGGGCGCTTCGCTGCCGTGCCGGGCGAAACCGAGTTCATCCCGCTTCCCGACCTGCCCGGCCGCCCGGTTTCCTGGCCGTGAAGCGCGCCGACTTCGACGCCGCGATCGTCGACCTCGACGGCACGATGGTCGACACCGTCGGCGACTTCGTCGTCGCGCTCGGCCGCGTGCTCGGCGAGCTGGGCCTGCCGCCGGTCGATGCGGCCTTCGTCGCGCGCACCGTCGGCCGCGGTTCCGAATACCTGATCCGCCGCACGCTCGAAGCGGTGGGCGGCGCGCCCGAGCTCTACGACCGTGCCTGGGCGCGCTATCAGCATCACTACCTGGCGGTGAACGGCCACCACTCGGCCGTCTATGCCGGCGTGCGCGAAGGGCTGGCGGCGCTGCAGGCCAGCGGGCTCAAGCTGGCCTGCCTGACCAACAAGCCGACGGCCTTCGCCGAGCCGCTGCTGCGCGACAAGGGCCTGGCAGGCTACTTCGCCGTCGTCCGCGGCGGCGACGCCTTCGAGCGCAAGAAGCCCGACCCGCTGCCGCTGCTGCGCACCTGCGAGGCGCTCGGCAGCGCGCCGGAGCGGACGCTCGTGATCGGCGACTCGCGCAACGACGCGCAGGCGGCACGCGCTGCCGGCACGCCCGTCGTGCTGGTGACCTACGGCTACAACCACGGCGAGCCGGTGCGCGACGTCGATGCCGACCGCTGGGTCGACCGGCTCGACGAGGTGAAGCTCGTCTGAATCGCCGCATGCGCCTGCGCTAAACTGCGCAGCATGTTCACGTCACGCAAGCACTTGCGCGGGTCGAGCGACCGGGGAGCCTGGTCCTGGCGTCGACCGGCGCTCGCCTAGCCGCACCGCGCAACGGTCGGCTTGCCTGCGTCAACCGCCGCACGCGCAGCGTGCACCGGTTGGCCGCCCCTCCCCAATGAATCCTGCGCGGCCGTCGCGACGGCCAGCATCCGGGCCAGGAGGGCCCCCACGTGATCACCGAAGCCGAGTTCCAGACGCTGGCCGCCGCCGGCCACAACCGCATTCCCCTCGTCGCTGAGGCGTTCGCCGACCTGGAGACGCCGCTGTCGCTCTACCTCAAGCTCGCGCGCGCCGGCGGCGACGGGCGCAACAGCTTCTTGCTCGAATCCGTGGTCGGCGGCGAGCGCTTCGGTCGCTATTCGTTCATCGGCCTGCCGGCGCGCACGCAGCTGCGCACGAACCGCTTTCGCACCGAGGTGGTGACCGACGATGTCGTCGTCGAGACGCACGACGGCAACCCGCTCGAGTTCATCGAGAGCTACCAGGCCCGCTTCAATGTGACGCTGCCGCCCGGGCTGCCGCGCTTTTGCGGCGGGCTCGCGGGCTACTTCGGCTACGACGCAGTGCGCTACATCGAGCCGCGGCTGGCGAAGACGTGGAAGTCCGGCGGCATCGACACACCCGACATCCTGCTGCTGCAGTGCGAAGAGCTGGCGGTGATCGACAACCTGTCGGGGCGGCTGTACCTGATCGTCTATGCCGACCCCGGGCAGCCCGGCGCCCGCGAGCGCGCGCAGCAGCGGCTTGCGGAGCTGCGCGAGCAGCTGAAAGCGAGCGTCGTCGCCCCCGAGGTGCGGCCCGCGCCCGAGCAGCCGGTCGAGCGCGGCTTCGCGCAGGACGACTACCTCGCCGCCGTGGCGAAGTCCAAGGAGTACATCGCCGCCGGCGACATGATGCAGGTGCAGATCGGCCAGCGGCTGGCCAAGCGCTACACGGCCGCGCCGCTGTCGCTGTACCGCTCGCTGCGCGCATTGAACCCGTCGCCGTACATGTATTTCTACGACCTGGGCGAGTTCCAGATCGTCGGGGCGTCGCCCGAGATCCTGGTGCGCCACGAGCACACGCCCGAAGGCGACAAGGTGACGATCCGCCCGCTCGCCGGCACGCGCCCGCGCGGCGCGACGCCCGAGCTCGACAAGGCGCTCGAAGAGGAACTCAAGGCCGACCCGAAGGAGCGCGCCGAGCACCTGATGCTGATCGACCTGGCGCGCAACGACATTGGGCGCATCGCCAAGACGGGCAGCGTCAAGGTGACGGAGGCCTTCGTCGTCGAGCGCTACTCGCACGTGATGCACATCGTCAGCAACGTCGAGGGGCTGCTGAAGGACGGCATGACCAACCTCGACGTGCTGCGCGCCACCTTTCCCGCCGGCACGCTGACCGGCGCGCCCAAGATCCGCGCGATGGAGATCATCGACGAGCTCGAGCCCGTCAAGCGCGGCATCTACGGCGGCGCCTGCGGCTACCTCAGCTTCGCCGGCGACATGGACGTCGCCATCGCGATCCGCACCGGCATCGTCAAGGACGGCGTGCTCTACGTGCAGGCGGCCGCCGGCATCGTCGCCGACTCCGTGCCCGAGATGGAGTGGAAGGAAACGGAAGCCAAGGCGCGCGCGCTCGTCCGCGCGGCCGAGTTGGTCGAGGAGGGGTTCTGACATGCTCCTCATGATCGACCAACTTCAGGTGGGTCTCACGGCATCCCATCACGCCCCGCAAACCCGCGCCAGTGCTGGAGATTCTGGCTCTTGACGTCTCACGGTGGACCGCTCCAGCCCGTCGAAAAGCGGGTATCGATGCGGGTACCGAAAACGCATGCAGATTTCCCGCCGCGACCTCTACAACCGGGTGTGGTCCACGCCCATGAGCAAGCTGGCCCGCGAGCTGGACATCTCGGATGTCGGTCTCGCCAAGGCCTGCCGCCGACACAGCATCCCTCGGCCCCCGCGCGGATACTGGGCCAAGCTGGCGGCTGGTAAGGCACCGCCCAAGCCAGCGCTGCCCACGTCCAAGATCGATACGGTCGAGCTGGACGCGGCGCGGCATCGCATCGCGGAAACGCCAAAGGTCGAAATCGACCGAGCCAGCATCAAGGCCGCGCAGGCGGCGCAGGGCGAGGCCTTGGCGGGCGTGGCTTCCGCGACCTTCGAGCGGCTGACCAACGCGAAGCCTTCGGCGGACGGCTTCGTCACCTGCGGCTCATCGCGCGTGATTGCCTGTTCGCTCAGCACTGCGACGGTGGAGCGAGCTTGCCGGGTACTGGATGCGATCGAACGTGCCATGCCTGCAGCGGGTGCGCGCCTCGCTCACAACCAGGAAGCGAAACGCGTCGAGGTCGATGTCGGCGGCGAGCGCCTGGGCATCAGCCTCGCCGAGAACTACACGCGGACCGAGACGGTCGAGGTCGATCCGAAGTACTCGTGGATGAAGTCGCGGACCTTCATCTACCACTTCACCGGCGAACTGCGCCTGACGATCACGGGTGACTTCTCGGGCCGCAAGTCGTGGGCCGACGGCAAGCGCTCGCGCCTGGAGGAGAAGGTCGAAAGCATCGTCGCCGGCTTGGCGAGCGGCGCACAGGCGATCGCCCAGCTGAGGGCTGAGCGAGAGGAACAGCGCCGTCGCTGGGCGGAGGCAGCGCGCGAAGCGGAGATCGCCCGCGAGCGGCAGCGGCGCCTTCGGAACTTCTCAGATCAGCTTCAAAAGGAGGCTGCGGCCTGGCATCGGTACTGCGAGGTGAAAGCCTACGTCGAGCACCTGCAGAGCCAGATCAACGCGAGCGAAACGCTGTCCGAGCAGAGCCGGGAGTGGCTCAGACTGGCCACGCACCTGGCGCGATTGACCGATCCTACGAAGGCAAGGCTCGAGGCGCTGCAGTCCGGCATCTCGGGCTATGACTACGACTTGCCGTTCGGTCGGGCCATCGTGTCGTAAGCGGCGCCCTTGTATTGCACGTCGCCAAGGCCAAGCGCCGCACCAGGTCGAAGTTGATCAGGAGAGACCAAAGGCCGTCGGTCGAGCTGCCGGGCAGCAAGTCTGCTTGTCGACGATCAGGCATCGGGAGGTTCGGCCTTACCGAACGCGTCCAACATGTCGAGCAACTCTTTGACGTCGGACGGGACGGTTGCACGGGTGAACTGACTGCAGATCTGCGCGTCCGTGACGGTCACGCCGACCTCTTCCTGCAGCTTCGAGTTCAGCTTGGCCAACACGTCCTTCCCGGGAACCATCGCCTCCGGGCCGCCAGTCTCCGACCACCTTCGCTCGAACTCGCGCGACAGCTCGGCGGCTACGGTCGCATGGTCCAAGTGGGCGGCACTCCGCTTCTTGAAGTCGGTAAAGCGCGCCAGCAGCTGGGCGAACACATCGTGCCGGAAGTGCTCCATGCAGCTGGCGAGGTGGCTCTTCAAATCGGGGGCTGCCTTGACTGCTCCACCGCTGCGGCGCGCCCGCTCTCGCAGCCGCGTCACCAGGGCGGCCTGAAGCGCGCCGGGATCGAGTAGGTAGTTCTCGATCTCCTTGCGTCTGTGAATATGGACCTTGAATCCAGCTTTGACCAGGTCCGCCTTCACTTCCGCAAGCTCCACATCGCTGCGGTAGTCCCTGTCGAGCACGACGGCTCTGAGCACCTTCGAGCCCACCGTCTTTTCGATACCGGCAGCGAGATCCACCGCGCGCCGAGGATTGAAGCCCTCGGTCTGAACGACCGCGAAGTCGGCTCGATTCGCCAAGCGTTGCATGCCGCAGGTCCGTGCGAATCCTGACAGCAGCTGGAAGTCGAGTCCCTCGACGAACACCACTCGCCGAGTCTTCGCGATCTGAGTCAGCGTCGGGTTCAGGTTCGAACCCAGTGCTGTGAACACGCGTTTCAACTGGGACACGTCGCGAACGCGGCTTGCAGCCGACTTGCGCTTGTTGATGGTGAGCAGGCTCGTGGGTTCACACTCCGCGATGATTTCTGTCGAGTGCGTCGCGATCAGGATGTCGGGGCCCAGGTCTCGCAGTAGCGCCACGAGTTGTCGCTGCAGGTCCGAGTGCAGGTAGATGTCTGGTTCGTCGATGACGAGCAGGCTTGCCTGAGAGGCCTTCACGATGAAGGTGAGCATCTGGCACCACACCTGGAACCCATACCCGGACCAGCAGATTTCGCGCGGGTAGCGATCCTCCGGGCAGAACATGTGCAACTGGCGCGCGTCCTCGCTGATCTCCGGCCGCTCGATGTCCATTCCCGGCCACGTGGTCTGGACCAGTTCGCGAAAGCGGTCGAAGTCCTCCGGGTAGTGATGCCAGATGTTCCTGAAGTTCCGCGACGCCCCGCTGGTCATCAGTGCCAGACGCGCGGCCTCCTTTGCGTATAGGGGCTCCTTCTGATCGACGGGGCCGAGGATTGGCACAAAGCCCACCTCGACATCGAACGCAGCCCGAAAGTCGCGCGGCGCCCGGATCTCGCCGGACTTCGGCTCGGCGACCATGATGCAGGTGCGTCGCTCCGGGAAGTAGAGCTTGAGCGTGTTGTCGTTCGAGAGCTTGAACGTAACAGTGGCCGGGCTGCTGTCGTCGTAGTTGTGGAAGATGTTCTCGGCCGCGACCGGTAAATCGTCGATGTTGAGCTTGTAGCCCAGGGTGACGATGTCGTCGACTTGGACGCGCTCGGGGCTCTTTGCCCGTGCCTTTCTCAGACCCTCGTGGAGGATTCGAAACGCACCGACGATGGTGGACTTCCCAGAGTTGTTCGGTCCCACCAGAACATTGAACTCTTGCAGGTGGATGACGAACGAGCTGAAAGCCTTGTAGTGGCTGAACCGGACGCTCGTGATGTGCAGGGAGGCCATGTGCTGTCGATGCGTTCACCCGTGACCGAGTCAGTCTACGGCAGCGAATCTCGACACCTCGCACCGAAGACTGATTTGCAATCGGCAGACTATTCGGTGCCCTATCGACATCAGCCTTGGTTCAGGACTTGAAGATCGGGCTTCGTGGTCGACCATGGACTCGTACGGGTGTTACCCGCCAGTCCATGAAACGACATGCCCCTCACCGACATCAAGATCCGCCAGGCGAAGCCCGCCGACAAGTCGATCAAGCTTGCCGACACCGCCGGCCTGTACCTCGAAGTCAAGCCCAGCGGCTCCAAGCTCTGGCGCTATCGCTACCGGATCGCCGGGCGCGAGAACCTGTTCGCCATCGGCGAGTACCCGCAGGTGTCGCTGGCCGATGCGCGCAAGGCGCGTGACGACGCCCGCGAGTTGATCCGCCAGGGCCGGCACCCCGCCCATGCGCGGCAGACGGAGCGCACGCGGCAGATCAGCGCCAACGCGCTGACCTTCAAGGCCATCGCCGAGGAGTGGATCGAGAAGAAGCGCAGCCGCTGGGCGCCGTACTACCTGATGCAAGTGGAGCGCGGCATGAAGAAAGACATCTACCCGCGCATCGGCCGGCTGCCGATCCGCTCGGTGACTGCGGCCGACGTGCTGGCCATTCTGGACCGCGCCACCAAGCGCGGCGCCGAGGTGGTGGCGCTGAACCTGCGGCAGTGGTGCTCACAGGTGTTCCGCTATGCCGTGGCCACGCTGCGCGCCGATCACGACCCGGCCTCGGCCCTGCGCGGCGCCGTCATCCGCCCGCCCGTCAACCACAGCCGGCCGATGGACCGCGACGAGATCGCCGCCTTCCTGCGCAAGCTGCATGGCTTCGGTGGCCACCGCACCACGGTGATCGCGCTGCGCCTGCTGCTGCTGACCTTCGTGCGCACGATCGAGATGCGCAAGGCCGAGTGGACCGAGGTGGACCTGGCAGCCGCCGAATGGCGCATCCCGGCCGAGAAGATGAAGATGCGCCGGCTGCACATCGTGCCGCTGTCCACGCAGGCGGTGGCGCTGCTTACAGAGCTGAAGGGCATCACCGGCGCCGGACGCTGGCTGTTCCCCAATCACCGCCGGCCGCACGACGTGATGTCGGCCACCACCGTCAACCACGCGCTGATGAGCCTCGGCTTCGCTTCCGCCACCATCACCGCGCACGACTTCCGCGCCACCGCGTCGACGCGACTGCACGAGATGGGTCTGCGCTCCGACTTCATCGAGCTGCAGTTGGCCCACGTGGAGCGCAACCGCGTGCGCGCCGCCTACAACCACGCCGACCACCTGGCCGAACGCGCCGCGATGATGCAGACCTGGGCCGACTGGCTGGACGCTGTCGCGGCGGACAACCCCAGCGCGCGCAACGCCAAGGGCTGACCGCCGCGATCGGCCTCACGCGGCAGGCGCGCGCATCGCGTCGGCCTCATCGGGTTGACTGGCCTTGCGCCGCGGCCGGCCCAGGATGGCCCCCAGGTAAGCCCGCGAGGCGCGGGGCCTCGAATGCCCGGCCATCTTCGAGACAGCCAGGCACGCGGCCTTCACCTCGCTCGACGCGTCGCTGGCGCCACCTCGCACCGGCGGCTGTTGCCCGGTTCGCACCACGTACTCGCCGATCAGCGCTTCGTGCCGCAAGCCGTGCGCCGTCACGCCCAGCTTGCGTTTGGTGAAGCCGAACTTGCGCAGCACGTAGGCGAAGCGCTGCATGTTCTGTTTCAGTGACCGGTCGGGCCGGCCCAGGTGGGCTTCCACGTCGGTGCCCGCCACTCTCTGCGCGTGCGCGATGGCCTGCTGGCGCTTCGGCGTGTCCAGCGGCAGGTAGCGCGGCCGGCCGTTCTTCGCACCCTGGCGCACCCACAGGTAGAGGTCGGCCTGGCGCTCCTCGGGCGGCAGACCCGTGGCCTCGAAAGGCACGACCAGTGCGTTCGGCCGCAGCATCACCGATTCCTTCTTGCGCAGGCCGAAGGCCTGAATGACGCGCAGCGATGCACCGACGTAGGCGTCGTAGGCGCTCACGCGCTGCAGCAGCGCGTCGATGTCCAGGCCCTGGGCGGACCAGCTCTTGTCGCGCTCGGCCACCTCGTGGCGCTGGGACTCGTGCAGCTCCAGGCCATAGAAGGCCGGCCCGCGCACGAAGCCGGGCTTGCCCGTCCACAGCGCCAGGCCGCGCAGAAAGCTGAGGTAGGTCTGGATCGTGGCCGGCTTCAGCTTGTCGCTGCGCCACACCTGCACCATGGCGCGGATGTGCTTCTGCCCCAGGTTGCGCGGGTCGGGCAGGGTCTTGAAGCCGGCACGGTCGTGCAGGGCCGCGTAGAAGCGGCGCAGGAACTCGGCGCGATCCTGTCGGGTCTTGTGCGACACGGTCTTCTGTCGCGACGTGTGCTGTTGGTTGTGCAGGCGCAGCAGCACCTCCAGCACCTGCAGCGGGTCGGCCTTGCCGGGGCGGTGGCGCGCCAGCACGTCGGCGTCGGTCAGGCCTGCCCAGTCGCGCACGCGGGGCGGTTGGTGGGCGGTGCGACCCACTGGCGGCAGGCGAAGTGGGAGAGGTTTGGAACTGGGCGGATCGATGGAAAGGCGGGGCATGGTCAGCTCCGGTTGAAGGGTCGACAGCGGCGCGCGTCCCTTTCCATGTCGCCATGGCGCGCGCCAGGGGTGGAATCGATGTAGGCGCCCGCCCGGCGGATTCCGTCGCCGGGCGCGGCCGTGGCCTTGTGCTTGCGATGCAGCGCGCGCCACGTGCGCGCTGCACCGACCCAGGGGTTCGCCAGCGTTGGCGGCGGTGCCGCCGGCTGGCTCGGTCATCCTTAAAAATGGGAACGGGTTGATCCGGCCCGTGCGCGGGTTTCCGCGCCGCACGGGGTGGGTGATGGCGCCAGCCTCGGGGGCGTGCGGCATCGACAGCCAGGTCGGGCCTGCTGCCTTCGATGGATCAGGTCTCTGCGCTTTCGCAGCGCCATCCACCTGCATGGGTCCGCCCCTCACCGAGAGTCCGGGGCGGTGTCAGGTGCACGAGCGAGGGCGGCGCGCGGCGGAGCCCATCAGGGCAAACACGACCACGCGCCGGGCCGCCCACGAGTGGCGGCCGGTGCTCGAACGGATGGCGAGACGCTGTGCACGGCATCGGGTGCCGGCGCGGCTTGGGCACGGTCTGCAGCGCGCTTCAGGAGCGCCCGGCGCGGTGGCCGGTGGGCTGCAGCATTCAGCTCTGCGAAGGGGAACCAACGTCCGCGACCTCGGGGGGTCACGGCCAGCCTGGCTCAGGGCCAGGCCTCAAAGGGCAGGTAACGACTGCGACGCCTCTTCGCTCCAGCGGAGCAGGCCATGAGGGAGGCCCAAGGGAGCCTGTAGTGGACGCGCGGGGCGCGGGTGTCGTCAACGGGCTTGGCGAAGACGCCCGCCGCAATCGGCCGGATTCACGGGCACTTGCATGGGCAAGTGATGCAGGTTCAAGGCGGCTCTGTTTGCGGAATGCCGGCAGGGCGCGCGCCGCCCCTGGGGTTGACGACTGTGCGATTGGCCTCTGGTGGTGAACCAGGTATTCGACGGGCAGGCCGGGAACCTCGCCTGCGCGGGCCTGGGGGCGCAACGCCCTGTCACCCGAGCGGTACTGCTGCGATAGATCCAGCGGCGGCAGGCCTCCAGCGGCCATGAGCCTCCGGCCGATGTCACATGCAGTGGCACTGGGGAGGCACGGAACTGCCACCGCAGTGACATCCGCGCGCTGAACTTCGCTGCGTCGGCGTGCACGGGGTTGACCTGCCGTCATCCCATGGGACGGTGACCGGGTCTTCACCCGGAGCCACGCCATGCGTTCATTCCAATGGGTCAGCGGCGATCTGACCGAAGTCCAGCGGTTCATCAACGTGCCGATGCGCTGGTGCGAGCAGTACCCGGCGCGCGAGCGGCGGGAGTTGTGGATCAAGGGCCGCGAGGGTCCGGACATCAAACTCGTCGTGCACACACGCTTCCTGCCCGCCCGGCGCGGCCACGATGTCGATGCGCTGCTGTTCGGCGACCTACCGGTCGGCCTGTTCAATCACAGCACCGGGGACCAGATCAACTTCCTCCGGACGGACCCGCCGCTGTTGTGGCAGCGATGTGATGCCGCGTGGATCGTGGGTGTCACAGCCGCCTGCGTCGCCGGCTTTGCGCAACTGTCATGGCCGTGGCTCCTGGTGGGCGTGCCGGCGGTAGTGCTGCGCACGGTGCTGGTGGTCTGCGTCCGAATGCTTTGGCGGTGGTCGGTCCGGGCCAAGGTCGATGCGGCTCTGGCGGCGGCAGCCCGAGCCGCTCAGCCGCGCCCGAGGCTGCGGCGGGTGAAGTAGGCCCGGCCCGAGGAATGTTTCGGTGGACATTGCGTCGATACATTTCCGGCCGGCCGCTCTCTCGCCCCGGGGTCGCCGGGTCGGCGCGGCGGCCTGCGCATCAGGCCGTCGTCCTGCCTCGCACCGGCGAGAATGACAGCGAAGAACCGATAACGTAGGCTGACTCCGAGTCCATGATTGACGACCTCAAGAAGACCCTCTGGGCCACCGCCGACAAGCTGCGCGCCAACATGGACGCGGCCGAATACAAGCATCTGGTGTTGGGCCTGATCTTCCTGAAGTACATCTCCGACACCTTCCAGGCCCGCCGCACCGAACTGACAGCACGCTTCGCCGACCCGGCCGACGAGTACCACCTCGAAGGCGCCACGCCCGACGTCACCGCGGCCGAGCTGGAAGACCGCGACTACTACCGCGAGGCCAATGTCTTCTGGGTGCCCGAGGCGGCGCGCTGGGAATCGCTACGCGCCGCCGCCAAGCAGCCCGACATCGGCAAGCGTATTGACGACGCGCTGTCGTTGATCGAAGCCGAGAACCCCAAGCTCAAGGGCATCCTCGACAAGCGTTTCGCGCGGGCTCAGCTTCCGGACGGCAAGCTCGGCGAGCTGGTTGACCTGGTGTCCACCATCGGCTTCGGGGCATCGGCGGCCGAGGCGCGCGACGTGCTGGGCCAGGTTTACGAATACTTTCTCGGCATGTTCGCCAGCGCCGAGGGCAAGCGCGGCGGCCAGTTCTACACGCCGCGCAGCATTGTCAAGACGCTGGTGGCCGTGCTGGCGCCGCACCACGGCAAGGTGTACGACCCATGCTGCGGCAGCGGCGGCATGTTTGTGCAGAGCGAGGAATTCATTGAGGCCCACGGCGGCAAGATTGGCGACGTGGCCATCTTCGGCCAGGAGGCCAACCCCACCACCTGGCGCCTGGCGGCGATGAACCTGGCCATCCGCGGCATCGACTTCAACCTCGGCCGCGAGCCCGCCGACACCTTCACGCGCGACCAGTTCCCCGACCTGCGTGCCGACTTCATCCTGGCCAACCCGCCCTTCAACGTCAGCGACTGGTGGCACGCCAGCCTGACCGGCGATGCGCGCTGGCACTACGGCGACCCGCCACAAGGCAACGCGAACTACGCCTGGCTGCAGCACATGCTGCACCACCTGAAACCCGGCGGCCGCGCCGGCATCGTGCTGGCCAACGGCAGCATGAGCAGCAGCCAGAACAACGAAGGCCAGATCCGCGCCGCGATGGTCGACGCTGACGTGGTGGAAGTGATGATCGCGCTGCCGGGGCAGTTGTTCTTCAATACCCAGATTCCGGCCTGCTTGTGGTTCCTGGCAAAGGGCAAGCGCGCGCGGGCGGGCGAGGTGCTGTTCATCGACGCGCGCAAGTTGGCGGTGATGATCAGCCGGGTGCAGTGCGAGCTGACGGATGCAGTCATCGATCGCATTGCGGGCACGGTGGCGGCCTGGCGGGGCGATGCCGGCGCTGGAGACTACGCCGATATGCCGGGCTACTGCCGCAGCGTGCGGCTGGCCGAGATTGCCGAGCACGGGCATGTGCTGACGCCGGGGCGTTACGTGGGCGCGGAAGCCGTCGAGGACGATGGCGAGGGCTTCGAGGCCAAGATGCAGGCGTTGACCGAGAAGCTCGGGGAGCAGATGGCGAAGGGGGCCGAGCTGGATGCGGTGATTCGGCAGAAGCTCGGGGGGCTGGGCTATGAGTTCTGAGTGGCCTGTCCTGCCACTTGAGCAGTGCCTCGACGCCTTGATCGACTACAGAGGCAAGACTCCTGAGAAGACCGATTTCGGCATCCCGCTCATTACAGCCAAGGTCATCAAAGGCGGACGTATCGAAGCGCCTACCGAGTTCATTGCGGTCGACGCCTACGATGCCTGGATGCGCCGGGGCATTCCGCGCGCCGGTGATGTTGTCTTGACGACCGAGGCACCTCTTGGGGAGGTGGCACAGCTGGGAAACGAGCGCGTTGCACTGGCCCAGCGTGTCGTGACCTTGCGAGGAAAAGCCGGAGTCCTCGACAACACGTTCCTGCGGTATCTGCTGCAGACCGAAGCAGTGCAGTCCCAACTTGCGGCGCGAGCAACAGGTACGACGGTGCTCGGCATCAAGCAGAGTGAGCTACGAAAGGTCGAGATTCCGCTGCCGCCCATTGATCTTCAGCGTAGCTCGGCTACCTTGCTGGCCAACCTGGACGACCGCATCGCGCTCCTGCGCGAGACGAACGCCACCCTCGAAGCCATCGCGCAGGCGCTGTTCAAGTCGTGGTTCATCGACTTTGATCCCGTTCGCGCCAAGAGCCAGGGCCTCGCCCCGGCCGGCATGGACGAAGTCACGGCGGCCTTGTTTCCGGATGGGTTTGAGGAGTCGGCGCTGGGGCCGGTGCCGCGACGCTGGGAGATCTTACCGTTCACAAATGCCGTCACCGTGATCGGAGGCGGCACGCCGAAGACTTCCATTCCCGAATACTGGGGTGGCGAGATCCCTTGGTTTTCAGTGGTTGACGCGCCCAGCGATGCCGACACTTTTGTGGTGTCGACAGAGAAGACGATTACTGCCACCGGCTTGGCGAATTGTTCAGCAAAGTTGTTGCCCGTGGGAACCACCATCATCTCGGCACGCGGTACCGTTGGCCGATTGGCGCTGGTGGGTTGCGAGATGGCCATGAATCAATCCTGCTATGCCTTGCGCGGCAAAGCGGGCGATGCCTACTTCACCTACTTCAGTACTCGTGGACTCGTGTCAACGCTGAAGCAGCGAACACACGGGTCTGTGTTCGACACCATTACGCGCGACACGCTTGCAGGGGTGACCATCGTGTACCCCCCTGAGTCAGCAATTTCGGCTTTCGAGTCGGTTGTCGCACCGGTGATGGGGCGGATTCGGGAGAACCTGCTGCAGAGTCGAACGCTTTCGGCGCTTCGAGATACGCTGCTGCCTCGCCTGATCTCCGGCCAGCTGCGCCTGCCCGAAGCTCTCGCCGAGATGGTAGAGGCCGCCTGATGTCCGTGCCCGATACCGCCGAGGTCAGCCGCCTGCTGGATCAACTGGGCCATCGGATCGCTGATGACCTGGAGAGCGAGTTCCTCGACTTTAAGCCTTGGCAGGGGCCGAAGGACGACCTGAAGCTGGCCTGCGAGTACGCGGCCTGCTTTGCCAACGCGGGCGGCGGCGTCGTGGTGTTCGGCGTTGCGGACAAGGTTCGCGGTCGCGCCCAGGCGATCCATGGCGCGCAAGGGTATGACCTGGACGTGTTCCGCCGCGGCATCTTCGACGGCACGCGGCCGGGCGTGGCGGCCGAGGTGTTCGAGATCGACGTGCCCGAAGGCACGGGCAAGTTGCTCGTGGTGCGCGTGCACGAAGGCGACAGCAAGCCCTACGGCACGGCGGCGGGCCTCTTCAAGCAGCGGGTGGGCAAGAACTGCATGCCGCTGGACCCGGTGACGTTTCAACGTGCCCAGGTGCGCAGCGCGGCCGTGGACTGGAGCGGCGCGCCGGCCAACGGCCTGGTCTTGCAGGACCTGGACCCCTTGCAGATCGAGCGGGCGCGGCAGGTACTGCGCAGCAAGGCGCCTGCTTCGGGCCTGCTGGAATTGCCTGATCCGGCCTTCCTGAGCGGCCTGGAGGCCATGCGCGACGGCCGCGTGACGCACGCCGGGATGCTGCTGTTCGCGCGCCGCGAGGTACTGGCGCAGCGCTGCCCGCAGGCCCAGTTTCACTACGTGCTGCACGACGGTGAGACCAGCGTGGCGCGCAACGACATCGACCGGTTGCCGCTGCTGGAGGCGGTGGAGCGCATGGAGCAGATCTTCACCGGGCCGCTGAACCCGGAGAAGGAGATTGAGCTCGGCCTGTTCAAGCTGCGCATTCCGCAGTTCCCGGTGGAAGGGGTGCGCGAGGCCGTGTTGAACGCGCTGACGCACCGCGACTACCTGAACCCCGGTGAGATCCTGGTGCGCCACTCGACCAAGGAGCTGGTGGTCACCAGCCCGGGCGGCTTTGTCGCCGGCATCACGCCCGAGAACATCCTGCGGCACGAGGCGGTGCCGCGCAACCGCACACTGGCCAATGCCTTGGTGAAGCTGCGGCTGGTCGAGTCGTCGGGCATCGGCCGACGGCGCATCTTTCGATCGGCGCTGGTGTTCGGCAAGCGCAGGCCCGAGTACGCGACCGATGGTCACTCGGTGACGCTGCGCATGTTCAACCGCGAGGCGCACGACGCGCTGGCCAAGTTGATCGCGCGGCTGGACGCGCAGGGTGCCGAAGTGGCGCTGGACCAGTTGCTGGTGCTCGATGCGTTGCTGGGGCAGGACTTCATCGATGTCGGGCAGGCGGCCAACGTGCTGCAGCTGTCCAAGGACGAATCTCGCCGCATTCTGGAGGCCATGTGCCTGCCGCCCCTGGGCCTGCTGGAACGCAAGGGGCATACCGCAGCCGCGACTTTTCACTTGGCCAAGGGCGTGGCGAAAGAGCTCAAGGGCAAGGCAGCCTACACCCGAACCCGGGGGCTGAACCCGATTCGGTATGCCGAGATGGTGCGCGAGTACCTGCGTGACCATCAACGCATCGAGAATGCCGAGCTGCGCGAACTGCTGGGGCTGGGCAACTCGCCTTCGGCGCAGGTGGAGGCGTCGCGCTACCTGAAGAAGTGGAGCCAGCCTGACGGGTTTCTGGACCGGCAGCGGGTCGGAAGCACCCATGTCTACACCCTTCGGCCGAAGGCATAGCATGGGCTTAGCAATCGCCGGAACTGGGCGGACGTTGGCAAAATGTCCAGAAAAATCAATGACTTGCGGCTTAGCTTGTTAAGCACCTGCTAAGCGCCGGAGGCTCCAGCAGCATGACCGAAGACCAGCTCGAACAGGAGGCCTTGGGCTGGTTGGCCGACGTGGGCTACCAGTACCGGTATGGCCCTGAGCTGGCGCCTGATGGCAGCACCCCCGAGCGCAGCGACTACCGCCAAGTGCTGTTGGTCGAGCGGCTGCGGCAGGCCGTTGCGGCGCTGAACCCCAACGTGCCGCAGGCGGCGCGCGACGATGCGGTCAAACAAGTGGTCGACCTCGGCACACCTGTGCTGCTGGCCGCGAACCGGCAGTTCCATCGGCTGCTGGTCACCGGCGTGCCGGTGCAGTACCAGCGCGACGGCGAAACGCGGGGCGATTTCGTCAAGCTCGTCGATTGGAGCGCGCCGGCTCGCAACGAGTGGCTGGCGGTCAACCAGTTCTCCATCACCGGGCCGCACCACACGCGCCGGCCCGACATCATCTTGTTCGTCAACGGCCTGCCGCTGGTGTTGATCGAGCTGAAGAACCCGGCCGACGCGAACGCTGATGTGTGGAAGGCCTTCCAGCAGATCCAGACCTACAAGGAACAGATCGCAGACGCCTTCCAGTACAACGAGGTGCTGGTGATCTCGGACGGCACCGATGCGCTGCTGGGCTCGCTGTCTGCGGACAGCGAGCGCTTCATGGCCTGGCGCACGATCGACGGCGTCACGCTTGACCCGCTGGGGCCGTTCAACGAACTGCAGACGCTGGTGCGCGGCGTGCTGGCGCCGGCCTTCCTGCTGGACTACCTGCGTTTCTTCGTGCTGTTCGAGGACGACGGCGGACTGGTCAAGAAAATCGCCGGCTACCACCAGTTCCACGCCGTGCGCGCGGCCATCGCCCAAGTGATCGCGGCGTCGCGCCCCGACGGCCTGCCCAGCGTGCGCGGCAAAGGCGGTGTGGTGTGGCACACCCAGGGCAGCGGCAAGAGCATCACGATGACGTGCTTCGCAGCGCGGGTGATGCAAGAGCCGGCGATGGAAAACCCGACCATCGTCGTCATCACCGACCGCAACGACCTGGACGGCCAGTTGTTCGGCGTGTTTTCGCTGGCGCAAGACCTGCTCCGAGAACGGCCGGTGCAGGCCGGCACGCGGCAGGAGCTGCGTGCGCTGCTGGGCAACCGCCCTTCTGGCGGCATCGTGTTCGCCACGATCCAGAAGTTCATGCCGGGCGAGGACGAAGACGTGTTTCCGCTGCTCTCGGACCGCCACAACATCGTCGTCATCGCCGACGAGGCGCACCGTACGCAGTACGGCTTCGAGGCCAAGCTGAAGACGTTGAAGCAACGGCCTTTGACGACCGAGCTGACAACCGGCACCGGTGAACCATCGCCGCACAAGGTCGAATTCGCGCCCACCGTCGACCGCTACCAGGTCGGCTATGCCCAGCACCTGCGCGATGCGCTGCCCCACGCCACGTTCGTGGCATTCACCGGCACACCGGTGTCGGGTGAGGACCGCGACACGCGGGCCGTGTTCGGCGACTACATCAGCGTCTACGACATGCAGCAGGCCAAGGAAGATGGCGCCACGGTGGCCATCTACTACGAGAGCCGGCTGGCCAAACTGGGGCTGAAGGCCGACGAACTGGCCACCATTGACGATGAGGTGGACGAGCTGGCCGAGGACGAGGAAGAGAGCCAGCAGGCCAAGCTCAAGAGCCGTTGGGCGGCGCTGGAGAAAGTGGTCGGCGCGGAGCCCCGCATCGCCAGCGTGGCAGCTGACCTGGTGGCGCACTTCGAGGAGCGCAACAAGGCTCAGACCGGCAAGGCCATGGTGGTGGGCATGAGCCGCGACATCTGCGTCCACCTCTACAACGAGATCATCAAGTTGCGGCCTGACTGGCATAGCGGCGACCCCGAGCAAGGCGCCATCAAGATCGTGATGACCGGCTCGGCCAGCGACAAGGCGCTGCTGCGCCCGCACATCTACAACGCACAGGTGAAGAAGCGACTGGAAAAGCGCTTCAAGAACCCGGGCGACCCGCTGCGCATGGTGATCGTTCGCGACATGTGGCTGACCGGCTTCGATGCGCCGTGTGTGCACACGCTCTACATCGACAAGCCGATGAAGGGCCACAACCTGATGCAGGCCATCGCCCGCGTGAACCGGGTGTTCAAGGACAAGCAGGGCGGCCTGGTGGTGGACTACATCGGCATCGCCAACGAGCTGAAGTCGGCGCTAAAGGAGTACACCGCCAGCAAGGGCCGCGGGCGACCCACAGTGGATGCGCACGAGGCGTACAGCGTGCTGGCCGAGAAGCTGGACGCGCTGCGCGGGATGCTGCACGGCTACGACTACAGCGGCTTCCTGACCGGCGGCCACAAGACGCTGGCGGGCGCCGCTAACTTCATCTTGGGCGTCAAGGACGGCAAGAAGCGCTTCGCCGACCTGGCGCTGGCCATGAGCAAAGCCTTCACGCTGTGCTGCACGCTCGACGAGGCCAAGGCGGTGCGTGAGGAGGTCGCCTTCTTTCAGGCCGTGAAGGTGATCCTGACCAAGCGCGAGATCAGTCAGCAGAAAAAGACCGACGAGGCGCGCGAGCTGGCCATCCGCCAGATCATCAGCTCGGCCGTGGTGTCGGAAGAGGTGGTCGACATCTTCGACGCGGTGGGCCTGGACAAACCGAACATCGGCATCCTCGACGACGCGTTCCTGGCCGAGGTGCGAAATCTGCCCGAGCGGAACCTGGCGGTCGAACTGCTGGAGAGGCTGCTCGAAGGCGAGATCAAGTCACGCTTCGCCGGCAACGTGGTGCAGAACAAGAAGTTCTCGGACATGCTGACCGACGTGGTGCAGCGCTACCAGAACCGATCCATCGAAGCCGCGCAGGTGATGGAAGAGCTGGTGCAGATGGCGAGGAAGTTCCGCGAGGCTGCGGCGCGCGGCGAGCAGCTCGGCCTGACCGAAGACGAGGTGCGCTTCTACGACGCGCTGGCCAACAACGAATCGGCCGTGCGCGAGCTGACCGACGAGACCCTGAAGAAGATCGCCCACGAGTTGGCCGAGAACCTGCGCAAGAACCTCAGCGTTGACTGGTCGGCGCGCGAAAGCGTGCAGGCCAAGCTGCGGCTGATGGTCAAGCGCATCCTGCGTAAGTACAAGTACCCGCCGGATCAACAGGATGCTGCCGTTGAGCTGGTGTTGCAGCAGGCAAAGGCGTTTGGGGAGGCGTGGGCGTAGTGGCGCACTCTCCATGCGCACGTTGCGGGCGGCCCCTGGGCGGCATGGTGGTCACTTGGGCGGACTGAAGTGCACTGACCGGAGACCACACCACGTCATCATTGTTTATGTCCGATAGCAACCCGCCTCAAGCAGTCAGATCGCCTCCTTCGGCCGCAATGCCGGAACCAGCCTCGAACGAACCGACACGCCTGAAGGCGCGGCGAGCGTGCTGAGAATGCTTCTCTGGAGAAAGTGCCATTCCGACCCTACTTTTGCTTGTTGACTTTGACAACGTTGAGCCTGCCTTGAAGAGCGCGGGGCCGGTGAGTCTTGCGCGGCTCCTGGTTCCGCTGGTTCCCGATGCAGTCCTGGCAAGGCACGATTCTGTGCAAGTGCGGCTATACGGAGGCTGGCGATCGCAGGGTGTGCTTACGACGCTCGCTCAACGCCTCGTTCCGGACATCAGAAGTGGATCGCCCGGCATCGTGACGGTCACGCACTCGGGTGCTCGACACAAATTCCGAATGACCGTCGAACTCGCAGATTGCCCGATTGGGACCAATACGCCGCTCCAGGAGACGCTGGTCAAAGACCGGGATCTGCGCAAGTTTCGATCTCGGCCGGCCGGCTGGCCAGAGTGCGCCACTCCATCGATGTGCGGATTCGGGCACATCTTGGGTGCATCTCACGCAACTGCATGCAGCAGGCCGGGTTGTTCCAGCCGTTTGGGAAACGTCTTGGTTCGCGACGAGCAGAAAATGGTTGACACCCTCATCGTGGCCGACATTGCGTTCCGCGCGCTATCGAGCCGGGCAACGGATGTAGTGATCGTGTCTTCGGATACAGATATGTGGCCTGGTGTCTTACTCGCTCTCCGGTCTGGGTGCGCTGTCACGCACATCCATACTCGGCCTGGCTGGCGGACGCAACGCCACCTGATGAATACCTTGAGCGGCCACTCGTCTCACTCGTATCAGCAACTCAGCGTCTAGGGCCCCAAATGGATATCAACACTTTTCGACGCGTCCTGACTGCCTTTGCGGATGAACCTTCTGACGTTGACATTCGGTTGGGAAAAGTCGTAGCCCAAATTCGTGACGAACTTATTGACGTAACGATCAGTCTCGATGGTGGCGACGATCAGCAACTTCGAGTGACGGAGAACGAGCAAAAATATTCTGCAAGAACCTGGCTCATCAATCGTGTGGCGAGGCTGCCGCAGCTGGCAGATCGTATCCTTGCCAGCACTTCCATTCCGCCGGAACAGGCATCGCGCTCGCCATTTGTCGTTCCCTCTGGTCACCTTACGCCTGACTTATCCGCGAACAATGCCCAATCTGAGGATTTGGCAATCGCCGATGCAGTCGAAGCACTATTGGAGAAAGTGTCAAATCCCCTCCCAGGGGCGACTTCGGTTCTGTATTTGACGTCCGACGCTGGAGAAGGCAAGACGACAGTCATAAACCGAGCAGCAAGAGTGCAAGCTGAGCGGTATAAGCAAAAGACAGCAAACGCTCTGATCGTTCCTGTGCCTCTCAGTGGACGAGCCTTTCTAACCTTCGACGACGCCGTCATTGCGGCGTTGGTGAACAGGTTTCGATTCAACTATCTTTACTACGACGCCTTCGTCCAGCTGGTGCGGATGGGTGTTGTCGTACCGGCGTTCGACGGCTACGAGGAGATGCTTGTCGAAGGCTCAAAGGGTGAGGCAATCTCTGCCCTCGGAAATCTTGTTCAGACCTTGGAGTCGTCTGGGACGCTAGTCATCGCTGCAAGAAAGGCATTCTTCGAGTACCTCAGCTTCAAGACCCAAGCGAGATTGCTTGACGCAATCGGCGATCGATCAGCATCGTTCTCGCGATTAGCGCTTTCGCGGTGGAGCAAGGATCAATTCTGCGAGTATGGACGTCTCCGAAAGATTGATGCACCCGACGAGGTGTTTGACACAGTAGCTGCGCGGTTGGGTAGCGACCATCCGCTTCTTACCCGGGCAGTACTGGTTCGAAGACTATTTGACGTGGTCGCGGACAGTACGCAAAGGTCAGCGCTAACAGACTTGTTGGGAAACAACCCACACGACTACTTCTATACCTTCGTGGATGCGATCGTCAAACGGGAAGCCGCCGAGAAGTGGCTATCTAGAGTCTCCGGCGAAGTCATGGTGCCGTTGCTGGATATCGCAGAGCATCACCAACTCTTAGCGCAAGTCGCTCAGGAGATGTGGCAGTCGTCGTCATCGTCGCTTCGACACGATGTACTTGATGTGATCGTCGACATATTTGGAGAATCCCAGAAGAGGGGGCCAGCCGCTATCCGACAAATCAAGGAGCGGCTAAAGCAGCACTCTCTGCTCGTGGCAGACACCATTCGTGGCAACGCTCTTGCATTCGATCACGAAGACTTTCAGAACTTTTATCTTGGTGAGTCGCTCGGCCTGTTGCTCGCACGGATCTCGCGTTCAGATCTACAGGCGTTCTTGTCGGTGAACTTGATACCGTCAGCCACGATAGAGCAGGCAGTCCAGTACGTCATTCGACATGGAGCTGATAAGGCTGCTGCACTCCAATGCGTTGTTACTATCAACGAGTCTGAGTCGGGCTTCAGCTTTTGCAAGGAAAATTGCAGTTCGCTTGCCTTGCGCCTTGTGGAATGCATGCAGGACTCCGCCGAGATGATCAGCCTTGTCGGCATGATCTTTTCTCCCGGGAGTTTGCAGAGCAGAGCGCTTTCCCGCGTCTCCTTTACGGGCTGTCAATTCCAGCCAACGGGAACGTCGATGACTCGATTATCAGAGATTGAGTTTCGGAACTGCGAATTTGAGCGACTTGAATGTGATGCGGGCCCGGTCTTCGCTGGTTGCACCTTCATTGACTGTCGCATTGATTCACTCGTACTTTCGACTGAAGGTGAGCAGACCTTTGATCCGGCATTGATTGCGCAGGGCTTGGTCACGGCGGGGGCGCGGTTGGGCGGAGATGCGATTCCTGCAGCCATGATCGAGCATGGAGTGGATGAGCGCATCAGACTGTTCGAGCGATTCCTCCGGGTGTTCCTCAGAAGCACACACGTGGACGAGGAGATCGTTCGGCTCCGCCTAGGCAAGGCTTTCGCACCAACGTTCTTTGACACCGTTCTTCCGGACCTGTTGAACGCCAACGTTCTTGAAGAGGTGCCTTGGCGAGGGCAGGGCTATCAACGTCGGTACAAATTGCTGTCGTCCATGTCAGCGATTGAGTCGGCCCTTGAGCGGTCACGGGGCCAGTTCGACCAGTTCCTGCACCACATCAGAACGAGCTGACAGTGGCGGGCTCCCGCTTGCCTTGATGCCGGCGATAATGCGTCGCATGCATGCGAAGCCTTCATCCTCGGCAGCGCTCTTCGGTTGGCGTTGGCGTAAGCCATCAGCCTGACCGACCTATTGCGCCCACTTGGGCGCCTCAGTCCCCACCCAGCACGTCGCGCCGGCCTCGCCAGCGACAGAAAAAGCGGGTATCAAAGCGGGTATGAAACGTGGATGTCTCACAGAACATCCAATGAAATCAATAGGATAAAGCGCATATGCTGCTGATGATCGACAACTACGACAGCTTCACCTACAACCTGGTGCAGTACTTCGGCGAACTCGGCGCCGACGTGCGCGTGTTCCGCAACGACGAGATCACGCTCGAAGGCATCGCCGTGCTGAAGCCGCAGCAGCTCGTGCTCTCGCCCGGGCCGTGCTCGCCGGCAGAGGCGGGCGTCTGCGTGGCGGCGATCCGCGAGTTCGCCGGCAAGCTGCCGATCCTCGGCGTGTGCCTCGGCCACCAGGCGATCGGCGCGGCGCTCGGCGGGCGCATCGTGCGCGCGCAGCGCCAGATGCACGGCAAGCTGAGCCGCATCACGACCGACGAGCAGGGCGTCTATGCCGGGCTGCCCAAGGAGTTCGACGTTGTGCGCTACCACTCGCTCGTCATCGAGCAGGCGACGCGGCCGGCCGCGCTCGACGTGACTGCGACCGCCGAGGACGGCGAGATCATGGGCGTGCGCCACCGCGAGCTCGCCGGCACGTCGACGCCGCTCGAAGGCGTTCAGTTCCATCCCGAGTCCATCGCGAGCGAACACGGCCACGCGATGCTGCGCAACTTCCTGCAACTGCACTGATCGGAGCGACGCGATGGCGATCACCGACACCGACGCGCTGACGCGCGTCATCGAGCACCGCGAGATCTTCCACGACGAGATGCTGGCGCTGATGCGACGCATCATGACGGGGCAGATGTCGCCCGTGATGGCGGCGGCGCTGCTGATCGGGCTGCGCGTCAAGAAGGAGACGATCGGCGAGATCAGCGCCGCGGCGCAGGTGATGCGCGAGTTCGCGACGCAAGTCGTGGTGGCCGACCGCAGGCACCTCGTCGACATCGTCGGCACCGGCGGCGACGCCTCGCACACCTTCAACATCTCGACCTGCAGCATGTTCGTCGCGGCGGCGGCGGGGGCGCGCGTCAGCAAGCACGGCAACCGCAGCGTGTCGAGCAAGTCGGGCAGCGCCGACGTGCTGGAGTCGCTCGGCGTCGAGCTGACGTTGAAACCCGAGGCCATCGCGCAGTGCATCGCCGACACCGGCATCGGCTTCATGTTCGCGCCGAACCACCACCCGGCGATGAAGAACGTCGCGCCGTTGCGGCGCGAACTGGGCGTGCGCACCATCTTCAACATCCTCGGTCCGCTGACGAATCCGGCCGCCGCCCCGAATATCCTGATGGGCGTGTTCCACCCCGATCTGGTCGGCATCCAGGTGCGCGCGCTGCAGCGCCTGGGCGTCGAGCATGCGGTGGTCGTCTGGGGCCGCGACGGCATGGACGAGGTTTCGCTCGGCGCCGCGACGATGGTCGGTGAATGCGTCGGCGGAGAGATTCGCGAGTACGAGATCCACCCCGAGGACTTCGGCCTGCCGATGGCGAGCAACCGCACGCTCAAGGTCGACACGCCCGAGCAGTCGAAGCAGATGCTGCTCGGTGTGCTGCGCAACGAGCCCGGCCCGGCGCGTGACATCGTGGCGCTCAACGCCGGCGTGGCGCTCTACGCCGCCGGCATTGCCGACACGATCGACGGCGGCCTCGTCCGCGCCCGCGACGCCATTGCCAGCGGCCGGGCCCGGGCCAAGCTCGGCGAGTTCGTGGCGCGCACGCGCGAGTTGGCGGCATGAGGCGGGCCGAGCGCCGGGCCGCTCTCAAGCCGGCCCGCGTCCCCGCGGGGGACCGGCTGCCGTACTCAGCGGACGAGGGGCTGACACCATGAGCGACATCCTGGATCGCATCGTCGCCGTGAAGCGCGACGAGGTCGCGGCGGCGCGCCGGCGCCGCGACCTGCCTTCGCTGCGTCGCGAGGCCGAGCAGGCGGGCGGGTTGCGCGACTTCGTCGGCAGCCTGCAGCGGCGCGTCGCTGCAGGCCATGCCGCCGTCATCGCCGAGATCAAGAAGGCCAGCCCGAGCAAGGGTGTGCTGCGCGAGCACTTCGTGCCGGCCGAGATCGCGGCGAGCTACGAACGCCATGGCGCAGCCGCGCTGAGTGTGCTGACCGACGAGCGCTTCTTCCAGGGCTCGGCCGACTACCTGCGCGCGGCGCGCGCCGCCTGCGCGCTGCCGGTGCTGCGCAAGGACTTCATCGTCGACGAATACCAGGTGCACGAGGCGCGCGCGATGGGCGCCGACTGCATCCTCCTGATCGCCGCCTGCCTCGACGACGCGCTGATGGTCGATCTGGAGCAATGCGCACGGGCGCTCGGCATGGCTGTGCTGGTCGAGGTGCACGACGGCGCCGAGCTCGACCGCACGCTGCGCCTGGCGACGCCGCTGGTCGGCGTCAACAACCGCAACCTGCGCAGCTTCGAGGTGTCGCTGGCGACGACGCTCGATCTGTTGCCGCGCCTGCCCGCAGACCGGTTGCTCGTCACCGAGTCGGGCATCCTGGCTCGCGGCGACGTCGAGCGCATGCGCGGCGCCGGCGTCAATGCCTTCCTCGTCGGCGAGGCCTTCATGCGCGCACCGGATCCGGGCGCCGCGCTGGCGCAGCTGTTCAGATGAGCTCGCCGCGCAGCGCGGCCGATCTGCTGGCGCGTTTCGCGGTGCACGGCCGCTACTACGAGACCGCGCTCGACGGCCGCCCGTGCGCGCTGCGCAGTCACCTCGAGATCGTCGAGCATGGGCTGGACCCGCAAGCCCGCCGCGACGGCGCGGCCGACCTCGTGGCGGTGATGATGAACCCCGGCGCGTCGCGCCCGCTCGCCGAGCTCGACGCCGACGGCTGGGCGCCGGCGCTGCCCGACCGCACGCAATACCAGCTGATGAAGCTGGCGCTGCACGCTCAGCAGGCGGGCTGGCCGATCCGGCACGTCCGCGTGATCAACCTCTCGGACCTGCGCACGCCCAAGAGCGCCGACCTGTTCTCGATGCTCGCGACGCTGGCGGACGACCGGCACAGCATCTTCAGCCCGCGTCGCACCGACGAACTGGCGCGTGCGCTCGGGACGGCCCAGGTGCCGGTTCTGCGCGCCTGGGGCATGGCCAAGGCGCTGCAGCCTCTGGCGCGCGCCGCGATGCTGGCAACGAGCTCGCGGCGCGTGTTGGGGCTCACTGACGACGGTCTCGGCTACCGACACCCGCTGCCGCAGCGCGCCGACCTGCAGCAGACGTGGCTCGAGGCGATGGGCCGGCAGGTCGAGCCGCGCGCTTGACCCCAAGGGGCAGTTGCGACGGAGCCGATCGACGCCGAATGCAGATATACTCTGCGGTTCGCCTCGGAGGGGTGCCCGAGTGGCTAAAGGGGGCAGACTGTAAATCTGTTGGCTTACGCCTACGTTGGTTCGAATCCAACCTCCTCCACCAAGGCGCGTCGAAGGCTGTCGCAGTTTTTTCGGGCGGGAGTAGTTCAATGGCAGAACCTTAGCCTTCCAAGCTAATGACACGGGTTCGATTCCCGTCTCCCGCTCCAGAAGGTGGGTTCAACAGGGTCGATACCGGTTTGCCGGCCTGCCGCAAGGCGCGCCGGCAAACCCGTAGCGATGCCCATGTGGCTCAGTGGTAGAGCACTCCCTTGGTAAGGGAGAGGTCACGCGTTCGATCCGCGTCATGGGCACCATCTGAACCGTCATCGGCAGTCCACCCTGTCAAACCGAGCAACGCCAGGAGCGCGAGAAATGGCAAAAGGCAAATTTGAACGCACGAAGCCGCACGTCAACGTCGGCACGA
>CAYJLV010000010.1:0-106705 GCA_964371405.1 uncultured Burkholderiaceae bacterium
GTCTTGCCCGAGCCGGTCGGCCCGATCAGCAGGATGTTGCTCTTGGCGAGCTCGATCTCGTCCTTGCTCGCGGCCATGTGCTTGAGCCGCTTGTAATGGTTGTAGACGGCGACGGCCAGCGTGCGCTTGGCCGCGTCCTGGCCGATCACGTACTGGTCGAGGATCGCCTTGATCTCGCCGGGCACCGGCAGATCGCTCTTGGCGGCCTTGGCGTCGGCGCCCTCTGCCGGCACTTCATCGCGGATGATGTCGTTGCACAGCTCGATGCACTCGTCGCAGATGAACACCGAGGGCCCGGCGATCAGCTTCTTGACCTCGTGCTGGCTCTTGCCGCAAAAGGAGCAATACAGGACCTTCTCGCTCGGAGAGCCTTTCTTGTCGGCCATGGATCAGTCTCGGCGCAGCACTGCGCAAGCGGGGTTGGTCAATGATAGTGGAAAGCCACCCCGGGCCACGCCGGCAATATGGACCCCCTTCGCAGGGTTGTTCGACGCGCCGCCACGGCACGCCCAAGGGGGTCAGGCGCGCTTGGCGATCACCTGGTCGATGAGCCCGTAGTCGCGCGACTCGTCGGACGACATGAAGTAGTCGCGCTCCGAGTCGACCTTGATCTTGTCGAGCGGCTGGCCGGTGCGTTCGGCGAGGATCTTGTTGAGCTGCTCGCGCAGCTTGAGGATCTCGCGCGCCTGGATCTCGATGTCGCTCGCCTGGCCCTGCGCGCCGCCCGAGGGCTGGTGGATCATGATCCGCGAGTTCGGCAGCGCGAAGCGCTTGCCTTTGGCGCCGGCCGCGAGCAGAAATGCGCCCATGCTCGCCGCAAGGCCCATGCACAGTGTCGACACGTCGGGCTTGATGAACTGCATCGTGTCGAAGATCGACAGGCCCGCGCTGACGCTGCCGCCCGGCGAGTTGATGTAGAGCGAGATGTCCTTGTCGGGGTTCTCGCTCTCCAGGAACAGCAGTTGCGCGACGACGAGGTTGGCCGTCTGGTCGTTGACCGGGCCGACGAGGAAGATCACGCGCTCGCGCAGCAGGCGGCTGTAGATGTCGTAGGCGCGCTCGCCGCGCCCCGACTGCTCGATGACGATGGGCACCATGCCCAGGCCTTGTGTTTCCAGTGCGCTCATGGGGGATCCTTCGCGAATGCGGGGGGGCAACCGGCTCAGCCGGCCATCAGCTCGTCGAACGGGACGGTCTTGTCCGTCACCTTGGCGCGCTCGAACAGGAATGCGGACACGTTGTTCTCGATGACGAGGTTCTCCACCTCGCCCATGCGCTGGCGGTCGCTCAGGTACCAGCGCACGACCTCGGCCGGCTTCTCGTAGCTCTGCGCCATCTCCTCGATGTGCGCCTGCAGCTGGTCGGGGCGCGGCTGCAGGTTGTTGACGCGCACCAGTTCGCCGACGACGAGGCCCAGCCGCACGCGGCGCTCGGCCTGCGGCTTGAACATGTCGCCGGGGATCGGCGCCTTGTCGGCGTCCTTGACGCCGCGCTGCTTCAGGTCGGCGCGCGCCGACTCCACCATGCGCTCGACCTCGCCGTCGACCAGCGCGTTGGGCGTGTCGAGTTCGGCGGCCTTGAGCAAGGCCTCCATCGCCGCTGCCTTGTTGCGCGCCTGGACGCGGAACTTGACTTCGCGCTCGAGGTTCTTGCGGATGTCGACGCGCAGGGCGTCGACAGTGCCGTCCTTCACGCCGAGCGACTTGGCGAGCGCGTCGTCGACCTCGGGCAGGTGCTGCGCCTCGATCTTCGTGAGCGTGACGAGGAAGTCGGCCTCCTTGCCGGCCACGTCCTTGCCGTGGTAGTCGGCCGGGAACTGCAGCGGGAAGGTCTTGCTGTCGCCCGCCTTCATGCCGCGCACCGCCTTGTCGAAGGCTTCGAGCATCTGGCCCTCGCCGAGGATGAACTGGAAGCCCACGGCCTTGCCGCCCTCGAACGGCACGCCGTCGATCTTGCCCTCGAAGTCGATCGTCACCCGGTCGCCTTCGGCGGCGCCCTCGGCGGCGGGGCGCTGGGCGAAGCTGCGGCGTTGCTTGCGCAGGATCTGCAGCGTCTTGTCGATGCCGGCATCGTCGACGGCGGCGGAGACGCGCTCGAGCTCGACCGTCGCGAAGTCGCCGAGCTTGACCTCGGGAAAGACCTCGAACGTGGCGTCGAACGCGAGCTGGCCGTCCGAGGCGTCCTCCTTCTGCGAGATGCGCGGCGCGCCGGCGACGCGCAGCTTGGCCTCGCTCGCCGCGTCGGCGAAGGCGCGGCCGATCTGGTCGTTCATCACCTCGTACTGCACCGAGCCGCCGTAGCGCTGCGCGACGACGCTCAGCGGCACCTTGCCGGGGCGAAAGCCCGCGGCCTTGACGGTGCGCGAGAGCTTCTTCAGGCGCGACTCGACCTCGCTGTTGAAGGCGTCGGCAGGCAGCGTCAGCGTGATGCGGCGCTCGAGCTTTTCCAGGGTTTCGACAGTGACAGCCATGATCTAGGGACTCTTTCGTTGCGTGACTGGTGCGCGGGGGGGGACTCGAACCCCCACACCATTGCTGGCGTCAGGACCTAAACCTGGTGCGTCTACCAATTTCGCCACCCGCGCCGGACACCGAAAAAAACAAAGGGAAGCTGACGCTTCCCCGGTTGGGCAATTCGGTCGAACCGGCATTTTAGCGGTGCGCCGGGCTCGGGTCGCCCCCGGCCGGCGCGACGCGGAACCAGGCGGCGTACATCGCCGGCAGCGCGAGCAGCGTCAGCACCGTCGCCACGACCAGTCCGCCCATGATGGCCACGGCCATCGGCCCCCAGAACACGCTGCGCGACAGCGGCACCATCGCCAGCACGGCCGCCGCCGCCGTCAGCACGATCGGGCGAAAGCGCCGCACCGCAGCCTCGACGACGGCTTCGGCCGCCGCCACGCCGCGGCGGCGGTCTTGCTCGATCTGGTCGATCAGGATCACTGAGTTGCGCATGATCATGCCCATCAGCGCGATCACGCCGAGCAGCGCGACGAAGCCGAACGGCCGGTCGAGCACGAGCAGCGCCGCCGCGACGCCGGCAATCCCCAGCGGCCCGGTCAAGAAGACGAGCATGGCGCGGCTGAAGCTCTGCAGCTGGAGCATCAGCAGCGTGAACATGATGAACAGCATCAACGGCGCGCCGGCCGCGATCGAGCCCTGCCCCTTGCTGCTCTCGGCCGCGGCGCCGGCGAGCTCGATGCGGTAGCCCGGCGGCATCTGCGCCTCGAGCGCGCTCATCTGCGGCAGCAGCGCCGTGCTGACGGTCTGGCCCTGCACGCCGTCGACGACATCGGCCTGCACCGTCACGGCATAGCTGCGTCCCTCGCGCCAGATCACGCCGGGCTCCCAGTCGAAGCGCACGACCGCGATCTGCGTCAACGGGATCGAGCGACCGCCGGCCGTCGGCAGGTAGGCGTTGGCGATGTCGTTGATCGCGTTGCGCTCGTCGAGCGGCTGGCGCAGCACGATGTCGATCAGGCGGTCGCCCTCGCGGTACTGGCCGACCGTCGTGCCCGAGAGGATCGTGCGCGACGCCTGCGCGATGCCCTGGCTCGTGACCCCGAGGGCGCGCGCCTTGTCCTGATCGATCTCCAGGCGCAGTACCTTGACTGACTCGTTCCAGTTGTCGTTGACGCCGCGCGTGCGTGCGTCGGCCGCCACGATCTCGCGTGCCCGGTCGGCCCAGCCGCGCAACTCGCGCGAGTCGGAGCCGACGACGCGAAACTGCACCGGGTACGGCACCGGCGGCCCGTTGGGCAGCAGTTTGACGCGCCCGCGCGCCTCGGGGAACTCGGCGGCGAGCAATTCCGGCAGACGCCGGCGCAGCGCCTCGCGCCCGGCGAGCCCGTCGGCCAGCACGATGACCTGCGCGACGTTGCTCTGCGGGAAGATCTGGTCCAGCGGCAGGTAGAAGCGCGGCACGCCGCTGCCGACCCACGTCGTCACACTGGCGACGCCGGCTTCACGCATCATGCGCTGCTCGAAGCGCCGCGCCACGACCTCGGTGCCGGCGAACGCGCTGCCTTCGGGCAGCCACAGGTCGACAAGCAGCTCGGGGCGATTCGAGTCGGGAAAGAACTGCTGCTGCACGCGGCCCATGCCGGCCAGGCCGACGAGAAACGTCAGCACCGTCACCGCGATCGTGATCCAGCGGTGCCGCACGCACCAGCGCACGAGACCGCGAAAGCGCGAGTAGAACGGCGTATCGAACAGCTCGTGCGTCTCGCCGTCCTGCGTCTTCGAGCGCGTGCGCAGCAGCGCCGCGCCGAGGTAGGGCACGAAGTACACCGAGACCAGCCACGAGATCAGCAGCGCAGCCGCGGTGACGGCGAAGATGGCGAAGGTGTACTCGCCGACCATCGATTTCGCCAGCCCGATCGGCAGGAAGCCGACCGCCGTGATCAGCGTGCCGGTCAGCATCGGCATCGCCGTGATCTCGTAGGCGAAGGTGGCCGCGCGCATCGTGTCGTAGCCTTCCTCGAGCTTGCGCACCATCATCTCGACCGCGATGATCGCGTCGTCGACCAGCAGGCCGAGCGCGACGATCAGCGAACCGAGCGAGATCTTGTGCAGGCCGACGCCCCAGTAGTACATGACGACGAAGGTGATCGCCAGCACCAGCGGAATCGTGATCGCGACGACGAGGCCTGGCCGCATGTCGATGCGCAGCGGCCGCAGATGCAGCCCGAGGCTGACGAAGCTGACCGCCAGCACGATGACCACCGCCTCGATCAGCACCTTGACGAAATCGCCGACCGATCGCGACACGGCCTGCGGCTGGTCCTGCACCTGGCCGAGCTCGATGCCCGCGGGCAGCTCGGCGCGGATCTGCACCACGCTTGCCTGCAGCGCCTCGCCGAGGCGAATGATGTCGCCGCCCCGGGTCATCGCGATGCCCAGCGCGATCACCGGCCGGCCCTGGTGACGCACCTGCACCTGCGGCGGGTCGACATAGGCGCGCCGGATGTCGGCGATGTCACCCAGCCGCAGCGAGCTCGCCACGCCGGTCGCCGGATTGACGGCGCGCACCGGAAAGTGCCCGAGTTCGCCAACGGTCGTGAACTGGCCGCCGATGCGCACCTGCACGTTGTCGCTGTCCGCGCTGAGCACACCCGCGCCCTCGACGGCGTTCTGCGCCGCCAGTTGCGCGAGCACCTGGTTCAGGTCGATGCCGAGCTGTGCGAGGCGCTTGTGCGAGATCTCGACGAACAGCTTCTCGTCCTGCACGCCGAACAGCTCGACCTTGGCGACGTCGGGCACGCGCAGCAGGCGCTGGCGCACACGCTCGGCATGCTGGCGCAACTCTTCGGTGCTGAAGCCGTCGGCGGACAGCGCATAGATCGAGCCGTAGACGTCGCCGAACTCGTCGTTGAAGAACGGGCCCGCGACGCCGCCCGGCAGCGTGGCACGCATGTCGCCGATCTTCTTGCGCGCCTGGTACCAGACGTTGGCCACCTCCTTCGGCGGCGACGAGTCGTGGAGCTGCAGGATCGTCAGCGACTCGCCCGGCTTGGTGTAGCTGCGGATCACGTCGGCATACGGCACCTCCTGCAGCGTGCGCTCGATCTTGTCCGTCACCTGCTCGGCGACCTGCTGCGCGGTCGCGCCGGGCCAGAACGCGCGCACCACCATCGCGCGAAAGGTGAACGGTGGATCTTCGTCCTGGCCGAGCTGGAAGTAGGCCGCCGCGCCGAGCGCGAGCAGCACGATCATCAGGTAGCGCGTCAGCGCCCGATGCTCGAGCGCCCAGCGCGAGATGTTGTAGCGCGAGACGGCGACGGGTTCCACGGCGCGCCCCGGATCAACGCAGCGCGACGCCGGGCGCCGGCGCCGAGGCGGCCGCCGCGCCGGGCTCGCGGTACAGCTTGACGCGCTGGCCCGGCGCCAGCACGTGCACTCCGGCCGTCACGACGACGGCGCCGGGCGCGAGGCCCTCGGCGATCACGACGCTGTTGCCTTCGGCGCTGCCCACCTGTACCGGCTGTGCGCGCACCGTCATCGAGTCGCGGTCGAGCAACCAGACGGTCGAGCGACCTTGTTGTTCGAACACGGCGGCCAGCGGCAGCTTGATCGCATTCGGGCCGTCGATGTTCAGCGCGACGCTCGCCGTCTGCCCGAGGCGGGCTTCGGCGCGGCCGATGTCGGCCTTGGCGAGGAAAGTGCGCGTCGCCGGATCGGCGGAGGCAGCCACCTCGCGCAGCGTCGCGGCGACCGGCGTGCCGTCGCCGCCCCACAGGCGCACGGTCAGCCCGCCGGGCCGCGCCGCCGCCGCGCGCAGCCGCGTCAACTGATCCTCGGGCACCGCGAACACGGCGTCGCGCGGGCCGTCGCGGGCCAGGCGCAGTATCGGCGTGCCGGCGGCGACCACCATGCCCGGCTCGACGTCGACGCCGGTGACCACGCCGGCGGCGTCGGCGACCAGCGTCGCATAGGCCGCCTGGTTGCCCTGCACGCCGGCCTGGGCACGCGCCTGCTCGAGCTGCGCGCGTGCCGCCTTGAGCGCCGTGTCGCGTCGCTCGAGTTCGGCCGAGCTGATGAAGCCCTGCTCGCGCAGCTCGGTGTAGCGCCGCTGGTCGGCCTGCGCCTGCTCGAAGTTCACCTGCGCGCCGGAAAGCGCGGCGCGCGCCGCTTCCCGGCCGAGGCGCAAGTCTTGCGGGTCGAGCTGGGCGAGCGGCTGGCCGGCGTGCACGGCAGCGCCGAGATCGACGAGGCGGCGCACGACTTTGCCGCTGACCCGAAACGCGAGCCGCGACTCGGTGCGCGCGCGGATCTCAGCAGCGTACTCCTGCGTCGCCGCCACGCGATCGGCGCCGACGGTCTGCACGCGCACGGCGCGCACCGGCTCTGGCGCCGGTGGCGCCTTCGAGCAGCCGGTCGCCAGCAAAGCCGCGGCGACAACAGCGACGACGGATGGATGCATGGGAGCTCTGGCTGATTAACTGACTGACCGGTCAGTAATGTAGAAGAGCGAACAACCGGCTGTCAATCGTCGCGTCATCGATGCGACGCCGCCGCAGTGGACAATGCGCAGCGTGAGCATCGAGCACTACGAGAACTTCCCCGTCGCGTCGTTGCTGTGCCCGGCGCGGCTGCGGCCCGCGGTGCGCGCGCTCTATGTCTACGCCCGCACCGCCGACGATCTCGCCGACGAAGGCGAGGCGCGGCCGGCGCAGCGCCTCGCGGCGCTGGCGGCATACCGCGCCGACCTGGAGGCAACGCTCGCAGGGCGGCCCGTCTCGCCGCGCTGGCCCGGGGTGTTCGAGCCGCTCGGCCGCGCGATCACGGCCCACGGCCTGCCGGCCGCTGCGCTGTCCGACCTGCTTGGCGCCTTCGAGCAGGACGTCGTCAAGCATCGCTATGCCGACCGTGCCGACCTGCTCGACTACTGCCGCCGCTCGGCGAATCCGGTCGGGCGTCTGCTGCTGCACCTCTACGGCATCGACGATGCGACCTCGCTGCGCGAATCCGACGCCGTCTGCACGGCGCTGCAGTTGATCAACTTCTGGCAGGACCTCGGCGTGGACACGCGCCGCGGCCGGCTCTACGTGCCGCTGGTCGACTGCCAGCGCCACGGCGTGCGCGAAGCCGACCTGCTCGCCGGCCGCGACAGCCCCGCCGTGCGTGCCCTGGTCGCCGACGAAACGGCCTGGGCGCGCGCCCTGATGCAGGCCGGCGCGCCACTCGCGCTTCGCCTGCCGGGGCGCACCGGCTGGGAGCTGCGTTTCGTCGTGCAGGGCGGTCTGCGCGTGCTCGACAAGATCGAACGCAGCGGCCATGCCGCGCTGCTGCGCCGCCCCGTCGTGCAGGCGGCGGACGGCCCGCTGCTCGCCTGGCGGGCGCTGACGATGCGCGCTGCGCGCGCCGGAGCCGGTGCCCATGCCGCCTGACACCTTGCGCGAGCTGGCCGTGTCGCCGCAGCAGTACGTGCAGGACAAGGCCGCGAAGAGCGGCTCGAGCTTCTACTACGCGTTCCTGTTCCTGCCGCCGGAGCGCCGCGCCGCGATCACGGCCTTCTATGCCTACTGCCGCGAGATCGACGATGTCGTCGACGAGGTGAGCGACCCGGGCGTCGCGGCCGGCAAGCTGGCCTGGTGGCGCGGCGAAGTCGCGGCGAGCTTCGCCGGCCGGCCGAGCCACCCGGCGATGCGCGCGCTGATGCCGCACGCGGCCGCCTACGCCATCGAGCCGCACCACCTGCAGGCCGTCATCGACGGCTGCCGCATGGACCTCGAGCAGACGCGCTACCTCGACTTCGCCAGCCTGGAGCGCTACTGCCACCTGGTCGCCGGCGTTGTCGGCGAGGTGGCCAGCGCCATCTTCGGCCGCACCCAGGCGGCAACCGTGGAGTACGCGCACAAGCTGGGCCTGGCGATGCAGCTGACGAACATCATCCGCGACGTCGGCGACGACGCGCGGCGCGGCCGCATCTACCTGCCGATCGACGAGTTGCAGCGCCACGACGTGAAGGCGCATGAGGTGCTGGCACGCCAGTACTCCGACCGATTCACCACGCTGATGCGCTTCCAGGCCGAGCGTGCGCATGCCGCCTACGACGCGGCGCTGGCGCTGCTGCCGCCGCAGGATCGCCGCGCGCAGAGGCCGGGGCTGATGATGGCCAACATCTATCGCACGCTGCTGCGCGAGATCGAGCACGAGCAATTCAGGGTGCTGCACCAGCGCATCTCGCTGACGCCGCTGCGCAAGCTCTGGATCGCGATGCGCACGAACTGGCGCGGCGCATGACGGCTGCGGTGCGGCGCGTCGCCGTGGTCGGCGGCGGCTGGGCCGGACTGGCAGCCGCCGTCGAGTTGGCCGGCGCCGGTGTCGAAGTCACGCTCTACGAGATGGCCGGCCGGCTCGGCGGGCGCGCGCGGTGCGTCGACGCCGGCGGCCTGGCCCTCGACAACGGCCAGCACATCCTGATCGGCGCCTACAGCGCGACGCTGCAGACGATGCGCCGCGTCGACGTCGACGTCGACGCGGCGCTGCTGCGCACGCCGCTGCGCCTCGTCGACCCCGACGGCCGAGGTCTGGTGATGCCCGCCGGGAAGCCGGCACCGGCCTTCGTGCGCGCCGTCTGGGGTCATCGAGGCTGGCGCCGGCGCGAGCGGCTCGCATTGCTCGCTGCAGCCGCAGGCTGGGCGCTGCGCGGCTTCGCCTGCGATGGCGGCCTCAGCGTGGCGCAGTTGTGTCGCACGCTGCCGCCGAGGGTGCGAGCCGAGCTGATCGAGCCGTTGTGCGTGGCCGCGCTCAACACGCCGGCCGACGCCGCGAGCGCCGCCGTGTTCCTGCGCGTGTTGCGCGATGCGCTGTTCGGCGGCCCCGGCAGTGCCGACCTGCTGCTGCCGCGCCGATCCCTGAGCGACCTGCTGCCCGAGCCCGCGGCGCGCTGGCTGAAGAACGCAGGAGCGCAGCTGCGGCTCGGACGCCGCGTCGAGCGCATCGAAGCCGCGGCGTCGGGCTGGCGCGTCGACGGTGAACCCTGCGACGCCGTCGTGCTGGCCGCCACCTCTGTCGAGGCGGCCCGCCTTGCAGCCCCGATCGACGCCGCCTGGGCGGCGCGCGCCGCCACGCTGCGCTACGAGCCGATCATCACCGTTTATGCGCGCGGCGGCAGCGCACCGCTGGCCGCGCCGATGCTGGCGCTGCCGGCAGGCTCCGTCGACAGCAGCGGCCCGGCGCAGTTCGTGTTCGACCTCGCGGCGCTGAGCGGCGCCGACGCGCGGCTCGCCTTCGTGGTCAGCGGTGCGGCGTCCTGGGTGTCGCGTGGCACCGAGGCAACGGTTGCCGCGACGATCGAGCAGGCGCGGCGTCAGCTCGGCATCGTGGTGGAACCGCTGCGCAGCTTCACGGAAAAGCGCGCCACCTTCGCCTGCACGCCGGGCTTGCCGCGACCCGCCGCGACGATCGCACCCGGCCTGATCGCCGCCGGCGACTATGTCGAAGGACCCTACCCGGCGACGCTCGAAGGCGCCGTGCGTTCCGGAATTTCCGCGGCACGGGCCGCACAGAACCGGTTTCGCGATGCAAAATCGCAGCCGGAATGAGCTCATGGACATGAAGAACGACAGGATCACCACGCCCACGATCCAGGTGCTCGAGCGCAGCTTCGCGCTGCTCGACGTGCTGGCTGCGCACCAGGATCCGATCTCCCTCAAGGAGATCAGCGAACGCACCGGCCTGCATCCGTCGACGGCGCACCGCATCCTCAACGACCTGACCATCGGCCGCTACGTCGATCGACCGGCCGCCGGCAGCTACCGGCTCGGCATGCGCATGCTCGAGCTGGGCAACCTTGTCAAGGCGCGGCTCGACGTGCGCGATTCGGCGCTGGCCCCCATGCGCGAGTTGCACAAGCTGACGCACCAGCCAGTCAACCTGTCGGTGCGCCAGGGCGACGAGATCGTCTACATCGAGCGCACCTACAGCGAGCGATCGGGCATGCAGGTCGTGCGCGCTGTCGGCGGCCGCGCGCCGCTGCATCTCACCTCGGTCGGCAAGCTGTTTCTCGCGCAGGACGACCCGCAGCGCGTGCGCGCCTATGCAACACGCACCGGCCTGGCGGGCCACACGCGCAACAGCATCACAGCCCTGCCGGCGCTCGAGCGCGAGCTCAACAGCGTGCGCATCAACGGCATGGCGCGCGACGACGAGGAACTGGAGTTGGGCGTGCGCTGCATGGCAGCCGGAATCTACGACGACCAGGGGCACCTGATCGCCGGCCTGTCGATCTCGGCGCCGGCGGACCGGCTGGAGGATGCGTGGCTCGAGCGCCTGAAGGCAACGGCGGGGCAGATCTCGTCGGCCCTCGGCTACCGCGGCCCGGCGGTGCGTCCGGCCGAGCCGCTGCGCGCGACGCGCTGAGTCGTCCCAGGCGCGGCTCGCGCGCCGGGGTCGTTCAGGACGCGGCTTCTTCGGCGGCAGCCGCCGCAGCCGGCAGCAGCGCCGGCGCATGCTCGGTGACCCAGCGGCGCACGCGCTCGGCGTCGCCGATGCGCGAATACTTGCCCGCCGAATCGAGGAACACCATGATCAGCTTGCGGCCGGCCAGAGTCGCCTGCATCACGAGGCAGCGGCCGGCTTCACTGATGTAGCCCGTCTTCTGCAGGCCGATATCCCAGCTGGGGTTGCGCACCAGGCCGTTCGTGTTGCGGAACTGCAGTTGCCGACGACCGACCGCCACCTGGTGTTCAGGCGAGGTCGACAGCTCGCGGATCAGCGGCCGCTCCGACGCGGCGCCGACGAGCGTCGCCAGGTCGGTGGCGCTCGACTGGTTGCGGCTCGACAGGCCAGTCGGCTCGACATAGCGCGTGCTCGTCATGCCGAGCAGGCGGGCCCTGGCGTTCATCGCCTCGACGAAGGCGTCGAGGCCACCTGGATAGGTGCGACCCAGCGCATGCGCCGCTCGGTTCTCCGACGCCATCAGCGCCAGATGCATCATCTCGCCGCGCGTGAGCTGCGTGCCCACCACGAGGCGCGAGTGGCTGCCCTTCTCGGTGTCGACGTCGGCCTGCGTGATCGTCAGCACCTCGTCGAGCGGCAGCTTGGCCTCGTCCACGATCAGCGCCGTCATCAGCTTGGTGATCGAGGCGATCGGCAGCACGGCGCCGGGGTTCTTGCTGAACAGGACTTCGTTGGTTTCCTGGTCCATCACCAGGGCGACGCTCGACTTCAGGTCGAGCGGATCGTCGGTGCCGTGCAAACCGGCGATGCGACCGAACGAGGGTCGTTGGGGTGCCGCCCTCACAACGCGCTTGGTCACGCGGCGCGCGCTGCGTGGCGCGCTCTTGACCACCTTGCCGGCCGACGCGGACTTCTTTGCGGCGGAAACGGAAGGCTCCTTCGCCGTGGCGCTCGCCAAAGGCATCAGAACGGCGAGCATCAGCGCGCCACACCATCCAGCCGCCTGCGCGGCGATCGACCTGACCATGACCCCGACCCCAATCTCCCCGATCTCGTGAGCCGAGTGTACGGGGCGAATAAAAGCTACGCAATATCAAAAGCTTACGGGGTTTTCCTCAAGTCCATCCGCCACTCCGTCACGGCCTCGGGCCGGATCAGCCCTGCGCCGCCACGCGTTCAGCCTTGTTCTGGAGCTTGTTCAGCGCCGACAAGTAGGCTTTGACCGACGCAACGACGATGTCCGGATCGGCACCGACCCCGTTGACGACGCGCCCGCCATGTTGCAGACGCACCGTCACCTCGCCTTGCGATTCTGTGCTGCCCGAAGTGATGGCATTGACGGAATACAGCAGCATCTCGGCGCCTGTTTGCAGCTTCGACTCGATCGCCTTGAGGCTGGCGTCGACGGGGCCGTTGCCGTCGCTCTCGGCGTGGAGTTCGGCCTCGCCGGCCGCGAAAGCCACCTTCGCGTGCGGCCGCTCGCCCGTTTCGGAGTGCTGCGACAGCGACAGCAACCGGTAGTGCTCGCGCTCCGACGTCACCGATTCGTCCATCACCAGCGCCAGAATGTCCTCGTCGAAGATCTCATTCTTGCGGTCGGCCAGATCCTTGAAGCGGGCGAAGGCGGCGTTGACCTCGGACTCGGAGTCGAGTTCGATGCCCATCTCCTGCAGGCGCTGCTTGAAGGCGTTGCGCCCGGACAGCTTGCCGAGCACGATCTTGTTGGCCGACCAGCCGACGTCCTCGGCGCGCATGATTTCGTAGGTGTCGCGCGCCTTCAGCACGCCGTCCTGGTGGATGCCCGAAGCGTGCGCGAAGGCGTTCGCGCCGACGACGGCCTTGTTCGGCTGCACGACGAAGCCCGTCGTCTGCGAGACGAGGCGCGAGGCCGGCACGATCTGCGTCGCGTCGATGCCGAGTTCGAGGCCGAAGTAGTCGCGCCGCGTGCGCACCGCCATCACGACTTCCTCGAGCGCGCAGTTGCCGGCGCGCTCGCCCAGCCCGTTGATCGTGCATTCGACCTGGCGCGCGCCGCCGATCTTGACGCCCGCCAGCGAGTTGGCGACCGCCATGCCGAGGTCGTTGTGGCAGTGCACGGACCAGACGGCCTTGTCGGAGTTGGGAATACGTTCGCGCAGGCGGTGGATGAAGCTGCCGTAAAGCTCGGGAATGGCGTAGCCGACGGTGTCGGGCACGTTGATCGTGGTCGCCCCTTCGTTGATCACGGCCTCGATCACACGGCACAGAAAATCAGGATCGGACCGGTAGCCGTCTTCCGGCGAGAACTCCACGTCGCCCGACAGGTTGCGCGCGAAACGCACCGACAGCCTGGCCTGCTCGAACACCTGGTCCGGCGTCATGCGAAGCTTCTTCTCCATGTGCAGCGCACTGGTGGCGAGAAACAGGTGAATGCGCGTCGAAGCGCCGCCCTGCAGCGCCTCGGCGGCACGCGAGATATCGCGGTCGTTGGCACGCGCGAGCGAGCAGACGGTGCTGCCCTTGATCGCCTGCGCAATCGCCTTCACGCATTCGAAATCGCCGTTCGACGACGCCGCGAAGCCCGCCTCGATCACGTCGACCTTCAACCGCTCCAGTTGACGCGCGATGCGCAGCTTCTCGTCCTTGGTCATCGAGGCGCCGGGGGACTGTTCGCCGTCGCGCAGCGTGGTATCGAAAATGATCAGCTTGTCGGCCATGGTCGAGGCTCCTGTCTCTTCGTTCGGATTGCACGCAGCCCCAAAGCAAACGGCCCGCTGCGTTGCGCTGGCGGGCCGTTGATCGGGGAAGACGTGGACGTATTCGATCAGCGCACCCGCGGTACCCCTAGAAGCAGAAGCGCAGCGCGGACCGGACGAATCGTCATGCGCTGCAATATAGCACGCGCCGATCAGCGGTGCAGGCCCGCCTCGTCGGGCTCGTCGGTCGACGTCGCGATCACGCTGACCGGCCGGCCCTTCATCCGCTTGTAGACGTAGACGGCGTAGCCCGAGAAGCCGTAGACGACGAACAGCGCAAACAGCACGACGGGCGGGTGGATGTTGATGATGGCGATGCCCAGCGCGATCGCGACGATCACGATGAACGGCACCGTCTTCTTGAAGCTCACGTCCTTGAAACTGTAGAACGGCACGTTCGTCACCATCGTCAGTCCCGCATACAGCGTGAAGGCGAACATGCACCAGGCCAGCCAGTTGATACGCGAGACGTCGCTCCAGCCCGCATCGTCCATCACCCAGACAAAGCCGATGATCAGTGCCGCCGCCGCCGGGCTGGGCAGCCCCTGGAAGAAGCGGCGATCGACGACGCCGATGTTGGTGTTGAAGCGCGCCAGCCGCAGCGCCGCGCCGGCGCAGTAGACGAAGGCGGCGATCCAGCCCAGCTTGCCGAGCCCCTTCAACGCCCACTCGTAGACGATCAGCGCCGGCGCGGCGCCGAAGCTGACCATGTCCGACAGGCTGTCCATCTGCTCGCCGAATGCGCTCTGCGTGTTCGTCATGCGTGCGACGCGGCCGTCGAGGCTGTCGAGCACGGCGGCGCTGAAGATGCCGATCGCGGCCTGCTCGAAGCGGCCGTTCATCGCCATGACGATGGCGTAGAAGCCCGAGAACAGCGCCGCCAGCGTGAACAGGTTGGGCAGGATGTAGATGCCCTTGCGGCGCGGGCGCTCGAACTCCCGATCCGCATCGGCACCGGGCAGGTCGCTCATGACGATCGGCAGCTGGGCATGCGGCGAGGATACCGCAGCAACGCGCGAAAAAGAGCCGCGCCCCGGGGCACGGCTTCGAGGCGACGGCCGACGCTTCAGTTCTTGCTCTGGTCGACCAGACGATTCTTCTTGATCCACGGCATCATCGCGCGCAGCTTCTCGCCGACCTGCTCGATCGAGTGCTCGGCGGTGAGGCGGCGTCGCGACTGCAGCGTCGGCGCGCCAGCGCGGTTCTCGAGGATGAAGCTCTTGGCGTACTCGCCGGTCTGGATGTCCTTGAGCGCCTGCTTCATTGCCTGCTTGGTCGCGTCGGTGACTATCTTCGGCCCGGTCACGTACTCGCCGTACTCGGCGTTGTTCGAGATCGAGTAGTTCATGTTGGCAATGCCGCCCTCGTAGATCAGATCGACGATCAGCTTGAGTTCGTGCAGGCACTCGAAGTAGGCCATCTCGGGCGCGTAGCCGGCCTCGACCAGCGTTTCGTAGCCGGCCTTGATCAGTTCCACGGTGCCGCCGCACAGCACGGCCTGCTCGCCGAACAGGTCGGTCTCGGTTTCTTCGCGGAAGTTGGTCTCGATGATGCCCGCCTTGCCGCCGCCGTTGGCCGCAGCGTAGCTGAGCGCCAGGTCGCGCGCCTTGCCGCTCTTGTCGGCATAGACGGCGATCAGATGCGGCACTCCGCCGCCTTGGGCGTAGGTCGAGCGCACCGTGTGGCCCGGCGCTTTTGGCGCGACCATCCAGACGTCGAGGTCGGCCCGCGGCACGACCTGACCGTAGTGCACGTTGAAGCCATGCGCGAAGGCGAGCGATGCGCCCTGCTTCATGTGCGCTTCCACGTCGTTCTTGTAGACCGACGCGATCTGCTCGTCGGGCAGAAGGATCATGACGACGTCGGCCGTCTTCACCGCCTCCGACACCTCGGCGACCTTCAAGCCCGCCTTCTCGGCCTTGCTCCAGGAAGCCCCGCCGCGGCGCAGGCCGACGGTGACCTTGACACCGCTTTCGTTGAGATTCTGCGCGTGCGCGTGGCCCTGCGAGCCGTAGCCGATGATCGTGACGTTCTTGCCCTTGATCAGGCTCAGGTCGGCGTCCTTGTCGTAATAGACCTTCATGGTTCTCTCCGTTGAATCCTTCAAGGGCCCGCGAGGGCCCGCTTTCGTTGCTCGCTAGACCCTGAGGATGCGCTCGCCGCGACCGATGCCGCTGGCGCCTGTGCGCACCGTTTCGAGAATGGCGTTGCGGTCGATCGCCTCGAGGAAGGCGTCGAGCTTGCCCGAGTCGCCGGTCACCTCGACGGTGTACGTCTTCTCGGTCACGTCGATGATGCGGCCGCGGAAGATGTCGGCCATGCGCTTCATCTCGTCGCGCTCCTTGCCGACGGCGCGCACCTTCACCAGCATCAGCTCGCGCTCGGTGTAGGCGCCTTCGGTCAGGTCGACGACCTTGACGACTTCGATCAGCCGGTTCAGGTGCTTCGTGATCTGCTCGATCACTTCGTCCGAGCCCGTGGTGACGATCGTCATGCGCGACAGCGAGGCGTCTTCGGTCGGCGCGACGGTCAGCGTTTCGATGTTGTAGCCCCGCGCCGAGAACAGCGCGACGACGCGCGACAGTGCGCCGGGTTCGTTTTCCAGCAGCAGCGCGATGATGTGTTTCATGAGAAGTCCTTCGAAGGCGCGCTCTTCATGCCGGCGGCGGTAACCGCAGACCCTTGGCCACGCCCTCTCGAGCGGTGATGAATGTCCGGGGTCGTTCGGCGCGTCCGGGCCGGCTCCTGGCGACACCGCGGTGACGGTGCCGCCCTCGCCGCCCTTGGGCGCGTCACAGATCCTCGGACCCGAGCAGCATTTCGGAGATGCCCTTGCCGGCCTGCACCATCGGCCAGACGTTCTCCGTGGGGTCGGTGCGGATGTCGAGAAAGACGGTGCGGTCCTTGAGCCGTATCGCCTCGCGCAGCGCCGGCTCGACGTCGGCCGGCTTCTCGACCAGCATGCCCACATGGCCGTAGGCCTCGGCGAGCTTGACGAAATCGGGCAGCGCGTCCATGTAGCTGTGCGAGTAGCGCCCGCCGTACTGAAGCTCCTGCCACTGCCGCACCATGCCGAGATAGCGGTTGTTGAGCGAGACGATCTTGACCGGCGTCTTGTACTGCAGGCAGGTCGACAGCTCCTGGATGCACATCTGGATCGAGCCTTCACCGGTGATGCAGAAGACGTCGGCTTGCGGCTTGGCCAGCTTGATGCCCATCGCATAGGGCAGGCCGACGCCCATCGTGCCGAGGCCGCCCGAGTTGATCCAGCGCCGCGGCTCGTCGAAGCGGTAGTACTGGGCCGCCCACATCTGATGCTGACCGACGTCGGACGTGATGTAGGTGTCGCGGCCCTTCGTCAGCTCCCAAAGCGTCTGCACGACCTGCTGCGGCTTGATGACCTCGCTGCTGCGCTTGTAGGTCAGGCATTCGCGCTTGCGCCAGTCGTCGATCTGGCCCCACCAGGCGGCGAGCGCCGTCGCGTCGGGGCGCGCCTGCGCCTCCTTCAGCTGGGCGATCAGCTCCTGCAGCACGTCCTTCACGTCGCCGACGATCGGCACGTCGACCCTGACGCGCTTGCTGATCGACGACGGATCGATATCGACGTGCACGATCTTGCGCTCGACCGAGGCGAAGTGCTGCGGGTTGCCGATCACGCGATCGTCGAAGCGCGCGCCGACGGCCAGCAGCACGTCGCAGTGCTGCATCGTCATGTTGGCTTCGTAGGTACCGTGCATCCCGAGCATGCCGAGGAACTTCGGATCGCTGGCCGGGAACGCGCCCAGCCCCATCAGCGTGCTGGTGCAGGGGTAGCCGAGCAGGCCGACCAACTCGCGCAACTCGGCCGACGCATTGCCCAGGACGACGCCGCCGCCGGTGTAGATGTAGGGCCGCCGGGCGCTCAGCAGCAGCTGCACGGCCTTGCGAATCTGCCCGCCGTGGCCCTTGCGCACGGGGTTATAGGAGCGCATCTCGACCGTCGCCGGGTATTCGAACGGCGCGGTGTTCACCGACACGTCTTTCGGGATGTCGACCACCACCGGCCCGGGGCGCCCGGTGCGCGCGATGTGGAACGCCTTTTTGATCGTCGAGGCCAGTTCGCGCACGTCCTTGACGAGGAAGTTGTGCTTGACGACGGGGCGCGTGATGCCCACGGTGTCGCACTCCTGGAACGCGTCGAGCCCGATGGCCCGCGTCGGAACCTGGCCGGTGATGATCACCATCGGGATCGAGTCCATGTAGGCTGTCGCGATGCCGGTCACGGCATTCGTGACGCCTGGGCCCGATGTCACGAGCGCGACGCCGACTTCGCCGCTGGCGCGCGCATAACCGTCGGCGGCGTGCACTGCGGCCTGTTCGTGACGCACCAGCACGTGCTCGATGCTGTCTTGCTGGTACAGCGCGTCGTAGATATAGAGCACGGCGCCGCCGGGGTAGCCCCAGACGTGCTTGACGCCCTCGGCCTGCAGGCAGCGGACCAGGATTTCGGAGCCGTTGGGCTCCTTCGTGGGGGGTTGCGGCTGCGCCGAGGCGGCACGCTTGATTTCCGCGGGAGACATGTCCATGACGAACCTTTGTGAATTTCTCTGACGAAAAACCATCGGTGCTCCTCCTCGCGTCCTCATGAGACGGACTCGGAACTGCGAAATCGAAAACATCGGCGCCCCGGTCGGGCGCCAGCTTCAGACCTGACTGTTGTGCAACAGGGCGAATTATGGCACTGCACAAGACGCCGCCGCGAGGCGTCCGACCCCGTCGCGGTGCGATGAGATAATCCGCCCCGTCTTCCGCGGGCGTCGTTTCCTTGGCCTCCGACCTAGAACTCTCCGACTTCCTCAAGAGCGTCGAAAAGCGGGCCTTCAAGCGAACCGTCTTCGCCGTTCGCGACGACGACGCCGCGCTGGACATCGTGCAGGACGCGATGATCCGCCTCGCCGAGAAGTACGCCGACCGGCCGCCGGCCGAGTTGCCGCTGATCTTCCAGCGCATCCTGTCGAACGCCACGATGGACTGGTTCCGGCGCCAGAAGGTGCGCAACGCCGTCGTGCGCAATTTTTCCGACTTCGAGTCTTCCGATCCGGAGCAGGAGTTCGATCTGCTGGAAACTTTGGGCGCCGTGGAAGGGTCCATGGCAGCGGAGAGCACCTCGGACACGGTTGCGCGGGCCCAGATCCTGCGTCTGATCGAAACCGGGGTGACCGAACTGCCCGCACGTCAACGCGAAGCTTTCCTCCTGCGTTACTGGGAGGAACTCGATGTCGCAGAGACTGCGGTCGTGATGGGCTGCTCCGAGGGAAGCGTCAAGACGCACTGCTCGAGAGCGGTGCGCGCGTTGGCCAAGGCTCTGCAGGCAAAGGGAATCGCGCCATGAATCCGACCACGACTCTCCGCCATCCCGCCGATCCCGAGGCGCTGCAGGCCCTGTTCGCCCGGCGCGTCGTCGCCCATCTGAACGAAGGCGCTGCCCAGGTGCAGCCCGATGTCGCCGAGCGCCTGCGCTTCGCGCGCGAGCAGGCGCTCGCCCAGGCGCGCGCGCGAAGGAGCGAATCCGCCGTGTCGGTCGAGCCGGTCGGCGGCGGCGTGTCGGCGTTGCGCTGGGGCGGCAGAGGCCACAACTCATCGCCGCTGTGGATCAAGATCGGTTCCGTGATGCCGCTGATCGTGCTCGTCTGCGGCCTGCTGCTGATCCGCCACTGGCATGCCCAGGCCGAAATCGATGCCGCAGCCGAGATCGACGCCGCGCTGCTCGCCGACGACCTGCCGCCCAGCGCTTATAGCGACCCCGGCTTCTCCGAGTTCCTGAAGTCGCCACGCGACTGAGCCCGATGTTCCCGGTCGGCTGCCCCCCCATCCTCCGACGCTGGCTCGGCTCTGCCGCCTGCGCGCTGCCGGGCGTCGTGCTGGCCCAGGCCGTGACGCCGGCAGCACCGATCCGCACGGCGCCGCCGCCCGCCGCGATGGCGCAGGCCGCCGCCGGCCCAGCCTGGTCGAACCTGAGCCTCGAGCAGCGCACCGCACTCGCACCGCTGCAGCGCGACTGGGCGACGATCGACGCGGGGCAGAAGCGCAAGTGGCTTGAGGTCGCCGCCCGCTTTCCCGGCATGCCGGCCGGGGAACGCGCCCGCGTCCAGGAGCGCATGACCGACTGGGTGCGCATGACTCCGCAGGAGCGCGGTCGCGCGCGCCTTCGCTTTCAGCAGGCGCAGCGCGTCGAGCCCGGCGAACGCCAGGCCCGCTGGGAGGCCTACCAGGCGCTGCCTCCCGCCGAGCGCCGACAGCTAGCGACCAAGTCGCAGGTACCGGCTCCCGACCCCGCGCGTCGCACCGAAGCGCGCAGCCCGCAGGGCAAGTCCAATCTGGTGCCCAATCCCGCCTACGCCGCGCCGCCCAAGCCGGTCGCCCCGATCGTCATGCAAGCCCGGCCGGGGGCCAGCACGACTTTGATGTCGCGCAAGCCGGCGCCGCCTCCGCACCAGCAGACCGGTATGCCGAAGATCGTCGCGACGCCCGAATTCGTCGACAGCGCGACGCTGCTGCCGCAGCGCGGCGCGCAAGGCGCGGCGATCCGCGCCCCGGCGCCACGCCCCACCCCGCGCGAACCGGCCGGATGACGGCCGCGCCGCTGCGCACGCCGAGCGTGCGTCGCCGGCTCGCCGCCTTCGTCTACGAGGGTGTGCTGCTGTTCGGCGTCGTGATGGCGGCTGGCTTCGTCTGGTCGCTGGCAACGCAGCAGCGCCACGCGCTGCTCGGTCGCCACGGACTGCAGGCGCTGCTGTTCGTCGTGCTGGGCCTCTATTTCGCGTGGTTCTGGTCGCACGGCGGCCAGACGGTGGCGATGAAGGCCTGGCGCATCCGCCTGATTCGCAGCGACGGCTGCGTCGTGTCGATGACCCGCGCCGCCGTCCGCTACCTGCTGGCCTGGCTGTGGTTCGCGCCGGCATTGCTCGCGGTCTGGCTCGCCGGCCTGCGCGGGGCCGGCGCGATCACGGGCGTCGTCGCGGCTGGGGTGCTCGCCTTCGCCGCGCTGGCGCGGCTGCACCCGTCGCGCCAGTTCCTGCACGACGTGCTGTGCGGCACGCGGCTCGTCGACGCACGCGACTGAAGCTCGGCGCGGGCACAATCGGCGCCCATGACGAATCCGTACAAGGGGCACACGGGCATCGACCGCGTGCTGCGCGCGACGCGCCACTCGCTCGACGGACTGCGTGCCGCCTGGCGCGGCGAGAGCGCGTTTCGCCAGGAGTTCTGCCTCGCCGCGGTGCTGCTGCCGGCGGCGTTCTGGGTCGGGCGCGGCTGGACCGAGGTTGCGCTGCTTGCCGGCAGCGTCGTTCTGGTGCTGATCGTCGAGCTGCTGAACTCGGGAATCGAGGCCGCGATCGACCGGGTGTCGTTCGAGCTGCACGAATTGTCCAAGCGCGCGAAGGACTATGCCAGCGGCGCCGTGATGCTCGCGCTGTTGCTGTGCGGCGGCATCTGGACTGCGGCGCTATGGCAACGCTTCGTCGCCGCCTCCTGAACGCGATGTCCAGATTGTCGATCTGTGTCTACTGCGGCTCGCGCGCCGGGGCCGACCCGGCTTATGCCGCCGCCGCGCGCGAGGTCGGCACGCTGCTTGGCCGCATGGGCGCGCAGCTCGTCTATGGCGGCGGCCACGCCGGGCTGATGGGCGTCCTGGCCGACGCCGCGCTGGTCGCCGGAGCCCCCGTCGTCGGCGTGATCCCGCAGGCGCTGATGTCGCGCGAGCTGGGCCACGCGGGCATCACCGAGTTGCACGTCGTCGAAACGATGCACGAGCGCAAGCGCCTGATGGCCGAGCGCAGCGACGCCTTCGTCGCGCTGCCCGGCGGCATCGGCACGCTCGAGGAGATGTTCGAGGCATGGACCTGGCGCCAGCTCGGCTACCACGACAAGCCGCTCGGCCTGCTGAACACCGGCGGCTACTTCGACCGCCTGCTCGCCTTCCTCGGCGAGACCGAGGCGCAAGGTTTTGTGCTGCCGGCGCAATCGCGGCTGCTGCAGGTCGACGCCGAGCCGGCGCCGCTGCTGCAGCGGCTGGCTGCCCTCGCCGCCCAGGCTACCGAGCCCGACGACTACCGGCAAATCTAGGCGTTACCAGCCCCCGGCACGGATCCGCTCGACGTTGCGGTTCATCGCATGTCGGACCACGCGTTCGTAGAGCCAGCGCCTGAGGCCGGACAGGTTGGAGCCTTGGCGGGCGTAGATGGCGTCGGGGCTGTCGAACACACCGAAGTCGTCGGCAATCCCTTCCTTCTGGATGGAGGTGTCCCGGCCCTGCCACTCCACCTGCGGCGCTGAGAGGTCGGGCGTCGCCGCTCCGTAGCCGCAGAAGCAGCGGGCGATGCCCGACGAGCGCAGCAGCGCCATCAGCAAGGTCGTCTTGGTGTTGCACTGGCCGATGCCGTCGGCCAGCACGCGCGACGCGGGCAACTCGTCGCCCTCGTTGTAGCCGAAGGCGATCTCGTTGCGCACGAAGTCGTAGACCGCACCGATGCGGTCGTGGGCGGGCAGCGATCTCCAGCCGCGCCGCGTCACGAGCGACTCGATCGCCAGGTGATGCAGATCCAGCAAGGGCGTGGCGGCCAGAAGAGGATGCATGGCGTCCGACATCACGGGTCTCCAGGTGGCGATCCGGACATAGAAAGCCCTGCAGCGGCTCCGTGGTCAAGAAGCCGGGCCCGATGAACCCGCACGGCCGAAAACGACACAGCCCGCGCGAGGCGGGCTGCATTTCGGGAGGCGAAGCCGGATCAGACGGCCGCTTCGTCCGTCTCGCCGGTGCGGATGCGCACGACCTGCTCGACACTGGTCACGAAGATCTTGCCGTCGCCGATCTTGCCCGTCTTGGCGGCCTTGACGATGGCCTCGATGCAGCGGTCGACGTCGGCGTCCTTGACGACGACCTCGATCTTCACCTTTGGCAGGAAGTCGACGACGTACTCCGCGCCGCGATAGAGCTCGGTGTGCCCCTTCTGCCGGCCGAAGCCCTTGACTTCGGTCACGGTCAGCCCCGTCACGCCGACCTCGGCGAGCGACTCACGCACTTCCTCGAGCTTGAACGGTTTGATGATCGCGGCGATCTGCTTCATGGTGGCGGCTCCGGGCGGTGTCTGCTTCGTGGTTAGTGTAGTCGCGCGCCTTCAGGCGCGGAACTTGGAGGTGATCGGATAGCGCCAGTCGCGGCCGAACGCGCGGTGCGTGATGCGGATGCCGACGGGCGCCTGGCGCCGCTTGTACTCGTTGACCTTGATCAGGTGCGTCACGCGCTGCACCGTCGCTGCATCGAAGCCGGCGGCGACGATGCTCTCGATGCTCTGGTCGTCCTCCATGTAGCGCGCGAGGATGGCGTCGAGCACCTCGTAGGGCGGCAGGCTGTCCTGGTCCTTCTGGTCGGGCCGCAGTTCGGCCGACGGCGCGCGCGTGATGATGCGCGTGGGGATCACCTCGCGGCCTTGCTCGTTCTTCCAGCGCGCCAGGCGATAGACCAGCGTCTTGGCCACGTCCTTGATGACGGCGAAGCCGCCCGCCATGTCGCCGTACAGCGTGCAGTAGCCGGTCGCCATCTCGCTCTTGTTGCCGGTGGTCAGCACGATCCAGCCCGACTTGTTCGACAGCGCCATCAGCAGCGTGCCGCGGATGCGCGCCTGGATGTTCTCTTCCGTCGCGTCTTCCGGCAGACCGGCGAACTCATGCGCCAGGCTGGCTCGGAAGGCGTCGAACATCGGGGCGATCGGGATCTCGTCGTAGCGCACGCCGAGCCGAGCTGCCATGTCGCGGGCATCGATCCACGAAATGTCGGCCGTGTACTTCGACGGCATCATCACGGTGCGCACGCGGTCGGCGCCCAGCGCGTCGACCGCGAGCGCCAGCACCAGCGCCGAGTCGATGCCGCCGCTCAGGCCGATGATCACGCCTGCAAAGCCGTTCTTGCCGATGTAGTCGCGCACGCCCGTCACCAGCGCGGCCCAGGCCTGCGCCTCGATCGCCGGCACCTCGGCGAGAGGCCCGTGCACGCTGCCGTCGGCGCCGATCTCGACGACGAGCAGCGCCTCGTCGAACATCGGCGCACGCGCCGCAACGGCAGCTTTCGCGTCGAGCACGAACGAGCTGCCGTCGAACACGACTTCGTCCTGCCCGCCGCTCAGGTGCGCATAGAGCAGCGGCACGCCGATCTCGCGCACGCGCGCGGCCATGGTCTGCTCGCGATCGGCCACCTTGCCGAGGTGGAACGGCGACGCATTGATCACGCACAGCAGCTGCGCGCCGGCGGCTCGCGCGGCGCGCGGCGCCTCGTCGAACCAGGCGTCCTCGCAGATGACGATGCCGACCTTCAGCCCGTCGACCTCGAACACCAGCGGCGGCAGCCCCGCGTCGCGCCCCGACGCGAAGTAGCGCCGCTCGTCGAACACCTGGTAATTGGGCAGCTCGCGCTTGCAATAGGTGCCGAGCACGCGCCCCCCGGCAAGCACCGAGGCCGCGTTGTAGCGCGTGTGCACGACGACGGAGCGCGACCTAAGATCGCCCTGCTCACCGAACTGATGCGGATGCCCGACGACGACATGCAGCCCTTCGCAGTGCTTCAGGTCGGCCGCGATGCCGGCCAGGGCCTGCGCGCAGGCCTGCATGAAGGCCGGACGCAGCAGCAGATCCTCGGGCGGATAACCGCACAGCGCCAGCTCCGGCGTGACGACGAGCTTCGCGCCCTGCGCGTGTGCGCGGCGCGCCGCTTCGACGATGCGCGCCGCGTTGCCCGCCAGATCGCCGACAGTCGCGTTGATCTGGGCGAGCGCGACTTTCAGCGGAGCCTGGGATGACATATGCGCGAGCGTGAAGGAGGCTCGGACGATTATGTCATCGGCATCGAGGGCGACATCGATGCCCTCGATGCGCAGGCGTGGAACGCGCTCGTCGATGCGCAGCCTGCGGCGACGCCGTTTCTGCGTCACGAGTACCTGTCGGCGCTCGAACGCTCGGGCAGCGCCGCTGCCGTGACCGGCTGGACGCCGAGCCACGTCGTCGTGCGCCAACTCGGCGCGCTCGTCGCGGCCTGTCCGCTCTACCTGAAGGAACACTCCTGGGGCGAATACGTGTTCGACTGGGCCTGGGCCGACGCCTACCGCCGCCACGGCCTGGCCTACTACCCCAAGCTGCTCGGCGCCGTGCCGTTCACGCCGGTGCCCGGCCCGCGCCTGCTGGCGCCCGACGATGCGCTGCGCCGCGTGCTGCTCGACGCCGTCGTCGCCTTCGCGACGCAGGCGCGCCTGTCGTCGGCGCACCTGCTGTTCCTGGGCGACGCCGACCAGCGCGTCGCGCGCGAGGCCGGCTGGCTGATGCGCAGCGGCGTTCAGTTCCACTGGACGAACCGCGACGGTGCGCCGTGGGCAGACTTCACCGAATTCCTCGCCTCGCTGCAGCGCGACAAACGCAAGAAGATCCAGCAGGAACGGCGCCGCGTGCGCGACGCCGGCGTCGGCTATGCCGTGCGCGTCGGGCGAGAGATCACGCAGGACGACTGGGACTACTTCTACCGCTGCTACACGCTGACCTACCGCGCCCATGGCTCGACGCCGTACCTGAGCCGCGACTTCTTCGCGCGTGTCGCCGCGACGATGCCCGGTCACTGGGCCCTGTTCGTCGCCGAGCGCGAGGGGCGGCGCATCGCCGCGTCGCTGCTCGCGATCGACCCGGCACGCGGCGCCGCCTACGGGCGCTACTGGGGCGCGACCGAGCCGCTGCCCTGCCTGCACTTCGACGCCTGCTACTACCAGCCGCTCGAATGGTGCATCGCGAACGGCTACCGCCGCTTCGAAGGCGGCGCGCAGGGCGAACACAAGATGGCGCGCGGCCTGCTGCCGGTGGCCACGGCATCGGCGCACTGGCTCGCACACCCCGAGTTCTCACGCGCCGTCGCCGACTTCCTCGAACGCGAAGGCCGCGCGATCGACGGCTACATCGACGAGCTGAACGAGCGCCGGCCGTTCAAGGCGACTCTTGATTAGCAACCAACCTCGGCCGTTCGCCTTGTGCAGGGGCCCGACCAACTGTTCATCCTCCCTCTTCACTTCCCCCCGGCGATCCGGGCGGCGCCCGCGGGCGTTTAGAGTGTCGATCCGCTTCAATGGCATAGTCATCCGCGTGCGCGCGGGCGATGACCGCAGGGGCTGAACCGCAAGTCACCAGATCGAGGACGACATCACATGGCTGAACCCTCTTCTCCGGGCCAGACCGCGCCGTCTGGCGCGGAGCAGGCGCTGCGCGAGGCCGCGCGCGAGTACCACCGCAGCCCCGGGAGGGGCAAGATCGCGGTCACACCGACCAAGCCGCTGTCCAACCAGCGCGACCTGTCGCTGGCCTATTCGCCGGGCGTGGCCTACCCCTGCCTGGACATCCAGGCCGACCCCTCGCTGGCGGCCGAGTTCACCTCCCGCGGCAACCTGGTGGGCGTGGTCACCAATGGAACGGCGGTGCTGGGTCTGGGCGACATCGGCCCGCTCGCCAGCAAGCCGGTGATGGAAGGCAAGGGCTGCCTGTTCAAGAAGTTTGCCGGCATCGACGTGTTCGACATCGAGCTGGCCGAGAAGGACCCAGACAAGCTGGTCGACATCATTGCCGCCCTGGAGCCCACGCTGGGCGGCATCAACCTCGAGGACATCAAGGCGCCCGAGTGCTTCTACATCGAGAGCAAGCTGCGCGAGCGCCTGAACATCCCGGTCTTCCATGACGACCAGCACGGCACCGCGATCATCTCGGCGGCCGCCCTGCTCAACGGACTGGAACTGGTGGGCAAGCGGATCGGCGAAGTGAAGGTGGTGGTTTCGGGCGCGGGCGCCGCTGCGATCGCGTGCATCGACCTGATGGTGAGCCTGGGGGTGTTGCAGCCCCAGATCTTTGTGTGCGACTCCAAGGGCGTGCTGTACGCGGGCCGGCCGGGCGGCTACGACCCGTCGAAGGCGCGCTACGTGCAGAACACCGACAGCCGCACGCTGGCCGACGTGATGCAGGGCGCCGACGTGTTCCTCGGCTGTTCGGCGCCCGGCGTGCTGACGGCCGACATGGTGCGAACGATGGCGCCGCGGCCGATCATCCTGGCGCTGGCCAACCCGGAGCCGGAAATCCGGCCGGAGCTGGCCCGGGCGGCGCGGCCGGACTGCATCATGGCCACCGGCCGCTCGGACTACCCGAACCAGGTCAACAACGTCCTGTGCTTTCCCTACATCTTTCGCGGCGCACTCGACTGCGGCGCGACCCGGATCACCGAGGCCATGAAGCTGGCCTGCGTGCGCGAGATCGCCGCACTGGCCAAGGCCGACATCAGCGAGGAAGTGGCCAATGCCTATGCCGGCAAGGAACTCGCCTTCGGCCCGGACTACATCATCCCGACGCCGTTCGACTCCCGTCTGATCCTGCGCATCGCGCCGGCGGTGGCGCGCGCGGCTGCCGAATCCGGGGTCGCCACGCGGCCGATCGAGGACCTGGATGCCTACAAGCAGAGCCTGACGCGCTTCGTCTACCAGACCGGAATGATCATGCGACCGGTGTTCGCGGCGGCCAAGGCGCTCGAGGGCCGGCGGGTGATCTATGCGGAAGGCGAGGACGAGCGGGTGCTGCGGGCGGCGCAGCTCGCCCTGGACGAGCGGCTGGCGCGGCCCATCCTGATCGGCCGGCCGGCGGTGATCGAGGCTCGCATCGCCCGCGCCGGCCTGCGCCTGAAGCTGGGGCACGACGTGGAGTGCGTCAACCCGGAGAGCGACGCGCGATTTCGCCAGTACTGGGAGGCCTACCACCGCCTGATGGGGCGCAACGGCGTCACGCCCGAGGCCGCCAAGGCGGCGGTGCGCCGCTCCAACACCCTGATCGGTGCGTTGTCGGTGCACCTGGGCGATGCCGACGCCATGCTGTGCGGCATGGTCGGGCGCTTCGATGCCCACCTGGCGCATGTGTGCGATGTCATCGGCACCGCGTCGCAGGCGCCCGGGCTGGCGACGCTGAACGCGCTGATGTTGCCGGACCGCACCCTGTTCATCGCCGACACCTACGTCAACGAGGACCCGAGCGCCGAGTTGCTGGCGAGCATCGCCCTGATGGCCGCTCAGGAGGTGCGCCGGTTCGGCCTGCCGCCCAAGGTGGCGTTCCTGTCGCACAGCAACTACGGCTCCTCCCCCCGCGGCGCGGCGCTGAAGATGCGGCGCGCGCGCGAGCTGTTCGCACAACTGGCGCCGGACATCGAATGCGACGGCGAACTGCAAGGCGACGCCGCGCTGTCCGAGCCGATCCGCCGCGAAAGCCTGATGGAGCGCGGCTCGCTGGAAGGCGAGGCCAACCTGCTGATCTGCCCCGACCTGGACTCGGCCAACATCCTGTTTTCCGTGCTCAAGATGACCGGCGGGCACGGCATCACGGTGGGGCCGATCCTGCTGGGCGCGCGCGCCTCGGTGCATGTGCTGAATCCGTCCGCGACCGTGCGTCGGATCGTCAACATGACGGCGCTGGCGGCGATCCGGGCCTGAGCGCGATCAGGGGCGAAAGCCCGGCGTCGACCAGCGTGCCCAGGTAAAGGTGCGCATCGAGAACGGCAACTGGAAACTTCAGCCCTGAGGTGACAGTGCGCGCCGCTTCAGCCAGCGGCGCATCGCCAGCGACGGACCGTCGGCGCGGAACGAGATTTCCGCAGCCGTGCCCGGTGGGTAGTTCTCCAGGTTGCGCTCGATGGCCTCCAGGCCGTCGATGTCTTCCTGGAACGCCGCCAGCAGCTGCTGGTGCATGAAGGCGGTGATCTCGCTGTCCTCCAGGCCGAAGTTGCGGCCGTGGTGGATGAAGTAGTGGGTGCTGGTGGCCGACTCCGGCGTGACGATGTGCGCCGTGCGGATCGCCCGTGAGGGCTGCTCCTCGGCCGGCCGGTCGCAGGCATGGAAGCGCACGTGCACCTCATGCAGCGCGGGGGAGATGAAGGTCGAGCTGGCGATGCGCGCCGCATCCTGGCCCTCGAGGCCGGTCGGCTTGGCCCAGATCGGCGGCAGCCGCGTCGGCACCACGCTGCGCGTCAGCGCGAAGTGGCCCTTCTCGGCATCGATCGTGCTGTCGTAGGGCGCGCTTGCGTAGTCGGGCGTGCCGAAGGTCTTCGCGTGCAGGAAGCTCAGGTGCGTCAGGTCGAGCAGGTTCTCGTGCAGACGCACATAGCTGGCGCGCATGTGCAGGCGCTGGCGCGAGGAGGCCCAGCCGGCATCGTCGTCGATCCAGGCCGGATGCGGGGCCGTGCGCGAGGGCGCCGCACGGCTCATCCAGATCCAGACCAGCGGACCATGCTGCTCGGCGACGAAGGCACGCACGCGCGCCCCCGGTGGAATCATCGCCTGCGAGGGCACGCCGCTGCACACACCATCGCAGCCGAAGCGTGCGCCGTGGTAGCCGCAGACCAGCGTGTCGTCCTCGACGCTGCCCAGCGACAGCGGCATCGAGCGGTGCGCGCAGCGGTCTTCCAGCGCGGCGACGCCGCCGTCCGTCCTGCGCAGCAGCACGAGCGGAATGCCGAGCAGCTTGCGCGCCAGCGGCGTGCGGGTCACCTCGTCGGCGAAGGCGGCGACGTACCACTCGTCGTGAACGAAGGGCGTGCGCTCGTCGGCGAGTTCGCTTTGGAAGCGCAGCGCGGCTTCGTGGGCGCGGTCGGTGGTGCGGTCCATGGTCGTGAGTCCGGAATCTCCAGGAACCGCGATCGTGCACACAGTCGGTGGCTGCGTCTGTCCTCCGGCTGGCGGACAATGCCGGCCCGATGAAGCGCCACGATGAAGCTGCCGACGCCGGCGCGCTCGCACAGGTCGTCGATCGCCTCGGCGAGGACGGCTTCGGCCCCTCGCTGCTGGCCTGGCTGGCGCCGGCACTGCGTGCGGCGCATGCCACCGCGTTCCGCTTCGATGCCGGTTTGCAGGCGCGTGTCGTGCTGACGGCCAGCGCGGGCGGCGGCGGCGTGGCGCTGCAGTCGGCGCGTGTCTATGCGGGCAGCGGGCTCTACCGGCGCGACCAGTTGCTCGGCGCGGTGCGCCGGCACACCGAGGCGAGCGACGACGCGCCGGCGATCGTGCGGCTGCGCCGCGAGGACATCGACGACCCGGCCTATGGCGAGCAACTTTGGGACCGCTTCGGCCTGGTCGAACGCCTGTCCGCGCTGTCGCTGCTGGACGGCCATTGGACCGCGTTCAACCTCTACCGCGATCGTGCTGCCGGCGCCTTCGCCGCGCGTGAGCTCAAGCGCTTCGTGGCACTGGCGCCGCTGCTGCTGGCGCTGCTGCGCCGCCACCTCGCCACGCTGCAGCCGTCGGCCCAGGCCGGCCCGGCAGGACGGGTCGGACCGGAGGCCGCGGCGGCGCTGCTGCTGCGCCTGCCGGTGCGGCTGAGTACCCGTGAACGCGAGGTCTGCGCGCTGACGCTGGCCGGCCACACGCGCGAAGGCATAGGCCTGGCGCTCGGCATCGCGGCCAGCAGCGTCGCGACGCTGCGCCGGCGCGCCTACCGCAAGCTGCAGATCCACGGCGCGGGAGAGTTGTTCGCGCTGTGCCTGCCGCATGGGCGCGGCGTCGGGGCGTGAGGCCTCGGCCGCCACCTGCTTCATGGCGCGCCAGCTGCCATCCCGGGCCGGCAGCAGGAAGCGGGCACGTCCGTCGCAGCCGAATCGGTCGCTCGCCGTGTAGCGCAGCACGCCTTGCGACGCCACGACCTCGCCCATGGTCTCCAGCGCCTGCTTGTTCGCCAGGCTGAACTCGCGCGTTCCCGGTTCCCCGACTTCAGCGCGATCGGGATGGCCTTGTCGAGCAGCAGTTTGGCGCCTCAGATGTTGGTGGGGGGTGACCAAGGTCAGCTAAAGTGCCACCAGCCTATGCAGCCAGTGGCTCAACAGATGAGCCAAGCGGAATACCGTTGCCAATCAGGAGGCAGCTTGATGGATGGAAGAAGTCTGCACTTGATCGCACGAGCGCCATGGCTTCTGGCTCTAGCCATCGGCTGCATGCTCTTTGCAACGAGCGTTGCGGCGCAAGAGATCGTCTACATCAAACGTTCCGAGTTGTGGGCGTTTGAACTGGGGCAACAGGTCAAACAGGGGGCGCAGTCAGTCAACGACTTCAACGCGCACATGGCCCAGCGCGCGGCTGACCATCAGCGCCTCGCGGACATGAAGAAGCGCATCGGCGCATGCGGCGGTTGCGCCGATCGGGAGCGCCTCCTCAAGGAAGCCAACGAACTGGAGGCCCGCCTGACGTTCTTCGACCGCATGCTGTGCGGCGCGTTCGAAGTCACGCGCAGCCTGGGTCCGTCGGCGGGGGTGGTGTCCAGGCTGCTGGGCGTCGACGCGATCTGCAACGGCTTGAAACTGCCGCTGGAGCCCGACCAAGCGTTCATCGCGGCACAGCGCCGACGCATCGAGGCCGGCGACCTGGACGGGTACGCCCAGATCGGCATGCACTACCTCGAAGGGCTGCGTGCCCCGACCAACTACTGGTCGGACCGCGCCAACGCTGGATGCCCGTTCCTGTACCGCGGCTCGCAACTGGGCAATCCGGCGTCGCTGCACCAGTACTTGAGCGTCTGCATGCAGGTGGAGCGCAGTTCGGAAGAGGAACGAAAGGAAGGTCTTGCGATCCTACAGCGCTGCGCCTCGCGTGAGGTGCCCGGATGCCTGTACACGCTGGCCTACATGCACTCGGATATCGGCAACAAATTTATGAACGCGACGTTCAGGCCCAACAACCCCGAGGCATTGCGTCTCTGGGAGCTGGCTGCGAGCAAAGGAGACGCGCGAAGCGCCGACGAAGCGAGGCGCTTGCGCAACCGCATGCAGGGCCTCTTCGAACAGCCACCGCCCCCCCCAGCGTCGAAGCCGCTCCCACCGACGCCGTTGCGCACGGGTACCTACCGGGTGTTCGCGGGCGGCATTTACGACGGCGTTTGCATCGTGACCTCGCTGGGCGACGATCGCTATGCGTTCGAGTGGCGCCTGCAATCGCGCAACAGCCGGATTCCGGCGCCGCCGGACCGCAGGCTCGAGTCGCAAGTGCAGGGTCAAACCATCACTTTCGATGTCGATGGCCAGTTCCGCACCTACAACGTGATGGTCAACACGGGCAACGCATTCATGCTGATGTACACAGGCCAACCCCGTGGTGAGAAGCTGACCTGGGAAAGCGCCGCGTCCGCCCCTGGACTGACGATCGCCCCGAATGACGCGCGGGCCATTGCCGCACCTGCGGACCCCCGCTGCCATCGTTCGTTCGAGTCCTTGCAGACCCTGCGCGAGCGCGCCCAAAACGACCCTCGCTATGCACAGCGCTTGACCCGGGCGGAGCAGCAATACGAGGCCAGCTGCGGGACACGGTAGGGGGCCGGTCCGTTGCGCTGCTAGCGGCGTTCGCCGCGTTTGCGGGCTTCATGCGCATCGCGCACGGACTACTGTCATCGCAATCAGCTGCCGTTGCGCCATCCACAGGTTCGACAGCGCGAACAGCGTGACCACGTGTGCCGTGTTTCAGGCATTGCTCGAGGTCGAGCTCGAACACCCGCTTGAGCAGCCGGGCCCAACTCAGCCGCACTGGCCGGTGGTACGTGCAGTTCGCCTCGCACTCTGCGAGCTTGCCAATCAAGGCGACTTGAAATCGCCCGCAAACCCGCTCACGAACTGCGCCGGCTTCAGGTGCCGCCGCAGCGCCGCGTTCACGTCGGCGAGCGACGCCGCAGCGATCGCATCATCGACACGCTTCGAGACGAGGAAGTCGCGTCCGAGGTGCAGGTTGTGCGCCAGCAGCGAGGCGAGCACGGCGTCCTGCGAGCGCGAGAGCCGGCGCGCCGCGAGCAGGCCCTGGCGCGCCTCGTCGAGCTCGCGCTGCGTGAAGCCGTCCTTCAGCGCGCGCGCCGCTTCTTCGTTGAAGGCGCGCTCGACGCGCTCGCGGTTCTGCGGTGCGAAGATGGCCGACGCCTCCCAGGTCGATGCCGGCTCGTGCGAGTTCCAGTCGATGCCGGCGCCGACGTCGTAAGACAGCCCCTCCTGCTCGCGCACGCGCCGCCACAACCGCGAGTTGCCGCCCTGGCCGAAGATGCGGTTGGCCAGCAGCAGCAGCGGGTAGTCGGCATCGCCGTCGGCGACGGCGACCGGCTGGCGCACCTGCATCGTCGCGTTCTGCTTGTCGGGCGTGGCAATCACGATGCGTTGCGGCGGCCGCGGCACCAACGGCGTCGGCACGCGCGCATAGGGCTGCTGCGAGCGCCAGTCGCCGAACGCGGCGTCGAGCGCGCGGCGCACCGCGTCGGCGTCCATGTCGCCGCTGGCGCCGAACTCGGCGTGCGACGCGCCATAGAAGCGCGCGTGGAACTCGCGCAGCTGCGCCGCCGTGACGGCGCGCACGTCAGCTTCCATTTCGTCGAAGCTGCGCGCGTGGCGCACGTCGCCGCGCGGGTACGGGTCGCCATGGCGCGCGATCGCATTGGCGATCAGGCTCTCGGGCTCTTTGCGCTGCGCCTCGATCGCGGCCAGCATCTGGCGGCGCAGCTCTTCCAGCGCGTCGTCGGGGAACGCGGCCTCGCGCAGCACCTCGCCGACGAGCGCGATCACCGCCGGCAGCCGATCGCGCAGCGTCGTGATCGACACCATGGCGCTCGACGCCGTGCCGCTGAAGCGCACGCCGGCCTGCAGCGCATCGAAGCGGTCCTGGATCTGCTGGCGCGTCAGCTTCGCCGTGCCGCGGTCGAGCAGCGCGGCGACGACCTCGGCCACCTGGCCGCGGCCGGCCAGGCTGCGCTCGTCGCCGAAGTGCAGCGTCAGCCGCGCCTGCACCGCCTGGCCGCGCGTGCCCTTGGGCAGCAGCGCGAGCTTCATGCCGCTGGGCAGCGCGGAACGCTGCACGCGCGCCTCGATGTTGGCGGGCGTGGGCTCGAACGCCTCGGCCTGCGCCGAGGCTGCGTCGCCCTGGTAGCCGCGCAGCATCGCCGCCGCGTCGACGCGCTCGGGCGCCGGCGCGCGCAGCGGCTGCTCGGTCGGCAGGTAGGTGCCGAGCACCCGGTTGGCGGCGACGAAATACTGCGTCGCCGCGCGCTGCACCTGGGCCAGCTCGAGCGCGCGCATGCGGTCGCGCTGCAGGAAGAACAGCCGCCAGTCGCCCTGCGCGATGCTGTCGGACAGCGCGACGCCGACCTGTTCCGTGTTGGTGAAGCGCCGGTTCCACTCGTTGAGCCACTGCGCCTTGGCGCGCGCCAGCTCGTCGGCCGTGATCGGCTCCGCGCCGAGCGATTCGATCGCCGCGACCAGCGCGTCACGCGCCGCATCGACGTCCTGACCCGGCGCGAGCTGCGCGCCGAACAGCGCGGCGCCCGGGTCGGCGAGATCCCAGGCCCAGCCCCAGATCGACGCCGCGCGCTGCGTCTGCACGAGCTGCCGGTGCAGGCGCCCCGACGGCGTGTCGGCGAGGACCTGCGCCGCCGCCTCGATCGCCGCGAAGTCGGGGTGCGCCGCGGCCGGCACGTGGTAGGCCGCCAGCAGCAGCGGCACGCCGCCGCTGCGCCGCACCGTGTAGCTGCGCTCGCCGTCCTGCGCCGGGTCGAGCGTGTAGAGCCGCGGCAGCGCGCGCTTCGGCTTGGCGATCGCGCCGAACGAGTCACGCACCCAGCCGAGCACGCGAGCCGTGTCGAAGCGGCCGGCGACGATCAGCGTCGCGTTGTCGGGCTGGTACCAGGTGCGGTAGAACGCCTGCAGCCGCGCGATTTCGACGTTCTCGACGTCGGAGCGCGCGCCGATCGTCGGCTTGCCGTAGTTGTGCCACTGGAACAGCGCCGCCATCGCGCGCTGCCACATCACGCGCTGCGGGTCGTTCTCGCCGCGCTCCATCTCGTTGCGCACGACGGTCATCTCGCTGTCGAGATCCTTCTTCGCGATGTGGCTGTTGACCATCGCGTCGGCCTGCCAGCCGAGGTACCACTTCAGGTTGTCGTCGTTGGCGGCGAAGCTGGCGAAGTAGTTGGTGCGGTCGAAGCTCGTCGTGCCGTTGGCCCGCAGGCCGCGCTTGGTGAACTCGGCCCACACCTGCGGATGCTTCGGCGAGCCCTTGAACAGCAGGTGCTCGAGCAGGTGCGCCATGCCCGTCTCGCCGTAGCTCTCGTGGCGCGAGCCGACGCGGTAGGTCAGGTTGACCGTCGTCGTCGGCTTGGCGCTGTCGGGGACGAGCAGCAGCTGCAGGCCGTTGCCGAGGCGATACTCCGTGATGCCTTCAACCGTCTGCACCCGCTGCAGCGGCGGCGGCTCGGTACGCGCTCCTGCCGCAGCGGCGCCGAGCAGCAACGCCGCGATGCAGACCAGCGCGAGCAGCCGCTTCACTGGTCCGTCGCGCGAAAGCGTTCGATGCCGGCGCGGATCTCGGCGCGCGCCGCGTCGGGGCCGTCCCAGCCGCGCACCTTGACCCACTTGCCGGGCTCCAGGTCCTTGTAGTGCTCGAAGAAGTGCTGGATCTGCTGCAGCCGCAGGTCCGCCATGTCTTCGGGCTTCTGCCAGTGGCGGTAGATCGGCAGGATCTTGTCGATCGGCACGGCGAGCAGCTTGGAGTCGCCGCCGGCCTCGTCTTCCATGTTCAGAATGCCGATCGGCCTGCAGGTCACGACGACGCCCGGGATCAGCGGGTACGGCGTGATGACGAGCACGTCGCAGGGGTCGCCGTCGTCCGACAGCGTGTCGGGCACGTAGCCGTAGTTGCACGGGTAATGCATCGCCGTGCTCATGAACCGGTCGACGAAGATTGCGCCCGACTCCTTGTCGACTTCATACTTGATCGGGTCGGCCGCCATCGGGATCTCGATGATGACGTTGAACTCGTCGGGCGCGTTCGCCCCGGGGCTGACGTGTTTCAGGCTCATGAAATGGCTTCCGGTCCACGGGGGAAACCCGCATTCTAGGCGTCGCCCTCGCGCATCGTTGTAAGCCTCGCGTAGCCGTCGCAGCCGACAATCGCAGGTTGAGTCGCGCGCCTTGCATCATCGCTTTCCCGTAGTAGCATGCGCGGCGCATTGATGCGCACGCCCGGCGGGAAGCTGAGTGGGCGCGCCGCACAAGACGAACTGAACTGAATCGCAACGAGGAAGGAGATCCTTGATGTCCACACAGATGGCGCTCTATATAGCGCTGGCCTGCGGTCTCGCCGCAGTGGTCTACGGCTTCGTCCAGCGCAGCTGGATCCTGAGCCAGGACGCCGGCAATCCGCGCATGCAGGAGATCGCCTCGGCGATCCAGCAGGGCGCAGCGGCCTATCTGGCGCGGCAGTACAAGACGATAGGCGTCGTCGGCGTCGTGCTCGCGATCCTGATCGGCATCTTCCTCGACACGACCACGGCGGTCGGCTTCGTGCTCGGCGCCGTGCTGTCGGGCGCGTGCGGCTTCATCGGCATGAACGTCTCGGTGCGCGCCAACGTGCGCACGGCGCAGGCTGCCACGAAGGGCATCGCGCCGGCGCTCGGCGTCGCCTTCAAGGGCGGCGCGATCACCGGCATGCTGGTCGTCGGCCTGGGCCTGCTCGGCGTGACGATCTTCTTCCTGTTCCTTTCGGGCAACGGCAACCTGACGCCGGTGACGACGCTGTCGACGGTGCTGAAGCCGCTGCTCGGCTTCGCGTTCGGTGCGTCGCTGATTTCGATCTTCGCGCGCCTGGGCGGCGGCATCTTCACCAAGGGCGCCGACGTCGGCGCCGACCTGGTGGGCAAGGTCGAGGCCGGCATTCCGGAAGACGACCCGCGCAACCCGGCCGTGATCGCCGACAACGTGGGTGACAACGTCGGCGACTGCGCCGGCATGGCGGCCGACCTGTTCGAGACCTACGCCGTCACGCTGATCGCGACGATGGCACTCGGTGCACTGGTGGTCGTCGCAGCGCCGATGAGCGCGGTCGTCTATCCGCTGCTGCTGGGCGGGGTGTCGATCATTGCGTCGATCATCGGCTGCTCGTTCGTCAAGGCCTCGCCGGGCATGAAGAACGTGATGCCGGCCCTGTACAAGGGCCTGGCCGTCGCCGGCGTCCTGTCGTTCATCGCCTTCATCGGCGTGACGATGGCGATCATGCCCGACAGCGCGCTCGGCGCCGGCACCCAGTGGCGCCTGATCGGCGCCTGCGCCGTGGGCTTGGTGCTGACTGCCGCGCTGGTCTGGATCACCGAGTTCTACACCGGCACGCAGTACAGCCCGGTCAGGCACATCGCCGAGGCCTCGACGACCGGGCACGGCACCAACATCATCGCCGGTCTCGGCGTGTCGATGCGCTCAACCGCATGGCCGGTGATCTTCGTCTGCGTCGCGATCATGGTCTCCTACGGCCTCGCCGGCCTGTACGGTATCGCGATCGCCGCGACCTCGATGCTGAGCATGGCCGGCATCGTCGTCGCGCTCGACGCCTACGGCCCGATCACCGACAACGCCGGCGGCATCGCCGAGATGGCTGAACTGCCGGCGTCCGTGCGCGACATCACCGACCCGCTCGACGCCGTCGGCAACACGACCAAGGCCGTCACCAAGGGCTACGCGATCGGCTCGGCGGGTCTGGCCGCGCTGGTGCTGTTCGCCGACTACACGCACTCGCTCGAGGCGCGTGGCATGAGCATGAGCTTCGACCTGAGCAACCCGAAGGTCATCGTCGGCCTGTTCATCGGCGGCCTGATCCCCTACCTCTTCGGCGCGATGGCGATGGAGGCCGTCGGCCGCGCCGCGGGCTCGGTGGTGGTCGAGGTGCGGCGCCAGTTCGCGACCATCAAGGGAATCATGGAGGGCACCGCCAAGCCCGAGTACGGCACCGCGGTCGACATGCTGACCAAGGCGGCGATCAAGGAAATGATGATCCCGTCGCTGCTGCCGGTCATCGTGCCGGTGCTGGTGGGCATGCTGCTCGGCCCGGCCGCGCTCGGCGGCCTGCTGATGGGCACGATCGTCACGGGCCTGTTCGTCGCGATCTCGATGTGCACCGGCGGCGGCGCCTGGGACAACGCCAAGAAATACATCGAAGACGGCAACCACGGCGGCAAGGGCAGCGAGGCCCACAAGGCCGCGGTGACCGGCGACACGGTGGGCGACCCCTACAAGGACACGGCCGGCCCGGCAGTCAACCCGCTGATCAAGATCATCAACATCGTCGCGCTGCTGATCGTGCCGCTGCTGCCCAACGTCGCCGGCACGACGACGCATGCGGCCGCCGCCCCTGCGGCACCCGTCGCGGCGACGGCACCTGCGGCCGCCGAGACGGCGAAGTTCTACTTCGAGACCGGCAAGGCCGAGTTGCCCGCGGGCAGCGCCGACACCGTCGCCAAGCTGGCGGCTGCCGCCAGCTCGAGTGCCGCCGCGAAGCTCGCGATCAGCGGCTTCCACGACGCCAGCGGCGACCCGGCGATGAACGCCGAACTCGCCAAGCAGCGCGCCGTCGCCGTGCGCGACGCGCTGAAGGCCGCCGGTGTCGCGGAAGACCGCATCGAGCTGAGGAAGCCCGAGCAGGTCAACGCCGGCGACGCTGCCGAGGCGCGGCGCGTCGAGGTCAAGCTGCAGTAATCGTCTGCACGGCGCCCGCCCGCGAGCGCCGCTTCCCGAAAGGCCGGCAGCGATGCCGGTCTCTTCTTTTTCCGCGCGATCGTGGAAGCCGGCTTCGACCATGCGACGGTGCTCCTCGGCGTGAACCGCGAGCTGCCCATCGGCGCTCGGGCGAGGAGCGCCGCCACGCGACTCAGACGACGCGGAAGTTCTTGAACTGCCAGGGATCGTCGCGGTCGACGTCCTCGTCGAACGGAACGTCGCGATCGGTCAGCGGCGTCCAGTCGGTGTAGGCGCCGACGACATCACCAAGGTACGGGCGCGCGAGCGCGAGCATCGTGTCGTGCGGCAGGTCGTCGGGCTCGACGATGTCGCGTCGCGGGTTCTGCATCGCCCAGACCACGCCGGCCATCACCGAGGCCGTGACCTGCAGGCTCGTCGCGCTGTTGTGCGGGGCGAGCGCACGCGCCTTCGCGGCGTCGAGCTGCGAGCCGTACCAGTAGGCGCCGCGCGCGTGGCCCATCAGCAGCACGCCGAGATCGTCGACGCCGGCGACGATCTCGTCCTTGATGAGGCGGCTCTTGGGCTGCTGGCGCCAGTTGCGTCCGGCCAGCTCGTGCAGCGACAGCACGGCGTCGTCGCACGGATGGTAGGCGTAGTGCACGGTGGGGCGATAGTGCGGTGCGGTCGGGCAGCCGAGCGTCAGGTGGTCGGCGATCGAGATCGATTCGGTGTGCGTGATGAGGAATCCGTGCTGCGCGCCGGCGCGCGGCGTCCAGCTTCGAACGCGTGTCGCGGCGCCCGGGCGGTTGAGGAAGATCGCGGCGCGCGAGCCGCTCGCGTGGCGCTCGCCGTCGGCCGGGAAGTGCCGCTCGTGGCTGCCCCAGCCGAGCTCGGCCGGCTGCAGGCTTTCGTCGATGAAGCCCTCGACCGACCATGTATTGACGAACTCGCCCGGTTCCTTGCGCTGCGCGGCCTCCTGGGTGTCGCGCTCGGCGATGTGGATCGTGCGCACCCCGAGTCGCTCGGCGAGCCGCGCCCAGTCCTCGCGCGCGGCCGGCGTGGCGGCGGCGCCGTTGGTGGCGGCCGTCAGGTCGAGCAGGGCCTGTTTGACGAAGTACGACACCAAGCCCGGGTTCGCTCCGTGCGCGACGACGGCGGTCGGCGCGTCGCGCGACGGCGTGCGCAGCGCCAGCGCGGCTTCGCGCAGCGCGTAGTTGGTGCGCTGCGCCGGCGCGAGCGACGCGTCGCTATATCCGCCGGCCCACGGTTCGATGCAGGTGTCGAGGTAGAGCGCACCGCGTTCGCGCGCGAGCGCGATCAGCGCGGCGCTCGACACGTCGACCGAAAGGTTGAGCAAGAAGTCGCCCGGCGCGAGGCGCGGCGCCAGCACCTCGCGCAGGTTGTCCGGCGTGACGGTAGCGACGAGCGTTTTCGCACCGTACGCGCGCGCGATGTCCAGCCCTTCGGTGTCCGGCTTGACGACGAGGATGCGCTCGGGCGGCATCTCGATGTGGCGCAGCAGCAGGGGCAACGTGCCCTGACCGATCGAGCCGAAGCCGACCATCACGAGCCGGCCTTCGAAACGGTGGTGCTTCGGGTACGTGTTGCTCATCGGTATCCTCAGATCGTGCGCGCCGGCAGCGGGCGCAGTTCGGCCGCGATCTCGAGGCGGTCGGTGATCTCGTCGAGAACGAACGCGGCGTCGGCGTTGCGGACCGGCATGGCCTTGCGCACTGCCGCTCAGGCGCCGAGCGGCGCGACCAAGCGCTCGAGCGGCTGCGTGTGCCCGGGCCGCGCGAGCTCGCGCGAGACCGGTTCGGTACGGCCGCAGCGCGTGTAGTGGACGACGGGCTTGTTCATGGTCGCTCCTGCGAAACGCCGCCGGTGTGTCGCGGTGCCGCGATGCTAAGCAACGAAGGCGGCGTGTGGTTGATATTGCGCAAGTGCAGGCGCCTCGAGTCGGGGGGCGAGAGCCGCGCGCTCGTCGAGGTCGGCATCTTGGGGGCTGCCTGCCGGCTTCAGCCTGCGACCCAGACAATCGCTGCCCCCGGCATTCCTTCGACAAGCTCAGGACAGTCGGAACGCGAAGCTCCGTCGCCTGCTCAGGGCGAACGGCTGAGGTTGGCCGCCAATCAAGTTCGCCGATGCGCTGAGCTGCACGGCACAACCGTGGCGCCGACGCTGTCCCAGATGGTCTTCATCTGTCGCTGATCGGCCGGGTCAGCCGAGGGAGGCGCTTGCCAGTCGGCTTGTTGCCGACACCCGGCTTCTGCGTCTGTCAGACGAAGCGAAACGACACGCTGCCCAGCGCCCCGTAGTCGGCGTGCAGGCTGTCGCCGCGCACCGCCGTCGTCGGCCGCGTGAACGAACCGGCGAGGACGACATCGCCCGGTTCGAGCCGCTCGCCGTGCGGTGCGATCTTGTTGGCCAGCCAGGCGACGCCGTTGGCCGGGTGGTTCAACACCCCGGCCGCCAGCCCCGTTTCCTCGATCACGCCGTTCTTGTGCAGCAGCGCGCCGACCCAGCGCAGGTCGACATCCATCGGCCGCACCGGCCGGCCGCCGAGCACGATGCCTGCGTTGGCCGCGAAGTCGGAGATCGTGTCGTAGACCTTGCGCGGCTCGCGCGTCTCGCGGTCGAACTGCTCGATGCGCGCATCGATGATCTCGAGCGCCGGCGTCACGTATTCGGTGGCGCGCAGCACGTCGAACAGCGTCGTGCCGGGGCCTGTCAGCCGCGCACCGAGGATGAACGCCAGCTCGACCTCGACGCGCGGCGCAATGAAGCGCTCGATCGGGATGTCGCTGCCGTTGTCGAAGAACATGTCGTCCATCAGCGGCGCGTAGTCGGGCTCGGTGATCTGCGACGCCTGCTGCATCGCACGCGACGTGAGGCCGATCTTGCGGCCCTTGACGCTGCGCCCGTCGGCGCGCTCGAGCGCGACCCAGGCGCGCTGGATCGCATAGCCGTCGTCGATCGTCATGCCCGGGTGCTGTTTCGAGAAGTGGCGCAGCTGCGTGCGCGACTTGCGCGCGTCGTAGAGCTGGCGCGCCAGTGCACGGATCAGGGCGTCGTCGAGCATGCGGTCATTCCTTCCTGAACAGGGGGTGCAGCGAACTGAGCTTGGCGTCGAACACTTCATGGCCCTCGTCGACCTGCACCGTCACGCCCAGATGCTGGGTCGCGAACAGCGGCGCGAAGTGCGCCTTCGCGCAGGCCTCGAGCGCCCGGCCGACCGCGGCGTGCACCGCCGCGCTGCGGCCCGCGCCCATGCGCAGGTTCAGGTAGGCGAAGGCATAGTCGCCGCTGCCACCGGCGGCGCGGCCGGCAGCACCACCGTCCGACACGGCGCAGTGCGCCGCCGGATACGCCAGCACGCGCACGCCGCCGGGCGGGAACACGGCGCGCCCCTGCTCGTCGCGCTCGGCGAGCATCGTCTCGGCGAGCTTGCGGCACAGCGCGCCGATGTCGGCGCCGCCGTCGGCCACCGGCCGGTCGAGGTTGGAGGTATAGAGGACGACGAGATGCGGCATGCGCTCAGAGGCGCGGGAACGCGCGGTAGGCATCGGCGGCGCTCGCCTGCGCCGCCGGGATCGCGCTCCCGCTTTGCGGCGTGACGGGGAACACGGCGTTGATCTGCCCCGTGCCCGACGAGCCGAAGTACGGCGTCACGACCTCGGCCTTGCCGTCGTAGTCGGACCAACCGAGCGCGCCGAGCAGCATCGCCGTGTCGTGCATGAAGCCTTCGCCGTGGCCCTTGGTGGCGTACTCGGGCAGCATCTCGCAGAAGTCCTTCCACTCGCCGCGCTTCCACATCCCGACGACCTCGTTGTCGAGGCGTTCGAGCAGCGGCGTCCAGATCTTGAACGCATACTCGGGCGCGAGACCGTTCTGCGCGAAGCGGTGGCTCAGGCTGCCGCTGGCGAGGAAGGCGACGTTGCCGTCGTAGTGCTGCTCGACGGCGCGGCGCATCGCCCAGCCCAGGCGCGCGCTGTCGTTGAGGTAGTGCACCGTGCACATCGCCGAGACCGAGATCACCTTGAAGCGCTGGTCGGCGTTCATGTAGCGCATCGGCACCAGCGTGCCGTACTCAGGGTCGAGCGTCGTCGCGTCGTGCGCCAGCGTCTCGACGCCGAATTCGTTGCACGCAGCGGCGAGGATCTTGCCCAGCGCCGGGTTGCCCGGGCACTCGAACGACATGTTGTGGATGAAGTGCGGCAGCTCGTTGCTGGTGTATGTCCCCTTGAAGTGCGGAGCGCAGTTGATGTGGTAGTTGGCGTTGACGAGCCAGTGGGTGTCGAACACGACGATGGTGTCGACGCCCGCCTCGCGGCAACGCCGCCCGATCTCCTGGTGCCCCGCGATCGCGTCGGCGCGCGTGCCCTTGCGATCACCGTCGAGCTCGCTCAGGTACATCGACGGAACGTGCGTGATCTTGGCGGCCAGTGCCAGCTTGCCCATGTCGGAGTCTCCTACTGTTGTCAGGAATCGGCGCTGATGCCGGCCTTGCGGATCACCTGCGCATACTTTTCGGTTTCACTGCGAATGAACGCCGCGAACTGCGCCGGCGTGCCGGCCAGCGACACGATGCCGCCGTCGCGGAACGCCTGCTGCACCGCCGGCGCCTGCAGCGCGCGATTGATCTCGGCGTTGAGCCGGTTCACCACGGCGTCGGGCGTGCCGGCGCGCGTCAGCACGCCGTTCCACGAATTCGATTCGAGCGCCAGCCCCTGCTCGGCCAGCGTCGCGATGTCGGGTGCGAACCCGGAGCGCCGGGCTGTCGCCATGCCCAGCGCGACGAGCTTGCTGCTGCGCACATGGCCGCGGAACTCGGGCCAGTTGCCGAACATCACGCTGACCTGCCCGCCCAGCAGGTCGTTGAGCGCCGGCGCCTGGCCCTTGTAGGGCACGTGGATCAGGTCGACGCCGGCCTGCGCCGCCAGCATCGCGCCCGACAGGTGCGCCGAGGTGCCGTTGCCGAACGAGGCGTAGCTGAGCTGGCCGGGCGCCTTCTTCGCCGCCGCCACGAACTCGGCCAGCGTCCGGAACCCGCTGGCCGGATGCGTGGCGAGCACATGTTCGCTCATGCCCATCAGCGCGACCGGGCGCAGGTCGCGCGCGGCGTCGTAGGGCAGGTTCTTCACCAGCGTCTGGTTGACGCAGAAGCTGCCCGCAACGGTGACGACGGTGTGGCCGTCGGCCGGCGCCTTGGCCGCCATGTCGACGCCGATCACGGTGCCGGCGCCGGGTTTGTTGTCGACCACCGCCGGCTGGCCCAGTGCCTTGCCCAGTTCGGTGGCGACGAGGCGCGTCACCACGTCCGTCGTGCCGCCGGGCGGGAACGGCACGATCATGCGCAGCGGCCGTGTCGGCCAGTCGGCCTGCGCGTGCGCCCATCCCGGCAGCACCGAAGCGGCCAGGCCCTGCAGCAGATGACGACGCTGCATGTCTTCAGGCTCCCCAGTGCGGAATGTGGTGCGAGCCCAGCGACACGCAGACGTTCTTCGGCTCGAGGAACACCTCGAAGCTCCAGGTGCCGCCCTCGCGCCCCGTGCCCGACGCCTTGGTCCCGCCGAAGGGCTGGCGCAGGTCGCGCACGTTCTGGCTGTTGACGAAGCACATGCCCGCCTCGATCGCCGCGGCGACACGGTGCGCGCGGCCGAGGTTCTCGCTCCAGACATAGCTCGAGAGGCCGTAGTCGATGTCGTTGGCTTTGGCGATGGCGTCGGCCTCGTCGTCGAACGGGATCAGGCAGGCCACCGGCCCGAAGATCTCTTCCTGCGCGATCCGCATGCGGTTGTCGACGTCGGCGAACACCGTCGGCTGCACATAGTTGCCCTTGCGCAGCGCGGCCGGCAGATCGGGCGCGCCGAGCCCGCCGGCGAGCAGCGTCGCGCCCTCTTTCGGCCCGAGCTCGATGTAGCTGCGCACCTTGGCGAGGTGATCAACGCTGACCATCGGGCCGACGATCGTTTTCTCGTCGAGCGGGTCGCCCACCACGATGCGGCGTGCGCGCGCCGCGAAGCGCTCGGCGAAGGCCGCATAGATCGAGCGCTGCACCAGGATGCGCGAGCCGGCGGTGCAGCGCTCGCCGTTGTTCGAGAAGATCATGAACACGGCGGCGTCGAGCGCGCGATCGAGGTCGGCGTCGTCGAACACGACGAAGGGGCTCTTGCCGCCGAGCTCCATCGAAAACTTCTTCAGCCCGGCGCTGCGCACGATGCGGTTGCCGGTCGCCGTCGATCCGGTGAACGAGATCGCGCGCACGTCGGGGTGCGCGACCAGCGGCTCGCCGGTCTCGGCGCCGTAGCCGTGCACGACGTTGAGCACGCCGCGCGGCACGCCGGCCTCGAGCGCCAGCTCGCCCAGGCGCGCCGCCGTCAGCGGCGACAGCTCGCTCATCTTGAGCACCGCCGTGTTGCCGAAGGCCAGGCACGGCGCCACCTTCCACGTCGCCGTCATGAACGGCACGTTCCACGGCGAGATCAGCGCGCACACGCCGACCGGGTGGAACAGCGTGTAGTTCAGGTGCGTCGGCGTCGGGTAGGTGTGGCCGTCGGTGCGGGTGCACATCTCGGCGAAGTAGCTGAAGTTGTCGGCCGCGCGCGGAATCAGCTGCTTGCCGGTCTGCGCGATCGGCTGGCCGGTGTCGCGCGTCTCGGTGCGCGCCAGCTCGGGGACGTGCTGCGCGATCAGCTCGCCGAGACGGCGCATCGTCTTCGCGCGCTCGGCGGCCGGCTTTCCGGCCCAGGCCGGGAACGCAGCCTTGGCGGCAGCGACCGCTGCATTGACTTCGTCGGCGCCGCCGCGCGCCACTTCGGCGAGCACTTCCTGCGTCGACGGGTCGACGGTCTCGAAGCGTTGACGGCTGTCGACGGCCTTGCCGTCGATCAGGTGCTGAACATGCATCGTGGTGGCTCTCCGTTGATTCAGGCGGCGCGGCCGAACACTGCGTCGTCGGCCAGCGTGTTGACGAGGCGGCCGATGCCGTCGATCTCGCAGACGACTTCGTCGCCCGGACGCACGTCGACGACGCCTTCGGGCGTGCCGGTGAGGATGACGTCGCCCGCGCCGAGCGTCATGAACGAGCTCAGGTACTCGATCAGCGCCGGCACGTCATGGATCAGGTCGCGCGTGTTGCCCTGCTGCACGACGCGGCCGTTGACCGTGGTGCGCAGCGCGAGGTCCATCGGATCGGCCACGTCGTCACGGTCGACGAGCCACGGGCCGATCGCGGTGCAGCCGTCGCGGTTCTTGGTGCGCAGGTTCGGTCGGTACCAGTTCTCGAGATAGTCGCGGATCGCGTAGTCGTTGGCCACGCTGTAGCCGGCGACGTGGCGCAATGCGTCGGCGCGCGTCACGTTGCGCGCCGGCACGCCGATCACGACGGCCAGCTCGCATTCGTAGTGCATGAACGCCGCGTCCGCCGGGCGCCGCGTCGCGCCGCGGTGGCCGATCAGCGCGTTCGGCCCCTTCAGGAAGACGAGCGGCTCAGCCTGCTGAGGCTGGAACGCGAGCTCCTTGGCATGGTCGGCGTAGTTCAGGCCGAGCGCGACGATGGTGCGCGGCTCGAACGGCGGCAGCCAGACGACGTCAGCCTCGCCGACGATGCGGCCGTCGGCCAGGCGCAGCCGGTCGTCGGCGGTCGCTGTCGCGTCGTGGATGGCGCCACCATAGGCGACTCGCGCGCGCTTCATGCGGCCCCTCCCGTCGCCAGCTCGGCCTCGGCGACGAGCGCGTTCTCCAGCCGGCCGAGCCCGTCGATCTCGATCGCGACCTGCTGGCCGGCGCGCGCGCGCGGTGCGCCCTCGGGCACGCCGGTCAGCAGCACGTCGCCCGGCACGAGCGTCATGAACTCGGTGACGTCGGCCAGCAGCTGCGCGATCGGGCGGATCAGTTCCGCCGTCGTGGCGCGCTGGCGCAGTTCGCCGTCGACAAAGACGCGCAACTCGAGCGCGCCGGGGTCGGCCACGAGGCGCCGCGCCGTCACCCAGGGCCCGATCGGAAGGAAGCCGTCGCGACACTTGTGGCGGATCGAAGGGCGGTAGAACTCGGCGTGCGGCACGCTCACGTCGTTGGCAATGGTGTAGCCGGCGACGTGGTCGAGCGCGTCGCCCACGCCGACGCGGCACGCCGTGCGCCCGATCACGACGGCGAGCGATGCCCCCATCTCCAGCTCGTCGATGCCGGCAGGCACCGGGATCGGCGCAGCATGGCCGACCCAGGTGTTGGCCGGCTTGATGTAGAGCACGGGCGCGCGCGGCGGCGCCTTGTACGGAGCCTGGTGCACCGCATCGCCGAGCGCGGCCAGCGCGCCGCGGTAGTTGAGCAGCGTGCCGTAGACGGTGCGCGTCGCGGCCGGCTCGTAGGCGGCGTGCGCGCCGGCCGGCGGCGGCGCCGCGTCGAGCGGGGCGCGGCCGTGCAGGCGGATCAGTGATCGGTCGATGGTCAGCATCGGTCGGGTCGGGTTTGGCCGGGGGCCCCGGCGCGGTCAGAACGTTAACATGCTAACGTTTTTTCGCAACCCTGTCGCCACCATGTCCGACCATCGCCCTGCGGATCGAGCGCGCGCACTGCGCAAGCCGCGCCATCGCAACGTGCCGCTGCTGATGCTGCAGGCGCGCGAAGCCGTCATCGCGCACTTCCGCCCGCTGCTCAACCATGCCGGCGTCACCGAGCAGCAGTGGCGCGTGCTGCGCGCCCTCGCCGACCACGGCGCGCTCGAGCCGCGCCAGCTCTGCGAGCTGTGCACGCTGCTCGCGCCGAGCCTGACCGGCGTGCTCGCGCGCATGGAGGAAACCGGGCTGGTCACGCGCGAACGCGTCGCCGCCGACCAGCGCCGCGTGCTGGTCGCGCTGACGCCGCGCGCCGCCGAGCTGATCCGCGACCTCGCGCCCTACGTCGAAGCGCAGTACCGGTCGATCGAGCGCGTGCTGGGCCCCGTGCTGTACGACGACCTGCTGCGCGTGCTCGACGCCGTCAACGAGCAACTCGCCACGCCGGCGCCGCTGGTCGCGCTGCCGGCCACGCACGCGCCGCGCAAGCGCCCGCGCGCGGCGCGCTGAGCCCTATCGCAGGCATTGGTTTTTCTGTTGTCCGCCTAGGGGTTGCATCGGATCGGCGCGGCACGACGCCGGGCGTACACTGCGGCGCGCCGGGAGTGTGAAGCCGGCCCCGCAGCCATAACGAAAACCAAGCGCGGGGGTGTCTCGCGGCAGTGCTCAGTCGAGGCCAACCAGTGGAGAACCAGAGATGACCAGCAGAAGACATTTCATCGGACAGACGGCGGCCGTGGCCGGCAGCACGGCCTTGCTCGGCGCCCCAGCGATCCTGCGCGCGCAGGCCCTGCCCGACAAGATCCGGATCGGCTATTCGAGCTCGAAGACGGGCCCGAATGCGGGCGGCGTCGCCACGCAGGTCACGCCGAACTACACGATGTGGGTCAAGGAAGTGAACGCCGCCGGCGGCATCTCCGTCAAGGGCAAGAAACTGCCGATCGAGATCGTCGAGTACGACGACCGCTCCTCCTCCGAGGAAGCGGTGCGCGCCTACGAGCGCCTGGCGACGCAGGACAAGGTCGACTTCGTCCTCGCGCCGTGGTCCACCGGCATCAACCTGGCCGTCGCGCCGACGCTCAACAAGTACAACTTGCCGCACCTGGCGGTGGCCTCGATCACCGACATGGCACCGCAGCTCGCCAAGCGCTGGGGCAACGCCTTCTTCTGCCTCGGCGGCGGCACGATGTACGGCGAGGCGCTGATCGACATCCTCGAGGTGCAGCGCAAGGCCGGCCTGATCGGCAGCAACATCGCGATGGTCAACATCGCCGACGCTTTCGGCGTCGACCTGTCGGGCGGCGCGCGCAAGGCGATCGCCAAGCACGGCTTCAAGCTCGTCTACGACAAGAGCTATCCCGTAGGCACGCAGGACATGTCGCCGTTGATCAACGAGGCCAAGGCGCTGAGCCCCGACGCCTTCGTCGCGTTCTCGTACCCGCCCGACACGATCGCGATCACGGAGCAGGCGCGCGTCTCCGCGTTCAACCCGAAAGTGTTCTTCGTCGGCGTCGGCTCCGCGTTCCCGCTGTTCAAGAAGCGCTTCGGCGCCAACATCGACGGCATCATGGGCACGGGCGGCGTGCACGCCGACGGCGCGCCGTTCCAGTCCTACTTCAAGAAGCACGTCGAGATGACGGGCCAGGAGCCCGACCGCTGGGGCAGCCCGGTAACGTACGCGGCGCTGCAGATCCTGCAGCAGTCGATCGAGCGCGCCGGCACGCTCGACCGCGCCGCCGTCATCGAGCAGATCAAGAAGGGCAGCTTCGAGACGGTCAACGGCACGATGAAGTTCACCGACCAGCAGTGGAACGACCTGTGGCTGGTCGGCCAGTGGCAGAACGGCGAGTTCCACGGCGTCGCACCAGGGAGCAAGACCGGCGCCAAGAAGGTGCTGCTGCCCAAGCCCGCGTGGAAAGCCGCCTGAGGCCCGAGCGCCTCAGCCGCTGAAGTCCGGGCCCCGGCGGGGCCCGCCCTCACTCCCGGCCGGCGCCCGCGCATCGTGGCGCCGGCCCCGCGCTGTCACATGCAACTCCTGTTCGAATTGCTGCTGTTCGGGCTCACGCTCGGCAGCTTGTACGCCATGATGTCGATGGGGCTGACGCTGCAGTACGGCGTCGCGCGCATCATGAACCTCGCCTACGGCGAGTTGCTGATCGCGATGGCGTTCGGCTCCTACGCCCTGTTCACGCACCTGCAGCTCAACCCGCTGGTCTCGCTGGCGCTGTCGCTGCCGCTGGGCTTTGCCGTCAGCTGGCTGGTCTATCAGCTGCTGCTGTCGCCGCTGGTCAGGCGCACCCAGGCCGGCCCCGCGCTCGAGGTCGACAGCATGCTCGCCACCTTCGGCCTGCTGTTCGTGATCCAGGGCGTGATGCTGGTGCTGTTCGGCGGCGGCTACCACAGCTACTCCTACGCCGCCGAGGCCGTCGTCCTGTTCGGCTCGCGCATCGCCGCAAACCGGCTGCTCGTGCTGGCCTTCGCGATCCTGATCGGCGCCGCGCTGTACCTGTTCCTCACACGCACGCGCGCCGGCGCCGCGGTGCGCGCCGTTGCGACGGCGCCCAACAATGCGCCGCTGGTCGGCATCGACGTGCGCGCCGTCTCGGCCGCCACCTTCGCCGCCGGCGGCGCGCTGGTCGCGGCGTCGGGCGTGCTGGTCAGCATGTTCCTGACATTCAGCGCGTCGATGGGCGTCATCTTCACGATGAAGGCGCTGATCGTCGTCATCATGGGCGGCGTCGGCAACGTGATCGGCTGCATCATCGCCGGGCTGCTGCTCGGCATGTCGGAGACGATCGTCGCGCGCCTGCTCGACCCGGGGCTGACGCTGGCCGTCAACTATCTGCTGTTCCTCGCCGTGCTGCTGTGGAAGCCGGCCGGCCTGTTCGGACGCCCGACGCGATGAAGCTGCCCTGCCCCCGCTCGCTCATCGCGACCTTCGTCGTCATCGCCGTCGCCGCCACGCTGCCGCTGGCCAGCGCCAACGACTACGTGCTCGGCCTCTCGATCAACCTCGTGCAGTACACGCTGATGGCCACCGCCTGGGCGCTGTTCTCCGGGCCGACGCGCTACGTGTCGCTCGCCTCCGTGGCGTTCTACGGCATCGGCGCCTACGCCGTCGCCGTGCTCGGCGACAAGTTGCCGATGCCCGTCGTGTTCGCCGTCGCCGTCGGCGTCGGCGCGCTGCTCGCGCTGCTCGTCGGGCTGGCGACGCTGCGCCTGTCGGGCATCTATTTCGTGATCTTCACCTTCGGCCTGGCCGAGCTGGTGCGCCAGCTCGTCACCTGGTACGAGGTCAACATCACCAAGACGATCGGCCGCTACGTCTTCCTCGACATCACGCCGCGCCAGATCTACTGGGAGCTGCTGGTGCTGCTGGCGGCGCTGTTCGCCTTCAGCTGGTGGGTCAAGCGCTCGCGCCTGGGCCTGGCGCTGCAGGTGATCGGCGAAGACGAGACCGTGGCGCGCCACGTCGCGATCGACGTCACGCGCGCCAAGCTCGTGCTGTTCGTCGCCAGCTCGGCCTTCATCACGCTGACGGGCGCGATCATGGCGCCGCGCTGGACCTACATCGACCCGGCGATCTCGTTCAACGCCGTGATCTCGTTCCAGGTCGTCATCATGGCGCTGCTCGGCGGCGCCGGCAGCCTGTTCGGCCCGGTCGCCGGCGCAATCCCGATGACGCTGCTGTTCGAGTTCCTGTCCGCCAACTTCCCGAACTACTTTTCGATCCTGCTCGGCGTCGCGTTCATGGTGATCGTCTATTTCGTTCCCGACGGCGTCGCTGCGTGGGCGTCGCGGCGACTGCAGCGCAACAAGGCGGCGCCCCCGGCCGCCGCCGCGGAGGTGCGCACATGAACGCGGTTGCGCCACTCTTGGACGTGCGCGGCCTCAGCCGCAGCTTCGGCGGCCTGCGTGCTGTCGACGAAATCGACCTCGCAGTCGCGCCGGGCGAGATCGTCGGCCTGCTCGGCCCCAACGGCTCTGGCAAGACGACGGCGATGAACCTGATCTCGGGCGCGCTGGTGCCCGACGCCGGCACCATCGTCTTCGACGGCCACGAGATCCAGGGCCTGCCCGCCTTCAAGGTGGCGCGCCGCGGCGTCGCGCGCTCGTTCCAGCTGGTGCGCATGCCGGCCTCGCTGACCTGCCTCGAGAACGTGATCACCGGACTGGCGTTCCGCCCGCGCGGCCTGTGGGGCGAGCCGGCGCGCGTGCGCGGCCGCGAACTGCTGCAGCGCGTCGGGCTCGCCGACAAGGCCGACACGCCGGCCGGCGCGCTGACCTACATCGACCAGAAGCGCCTCGAGCTGGCCCGCGCGCTGGCGCTCGAACCCAAGCTGCTGCTGCTCGACGAATGGCTGGCCGGACTGAACCCGACCGAGCTGCACGACGGCATCGCACTGGTGCGCGAGATCCGCGGCACCGGCATGACGATCCTGCTCGTCGAGCACGTGATGGACGCGATCCGCGCGCTGTGCGACCGCTGCGTCGTGATGAGCGCCGGCCGCAAGATCGCCGAAGGGCCGACGGCCGAGGCGCTCGCCGACCCGCTGGTGCTCGAAGCCTACCTGGGGAGCGACGAGCATGTTTGAGATCGCCACGCTGTCCGTCAGCTACGGCCGCCACCGCGCCGTCAGCGACGCTGCGATGCGCGTCGCGCCGGGCGAGATCGTCGTGCTGCTCGGCGCCAACGGCGCCGGCAAGTCGACGCTGCTCAAGGCCGCCGCCGGCATGGTGCGCCCGCATGCCGGCGCACACGTCGCGCTGGACGGCCGATCGCTGCTCGAGCTGCCGGCCCACCGCATCGTCGAGCAGGGGCTGGCCCTCGTGCCCGAGGGCCGCGGCGTGTTCGCCGAGCTGAGCGTGCAGGAGAACCTGGCGCTCGGCGCGTTCCCGCCGCGCGCGCGCGCCGGCGAGCGCAAGAGACTCGACAGCGTCGTCGCGCTGTTCCCGCGCCTGGGCGAACGCCTGACGCAGCAGGTGCGCACGATGAGCGGCGGCGAGCAGCAGATGGTGGCGATCGGGCGCGCGCTGATGTCGGCGCCGACGATCCTGCTGCTCGACGAGCCGTCGCTCGGCCTGTCGCCGCTGCTGTGCCGCGAGCTGTTCACGGCGCTTGGGCGCGTGCGCGAGACCGGCGTCGGCATCCTGCTCGTCGAGCAGAACGCGCGCCAGAGCCTGGCGATCGGCGACCGCGCCTACGTGATGGCGACCGGCCGCGTGGCGGGCGGCGGCCTCGCCGCCGACGCGCTGAACGACGACTCGGTGCGCCGCGCCTACCTCGGCGCGCACTGAGCGCCGCCCCCAGGGCCGGGCTGCGCCCAGCCCGCCCCCCGCGGGGGCCAAGGAAACGTGGGGCGACCCGGCGTTTCCTTGAGAGGCCTGTCCACACTGCGAAGACCCGGCACGCTGTGTGGACAGGCCCCAGGGGTGGGACACCCGGTTCGGCCGCGCACGGCCCGGCAGAGCCGGCGAGCCGCGGTGCGGGTGTAAGCCCCGATGAAGCAGGCCCCACCGCCCTCGTAGACTCGACTGCTGGGCCGGTTCGGCCGTCCCGGAGGTCACGATGGATCAGGTTCATTTCGACACTTATGCCGAGAGCGCCGGCGACCGGGCCGACTGCTGGGGCCGCATCAACCGCGCCTACTTCGGTGACCTCGGCGTCGAGTGCCTCGCCCCCGGCCCTTTCGATGCCGAGCTGTCGGCCTACGACGTCGGCCCGCTGCGCATGTTCCGTATCGACGCGCCGGCGCACCGCGTGTGGCGCGACGGCGCCGTGCGCGACCTGCCGACCGACGGCTACTACAAGCTCGTTCTGCAGCTCGCGGGGCGCGCGCAGATCCGCCATCGCGACAGCGTCTTCGATCTGTATCCCGGCGACTGGAGCCTCTACGATCCGCGCGCCCCGTACTCCATCACCAACTTCGAGCGCGCCGAGCTGCTCGTGGCGCAGGTGCCGCGCCAGCAGCTCAAGGGCTTCAAGGTCCCCAATCTGCACACCTGCGCGGCGCAGTCGAGCGGCCTGCTCGGCCTCTCGGCCGTGTTCGGCTCGTTCCTGCGCTCGCTGTCGGAGCAGTTGCCGATGCTGCCCAACGCCGTCGGTCCGGCCGTCAGCGAGACGGCGCTCGGCCTGCTCGCATCGACGCTGGCGGCCTGCGAGGACGCGAGCGCCGACACTGCAACGCTGCCCGCCGTGCTCAAGCTGCGCGTCAAGCAGCACGTGCAGACGCACCTCGGCGAATCCGACCTCACGATCGAGCGCATCGCGCTCGACCTGCGCTGCTCCAAGCGCTACCTGCACCGCGTGTTCGAGGACGAGCCGGTTTCGCTCGAGCGCTACATCTGGCTGGCGCGGCTCGAGCGCTGTCGCGCCGCACTCGAGCTGCCCGGCGCGGCGCACCGCTCTGTGTCGGAAATCGCCTTCGCCTGGGGCTTCAACAGCAGCGCGCACTTCTGCCGACTGTTCAAGAGCCACTACGGCGTTTCGCCGAGCGAGTTCAGGCGCCGTGCGGCGGACTCGGCCTGCACCGCGGGCGCGCTGAGCCACTGATACAGGTTCGCGATCGACCGCATAGAAGCCAGGGCAGCCGACCAGGAATGGCGCAGGCGAGTCTTTGGGCCAGAGTCGAGCGGCGCGTCGCGGCAGGCGCAGCCCCGCGCGGGCTCATGCCGAGGCGGTCAGCTTCGCCGACCGCCTCATCGAAGCGCCGCGGGCGTGCCGCACGGCCCTTTGCCGCCTCGGCGCCGGCAAGCCGGCTGCTGATCGCGAGTTCGTATGGGCCGGGCGCGACCAGCGGTGCGCGCACCGGCCTCGACCGGCAGGCGCGCGCCCCATCAACGCGTCAGCTCACTTGCGCTGATCCCACGGCGGCGCCAGCTTGAGCTGCCAGCCGCCCGGCTGGGCCGGATAGACCAGCATGTGCCGGCCCTTCCACCATTGGTTGGCCGTGCTGGTGACCAGGGCGAGGCCGGCGGCGTCGAACTTCACGTCGCCCTGCACCGTGCCCTTGAACTCCTTGCCGACCACGGCGTCGCGCACCGCCTTCGAATCGATCGAGCCGGTGTTCTCGACCGCCCTGAGCAGCACCTGCGCGTTGGCGTAGAACATGCCGATGCTGGTGTTGGACTTGTTGTACTGCTTCGTGTAGCGCTCGCCCAGTTCCTTGGCGCCGGGGTGCGGGTAGTCCATCGACCAGAAGCCGTCGGCCAGCACGTAGTCCGACGCCTCGCCCAGCGCCTCGCGGAACTCATAGGGCCAGGTGCCCTTCCAGCCGTGCAGGTAAGGCACGCTGAAGTTCTGCTCCTTCATCTGGCGCACCAGCGTGATCGCATCGACCGGGTTGCCGAACAGCAGCACCGCATCGGCGCCGCGCGCCTTCATCTTCAGGATATAGGCCGAGTAGTCCTTGGCGCCCATGGCCCAGGGCTCGGCCATCACGAAATCGACCTTGTACTTCTTGGCCAGATCCTTGAAGACGCCGCCGAAGCCCTGGCCGTCGGGCGAGTCCTCGACCACGAGCGCGGGCTTCTTGGGCCGGTCCTTCTCGGGCATCGTCTGCCAGATCTTGAACGGCACCTCGGCGCCGCCGCCGGCGTCGAAGAAGAACAGCGCCGAGTACTTCAACTTCTTGGGCGTCCACATGTGCGGCCACATCGTGGTGATCATGTAGAACTTCTTGTACTTCTCGGCGGCCAGCGCGCCGGCCATGTTGAGGTCGCCGCCGTGCGTGGACAGCAGCAGGTCGACCTTCTCGATCTTGATCAGGCGCTCCATCGCGTCGGTGACCTTCGCCGGGTCGCTCTGGTCGTCGGCGAAGACGAGCTTGACCGGCAGCTTCTTGTTGGCCGCCTTGATGAAGATGCCGCCCTTGGCATTGGCGTCGGCCACCGCCTGCTCGTATGACCACTTCTGATCGAGCCCGTCGGCGGCAAGCTGCCCGGTCAGAGAGATCGGTGCACCGATGCGGATCTCGGTGGGCGCCGCGGCCGACGCCGCGGCGGGCAGCAGCGCTGCGGCGGCCGCAGCCGCCATCGCGCTCAACAAAGCTCGCTTCTTCATGCTTGTCTCCTTTGCATGTTGCTCGATTCACCAGACGGCGTCGCAGCCGCCGACTTGGCCGGCTGTCGCCCGGCCCTCTTCGCCTTCAGCCTCAGAATCCCCTCGGGCATGAACAGCATGACGGCGATGATCAGGCCGCCCGAGATGATCGGATGCGCCCCAGGCAGCCAGATGTTGGCCGCCGTGAACACTGCCGTCATGAGGAATGCGCCGATCACCGGGCCCAGCACCGTGCCGTTGCCGCCCATCACGCACATCAGGATCGGGTACAGCGTCCAGCTCAGGTTGAGAAAGCCGCCCGGGCTGACCGAGAAGACATAGAACGCATACAGGCTGCCCGCCAGTCCGGCGAGAAAGCCGCCGGTGGCGAACGCGAGCAGCTTGAAGCGCAGCACATTGACGCCGCTCGCCGCGGCGGCGACCGGGTCTTCGCGGATCGCCATCAGCGCCAGCCCGATGCGCGAGCGCATCAGCACCGCCACCAGCACCGTCGCTGTCACCGCCAGCAGCAGCCCGACCAGGTAATGCGGCAACAGCGTGTCGAACGGCTCGGACGACATCGAGACGCCGGCCGAGCCGCCAGTGGCGGCGCCGCCCTTGACCAGGCCGATGCGAATGATCTCGCCGAAACCCAGTGTGCCGAGCGCGAAATAGTCGCCCGCCAGCTTCGACAGCAGCGGATACCCGATGGCGAGCGCGAACAGCGCCGCCGTCAAGCCGCTGGCCAGCAGCAGCAGCGGGTTGAAATAGAAGCCGCTTTCGTCCATCAGCGTCGTCGCGATCAGCACCGTCGTGTAGCCGCCCACGCCGAAGAAGGCGTGTTGCGCGAGGCTGATCTGGCCGGTGTAGCCGGCGACGAGGTTCCAGCTCTGCGCCAGCACGATGTGCACGAAGACGAGGAACAGGTAGAAGAATGCGTAGTGATCGACCGCCCCCGGCACCAGGGGGACGAGCGCCAGGACCAGGACCAACGCGGCCGCGGACTTGTAGAGACGATTGCCGGCCATCGCTCAGACCTTCTTCATCGCACGCACGAACAATCCCTGCGGCCTGAACAGCAGCACCAGCAGGAACACGGCATAGCCCATCGCATCGCCCCAGCCGGGCAGGAAGTAGGACGACCCGCTCTCGATCACGCCGAGCAGGATCCCCCCCGCCAGCGCGCCGCCGACGTTGCCCAGCCCGCCGAGCGCCAGCGCGATCAGCGCCTTCAGACTCAGCAGGAAGCCGAAGTAGGGATCGATCGTGTAGGTGGCCGCCAGCGTGCAGCCGGCAACGCCCGCCAGCGCGATGCCGACGGCGAAGGCGACCATGTTGACGCGGTGCGGCGAGATGCCCACGAGCGTCGAGGCGACCATGTCCTCCGAAACCGCGCGCACCGCCTTGCCGATCATCGTGCGGCGCAGGAACAGCGTGACGACGAAGGTGGCGACGATCGCCACCAGGAAGCCCGCCGTGCGCGTCACCGACAGGCGCATGCCGGCGATCTCGAAGCCGCTGCTGGTATAGGCCGTCGTGATCGAGCGCGGGTCGGGCGTCCACATGAGCGACATCGCGCTTTCGAGCATGAAGCTCAAGCCGACGGCGATCAGCAGCGTCGTGTTGCGGTCGCTCAGCGCGGCGGCACGCCGGAACAGCATCTGGTACAGAGCCGCGCCGACGAGCAGCGAGACCGGCATCAGCACGATCAGCGTGAGGTACGGGTCCAGGCCGAGCAGCCTGAACGCCCAGTAGGCCGCATAGCCGCCGAGCACGATCATCGCGCCCTGGGCCAGGAAGATGATGCCCATCGTGCCGAAGATCAGGCTCAGCCCGATCGCGGCCACGCCGTACATGGAGCCGAACAGCACGCCGTTGACGAGCAGCTCGCCAAGGACGCCCAAGGTGGCGGAATCGAACGCTGTCAACCGAGACTCCCGATGTAGGCCTTGCGAATCTCCGGGTCGGCGAGCAGCTCGCGACCGGTACCCTGCATCACGACGCGGCCGGTCTGCAGCACGAACGCGCGGTCGGCGATCTGCAGTGCGCGCTGGATGTTCTGCTCGACGAGCAGGATGGTGACGCCGCTGTCGTTGAGCCGGCGGATCAGCGCGAAGACCTCCTCGACCACCAGCGGCCCCAGGCCCATCGACGGCTCGTCGAGGATCAGCAGCGACGGACACGCCATCACGGCGCGGCCGATCGCCAGCATCTGCTGCTCGCCGCCGCTCATCAAGCCGGCCTGCTGTCGCGTGCGCTCGCGCAGCCGCGGGAACAGCTCGAACACGCGCGCCAGCGACTCCTCGGTGCGCCCGCGCACCTGCCCGGGGTAGGCGCCGAGCTGCAGGTTCTCGAGCACCGTCATGCGAGTGAACAGGCCGCGCCCCTCCGGCACGTGCGACAACCCGGTCGCGACGATCGCCTGCGGCGCCATGCCTGCGATCGAGCGCCCGCGGAACCAGACTTCGCCGCGCTGCGGCTTGAGCAGCCCGGAGACGGTCTTGAGCAGCGTCGACTTGCCGGCGCCGTTGGCGCCGATGAGGGACACGACGCTGCCTTCGGCGACGGCGACCGAGACGTCCCACAGCGCCTGCGTGTCGCCGTAGCCGGCGTCGAGGCCGCGCACCTCAAGCAACGGTGGTTTCGCCAAGATAGGCCTCGATGACGTTGCGGTTGGCGACGATCTGCTGCGGCGTTCCGTCACCGATCTTTTCGCCGTGATGGAGCACGACCACGCGGTCGCACACCGCCATGATCGCGTCGACCTTGTGCTCGACCCACAGCACGCTGATGCCGCGCTCGTCGCGGATGCGGCGGATGACGCCGACCATGGTCTCGATCTCGCCGGGGTTCAGGCCCGCCATCGGCTCGTCGAGCAGCAGCAGCGCCGGCCCGCTGGCCAGCGCGCGCGCGATCTCGAGCATGCGCCGGTCCGACAGCGTCATGTGCGCAGCATCGCGGTCGCGCTGGTCGGCCAGGCCGACGAGGGCGAGCACCTCGAGGGCCAGCGCATCGGGGCTCTCGCGGCGCTGCCGTCTGCCGTAGATGGCGCCGACCTGCACGTTCTGCAGCGCAGTCATGCGCTGGAAGGTGCGCACCAGCTGGAAGGTGCGCGCGACGCCGCGCCGGCACACCTGGTCGGGACGCAGACCGACGATGCTGGAGCCGCCCAGCGAAATCGATCCCGTGTCGGGCCGGTAGACCGACGTGATCACGTTGAAGCAGGTCGACTTGCCGGCGCCGTTGGGGCCGATCAGTCCGACCACCTCGCCGCGCCGCACGTCGAAGCTCACGTTGTTGAGCACGCGCAGGCCGCCGAACGCAATGCTCACGCCGTCGAGCCGCAGCACGGTCTCGCCCTCGGGCGCCGCTGTCCTGTTCGTCGTCACGCTGTTGGTCCCGCCCATGCGTCAGATCGACATGCACACGCTCTTGAGCTCGGTGCACGCCTCGACGGCGGCACGGCCCAGGTCGCGACCGACGCCCGACTGCTTGACGCCGCCGAACGGCAGGTTGTTGTCGAGCATGTTGTGCGTGTTGACCCATACGGTGCCTGCCTTCAGGCGCGGCACGATCCGGTGCACCGCCGACAGGTTGTTCGACCAGACGCTGGCCGCCAGGCCGTAGGGCGTGTCGTTGGCCAGACTGATGGCATCGTCGACGGTGTCGAACGGCATCGCGACGACGACCGGGCCGAACACCTCCTCGCGCACGATGCGCATGCCGGGGTGCGCATCGACAAAGACCGTCGGCTTGACGAACCAGCCGCCATCGAGTGCGCGGTCGCCGCCGGTCAGCACCGTCGCGCCTTCGCTGCGTGCACCGTCGATGTAGCCCATCACGCGCTCGAAGTGCCGCTTCGAGACGACGGGGCCGACCTGCGCGCGCGGATCGAACCCCGAGCCGATCTTCATGCCCTCGGCGGCGCGCGCGAGTCCGTGCACGACGCGATCGAAGATGCGCCGCTGCACGAGCACGCGCGAGCCTGCGGTGCAGACCTGGCCCTGGTGGAAAAAGATGCCCATCGCGGCGCCGGCCGCCGCCGCTTCAACATCGGCATCCTCGAGCACGATCAGCGGCGACTTGCCGCCGAGCTCGAGCGTGAAGCGCGTCATGTTGTCGACCGCCGCGTGGCCGATCGTGCGGCCGACCGACGTCGAGCCGGTGAAGCTCAGCTTGCCCAGCCCGGGGTGCTGCGCCAGCGCGGCGCCCGCCGTCGCGCCGCGCCCGCAAACGACGTTGACGACGCCGGCCGGGAAACCCGCCTCCATCACCAGCTCGGCCAGGCGCAGCGCCGTCAGTGGCGTTTCTTCCGAAGGCTTGAGCACGACGGTGCAGCCGGCAGCGAGCGCCGGCGCGACCTTCCACAGCGCGATGGCCAACGGGAAGTTCCACGGCACGATCGCGCCGACGACGCCCACCGGCTCGCGCCGCGTGTAGGTGAAGTACTGCGCGCCGGGCGGCGCCGCGATCGAATGATCGAGCGTCTGCCCCTCGAGTTTGGTCGCCCAGCCCGCCATGTAGCGCACGAACTCGGCGCCGGCGCCGACGTCGATCATGCGCGCCAGGCCCTGCAGCTTGCCGCCCTGCAGCGTCTCGAGCGCGCTCAGTTCGTCGGCGTGTTCCTCGATCAGCAGCGACAGCCGGTACAGCAGGCGCTCGCGATCGGCCGGGCGCAGCCGCGACCATGCCGAGTCGTCGAACGCGCGGCGCGCTGCGGCCACCGCGGCGTCGACGTCGGCGACGCTGCTGTCGGGCGCCTCGGCGATCGTCATCTCGGTGGCCGGATCGACGACCGGGATGTGCGCGTCGCCCGACGGTGCGGCTTCGCGGCCGTCGATGAAGTTGCCGCGGCGCCGCCGCGAAAGGAAGCCGACCTTGGCCAGCTGTGCGAGCGAGAGGTCGCGCGGGTCCATCGCCATGCTCCTGGTTCAGCTTCGACCGGCTGCACTGTAGGCAGCAGCGGCTGCCGTGGCTTGTCTGTCAGCGCAGCATCCCTTGCATCTGCGCGCATCGCTCGTCACTCGCTTGACCGGGCAGCGCGGTCCACGAGCAGCGTGTCGGTGAACTGCTCGAAGCGCCGGATGCGCCCGCCGGCGACGTCCCACACGTGGGCGGTGCGCACCTGCATCCGCCTGCCCGTCGCGCGGTGCACGCCGCTGTAGCCGCCGACCGCGACGACGCTGTCGCCGCCGTCGATGAGACGCTCGAGCGTGAACGCGAAGCCGTCCCAGTCGGCGACGAGCGCCTTGAACACGTGATCGACGACCTGCTCCACGCCGACCCAGGTGCCGGCGGTCGGGAAACCGGCTGCCTCGATCCATTCGATGTCGGTGGCGGCTTCGGCGAGCATCGCCGCGACGTCGTGGCGCGCCGACGCGGCGTAGTGGTCGGCAATGACTTGAAGCGCAGTCCGTGCATTCATACAGGTTCCGCGCCGGGCGGGTAGGTCGTCACCGAACACTTGCGCATGAACGCGCCGGCCGGGCTGTTGGAGATGCGCCCTTCGCCCGTGAGCCCGAGGAACTTTCCGGTCGAGCGTCCGCTCGCGAAGTCGAAGAAGAACACCGACGCGACCGGGATCAGGAACTCGCGGAAGGTGAAGATGTACTGGTCCTTCGCGAAGCGCCAGTAGCTCGCCAGATCGACTGCGCCATGGCCGCGCTGCACGCCGACCAGGCACTGCCATGCATAGCGTTGCGAGTTCAGGTAGGTGTGCTCGTAGGTGTGGTTCGGGCTGTAGGTCTGCGCCGTGCGCAGGCCGATCAGGTCGCGCGTCGGCGCGGGCGCTTCGCCGCTCGCGCGTACAGCCTCGTCGCCGAGCGTGCCGACCATGAAGTGCTGCGTCACGCGCGGGTCGCCGCCGGCGGCGGCCGCGTCCTGGATCGTGCTGCGCACCGCCAGCACGCGCAGGCTGGCGGTGTCGACGATCACGGTCAACGCCTCGTCGGGCCGGTCGGCGCGCGTCAGGTCGATGAACCAGGTCGTCCCGGTGGTCGGTACGGCGTCGTACCAGCCGCTGCCGCGGCCGGGGTGCTCGCCCTCCTCGCTCCATTGCAGCACGTTCCCGGCTTGCGGTTGCAGCGTGAGCGTCGTCGCCGGCAGCGCCAGGCGCATCGTGCGACCGGCCAGCGCCTCGCTCGACGGCAGGCGGTTGGTCGCGATGCCGAGCGCGAAGTCGTCGTAGTTCTTCCAGCCCGAGGGGCGCGCTGCGGTCGTCATGCGGTGGCCTCCTCAATGACGGGCGCTGCGGCCGGCACGGCGCGCGGTGTGCCAGCCAGCACGAATTCGGCGCAACGCTCGGCGATCATGATGATCGGCGCGTTGGTGTTGCCGCCGACGATGGTCGGCATCACGGAGGCGTCGCACACGCGCAGCCGGCCGACGCCGCGCACGCGCAGCTGCGGATCGACGACGGCGCGCGCATCGTCCGGCGCGCCCATGCGGCAGGTGCCTGCCGGGTGGTAGACCGTCTTGGCGTAACGCCGCACGTAGTCCTCGAGCGCAGCGTCGGCACAGGCCTCGTTGCGTTGCGGCGCCAGCTCCTCGCTGACCAGCTTGCGCAGCGACGGCGCGCGCAGGATGCGCCGCGCCAGCTTGAGACCGCGCACCAGCGTGTCGACGTCGGCCTGCTCGGTGAGGTAGCCGCCGTCGAACAGGATCGGCGCCATCGGGTCGGCGCTGCGCAATCGCACGCTGCCGCGAGATTTCGGGCGCAGGAAGCACGGGTTGATCGAGAGGCCGTGCCCCGGCAGCGGCTCGCGGTCGACGTCGCCCACCAGCACCGGCAGCACGTGGAACTGGATGTCGGGCCGGCCGCTGGCCGACGTGTCGGCGAAGCCGCCGCTCTCGACGACGGTGGACGTGAGCAGCCCGGTGCGGAACGCCAGCCACTGCAGGCCGTGGCGCAGCGCCGCGAGGCCGCGATCGCTGCCGAACAGGCTGATCGGGTCGTGCGTGCGGCCGTAGACGGAGACCTCGAGGTGGTCCTGGTAGTTGCGGCCGACGCCGGGCAGATCGCGCACGACGTCGACGCCCAGCGCCTGCAGCTCGCCGCCCGGACCGATGCCCGAGAGCTGCAGGATCTTGGGCGACGCCAGCGCACCGGCGGCGAGCACGACTTCGCAGCGCGCCACGGCGGCGACCGTCGTGCCGTCGTCGCGGCGGTACTCGACCCCCGTCGCCTCGCCGTTGCGCACGACGACGCGCAGCACGTGCGCGCCGGTGACGACCGTCAGCCGCGGATCGCCGAGCACCGCGGCGAGATAGGTGGCCGACGTGCTGCCGCGCTCGCCGTCGAACGTCGTCGACTGGTAGAAGCCGACGCCTTCCTGACGCTCGCCGTTGAAGTCGTCGTTGTAGCGCAGCCCCACCTCCTGCGCGGCCTTGACGAAGGCGCGGCTGAGCGGGTGGCGGTACCCATCGGTCACGCGCAGCGGACCGTCGGTGCCGTGCAGCGGCTCGGACAAGCGCTCGTTGCACTCGGCGCGCTTGAAGGCCGGCAGCACGTCGTCCCAGCGCCAGTCGCTGCAGCCCTGCGCCGCCCAGTCGTCGTAGTCCTGGCGCGCACCGCGGATGTAGACCATCGCGTTGACGGAGCTGCCGCCGCCGAGCGTGCGGCCCTGCGGCACGTGGAGCGTGCGCCCCGCTGCCTGCGCCTGCGGCTCGGTCTGGTAGGGCCAGGTGCGTGCGGTGCCGATCACGCGCACGAAGGTCGCCGGCATCCGGATGTAGAGCAGGTTGTCGCTCGGCCCGGCCTCGAGCAGCAGCACGCTGCGGCCGGCGCGCACCAGGCGGTGCGCCACGACGCAGCCGGCCGAGCCGCCCCCGACGACGACGTAGTCGTACTCACGATCGACGCTTGCCATGGCCTTGCCTCCTCTGCGCTGCCGCTGTGCCGCGCTGGTGGCGCATCGTGCGCAGGTCGCGGCCGGTCGGCAAGGGTCGCGCCGTCTCCGTGCGCGCACGATCAATACTCAGTGCGTGATCGGCCAAGGCGGCGCCGCAGCCCGCACCGAATGCGCAAGACAATCGCCGCGATCCGGACCCGACGGGAGCACAGGAGATGAGCGACATGAAGGACAAGATTTGCGTCGTCACCGGCGGCGCGGGCAGCGTCGGCGTCGCGTCGGCGCGCGCGCTGCTCGACGCCGGCGCGTCGGTGCTGCTGGTCGACCGCGACGCGCGGCAGCTCGACGCGGCGCGCGCCGCGCTCGGCGGCGACGCCGCGCGCATCGACCTCGCCGTCGCCGATGTGACCGACGCGGCGCAGACGCGCGCCTGGATCGCGCAGGCGCAGGCGCGCCGCGGCGGCATCGACTTCCTGTTCTGCAACGCCGGCATCAACGGCGCGATCGCGCCGATCGCCGACTACCCCGAGGACGTGTTCGACGCCGTGATGGCCGTCAACGTGCGCGGCCCCTTCCTCGCGCTGAAGTACGGCCTGCCGGCGATGAACGCGGGCGGCAGCGTGCTGATCAACGCCAGCGTCGTCGCCGTCACTGCCGACCCCGGCATCTGCGCCTACGCCACCTCCAAGCACGCGCTCGTCGGCCTGATGCGCGTCGCCGCGAAGGAGGCGGCGCGCCGCAACGTGCGCGTCAACGTGATCGCGCCGGGGCCGATCGCCAACGAGTTTCAGGCCGACATCGAGCGGCGCCTGTCCCACGTCGTCGGCCGCGACGCGACGCAGATGCTCGACGGCATGATCCCGCTCGGCCGCCACGGCGAGCCGCGCGAGATCGCCGAGATGGTGCTCTTCCTCGCGTCGCCGCGCAGCAGCTTTTCCACCGGCGGCGTCTTCATGGCCGACGGCGGCATGCACGTCTGATACGTGCTCGCGATCACCCGAATAGAAACCGGGGCAGCCGGCGGCTTGCCCACTCCGAGCCGGCAAAGCGCCGTGCGGCGCGCCCGCGGCGCTTTGCTGAACCGATGGTGGCGTGCCGGATACAGGCATGCCGCCGCCAGTGCCTCGCGGCAGGCGCAGCCCCGCGCGGGCGATTTCCGGGTCGCCGAGGAGCGCAGGATCGGGGTCGGCGCGCGTACTCGCGCGCTTCGTCTTCATGCTCGCCGCAGCTGTCTGAGCGGAGCTCACGCAGTGAGCGCAGCGAGTTCTGCGGCGCGACCCCGAGCCGAGTACCGCAGGGCAGTCGGCGCGAGCCGACCGACACGGTATGAGCCCGCGCGGGGCTGCGCCTGCCGCGACGCTCGGTGCTCGCTGTTCCTGTCCGGCATGTCGCGAACCCGTATGAAGGCGCAGCCCCCGCGGAAGCCCACCCGGAGTTCCGGGCGGGCTCTTTCGCTTCTTGTTGAACCCTCCGGCGCAGCCGCGCAACCCATGGCCCGAGAGGCGCGCCGCACCGGCGCTGCCGACACGAAGAGGCCATGATGAAACCGACCCGCGATTCCCCCCGCCCGCAGCCCGACGCCTGGGACCACCTGTGGGCGCTGCTGCCCGTGTTTCTCGCGTTCGCCGCGCTGCTGGTGATCTTCGCCGACAGCGTCGGCCCGTGAGTCAATCCCTAAGACCGCCCCGTCTCGAAGGCGCCACCGATACCGCCGCATGGATATCCCGGCGGCCATGCTCGGCAGTACCATCGCCGCGAATACGTTCGCGCCCTTCATGACCCGCAGGCTCCGCCCTGCGCTTGCGCAAGGACTCCGGCGATGCGACACGCTCGGCTGTTCGTGTGGCTGCTCGGCTCGTTGCCGGTGTTGAGCGCCGCTGCGCCGCCGATCGGCGTGTTCACCATCGTCGACGGCGAGACGGCCGTCATCCGCGACTCGGTGCGCTTCGCCGCGGCAGAGGGGCTGCGCGTGCAGCCCGACGACATCATCCACACAGGCGAGCGCGCCAACGTGACGCGCATCGAGTTCGCCGAAGGCGGTGCGCTCGACCTCGGCCCGGCGACGCGGCTGCTGCTGCGCCCGCGCTGGTCCGAGCCGCGCAGCGAGCGGCCGTCGCGCATCTATGTCTCGCAGGGCTGGATCAAGCTCACGGTGACGCCGGCCGACCGCATCGGCCTGGCGACGCCGCGCCTCGACCTCGCCGAAGTCGCGGGTACGACGGTCGCGCTGATCCAGCCCGAGGCGGCGTTCGTCTTCGTCGAGTCGGGCAGCGCCAAGCTCGTCGAACGCGCCGACGGCCAGCCGCCGCGCCGCCACGCACTGGCGGCCGGCCAGGCCTACGACAGGCGCGGCGCCGAGGCCGGCGCGGCGGGCGCGCGCCCGCCGGCCGACCGCATCAAGAGCCTGCCGCGCTCGTTCACCGACACGCTGCCGCGTCGCGCCGCCGTCTTCCGCGACGCGCAGGTCGCGCCGCAGGCGCCGACGGCGATCGCCTACGAAGACGTGGCGCCGTGGATCAACGCCGAGCGCCCGCTGCGCCCGGCCTTCGTGCAGCGCTGGTCGGCCAAGGCGCGCGACGCGCGCTTTCGCGCCGCGCTGATCACCGACCTGCGCATGCACCCCGAGTGGGACCGCGTGCTCTACCCCGAGAAGTACATCGTCAAGAAGGATCCCGATCCCGTGCCGAAGCCGCCGGCAAGCGCCGCGCGCGGCGACGACACGCCCGCGCCAGTGGCCACAGCGCCCGAAGCACCGGCCCCCGCGCCGCAGGCCGCCGAGGCGGCGCCGGCCGAAGACCCGACGCGCAAACCGCTGCGGCCCTGGGAGACGCGGCGCTGAGCCGCCGCGCACACCGGACCCCATGCAAGCAGACGAGGAGACCCCGTCATGAAGCTCCTGCTCAAGTTCAACCTGGTGTTCGTCGCCGTGTTCCTCGCCGGGCTGGCGCTGACGGGCGTGGTGACGCGCGAGCTGCTCACACGCAACGCGCAGGACGAGGTGCTGCAGCACGCGCGCTTCATGATGGAGAAGGCGCTCGCCGTGCGCTCCTACACCTCGACGCAGGTCGCGCCGCTGCTCGAGACGCAGATGAAGTACAGCTTCCTGCCGCAGTCGGTGCCGGCGTACTCGGCCACCGAGGTGCTGGCCAAGCTCGCCCGCGCCTACCCCGACTTCAGCTACAAGGAGGCGACGCTGAACCCGACCAACCCGCGCGACCGCGCGATCGACTGGGAGGTCGACGTGATCTCGCAGTTCCGCAAGTCGGGCGACACGAAGGAGTTCATCGGCGAGCGCGACACGCCGGCCGGGCGCGCGCTCTACATCGCGCGGCCGATCAAGATCACCGACGGCGCCTGCCTGCGCTGCCACAGCACCGTCGAGGCCGCGCCGAAGACGCTGATCGACACCTACGGCCCGGCCAACGGCTTCGGCTGGAACTTGAACGAAACGATCGGTGCGCAGGTCGTCTCGGTGCCGATGGCGCTGCCGCTGCAGCGCGCCGAGCGCGCGTGGCGCGTCTTCATGACGCTGCTGACGGCGGTGTTCGTGACGATCGGCGTGGCGCTCAACGCGATGCTGTATGGCCTCGTGATCCGGCCGGTGCGCAAGCTCTCGGCGATCGCCGACCGCGTCAGCCTGGGCGACATGAAGGCGCCCGACTTCCCGGTGCGCGGGGGCGACGAGATCGGCGTGCTGTCGCAGTCGTTCGCTCGCATGCGCAAGAGCCTGGTGCAGGCGATGAAGATGCTCGAAGCCTGATCTCATGAGCATCCGCCCGCTCTCCCCGCTGGCGTCGCCGGTCGCGATGCCGGCGAAGCTGGGCAAGTACCAGCTCACGGGCGTGCTCGGCGAGGGCGCGATGGGCGTCGTCTACAAGGGCATCGACCCGGTGATCCGGCGCACCGTCGCCGTCAAGGCGATCCGCAAGCAGTTGTTCGACGCATCGACGGCCAACCTGTCGGTCGCGCAGCGCTTTCGCAACGAGGCGCAGGCCGCGGGCCGGCTGTCGCACCCGGGCATCGTCGGCGTCTACGAGTACGGCGAGGACGACGGCGACGCCTACATCGCGATGGAGTACGTCGAAGGCGTCAGCCTGAGCCAGCTGATGAACAACGGCAGCCGCATGCCCGAATCCGACGTGCTGAGCCTGATGGTGCAGCTGCTCGACGCGCTGCACTACGCGCACCAGCGGGGCGTCTGGCACCGCGACGTGAAACCCAACAACATCGTCGTCACGCCCGAGGGGCAGCTCAAGGTGACGGACTTCGGCATCGCGCGCATCGAGTCGAACGAGGCGACGCAGCTCACCGTGCTGCTCGGCTCGCCGGGCTACATCGCGCCCGAGCGCTACACCGGCGAGGCGCCCGACTGGCGCGTCGATATCTTCTCGTGCGGCGTGCTGCTCTACCACCTGCTGACCGGCCGGCCGCCTTTCACCGGCAGCGAGGCCGAAGTGATGTACCAGGTGCTGCACGAGCATCCGACGCCGCCGTCGCAGACCGCAGCCGCCACACCACGCTGCTTCGACGGCATCGTCGCCCGCGCGCTGGCCAAGAAGCCCGACGACCGCTACCGCACGGCGCTCGACTTCCGCGAAGCGCTGCAGCACGCCGGCGCGCTGCCGGTGCCGCCGACGCTGTCGATCGAGGTGATGACGTCGGTACGCCAGCGTATCGAACGCACGGCGACGCTGAAGCTGCCGCGCTCGATGCCCGGTGTGCCGGCCGAGGAGGCGAGCGCGCCGTCGATCCCGCCGTCGGTCGCACCGGCGAGCCTGCCACTCGATTCGGCTGCCGGCCCGCCGCCCGCGACCGACAGCGCTGCTGCCGGGCCGGTCAGCGTTCCGCCGAGCCCCACCGGCTGGGATCCGGCGCTGCTGGCGAAGGTCGAGGCGCAGCTCGCGCGCCACGTCGGGCCGATCGCCGCCGTGCTGGTGCGGCGCACCGCGCGCCAGTGCGTCGGCCTGCCGGAGCTGCTAGCGCAGCTGGCCGACGACGCGCTGGCCGGCGACGACCGCGCTGCCTTCGTCGCGGCGACGGCGCCGCTCGCCGCAGCCGGCGCGCCGCCCCCGCCGCCCACCGCGCTGCGCACCGGCCGCGATCCGACGACGCGGCCGCCGACGGCGCAGCTGCCCGTGCTTGGCATCGTGCCGCTGCGCCCCGAGACCGTCGAGCAAGCTGAGCGCGTGCTCGCCGCCCACATCGGCCCGATCGCGCGCGTCGTCACGAAGAAGGCCGCGGCCGCGGCCGCCGGCCGGGACGAGTTCTACGCCGTGCTGGCCGAACTGGCCGCCGACAGCGTCGACCGCGCCACGCTGCTGAAGGCGCTGTCGCGCATCGCCTGACGGCGGCCTGCCTCGAGAACGTTTGAACCGTTTGCGCCGCCGCTGCAACCCACCTGTCGAGCGAGCCGGTCTCGCGGCCAGGGGTGCGACAGGGCGCGGCGCTGCGCTATATTGATTTCGCCGCCAACCACCGCACGGCCATGGACAACGACCGCGTCAGGGAACTGCTCGCTCGGATCGGTCGGGAGGACGAAGCCGCCTTCCGGGAGTTGTACAAGGCGTTCAGCCGCAAGGTGTTCGCCTACCTGATGAACATGGTGAGCGACCACTGTCGCGCCGAGGAGATCCTGGTGGACACGATGTACGAAGTCTGGCGCCGGCCGGGCGGTTATCGCGGCGACGCGCAGTTCAGCACCTGGCTGATCGGCATCGCGCGCAACAAGGCGCTGATGGCGTACCGCTCGCGCCGCCCCGACGAAACGCACGACGACCTCGAAGACATCGCCGAGACCACCGCCGCCGACACCCCCGACGGCTATGCCCAGCTCGCGCAGAAGCAGCGCGCCGACGGCGTGCAGCACTGCATGGGCAAGCTGTCGGACGAGCACCGCGAATGCCTGCACCTCGTCTTCTACGAGGGCCTGTCGGTGGCCGAGGTCGCCGACGTGCAGCACTGCCCCGAGGGCACGGTGAAGACGCGCCTCTTCCACGCGCGCCAGAAGGTCAAGAAGTGCCTCGAACTGCTGTTGCAGCGCGAGGGCGGCAAGGGCGACCTGAAGGGAGCCTTGGCATGAATCAAGAGCGTTTCCAGGAGCTGCTGCCGTGGTACGTCAACGGCACGCTGAAGGCGGACGACCGCGCCTGGGTCGAGCAGTACCTGAAGGAACACCCCGAGGCGCGTGCCGAACTCGAATGGTTCGGCTCGCTGCAGCGGCGCATGCACGAGAACGCGCCGATGGTGCCGGCGACGATCGGCCTGGCGCGCACGATGCACCTGATCCGCGGCGACCGGCCGACGCTCGCCGAGCGCATCAGCGCCTTCTTCGGCGGCTTCGCGCTGCGCCCGGCGTATGCGCTGGCCGGCGTTGCGGCGCTGGCGATCCAGGGCGGCGTGATCCTCGGCCTGCTCGGCGAGGCCAAGGACGACGCCAGCGAGATCCGCGCGCTGCGCACGTCTCAGGTCACCGAGGCCCCGATGCTGAAGGTGAACTTCGCGCCCGACGCGAAGGAGGCCGACATCCGCCACCTGCTGATGTCGGTGCAGGGCAGCGTCGCCGGCGGTCCCGGCCAGCTCGGCGACTACTACATCCGCGTGCCGGGCGAGCAGCTCGACGCCGCCGCCGCCAGATTGAAGGCCGATCCGATCGTGCAGGCCGTCGCCGTCGCGCCCGGGCTGCCGCCGCGCGAATAGCAGCCGCACGAGGAGCGACGATGCACTCCGCCCTGCCCGCAAGGCTGCCGACGCGGCGCGCGGCGCTGCGCTGCCTCGCCGCGGCCGGCGCCGCCGTCGCCTGGCCGGCGCTGCGCGCCGCGCCGGCCTCGAGCCGCATCGCGCTCGTGATCGGCAACGGCGACTACAAGGCCGCGCCGCTGAAGAATCCGGTCGGCGACGCGCAGGCCGTCGCCGCGAGCCTGAAGAAGCTCGGCTATGCCGTCACGCTGAAGCTCAACACCGACCTGCGCGAGCTGATCGAGGCGCTGCGCGAGTTCTCGGTGCGCGCCTCGTCGAGCTCGGTGCGTATGCTGTTCTATGCCGGCCACGGCATCCAGTCGCGCGGCCGCAACTACCTGTTGCCCGTCGACCAGGAGCCGCAGACCGAGGACGAGATCGCCGGCAAATGCGCCGACGTCGGCCAGTTCATCGACCGTCTCGGCGAGATCAGGCACGGCGCCAACATCGTCGTGCTCGACGCCTGCCGCGTGAACCCGTTCGCCGGCGGCGTGATCGTCGGCCCCGACGGCCGGCGCCTCAAGTTCCGCGGCGCCACACCCGGCGGGCTGGCCACGCTCGACGCGCCCGTCGGCACACTGGTCGCGTTCTCGACCGCGCCCAACGGCGTGGCGCTCGACGGGCCGAGCGGCAAGAACAGCATCTATGCCAAGCACCTGCTCGCGAACTTGGAGACGCCCGGTCTGCCGATCGAACAGCTGTTCAAGCGCGTGCGCATCGGCGTCGCGCAGGAAACGCAGCGCGTGCAGGTGCCGTGGGAGTCGTCGAGCCTGACGGCCGAGTTCTGCTTCAAGGCCGCGGCGCGCGGCGGCTGCAGCGGCTAGCCGCGCAGCAGCGTCTGCGACGGCGACTCCCCGTAGCGCGCCCTGTAATCGCGCGCGAAGCGCCCGAGGTGCGCGTAACCGACCTCGAGCGCCACTTCGGTGACGCGCGTGCCGGGCGCGGCATCGAGCAGCGCGGCGCGGGCCTGCGCGAGACGCTGTACGCGCACGAACTCGACCGGCGTCATGCCGCGGAAGCGTCGAAAGCCCGTCTGCAGGCTGCGCACGCTGACGCCCACCTGTGCGGCGAGATCGGCCAGAGCATGCGGCCGTGACGGATCGGCCGCGACGATTTCCTCCACCCGCCGCACGTGCCGCGGCAGCGCCGGCTCGGCCGGCGCACGCAGCGCGTCCGAGTAGTTGTGCGACTGCGCGTACAGCAGCGTCGCGATGAGCGTGTCCTCGAGGCTGCGCCTGGCAGCCGGCGATGCGAGGTAGATCGAGTCCGGCGACAGCTCCACCAGCAAGAAGCCGACGAGGCGCCGCCAGCTCGCACCGCCGCCGCGCTCCAGATCGAGCGCGAGATCGAACACCACCGGCCGGCTCGGCTGTCGCCCGAGCAAGGCAGCCAGCCGACGCTCAAGCGCCCGGCGTCCGATCTTGACCGACAGCTTGCGGCAATCCTCGCGCCATTGCGTGATCACCGGGTGCGTGCAGGACTGCACCGAGGCCAGCCCCGGGTGCGTGACGATCTCGCGCCCGCCGCAACACACGATCGAGGTGCCGGCCAGCGGCATGCCGACGAGGTAGAAGTCCTCGAGCGCGCCGGGATCGAGGCGCACCGCCGTCCCGTACTGTGCACAGATGACGGCGCTGTCCGCCAGCTCGACCGCGTGGTAGCGCACGTCGAGCGACGCGACGCGCCCGGTCGGCATCAACCGGTGAGCGGACAACAGCGTCTGCACCCGCGTACGCGCCTCCACCGGATCGGCGGTGCGAAAGCGCTCGAACGCGCCCAGCGGCAACTCGACAGGATCCATCTCGACGCAATGTGGACTGGCGCGACGCGATCCGGCTAGCGACCACGCACGCCCCGAGTCTACGATGGTCCGCCCAAGGAAGGAGACATCGCCCGTGGCCTCTGCAGCTCAGGAAACGATCGCGGTACTCAAGGCGAACGGCATCACTCGCATCTTCGGTAACCCGGGAACGACCGAACTCGCGCTGCTGGACGCGACCGTCTCGGAAGGCGTCGACTTCCACCTATGCCTGCACGAAGGCGCGGCGGTCGCGATGGCCGACGGCTACGGCCGCGCCACCGGCAGCACCGGGGTCGTGATGGTGCATACCTCGGTCGGCACGGCGAACACCCTGACCAACCTGATCAACCTGCGCAGCGATGCGCAGCCGCTGCTCGTGATCGCCGGCGACAAGGACGATCGCCTCGCGGGGCGCGGCTCCTTCTGCGAGGTTCCCGACCTGCCGGGCCTGCTGCGCCAGGTGACGAAGGAGGCGTGGCGCGTGAGCCGTCCCGAGAAGCTGCCGGAGCTGACGCTGCGCGGCCTGAAGATCGCAAGTGCGCCTACTCCGGGACCGGTGTTCCTCGCGGTGCCGGAGAACTGCATGGCCGCCGAGTTGCCGGCCGACGCGGTCGGCCTGCACGTGCGACCGGCCAGCCGCATCGCGCTGCGTGCGCATCCCGACACGCTGCGACCGATCGCCCAGGCGCTCGCGAGCGCCCGGCGCCCGTTGCTGATCGCCGGCAATGAAGTCGGCGGCTGCGGCGCAGCGCAACGGCTGGTCGCACTCGCCGAGCGCCTGGCATTGCCGGTCGTCGGCGAAGAAGTGTTCACCACCAACGCACTCAACTTCCCGGCCGACCATCCGCTGTACCACGGCAATTTCTCGCCGACGCTGCCGATCGTGTGCGACGCGGACCTGGTGGTCGCGATCGGCGCGCGCGCCTTCATGGAGTACGCGTGGCCCGACGAGCCCTACCTCAAGCCGGGCGTGCGCTTCATGCAGATCGGCGCCGATGCCGCGGAGTTGGGCAAGCTCTACCCCGCCGAGCACGCGGTGCTGGGCAACGTCGGCCACGCGATCGAGGATCTGCTCGTACTGGCGTCGGGAGATGCGCTGCCGGCACCCGGCCTGCTGGCCGAACGCTGTGCCCGTGCCAAGCGCGTCGTCCACCCTGTACTTCCCCCACGGCCCTCGGGTGATGAGCCCGGCGCCATGGCACCGGAGCAACTGCTTGCCGCACTGCATTCGGTGCTGCCGCCCGACGCCGCGATCGTCGACGAGTCGGTGCTGTCCAAGGGCCTGATGCAACGCCATGTCGCCCTTGGCGGCGAGCGCCGCTACTACGGCACCTCGGGCGGCGGCCTGGGCTGGGGGCTGCCAGCGGCGATCGGCGTGCAGCTCGGCCTGCCCGGACGGCGCGTGGTCGCCTTCGTCGGCGACGGCGGCGCCCTCTTCAACATTCAGAGCTTGTGGACGGCGGCCCATCTGGGCCTGCCGGTCGTGGTCGTCGTCGTGAACAACGGTGGGTACATGGCGGTACGCCGCGGCCTGGGCGAGTTCGGCCAGCAGGCGGCGCGCAGCGGCTGCTACCCCGGCGCGTTCATCGCTCAGCCGCGCGTCGACCTGTGCCGGATCGCCGAGGGACTGGGCGTGCAGGCCACGCGCGTCGACGCCGCCGACCAGGTGGCCGATGCGCTGCGCTGGGCACTCGATCTCGGCGCCCCGGCACTGGTCGATGTTCACGTCGCGTCGTCGGCCTACTACTGAACCGCGAACCAGAGCCCCCGTTCCAAACCAAGGAGACAAACCATGTACACCCGTCGCCGCTTCCTCCATACCGTCGGCGCGACGGCCGGCGCCGCATCGCTGGGCGCAGCGTCCGCGGTCTACGCGCAGAGCGCACCCGAGCTGAGCCGGATCATCGTCGGCTTCCCGGCCGGCGGCAGCAACGACAGCATCGCTCGCCTGCTGGCGAGGAAGATGCAAGGGGTCTACGCGCAGACGCTGATCGTCGAGAACAAGGCCGGGGCCGGCGGCCGCATCGGCGTCGACACGGTTCGGCGCGCGGCGCCGGACGGCGGCATGGTGCTGCAGACGCCGGGTTCCATCCTGACGCTGTATCCGCACATCTACCGGTCGCTGGGCTACGACGCACTGCGCGACCTCACGCCGGTGTCCACGGTGTGCACGCTCGACTTCGCGCTCGTGGCCGGCCCCGGGACGCCGGCACGCACGCTCGGCGAGTTCGTCGACTGGTGCAAGGCGCATCCGCGCCAGGCGATCTACGGCTCGCCGGCCACCGGCGCGTCGCCGCACTTCGTCGGGTTGATGTTCGGTCAGGCAGCGGGTCTCGAGCTGCTGCACGTCGGCTACAAGGGCGCGGCGCCGGCGGTGCAGGACCTGATTGGCGGCCAGATCCCGGCCTATGTCGGCGTACTCGCCGACGTCGCGCCGCACCTGGCGGGCGGCAAGCTGCGCGTGCTCGCGACCTCGGGCAGCCGCCGCAGCGCAGCCACGCCCGACGTGCCCACGTTCCAGGAAGCGGGCTACAAGGACGTCTCGGTACAGGAGTGGTACGGCATGCTGTTGCCGGCCAAGGTGCCGGACCGTGTCGTCGCGTCGCTGAACCAGGCGATCCAGGCCGCGCTGCGCGACCCCGAGGTCCTGGAGCGTTTCAGCGCGCTGACCGTCGAAGCCGCACCGGCCACGCCCGAGGCGTTCGCCGAGCGCATCCGGCGGGAGCGCGCTCGCTGGGCGCCGGTCGTCCAGGCCTCCGGCTTCAAGATGGAGGAGTAAGCATGAGTCGCTCGATCGAACGCTTTCCCACCGACCTGCCGCTGCCGTTCTCGAAGGTTGTGCGCGCCGGCGGCTTCCTGTTCCTGTCCGGCCAGCTCGCGATGGACGGGCACGGCAAGCTGCTGGCCGGCGATATCCAGGCACAGACGCACGCGGTGCTGCGCGGAATTGCGGCCACGCTCGCCGAGCACGGCGCCAGCCTCGCACAGGTGGTGCGGGCGAGCGTCTGGCTGGCGGACCTGAACGACTTTGCCGCCTTCAACGAGGTGTACGCGCAGTACTTCGCCGGCGCGCTGCCGGCGCGCAGCACCGTGCAATCGCGGCTCGGCCAGGACGCACGTGTGGAGATCGAGGTGCAGGCCTACGTCGACGACTGGGCGTCCGCTGCGGCCTGAGCCGCAACGCGGCGACGTGCGCCGCTACCGCGCCGCGCGCAGCGCGGCGATCCGCGCCGCCGCTTCCTTCTTGCCGAGCTGCCGCAGCGCCGCGATGGCCGGCAGGTGCCGGTCGCGCGGGCGCGCCTTGCCGGCCTCCCAGTTGTAGACCGACTGGCCGGAAGTGCCGACCAGCAGCCCGCAGTCCTCGGCCGAAAGCCCGAGGCGCCGGCGCTGGGACACCAGGCTCTTGGCGCTGTAGCGCGTCGCCTTCGCGGGCCGCTCGTCCTCGCCCGCCGGCGCCGCCTTCGCGGCCCGCCGGCCGAACCGCCGCAACTCCTGCTCGAGCGCCTGCGCCCGGCGCTTGAGCGCAGCGATCTCGGAGCGGTGCGCATGCACCAGCTTCTTGAGGGCCTCGGTCTCGGCGCGCAGTTCCTTGCGGGCGACGCGTGCGATCTCGCTTTTCAGGACGGAAGCAATATTCGGCATGGACGCCATTTTGCAGGATATTGGCGGTCGGTGTGGAGCGGCCCGAACTTTTGTAGATGCCCCAACGGCGCGCGGCCGGAAGCCAGCGCATGATCGCACCGAATCCAGCATCCGGAGCCACTCATTCTTGTAGCGGTTTGCAGCGGATGCTTCTTTGGTCTTCAGGATCGAGGTCAGTCCGATGCCAAGAATCAACTCCTACGACCGTAAAGTCCTCGGCGCCTTCGAAAAAGGCAAGCTGGAATCCGTCACCACCAAGAACGAACTCGCGAAGTTCAAGGCCGCCGCTCGCGCGACGGTCATCAACACCTCACACCAGCTCGATCTGCATCTTCCGTCCGACCAGCGCCGCTGCGCGCTGCAGCGTCGTGAGTGTCACGTCGCGCGTCGGATCGAGCAGCCGGTCCACCTGCGACCGGCTGGTCTTCAGCAGCTCGGCCAGGCGCGTCTTGCTCAGGGCGCGTTCCTGCATCGCTTCCATCAGTTGCCACACGACCACTTCCTTGACAGCCAAGGCCTGGGTTTCCTCGAAGACGCCTTCGCCTTTCAGGAAATCGTCGAGGCTCGATCCGCGCCGCTTCTTGCTCATGCCTTCAACTCCTTCATCCGTTTGCGCGCCGGCGCTGCGATAGAAGACCAGCGGCGCATCTTGAGGGTGTCGCTTCGGCCATGCCTCACCATGCGACGAACGTACCGTGCAAGGTACGTCTTGGCAAGACATTTCAGGCTATGCCCCGCAGCCTTGGCTATCCTCGGCAGCAAGCCAACCAACAACGAACCACCGCGAGCCCACCGATGACCCCACCCAAGTACCACTGGGAAGACTTCACCCCCGGCTGGCGCCACGAGTCGCTGCCCAGAACGCTCACGTCGCACGAGATCGTGGCGTTCGCGCGGGAATTCGATCCGCAGTCCTATCACACCGACGAAGAGGCGGCGCAGGCCTCGCCCTTCGGCGGCCTGATCGCCAGCGGCTGGCATACCTGCAGCGTGGCGATGCGGCTGATGTGCGACGGCTACCTGCTGCAGACCTCGTGCATCGGCTCGCCGGGGCTCGACGGCCTGCGCTGGCTCAAGCCGGTGCGGCCGGGCGACGCGCTGCGGCTGCATGCGACGGCGCTCGAGCAGACCGCGTCGCAGAAGGATCCGACGCGCGGCACGGTGAGCTTTCGCTGGGACGTGCTGAACCAGAACGACGAGGTCGTGTGCTCGATGACGGGCCGGCAGCATTTCCGTCGCCGCACGTCCGCGGCGATGCCGCCGGCCTGATGCCGCGGGCCGAAGGCGTGGACTTGCGCTGAAGGCCGAACCATGTGGACGCTCGAACACAAGGTGCCCCCGCCGGTCGTCGGCGTGCTCGTCGCCGCCGGCATGTGGGGCCTGTCGCTGCTCGGCCCGCAGCTATCCGTCCCGGCCGTACCGAAGTACGCGGTCGTGGCCCTGCTCGCCGCCGCGGGGCTGGCGTTCGACCTGACGGGCCTGCTCGCCTTTCGCGCCGCCCGCACCACGGTCAACCCGCTCGCGCCCGAGCGTGCGTCGGCTCTCGTCACCGGCGGGGTCTACCGCATCACGCGCAACCCGATGTACGTGGGCATGGCGTTGCTGCTGTTGGCGTGGGCGGTGTACCTCGCCGCCCTGCTGCCGTTCACGGGCCTCGTCGCCTTCGTCGCCTGGATCACGGGCTACCAGATCCGGCCGGAAGAACGCGTCCTCGCAGGCCGCTTCGGAGAGGAATACGCGCGCTACGCGGCGCGCGTGAGGCGGTGGTTGTGAGGCCCTGCCCGAAAGCAGAATCACCCACCCCGGGTCAAGCAGTGCCTTCCGAAGCCGTGGCTCGGGGCCGGGGGGCGTATCTTCCAGCGTGCCGGCTCTCGCGGGCCGCCCCCAGGCGAATTCCGGAGGCCGTCAGGCCGGAGGAGGCACTATGAGCCGTTTCCATCGCCTGTTGCGCAAGCCCTTCTTCGGCCGGTTCGAGGTGCCCTGGACGTGGCCCGACGGGACGACGGAGGCGGCGTGGGAGCGCGTCGCCATCCCGGCCCGTGGCCGATCCCGTCTCGCCGGCCTGTGGGGGCCGGCCGAGGGCGACGCGGTCGGCACGCTGGTGCTTGCGCACCCGATGGGCAAGGCGGCAAAGGGGTTCTGGTTGCGGCAGGGTCATGCCGAACTCTTTCGCCGGGCGGGTTTTCACGTGCTCGCGTTCGACGCCAACGGCTTCGGCGAGAGCGAGGCGACCTCGTTCGACTACCCCGCGGACATCCTCGCTGCGGGGCGGTGGGCGCAGCAGCGGGAGCCTGCGCTCGCCGTCGGCCTGGTCGGCGCCTCGTTCGGCGCCGGCTGGGGGCTGTGCTCGATGGCCCGGCCCGGCAGCCCGTACTGCGCCGCTGTGCTCGAGGGGGCCTTCCCGACGCTGCCCGAGTTCTGGCGGCACTATCCCCTCGCCTACGCGACGCTGCGGATGTCGCAGCTCGTATGGCCGTCGATCGAGAAGGGCCTGCGGCCGGAGCGCGAGGCGGCCCGCGTCGTCGGCCGCCCCGCCGTGCTGCTCGTCTACGGCGATCGCGACGAGTACACGCCGCCCGCGCACGGCGAGCGCCTGCTGCGCGCGTTCGGCGATGCGGCGCGCGCCGATCTGTGCGTCATTCCAGGCGTCGGCCACACTTGGGCCTACCGCGACGCGGCCGAGACCTATGCGCAGCGCGTGCTGCCGTTTCTCGACCAGGCGCTACGCACACGACAGGAAGCGACATGGCAATCTCCTGGCTGACGGTCCTGCAGGCCGTTCCCTGGTCCGAGGTGATCAGCAACGCGCCGAAGGTCGCCGAAAGTGCGAAAAAGCTCTGGGCCGCCGTCGCGCGCAAGGGCGACCCGGTACCCTCGCCCGTGCCGCCCGGCGCGACCCCGATCCCCGAGGAGCCGCCGGACAGCGCGGTCGCCGAGCTGCAACACAAGCTCGTCGCGCTGGAGTCGGCCGTCGCCGACCTGCACGCCCAGATGCTGGCGTCGTCGCAGCTGGTCAAGGAACTGGCCGAACAGAACACGCAGCTCATCGCGCGCATCGAACTCAACCGCCGCCGCACCGCCTGGCTGGTCGTCGCCGTCGCGCTCTCGGCGGCCGTGTCGATCGCCTTCGGACTTGCACTGGTGCTGCCGCGTGGCGCCTGATGCGTGCAACCCGCGGTCGGAGAGCGAGCTCGTGCCGGTGCTGCAGACCTGACCGCCGCGTCGCCGCTGTTTCCGGCTGCCAGGTCTACAGTCCGATCCAGGAGGCCGTGCCATGTCGAACCCGAGTCCCGAGTCGCTGGTGTCGATGCTCGAAGCCTTCGCAGACGCCTTCAACCGCCACGACGCCGATGCGTTGATGTCGTTCATGACGGCCGACTGCGTCTTCGAGGCGTCGGCGGGGCCCGACGCCTGCGGCGCGCGCTACACCGGTCGCGACGCCGTGCGCGCTGCCTTCGTCGACGTGTGGACGACGTCTCCCGATGCGCACTGGGGTGGCGCGCGCCATTTCGCGCACGGCGAGCGCGGTATCTCGGAGTGGACGTTCACGGCAACGCGAGCAGCGGACGGCAGCCGCGTCGAGGTGCAAGGCTGCGACCTGTTCACCTTTCGCGACGGCCGGATCGCGCTGAAGAACTCGTACCGCAAGAATCGCCCGCCGTTGCCGACGGGTGCTGCCGCCGCACGCCTTGCGTCGCCGCCATGACGCGGCGCTTGGCTCCCTTCAACTCCGCCCTGAACGCCGGCTCCGCGGCTGCAGCTTGTCGATCTCTGCGAACTGCTGCTTGAGCAGCAGTTGCAGGGTGCGGGCGTGCTCCACGGACAAGCGCAGACACGTCGTGCCGGATTCGTCGTCGCGCTCGGGTCGAGACATCACCAGCGCGTCGAGGCGGATCTCGAACACGCCCTTGTCGTGTCGCAGCGCCTTCAGGCGCTGCACTTCAATGTCGAAGGGCTTCAATGTCGTTCTCCGGGGCGCGTGCTTCGCCGGATTGTCCTCCGGCTCAATCGCAGCACGCGCAAGTGCTTTGCGCACAGTGGCGCAGGCACATCGACGGCGGCAGCGGCCGCGAGGCGGGTCAGGCCGATGCGCGCGTCGCGCCGGGCGCTTCGGCCAGGTTCCGCAGCAGTGCGCCGCCGTCGCCGCGCTGACCCGTGGCTGTCATCGAAACTGACGCAAGATGCGCAGCGCGGGCTCGGCAACGATCCCTCGGCGAACACCCCTCCGCCTGCCCGGGAGACCGACGATGAAGTCCCACCGCACCACGCCCGACATGCACCCGACGCCCGACGTCGACACGCTCACCGCGACCGACATCGCGCGCGCCGTCTGCTCGCGGCAGCTCACGAGCGAGGCCGTGACGCAGGCCTGCCTCGCGCGCGCCCGCCAGCGCCCCGAGCTCAATGCCTTCATCACGCTCGACGAGGCCGGCGCGCTGCGTGCCGCGCGCGAGATCGACGCCCGCATGGCTGCCGGCGGCACCTGCCCGCCGCTGGCCGGCGTGCCCATCGTCGTCAAGGACAACATCCACGTCGGAGGTCTGCCGTCGACGGCGGGCACCCCGGCCTTGAAGGGCTTCGTGCCAGCGGCCGACGCGCCCGTCGTCAAGCGGCTGCGCGATGCCGGCGCCGTCGTGCTCGGCAAGACCCACATGCATGAGCTCGCATTCGGCATCTCGGGCTACAACACGGCGTTCAACGCACCCGGCACGCAGTCCGGCGTGCGCAACGCCTACGATGCATCGCGCTCGGCGGGCGGCTCGTCGTCGGGCACCGGCGCAGCACTCGGCGCGCGCATGGCGCCGGCCGGCCTGGGCACCGACACCGGCGGCTCGGTGCGCATCCCGTGCGCCTTCAACGGTTGTGCATCGCTGCGGCCGACGGTCGGCCGCTATCCCGGCGAAGGCATCGCGCCGATTTCGCGCACGCGCGACACGGCGGGACCGATGGCGCTGACGATGGCCGACGTCGAACTGCTCGACCGCGTGATCACCGGCTCGCCCGTCGTCACGGCGGTCGACCTGAAGGGCGTGCGCCTCGGCCTCATGCCCGACTCCCTCGCCAATCTCGACGCCGACACGCGCACCGCGTTCGACACCGCGCTCGGCAAGCTCGAGGCTGCCGGGGCGACGGTGGTCGACGCCGCTCTGCCGCAACTCGCGCAGCTCAACGGCGCCGTGGCCTTTCCGATCGCACTCCACGAGGCCTACGACGGCATGGTGGCCTACCTGGCGCGCTGGGGCACCGGTGTGACGATCGATCAGCTCGCCGCCGCCATCGCCAGCCCCGACGTGAAGGAGATCTACACCGACCTGGTGCTGCCGCGCCTGCTGCCGGCGCCCGACGGCAAGGCCGTGCCGTCTAAGCCGGCCTACGACGCCGCGATGTCGCAGCACCGGCCGGCGCTGCAGCAGCTCTATGCGCAGGCCTTCGAGGCGCAGCAGCTCGATGCACTCGTCTTCCCGACGACGCCCGCCGCCGCGATGAAGGCCGACGCCGACGCGAGCAGCCTGCCCAACTTTCTGCTCTGCATCCAGAACACGGACCCGGGCAGTAATGCCGGCATCCCGGGGCTGCAGGTGCCGATGGGCATGGGCCGGGCGGTGCGTGTGCCGCTGGGGCTGGGCCTCGACGGGCCCGCCCGCAGCGACCGCCGGCTGATCGCCGTCGGCATGGCGGTCGAGTCGGTGCTCGGGCGCGTGCCGGCGCCGCCGGCGCGCTGAGGTCAAGGGTCGAGCTGATCCGTGGTTTGCTACGCGTGATCCGCCAGGAAGCGCTCGAGCTCCCTGGCGAAGCGCACCGGCTCGGCGACGTGCGGCGAGTGCCCCGACAACGGATACACGGTCACGCTGGCGTGCGGCACGGTGCTGCGGTACCAGGCATCGAGCGGCACGCGCGCGTAGTGCGCGCTGCGCCCGCCGAGCACGACGAGCAGCGGCGCGTCGAGCCGCGCGAGCACGGGGCGGAAGTCGGCGGCGGCGAGCGACTCGGCCAGGTCGAGCAGCGTGGCGGTGTCGATCTGCTGCAGCCAGTGGCGCAGCAGCCGGCCGAGCGGCGAGTTCTCGGCCAGGCGTCGCGCGGCCCACGCGCCGGCCGCCGCTTCGACTTCGTGCACCACGGTCGCCGCGAGATCCTTGCGTGCGCCGGCGATCAAGCCGCCCAGCATCGCGGCGCTGCAGCCGCCGAAGAGGCCGCAGCGCCATTCGTCGTCGGTCACGATGCGCGGCGACTGATCGACCAGCGCCACCGCCGCGACGCGCGCCGTGCCGTGGTCCGCCAGGTACTGCAGCACGGTGAGCGCGCCCATCGAGTGGCCGACGAGCGCGGCGCGCTCGAGCCGGAAGTGGTCGAGCAGCTGCTGCAGGTCGCGCGCGAGCCGCGCCAGCGTGATCGGCTCGGCAGTCTGCGGCCGGCAGTTGCCGTGGCCGCGCGCATCCCATGCGTAGCAGCGGTGGCGGGCGGCGATGCGCTTGGCGATCGGCAGCCAGTGGCGGTGCGAACAGCCGAGCCCGTGCACCAGCACGACGGGCGCGCCCTGCCCCGTCACGCGCACCGGAATCGGCTGACCGTCGTCGGCCGGAAAGCGCGCCAGGCGCGCGTCGTCGGGGATCGGCCGGCCCAGCAGACCGAGGTTGCGCAGCGCGCCGACCAGGCTCGCGAAGCCGGTCAGTCGCCGCGGCGGCGGTTCGGGGGGGCCGGCTGAGTCCATGGCGGGCGAGGGCCTGAACAGGCCCCGGCTGGCGCGATGGTACGCGCGGCTCGCGCGGAAAAGAACTTGAACCGCCGCGGCGGTGCGCGCAACCCATGGGCGGACGGCAAGCAAACCCGCAACGCCGCCGACCTCGACGAACCCCACACCGACCCCCCAGGAGCCCGCCATGAAAACCTTCCCCCGCATCGCCCTCGTCGCCGCCCTCGGCTTCTCAGCGCTCGGCGCGATGGCCGGCGAGATCGCCGACAGCCAGATCGTCGGCAACGGCGCCGTCAACAGCTCGATCGGCCTGAACTCCAAGGCGCTGCAGAACATCGGCGTCGCCGAAGGCAACGGCAAGATCCGCAACTCGCGCGTCGTCGTCACCGGCGCCGTCAACACGTCGCTCGGCGTCAGCACGACGGCACGCCAGAACATCGGCCACGCCAAGGACAGCGGCGAAATCTCGCGCACCACGGTGCTGGCGACCGCCGTCAGCAACACGGCGGCCGGCGCCTTCAGCAGCGCCGAGCAGGACATCGGCTTCGCCTACGGCAACGGCAAGGTGCAGGACTCGTTCGTCAGCGCGATCGGCGCGAAGAACACGGCCGGCGGCCTGAAGGCGACGGCGCTGCAGCAGATCGGCGGCGCCAGCGGCAACGGCGTGCTGCGCAACTCCTACGTCGTCTCCAACGGCGCCATCAACAGCGCCGGCGGCATCCTGAGCACGGCGGAGCAGCGCATCGGCGTCGCCCGCTGAGCCGCGCCGACCCGGCAGACGCCACGGCCCCATGCCGTGGCGTTTCTCGTTTCAGGGGACCGGCGAAAGAACTTGAACCGTTCTCGACGCAGCCGCAACCCATGTGCGGATGGCTCGCAAGGCCACCGAAATCCGAACCCTCCCGACACCCCACGACTCCCAAGGAGCCCGCCATGCAAGCCTTCCCCCGCACCGCCCTCGCCGCCGCCCTCGCCTTCTGCGCCTTCGGCGCGACGGCCGGCGAAATCGCCGACAGCGGCTTCTTCGTCAACGGCGCCGTCAACAGCTCGGTCGGCCTGAACTCGAAGGCGCTGCAGCAGATCGGCGTGGCCGAGCACAGCGGCAAGATGCGCAACACGGCCGTCATCGTCAACGGCGCGAACAACACCTCGCTCGGCGTGAGCACGACAGCGCGCCAGAACATCGCCCACGTGAAAAACAACGGCGAGATCGCCCGCACCGCCATCGTCGCGCAAGGCGTCAGCAACGTCGCCGCCGGCGCGTTCAGCACGGCCGAGCAGGACATCGGTTTCGCCTACGGCAACGGCAAGGTGACCGACACCTTCGTCGGCGCCACTGCCATGGCCAACACGGCCGGTGGCCTGAAGGCGACGGCGCTGCAGCAGGTCGGCGGCGCCAGCGGCAACGGCGTGCTGCGCAACTCCCACGTGCTGGCCACCGGCGGCGTCAACAGCGCGGCCGGCATCCTCAGCACGGCCGAGCAGCGCGTCGGCGTCGCCCGCTGATCGCCTCGCCGCCGCGGCGCCGGCGCGCGCCGCCGCGCCGCCGCCCCGCGCCATCATCGCCCTCCGGAGAAAAGCCATGCACCCGACCCTGCGGCGGAAAGCCCTCGCGCCCCCGCTGCTGATCGCGGCCGCGTCGCACGGTCACGCGTCGGAGGACGAGTTCGACATCGACGCGCGCTTTCGCGCCAAGATCGCCAAGGAGAAGGTGCGCCAGGGCGCGCTGCTGCGCCAGGCGCAGGCCCTCGGCGGCAGCGCGGGTATTGACAAGGCGAACTGCGGCAGTCAGAACATCGGCAACGTCAACACCAACGGACGCCCCGGCAGCGCGCCGCGCGAAGTCTTCGTCTTCGCACCCAACGCGATCAACCTGGTGTCGGGCCCCGGCTGCCGCTGACGCCAGCGCAAAGGGGACCACCATGGCAACGACGATCGCGCCCGCCCTGTCCCGCATCGCAGCGGGTCTCGCAATGGCGGCAGCGCTGTCCGGCTGCGGCTCGCTCGACGTGAAGCAGTCGACCGTGGAGCGCACCGAGACGGCGCGCGTCGGCCCCGAGCAGGCGCCGTTCCGCTCGATCACCGGCTTCTCGTCGGCACTGCGCTGCATGGACAACCTGATGATCGACTACGGCGTGCGCGACGTGACGATGCTCGTCGAGGACATCCTCGACTCGACCAAGAAGGTCAACGCCGGCACGCGCGACATGCTGATCACGGCGGTGTCGGATATGACTCGGCGCAGCCGCGCGATCCGCATCAACGCCTTCGGTCGCGACGCGACGAACGTGATCAGCTTCCTCGCCTCGGCGCAGCGCCAGAGCGCCTACGAGGTGATTCCGCAGTACGACATCAAGGGCTCGGTGTCGCAGCTCGACGAGAACGTGATCCGCAGCCAGAAGGACGCCGGCATCGGCTTCCAGCCCTTCGTCAACCTGGGCATCACGCGCGACGCCGCGTCGTCGATCCTCGGGCTCGACCTGAGCGTGCTGACGACGGAGGACATGTCGATCCTGCCCGGCGTCACGTCGCGCAACTCCGTCGTCATCCTCAAGCAGGGCCGCGGCTTCGACGGCGACGCGGCGTACCACAAGTTCGGCGTCAACTTCAGCATGAACCTCAACAAGGCCGAGGGCCAGTCGCAGGCGCTGCGCGGCCTGGTCGAGTTGGCCGTCGTCGAGCTGATGGGCAAGCTGACGAAGACGCCGTACTGGAGGTGCCTCGGCGCCGACGCGCAGGCCAACGAGGAGATCAAGCTCGAGATGTCGGACTGGTACTACGCGATGGGCGCCAACCCAGTCGAGTTGATCGCCTGGTTCCAGTACCAGCTGCGCCACCGCCGCTACTACGACGGCCCGGTCGACGGCGAGTTCAACCCGGCGATCGACGAGGCGATCGCGAACTACCGCGCTGCGCTCGGCATGAGCCACGAGCCCAAGCTCGAGCAGGCGTTCTTCGTCGCCTACCTCGGCGCCGACCACTCGAAGATCCGCCCGCCCGCAGCGCCGGCACGCGCCACCGTCGTGGCCGCAGCGGCCCCCGCGGCGGCGCCGGCAGCGCTGCCCACCGCCGCACCGGCTGCAGCCGCCGCGCCGCTCGCCCTGGCGCTGACGACACCCAACCGGCAGACGCGCTACGCCCGCGGCGAGGCGATCAGCCTGTCGGTGCAGCCGTCGCGCGACGCCCACGTCTACTGCTACCTGCAAGACGAGAACGCGAAGATCGCGCGCTTCTACCCGAACCGCTTCGCGAAGGATTCGCTGGTGCCGGCGGCGCGGCCGCTCGCCGTGCCGGGCTCGATGCGTTTCCAGCTCGTGATGAACGCCAAGGGCGTCAACGAGACGATCGCCTGCTTCGCCACCGCGAACGACGTGCTGAGCGCGCTGCCGGCCACGGTGGTCGGCACCGATTTCGAACCGCTGCCGGTGCTGACGATCGCGCAGATCCGCAGCGCCTTCGCGCAGGCCACCGGCGGCTCGTTCGCCCAGGAGACCCTCGATGTACAGGCCAAATGACGACACGCGGCGCACCGGCCGCCTGCTCGGCGCGCTGCTGGTCGCTCTCGGCGTGCCCGCCGCGATGGCCGGCATTGCGGCCCCGGAGCCGGCCGCCCGGCCGCAGGTGCCGGCCGGCGCCAACTACCAGATCCGCTGCTGGCAGGAGGGAAGGCTGCTGTTCGAGGAGAACCGCGTCACGCTGCCGGCCGACGCGGCGCAGTACGGCATCCGCATGGCGGGCACCGACCAGCGCAGCAAGCCGATCTACGTCGCCGACACGAGGAACGCGACCTGCCTGATCCGCAGCACGACCGAAGCGCCGCGCTGGCCGCTGCAGAAACCTTGAACCATTGCGGCGGGCCGTGCAACACAGCGGCATGACCCACACCGCCACCCGGAGGCCCGCCATGATCCGCCGCACGCTCGCCCTGATCGCCGCCGCCTGCGCGCCCTGCGCCGCATTCGCCGACAGCGCCCTGCACTACCGCGAAGGCGAGCGCGTCGACCCGCAGCAGGTGGCGCGCATCCTCGGCGCCGCAGCGCCGATGAAGACGCGCTCGATCCGCCTGCTCGACGACGCGCCCGCGGCGGCGCAGCCGTCACGCCCTGCCGCGACGGCGTCGCTGTCGCTGCCGGTGCGCTTCGGCTTCGATTCGACCGACATCGCGCCATCGGCGCGGCCGCAACTCGACGCGCTGGCCGAGGGCATCAGGCTGCTGCCGGCCGGTCAAGCCGTCGTGATCGAAGGCCACACCGACGCGGCCGGCCCCGACGCCTACAACCAGGCGCTGTCTCAGCGGCGCGCGCTGATGGTCAAGCGCTACCTCGTGCAGCAGCATGGCATCGACCCGCAGCGCCTGAAGGACACGGGCTACGGCGAACAGCGCCCGATCGACGGCGCCGACCCGCACGCGGCGCAGAACCGGCGCGTGCAGTTCCGCGGAGCATGAACCGACCCCCTCTCCGGCAAGCGGGAGAGGGGGCCGGTACGGCGCGGCCTCGCAGCGCCGCCTCAGACGGGGCAATCCTTCACCTTGAACTCGACGCGCCGATCGAGCGCGTCGCGCGCGTCGTCGGTGCCCAGGCCCGAGATGTTCTGGCTCGAACCGCGGCCCAGCGCCTCGGTGCGCTTGCTCAGCACCGGCGCTGCGCTGTCGAGGCGCTGCTTGATGAATTGCGCGCGCATCAGCGACAGCCGCTCGTTGAGCGGCTCGGGGCCGGTACGGCTGGTGTGGCCGCTGATCTCGAGGCAGGCCGGGCGCTGGCTGGCGCGCTGCGACAGTTGCGCGAGCCAGGCCGGGTAGGCGCCGCTGATCTGCGGGTCGGGCAGGAACTGCGTCGAGCCGGGGCGAAACAGGAACTTCACGCCGAGCTGCTTTTGCGCAAGGCCGTGGTCGACGATGCGTGCGAAGGCCTGCGCGGCTTCGTCCTTGCGGCCGAGCTTGGTCGCCGCGAGATACATGCCCTGGTAGACGCGCAGCTGGTCGCCGCCGGGCTGGCGCAGCACGCCGCGGTAGACGTCGAGCGCCTCTTCGTAGTAGCCCTTGTTGTAGGCGAGCGTGGCGTCGTTGATCATCGCCGCGGCCATGATGCGGTCCCAGTAGGCGGCCTTGATCGCGTCGCCCGCCTTCGTGCCCTGGCAGGTGCCGACGTAGCCCTGCACCACCGGATCGGGCGCCCACGCGGGGCTGTCGAGGTAATACGCCGTCGGCGTGAGGTCGACGCCTTCCATCCTCGCGCGCGCGAAGCCCTTCGAGACGATGACGCCCGAACGCAGGTCGACGAGCGCGAGGCAGACGCGGTGCCATTCGCGCGGGCCGGCGTTCTTGCCCTCCTTGTCGACCGGCGTGAAGGTGCCGATGAACAGCAGCGGGCTGCGCGCCAGCGACGCCGTGGTGAACGGCTGCACGTCGAACGCGGGGTAGCGCTGCTTGAGCAGATCGAGCACGCGCGACTCCATCGTCTCGGTGGCGACGGACTGGAAGCCCGTGTTGCCGTCGACCAGCGGGTCGATGACGAGCGGGAACTTCGCGCCGCCGCCGCGCATCGTCGATGCCGACTTCAGGTCGGCGCTGGAGAACAGGTTGTTGGCCGCGAACATCACGGCGTCGTCGAAAGGCAGGATCGGCGGCGGCGCCGGGGCGGGCGCTGCCGCGGCGGGTGCGGCAGGCGCTGCCGCCGCAGCCGGCGTCGACTGCGCAAGCACGATGCCGCGGCTGGGCGGCGTGCCGGCGGCCGCGGGCTTTGCGGCGGGTGCGACGGGCGGCGCGGCGGGCCGGCTCGCCGTCGGCGCCGGCGGCACGGCGCAGCCGATCGCGAAGGCTGCTGCGATCACGGCAGGCAGAGGGTGCAGCAGCGTCGTCTTCATCGGCACTCCTTTTGCAGGTAGACCGCGTCGGCCGATCCCATCGGCTCGCCGAGTTGCGCGCGGATCAGCAGCGCGACGCAGCGCTCGGACATCGTGCGCCCGCTCGCCTCGGCCGGCCGCGCCGACGGCGACAGCGCGATGCGCGGCTCCGGCGGCCGCAGAGGCGGCGCCGCGGCCGGCCTGGCCGCCGCGCTGTCGGCACGAGTGCGCGGCGGCACAGGCGCGGCACCGGGCACGACAGTGACCACCGGCGGCGCTGTCGTGATCGGCAGCACGCGCTTCGGGCGCGTCGTCGCATCGGCCGGCGGCGCCGGCGCAGTCACCGTCGCTGTTGCAGGCGGCGGCGCGGCGACTGGGGGCCGGCTCGGCTCGCGGATCGCGTCGCGCGGCACCCAGGGGATGCGGCCCGACTCCGACTCGGCCTCCTGCAGGCGCCGCGTCATGCGCTTAATCTCGTCCTCGAGCTTCTTCTGGTCGCGCTCGCGCGTGTCGAGCAGCGCCTGCAGGCGTGCGAGGTCGTCGCGGCGCGACGCGTCCTCGACGCCTGGCGCACGCGGGTTGAAGCTGAAGTTGGCCGTCAGCGAGGTGTTGACCCACGGCACCTGGCGCTGGCTGGTGTCGCGCAGCACCTTGACGCGCACGCTCTTGAACATCTGCTCGACCTCGACGCCCTCGACCAGCATCTCCTTGACGAGATGGCGCGTGTAGACGCTGTTGGTGCCGGCGGGCCCGTCTTCCGCCGCGGCACCGGGGGCCGACGAATAGGCGATCAATGCGCCGCGCGCCGCCATCTCGGCGAGGCCGCTGATCGAGCGGATGTTGCGCGTCTTCGCGCCGAACGGGTTGTCGCGGCAGGCGTCGAGGATGACGATGCGCACCTGCGTGCGCGCGCGCTCGAGGCGGCTGATGAACAACTCGTCGACGTCGACCGACTCGTCCTTCACTTCCTCTTCGTCGCGCAGGTTGACGTCGACCGGCAGCAGGTAGTTGCGGCCATCGATCTGCACGCCGTGGCCGGCGTAGTAGAAGACGCTGACGCCCTCCTCGTTCTGCAGCGCGCGCGCATAGTCGCGCAGCACGCGGCGAAACTCCTTGATGGGCAGGTTGACGTGTTCGCGCACCTCGAAGCCGAGGCGGCGCAGCGTCGACGCGACGACGCGCGCGTCGTTCTCGGGGTTGTTGAGCGGCAGCGCCGGGTAGCGCGCGTTGCCGATCACGAGAGCAAGCTTCTTCTCGGCGCCGACGGCCGGTGCGACGCCGAGCGCGAGCGTCGCCGCGAGCAGCAGCAAGAGCATGCCGCGCAGGGACCGGCCGTGGCTCGCGAACGATCGCATCGAGCACTCCCGCGCCCCGCAACCGGGGCGCCAAAAGTCTACTCCGATCGCCCTGCCGGTGCGTGCGCGCGGCGGCGCCGCGACCCTGCTCGCACGAGGGCTGCTGCGGCCGGGCAGCGCGCGTTACGGCGCGTCGCCCGCCAGCGAATCGAGGATCGGGCAGTCGGGCCGCTCGTCGCCGTGGCAGCAGTGCGCCAGGTGTTCGAGCGTGGCCTTCATCGCCTGCAGCTCGCGCACCTTGCGGTCGAGCGCGTCGATGTGGGCCTGGGCCAGCGTCTTGACCTGCCGGCTGGAGCGGCGCCGGTTCTGCCACAGGCCGACCAGTTCGCCGATCTGCGCGATCGAGAAGCCGAGGTCGCGCGCGTGGCGGATGAAGCGCAACACGTGCACGTCGCGTTCGCCGTACTGGCGGTAGCCGGCCGCGCTGCGCGCCGGCGCCGACAGCAGGCCGACCGATTCGTAGTGGCGCAACATCTTGGCCGAGATGCCCGATGCGCGCGCAGCCTCGCCGATGTTCATCGCAGCGCCCCCTCCTGCGCCGGCGCCAGCGCGCCGGCGCTGGCGCTCGCCGCGCGCGCAGGCACGAACGACGCCGGCCGCCAGCGCCGCAACAGCAGCGCATTGCTCACCACGCTGACGCTGCTCGCCGCCATCGCCGCGCCGGCGATCACCGGGCTGAGCAGACCGAGAGCCGCGAGCGGGATGCCGACGACGTTGTAGACGAAGGCCCAGAACAGGTTCTGCCGGATCTTGGCGTAGGTGCGGCGCGAGACGTCGATCGCGTCGCCGACCAGCGTCGGCTCGCCGCGCATCAGCGTGATGCCGGCGGTTTCCATCGCGACGTCGGTGCCGGTGGCCATCGCGATGCCGACGTCGGCGGCGGCGAGCGCCGGTGCATCGTTGATGCCGTCGCCGACCATCGCGACGACGGCGCCGTCCGCGCGCAACTGTTGCACGGCAGCGGCCTTGTCGCCGGGCAGCACCTCGGCGCGCACGTCGCCGATGCCGAGCTGCGCGGCCACGGCGCGCGCGCTGCCGGCGTTGTCGCCGGTCAGCAGCACGGTGGCGATGCCCAGTTCGTGCAGCCGCGCGACGGCGCGCCGCGCCGAAGGCTTGACGGTGTCGCCGAAGGCGAGCAGGCCCAGCACGCGCGCGCCGCCGGCCTCCTTGCGCAACAGCCACGACACGGTCCGGCCTTCGTTCTCGCAGCGCGCGGCCTCGGCCGCGAGCACGCCGGGATCGGCGCCGAGCTCGCGCAGCAACCGCTTGCTGCCGAGCGCGAGCGTGGCGCCGTCGACCTCGGCCTCGACGCCGCGGCCGGGCAGTGCGCGCGCGTCGCGTGCGTCGGGCACGGCGATGGCGTCGGCGCCCGCCCGCGCGAGCACGGCGGCGGCGAGCGGGTGTTCGCTGTGGCGCTGCAGCGCGGCGGCGTCGCGCAGGACTTGCGCCACCGCGACGCCGGGCGCACCCTCGACGGCGACGAGCGACGGCCGGCCTTCGGTCAGCGTGCCCGTCTTGTCGAAGGCGACCGTCGTCACGGCATGCGCGACTTCGAGCGCCTGCACGTCCTTGATCAGGATGCCGTGCGTCGCGGCGACGCCGGTGCCGGCCATGATCGCCGTCGGCGTCGCCAGTCCGAGCGCGCACGGGCAGGCAATGACGAGCACGGCGACGGCGTTGATCAGCGCCGGCTCCCACTCGCCCGTCGCCAGCGCCCAGCCGGCGAAGGTGACGACGGCGATGCCCAGCACGACGGGCACGAAGACGGCGCTGACGCGGTCGACGACGCGCTGGATCGGCGCCTTGGCGGCCTGCGCCGACTCGACGAGGCGGATGATGCGCGCCAGCGTCGTCTCGGCGCCGATGGCGCGCGTCGTCACGACCAGCGCGCCGTCGGCGTTGATCGAGCCGCCGGTGACGCGGTCGCCGACGCCCTTGACGACGGGCAGGCTCTCGCCGGTGATCAGCGATTCGTCGACGTGGCTGCGGCCTTGCGTCACATCGCCGTCGACCGGCACGCGCTCGCCGGGGCGCACGACGACGACGTCGCCGACGACGACGCGCTCGACCGGCAGCTCGACCTCGCTGCCGTCGGCGCGGCGCACGCGCGCCGTCGCCGGGCGCAACGCGTTGAGCGCGCGGATCGCGTCGGCGGTCTGGCGTTTGGCGCGCGCCTCCAGCCACTTGCCCAGCAGCACCAGCGTGATGACGGCGGCCGACGCCTCGAAGTAGAGGTGCGGATCGCCGTCGTGGCCGGCGTGGCGCCACATCAGCCAGAGCGACAGGCCGTATGCGGCCGAGGTGCCGAGCGCGACCAGCAGGTCCATGTTGCCGGCGCCGGCGCGCACCGCCTTGGCCCCGGCGATGTAGAAGCGCGCACCGAGCCAGAACTGCACCGGCGTCGCCAGCGCGAGCTGCAGCCAGGCCGGCGGCATCGCGTGCACGCCGAACAGCGCCAGCGCCATCGGCACGACGAGCGGCAGCGTCAGCGCGGCGCTCAGCGCGACGGGCCACCATGCGGGCAGCGCCGGGAGACCGCGCTGCGCGCCGGAGTCGGCGGCCGGGCTGTCGGCGGCAGCGTTCGCGCGCACCTTGTAGCCGGCCTTCTCGACCGCGGCTTCGAGCGCTGCGCGCGGCAGCGTCGACAGTGCCTGCACCATCGCGCGCTCGGTCGCCAGGTTGACCGACGCCTGAGTCACGCCCGGCACCTTGAGCAGCGCCTTCTCGACGCGCGCGACGCACGAGGCGCAGGTCATGCCCTCGACCGCAAGAACATGCTCGCTCGTCTCGACGGCGTAGCCCGCCTTGCGCACCGCGGCGGCGAGCGCCTCGGCGGCCACGCCGGTGTCTGCCGTCACCGAAGCGCGTTCCGTCGCCAGGTTGACGCTGGCACCGCGCACGCCGGGCACGGCGCCGAGCGACTTCTCGACGCGCAGCGCGCACGACGCGCAGGTCATGCCGCCGATCTGCAGTTGCAGGTCGTGCGAGCGGGCGGGGGGTGCGGCAACGGTCATGGCAGTTCCTCGACGACGGTGACGGACAGATCATCGACCTTCCCACGAGGTGAAGGTCAAGGGCTTGACCTTCCCATGATGGCAAGGCGCATCATGCCCGCCACTGACCCGCGTCAATGCCAGGAGACCCGACGATGCTTGCCTACGAAGTGAAGGACATGACCTGCGGCCATTGCGCCAGCACGATCACCAAGGCGGTGAAGGACGCCGATCGCGGCGCAAAGCTGACGATCGACCTGGCACGGCATCGCGTCGAGGTCGAGCCCGCCGAAGCCGAAGCCGCCGAGATCGAGGACGCGATCCGCGAAGCGGGCTACACGCCGGTGCCGGCCTGACGAGGCGGCGCGTCACGCTGCGGCATCCGCGCGAGGCGGCCGGCGCCGTCGCAGCCGCCGCCAGCCGGTGACGACGCCGGTCAGGCTGATGCCCAGGCCGGCGACGCTGAAGGCGACCATCCACGCGTCCCACAGCGGGCGCGTGCCGAGCAGCGCCGGCAGGTCGAAGCTGTGCAGGAAGGCGAACAGCCAGCGGCTGGCGCGCCGGGGTCCGTCGAGCACCTGCACGATGTCGCCGCTGTGCGGGTCGATCGTGATCCAGGTGGCGGCGGCATCGTCGAAGCGCAGCCGCCACGCCGGCAGCGGCCGCCCGCGCTGCCCCGTCATCGTGTGCGGCTCGCGCTCGACGTAGTAGAGGTCGTGCCGCTCGAGGCGCTGCCGCGCGACGATGCGCGCACCGGGCAGCAGCGCATGGACCGCCGCTTGCCAGCGCTCGGCCGGCACTCCGTCCGGCCGCAGCCCGCCGGCGTCGACGACATGCGGCTGCGCGCCGCTCTCGCTCCAGGCCAGCACGTGATGCACACCGCCGACGCGACGCCACTCGATCTCGCGCGCGGCGATGCCCCGCGCGGCCAGGCGCGCGAAGACGGCCTGCGCCTCGGGCGCGTCGCCGTCGGCGCGCAGCGCGCCGCCAGCGTAGGCGGCGAGGTCGAGCCGCGCAGTGCCGCTGTCGAACAGCCTCCATGGATTGAGCGACAGCAGGCCGCTCACGACCCAGGTCAACGCGAGCACGCCGCCCGCAAGACCCAGCACGTGGTGCCAGCGCGCCGCGCGGCCGGCGTACGGCGTGCGTCGGCCGCTGCGATACGGTGCGCCGAAGCGCCAGCGCCACACACCGACGACGAGGCCGGCCGCCGCCAGCACGCTGCCGGCGATCGACAGCGCAATGACGATCCCGGACCACCATCCGTCGAGCGGCCCGCCACGCAGCACGTAGAGCCAGTGCAGCCACGCGCCGAGCCAGCCCCAGGTGCGCTCGGCGCGCGTCGCGTCGCGCACGATCTCGCCGGTGCGGCTGCTGACGTAGAGCCAGCGACCGGCCAGCGCGCCGCCGTCGACGGCCATGCGATGCAACGGCCGGTGCGCGTCGAGAGCGCGTGAATGCGTCCACGCGTCCTCGACGACACTGCCGAGGTCGCGCACCGCCGCGTCGGGCCCGGCGAAGTGGCGCGCCGCATGCAAAGCGTCGTCGACGCCGGCGCCGCCGATGCGCCGGCCGCTGCGCGCGTCGACGGCGACCTGACGCCGGGCGCCGTCGCCCAACACGTAGGTCGGCACGCCGCCGATACTGGTCAGCCTCCACGTCGCGCGCGGCGACGCCGATGCGAAGCCGGCCGCATCGAGCGCCTGCGCCAGCGGCACGCAGCAGCGCGCAGCGTCGAGCGCCGGCAGGCCGGCGCGGCGTTCGTCATCGCTGAGCTTCGGATAGCCGACATAGAGCATCACGGCGCCCGAGACGAACCACATTGCCATCAGCACACACAGCCCGATCCCGAGCCAGCGGTGCAACAGATAGATCCAGCGCTTCATCACCCTGCCCCCCGGTTCCGCGACCGTCAGAACGACCAGTCGGCGCTGAGCCGCACGGTGCGCGGCGCGCCGAGAACGGCCATGTTGCTGCCGACGCTTGCCGCATAGCTGCGGTCGGCCAGGTTGTCGACACGCAGGCGCACCAGCGTGCGGGGGGCGGCGCGCCACACAGCGCCGGCGCCGAAGAGGTCGTAGGCGCCGTCGTCGATCGTGTTGGCCGTGTTGGCGTAGCGGCGTCCCACGCGGCGCCAGTCGAGCGACAGCGTGAGCGCGGGCGTCACCTGCCATGCCGCCGCGAGGCCGGCGATCCAGTCGGGCACGTTGGGCGGCGTGTTGCCCGCGCGCGAGACGGTGCCGGCTGCCGTCGACTCGACGAAGTCGTCGTAGCGCGCGTCGGTGTAGCTCAGGTGGCCGGCGAACTGCCAGGCCGCCGCGAGCCGCCAGTTCGCCGCCAGCTCGATGCCGCGGCTCGTCTGCGCGCCGACGGGCAGCACGTTGTTGCGGTCGTCGGGGTCCGTCATCGCGAGGTTCTTGCGCCGGATCTCGTAGACGGCGACGGTGGCCTCGCCGCGGCCGTCGTCGAACGCAGCCTTGCTGCCCACCTCGAGCTGGCGGCCGCGCGTGAGCTCGAAGTCGCGCAACGCGCTGTAGCCGGCCGTCGCAAGCACGCCCGACGGCGGATCGGCGGCCGTGCTGAACTGCACGTAGACCTGCCACGCCGGCGACAAGTCGCGCACGACGCCGACGCGGCCGGTCACGGGCGCGAAGCGCGTCTCGAACAGCGCCGGATTGGTCGGCGTCACCGCGCGGTGGTTCGTGACGCCGAGCGCGATGCGGTCGGCGCGCACACCCGTCGTCAGCGCCCAGCCCGGCGCGAGCTCGGTGCGGTTCTCCGCGAAGACGGCGAACGTGTGCAGCCGGTTCGTCGCACCCGGCGTGTAGACCCGCGCGATGCCCGGCAGCGACCAGAACGACAGCGGCGCCGGCGCGTAGGGGTCGGTGGTGTCGAACGGGCCGGCGACGCTGAGCGGATGGCGCGTCTGGCGGTTGTAGCTCCAGTCCCAGCCGAGCGCGAAGTCCGACTTCAGGCCGGCCAGCGTCGCGGCGAGCGTCGCCTCGCCGCGGCTGCCCCACACCTGCTGGTCGTGGCGCTGCAGGAACGCGTTGGAGCGCCGCACGCCCGTGTTGCCGGCGACGAAGGTGTAGGTCTCGACGTTGTCGTAGTCGCGCAGCGCCGCGTAGTGGTACAGCGTGTGCGTCAGACGCGTCGCCGGCTCGGGCCGCGCCTCGAGGATGGAGCGCAGCCACGTCACGTCCTGCTGGTAGCGGCCGTCGTGGGCGTTGTAGTTGACGCCGCGCGTGCGCGGGTCGATCGCAATGCGGCCTTGGACGTTGCCTGCCGCGTCGCGCAGCAACGGCGTGCCCCAGTAGGGCTGCGCCACGCGCTCGTGCTGCTGTTCGACGGCCAGCGTGTGCGCGACGCGCGCCGCCAGCGGCGCGCGCCACGACGCGGCGGCCTGCCAGGCGTCGCGGTCCTCGCCGAGGGCCCAGTGCGCGCCGCGCGTCCCGTTGAGGTCGAGCCTCACGACGTGCGGGTCGGCACCGTCGGCGCCGAGGGCGCGTTGCAGCCCCAGCGCGAGCTGGCGCGGATCTCCCGCACCGAGTCGCAGTTGCGTGAGCTCGCCCTGCCCGTCGGCGATCTTCGTGATCACGTTGATCGAGCCGCCGACCGCGCCCGAGCCGTGCAGGAAGCCCGACGCGCCGCCGATCGCCTCGACGCGCTCGACGATCCAGCTGTCGACCGGGCGCGCCGCGATGGCGTCGTATTGCACCGTGATGCCGTTGTAGAGCTGACTCAGGCTCGACGATCCGAAGCCGCGATAGAACACGGAGCCCGGCGCGCCGGGTTGCGCCGACCACGTAACGCCCGGAACGGCACGCAGGATTGCCTGCGTGTCGGCCGCACCCATCGCGTCGATCTCGGCACGATCGACGACGCTCACGCTGGCCGGCGTGGCGCGCACCGTGAGGCCCAGGCGCGATGTCGACGTCGGACGCTCGTCGAGCTTGCGCGGTGCGACCTGCGCGCTGATCTCGACGCGCTCGAGTTCGGCCGCGGCGACCGGCGGCGGTATGGGCTGGGACTGCGCCGGCTGGCACAGGGCGAGGGCGGCGCCCGCGACGGCCGCGGGCAATGCAGGAGTTCGGATCGACATGTCGACAAGGTCTCGCAGGGTTCGTCGGTGCGGGCCGTGCAACGCGGCACGGGACGCAGGGCCGCGTGCCCGGGCGCGCCCATGCGCACCCGAAGCGTCGGGGCCGGATCAAGCCCGGACGGGGCCGGGAATCAGACGAACCGCGGTGGCGCGCGAGGCTGCGCGCTCACCCACGCATGCAACGTGCGCGGAGCGGCGAGAAAAGCGACAGGCAAGCCATCGCCGAGGTCGAGACGGAGTGTGGACCCGGCCGGGGCCGCCGGAGGCAGCGCGACGCCGTCGGCGTGCAGCGTGCAGTAGGGGCAGTGCTCGAACGGATGGGCGCCGCCGTGCGGCGCCGGCGTCGCGTCGCCGCGCACGCTGTCGTCGACGCGGCAGACATCGGACGCCGAGATCGCGGCGCGGGCCGAAACCGCATGCGACAACGCTGGCGCCAACGCGGCCACCAGGAGCGCCACGACGGCGAACCAGGCCGAGATGACGCGTGACGCTCGGGCGGGCAGCATGCGTGCGATTCTAGGCCGGCGCCGACGTGTCGAACACTGACCAGATCAAGTCCGCGAGGCGCTCTTGCCGACCGTTCCGCATGCGGATCGGTCGGTGCGCGCGCCGTCGAACGCAAGGCAGACGCCGGCCCGACAGTTCGCGCCGGCGCCCTGCCGTTCAAGCGTCAGTAGCGGCCTTGCTGCGGCGCGCCTTGCTGCATCGAGCCGCGCTGCGTGTGCCCCGGATCGCGCGCCGCCTGGTAGCTCTGCTTCGCCTGGTCCTTGCACATCTTCTGAGCGTCGCCCTGCTGGTCTTCGCAGCGTTCCTTGGCGACTTCGTACTCGCCTTCGGCCTTGACCTGGGCCGCCTTGGCGCGGTCGCGGTCGCTGCCCGACACGCGGAAGTCGAGCTCGGCCTTGGCCGTCTTCTCCTTGGCCTTGGCCGTGGCTTCGCAGACATCCTCGGCGTTGCCGCTCAGCGATTCGCAGGCCTTCTTGTCGGCCTTGGCCTGTGCCTCGATGGCCTGTTCGGCGGCATTCTTCTGCTCGCGCGACATCGGCGAACCGCCTTGCGCGAACGACGCCGACACGGTCAGCAGACCGGCCAGCAGCAATGAGGTCTTGAGCGTCTTCATGCATGACTCCTTCGGTAGCGTTTCGGTGAGGAGGAGTCTGGCGTCGCGCTCGGCCACGGCCCATCAGCACATGTCGCGGCGTCGGGTCAGCAGCCTCCTACGGTGCCGCGCTCGACGCAGCGAACGGGCTGCGCGTCATTCACGCTCGCGCGGCAAGCTCGGCTCCACCAGCACGGAGCCGAACTGCACCAGGTAGGCCACGAAGGCGGCGGCCCACAACAGCGCGGCCAGCGCCACCACCTGCGGGGGCAGGCCGTGCATGGTGGCGGCCAGGCGCAGCACCGCGGCGACAAAGACGAGCACGCCGGCAGCGAGCAGCAGCGGCGGAACCACGAGCGCGCGCCCGGTATGGCGCAGCGCCACGCGCGTCATCAGGCTGAGCATCATCAGGCCCAGCGCACCAACAGTGAAAGCGTGCAGCCAGGCCGCCTCGGGCAACGGGGCGCCCAGACCGGCCGCGGCCACGAGCATCAACGCGAACAGCAGCCACGCGAACCCGAGGTGCATTCCCAGCAGCAGCGGCTGATCGGCCACGCGCCAGCCGCGCCAGCGCGCGACGCATGCAGTCTGGGCGGCGACACAGGCCAGCGCCAGCGCGCCGACGGCGATCCGCGGCGCGCCACCGACATCGGCCGCGGCGAGCGCTACCAGCAGCGCGACCGCCGAGGCTTCGAGCGGCAACAGTGCGCGCACGGGTGCGCCGCGGCCAAGTTCGTGCAGCGCGGTGCCGGTGAAGACGCGGGTCAGCAAGCTGCCCTTCAGCACGAACAGCACCGTCAACGTCCACACGGCCGCATGCAGCGCGCGCTGCGCGCTGTGCACGTCGCCGGACTGCACCGCGACGTGGTACGCGAGGTTGGCCGTCGCGAACGCCAGCAGGATCGGCAGCAGCAGGCGGTACAGCCGGTTCGGCACGCGCCACAGAGGCGGCGTGATCCAGCCCAGCAGCAACAGCCAGAGCAGCAGATCGGCCCCCGCGACCACGGACGCCGGCAGCCACGGCGCGCCCCAGAAGCCCGCGCGACCGAGCAGCCACGCCGCGACGAACGCCGCCGTCGGCACCGCGCCGGCTTCGGGCATGCCGGCCCAGCTCGGCAGCGCCGTCAGCAAGGTGCCGAAGACGATGGCGACGGCAAATCCGAACACCATCTCGTGCCCGTGCCACAGCACCGGGCCGCCTGATTCCTGGAGGTCGACGAAGCCGAAGAATGCCCCGGCGCCGCCGGCCGCCAGCAGCGGCGCATACAGCGCGCCGAGCAGGTAGAAGGGGCGGAACGGGCTGGCCAGCAGCGGCACAGCCGCGAGTCGTTGCGACCAGCGGGACGGGTTCGGCACGCCGCTAGTGTGCGGGCTTTCGGCCGGTCATGCCGCTCGCGCCAGCGGCTGCCCCTCGGGCGCGTCGAGCTCGTAGCGAGCGAGCAGCGCCCGCTCGCGCTCGCGCACCGCTTCGGTATTGCGCTGCTTGACCCGACCGAAGCCGCGGATGCGCTCGGGCAGCCCGGCGATCTCCACCGCCGCATCGAGGCGCGCCGCATCGAGCCGGCGCAGCAGCCGCTCGACGGTGGCCACGTAGCCGGCCGCGAGCGCTCGCTCCATGCGGCGCTCGGCGCTCCAGCCGAGCGGATCGAGGGGCGTGCCGCGCAGCACCTTGCCGTGCGCCAGCACGCGCATCGCGCGCAGCATCCAGGGCCCGAACTCCTGTTTGCGCAACGCGCCGCCGGCGGCCGGCCGCCGCCACGGCAGCGCCAGGTGCAGGTGCACCCGCAGCGTTCCGTCGAACGCGGCGGCGAGCGCGTCGTCGAAAGCGGCCGTGCGGTAGAGGCGCGCCACTTCGTATTCGTCCTTGTAGGCGAACAAACGATGCGCCTGCCGCGCCACCGCCTGCGCCAGGCGTTCACTGCCCGGCGCCGCCTGCTGCTCGGCGCGGCGCACGCGCTCGACCAGGGCGACGTATCGCGCGGCCAGCTTTTCGCCCTGGTAGGCGACGAGGTCGGCGCGCCGGCGCGCGATCGTTTCCTCCAGATCGCGCGACCGGCGGCGCGACGGCGGCATCGGCTCGGTGGCCCGTGCACGCAGTTCGGCGCGCGCACGATCGACCGCGGCGCTGCGGCCCCAGTCGAAGGCACGCCGGTTGCCGTCGACGGCCACGCCGTTGAGTTCGAGCGCGCGCTGCAGCGCCGCGCGGCCCACCGGCAGCCAGCCGCGCTGCCATGCATAGCCGAGCATGAACATGTTGGTGGCGATCGCGTCGCCGACCAGCAGCGAGGCCAGCCGCGTGGCGTTCAGCTCGTCGGCCGGCCCCAGCGCTTCGCGCAGGAGCGCCAGCGTCGCGTCGCGCGGAAAGCCGGTCTCCGGGTGCCTCACCTGCTCGCCGGTGATCGCCTCGGCCGTGTTGATCACGGCCTGCGTGCGGCCGCGGCGCAGCCGTTCCAGCGTCGCGGGCGCGGCCGCCACGAGCAGGTCGCAGCCCAGCAGCAGGTCGGCGTGCACGATGCGCGGCGCGGTCAACGCCGCGGGGTCGGCCGCGATGCGCACGTGCGACAGCACCGCGCCGCCTTTCTGCGCCAAGCCGGTCTGGTCGAGCACCGTGACCGCCTTGCCTTCGAGGTGCGCGGCCATGCCGACCAGCGCGCCCAGCGTCACGACGCCGCTGCCGCCGGTGCCCGCGACGAGCAGCGAGAACGGCGCCGCATCGAGCGACGGCAGCACCGGCTCGGGCAGCTCCGCCGCATCGAGCGGCACGCCCGCTGCGCGCCGCGGCACCGCGCCCTCGACGCTGACCAGCGCCGGGCATTCGCCCTCCAGGCAGCTCAGGTCGGCGTTGCAGCTGTAGGGATCGATCGCGCGCTTGGTGCCGAACTCGGTCTCCACCGGAACCACCGACAGGCAGTTCGACTTGACGCTGCAGTCGCCGCAGCCTTCGCACACCGCTTCGTTGATGAACACGTGCCGCTGCAGCGCGGGCATCTCGCCGCGCTTGCGGCGGCGCCGCGCCTCGGTGGCGCAGACCTGGTCGTACACCAGCACCGTCACGCCCGGCACGGCGCGCAACTCGCGCTGCACGGCGTCGAGCCGCTCGCGCGGCAGCACCTGCACGCCCGGCGCGAACGCGGCGTCGCGCGGGTACTTGCCGGGGTCGTCGGCCAGCACCACGATGCGCGCCACGCCTTCGGCCTCGAGCTGGCGCGTGAGCTGCGGCACCGTCAGCGGCCCGTCGACCGGCTGGCCACCGGTCATCGCCACCGCGTCGTTGTAGAGGAGCTTGTAGGTGATGTTGACGCGCGCCGCGACGGCAGCGCGGATCGCCAGCAGGCCCGAGTGGAAGTAGGTGCCGTCGCCCATGTTGGCGAACACGTGCTGCGTGCCCGCGTGCTCGGCCATGCCGATCCAGCCGGCGCCCTCGCCGCCCATCTGGCAGATGGTGAGGGTCTGGCGCTCCATCGCCACCGCCATCAGGTGGCAGCCGACGCCGCCGAGCGCGCACGAGCCCTCCGGCACCACGGTCGAGCGGTTGTGCGGGCAGCCCGGGCAGAAGTACGGCATGCGCTGCAGCGGCGCGAGCCGCGGCGCGGCGCGGCCGGCGTCGAGCGCCGCGGCGCGCGCGCTCCAGGGCCCGGCGGGATCGATGCGCGCCAGGCGCGACGCGAGTGCACGCGCCACGATCGCGGGCGACAGCTCGCCGGTGGGCGGCAGCAGCCATTGGCCGTGCGGCGCCGGCCACTCGCCGCCTTCGTCGAACTTGCCGAGCACACGCGGCCGGGCCTCGTCGCGCCAGCCGTAGAGCATCTCCTTGATCTGGTACTCGATGATCTGGCGCTTCTCCTCGACCACCAGGATCTCTTCGAGCCCGGTCGCGAAGCGCCGCGCGCCGGCGGCCTCGAGCGGCCAGGGCATGCCGACCTTGTAGACGCGCAGGCCGAGCGCGCGCGCGGCGGCCTCGTCGATGCCCAGCTCGTGCAGCGCCTGGCGCAGGTCGAGCCAGGCCTTGCCGCACGCCACCACGCCCAGCCGCGCGCGCGGGCTGTCCCACACCAGCCGGTCGAGGCCGTTGGCGCGCGCATAGGCCGCGGCGGCGTAGATCTTGTAGGCCTGCATGCGGTGCTCCGCCGCCGACTGCGGATCGGGCCAGCGGATGTGCACGCCGTCGGCCGGCAGCGCGAAGTCTTCGGGCATGCGCACCTGCACGCGCGCGGCGTCGACCTCGACGGTGGCCGAGCCCTCGACGACGTCGGCGCTGAGCTTGAGAGCGACCCAGCAGCCGGTGTAGCGCGACATCGCCCAGCCGTGCAGGCCGAAGTCGAGGATGTCCTGTACGCCGGCCGGCGCCAGCACCGGTATCGCGCAGGCCGAGAAGATGTGTTCGCTCTGGTGCGCCACCGCCGACGAACGCGCCGCGTGGTCGTCGGCGGCGACCACCAGCACGCCGCCGTGCGCGCTCGTGCCGGCGTAGTTGGCGTGCCGGAACACGTCGCCGCTGCGGTCGACGCCGGGGCCCTTGCCGTACCACATCGCGAAGATGCCGTCGCGCGCGGCGCCGGGCAGCAGGTGCAGCTGCTGCGTGCCCCACACCGCGGTGGCCGCCAGGTCCTCGTTGACGCCGGGGCGAAAGCGCACGTCGTGCGCGGCCAAGTGCGGCTGGGCATCGTGTAGCGCGCTGTCGAGCCCGCCGATCGGCGAGCCGCGGTAGCCCGAGACGAAGCCCGCGGTGTTCAGGCCGGCAGCGCGGTCGCGTTCGTGCTGCAGCATCGGCAGTCGCACCAGCGCCTGCACGCCGGTGACGAAGATGCGGCCGCGCTCGAGACGGTACTTGTCGTCGAGCGCAGCCTCGGCCAGTGTGAGTGTCACCCGGTGCCTCCGAAATCGGGAGTGCGGCGCTCGACGAAGGCGCCGATGCCTTCGCGCGCCGCGGCAGTGCAGGCCGACGCGCCGAACGCGCGGTAGCCGACCTCCAGCGCCGCAGTCAGCGTGGGTGCAGCAGCCGCGTCGCGCACCGCGGCGGCGATCAGGCCGATCATGGCGGCGCTGAGCGTCTGGCCGGCGGCCGAGCGCGCGCTGCCGGCGTCGAGCGGCGGAAGGGTCAGCGGCGCGTCGGCCACCGGCCGCACCCGGCCGGCCAGCGCATGCACGCGCGCCACCGCCTGTTCGACCAGCGAGCCGAAATCGTCGGCCAGCGCGTCGACGATGCCCAGCTCGTGCGCGCGCGCAGCGCCGAGCCGCTCGGCGCGGGCGAGCATGCCGTGGAACACCGTGGCCGCGGCGGGCCAGCGGCGATACGGAACGACCATCGCGCCGAGGCCGGGCAGGATGCCCAGCGTGATCTCGGGCAGCTGCATCGATGCGTCGCGCTGCGCCACCAGGCCATGGCAACGCATCGCCAGCTCGAACCCGCCGCCCAGCGTCATGCCGTTCAACGCGGCGACCACCGGCTTGGTCATGCGGTCGAGGTGCACCAGCAGCCGGGCGCAATCGCGTGCGTACTGCGCCGCGGCTTCGGCATCGCCGAGCAGCGACGGGAAGCGGCCGATGTCGCCGCCGGCGCAGAACGCCTTGGTGCCGTAGCCGACGATCACGTAGCCGGCCACTGCCGGATCGTCCTCGTGGCGCCGGATCACGTCGAGGATCTCGTCCGTCATCTCGTCGTGCAGCGCGTTCAGCGCCTCGGGGCGGCGCAGCGTGATCAGCTTGACGTCGCCGATGTCGTCGACCAGCACGTGGCGCGCCGGCGGCTGGTAGACTGCGAGCGCGCGCCGCGGCAGCGGCATGCCGGGCCGCTCGCCGGCGAAGCGCTGCAGCAGGCGCGCGGTCTCGGCGTCGCCGAGGCGGCGCATCAGCTCGAGCGGCCCGGCCTTGAAGCCGAGCGCGATGCGGCAGCCCAGATCGAGATCGGACGCGTCGCCGATGCCGCGGTCGAGGATGTCCACCGTCTGCGACAGCAGCACGCCGAGCAGGCGGTCGCGGATGCGCTCGCGCCGCTCGGGCGCGACCGCCACCGGCCGGTTCGGGGCCGCGGTGACCCAGCGCTCGACCGACGCGAAGATCGGCGCCGGCCGGTAGTGCTCGCCCTCCTCGTCGGCCTGCAGCGTGTTGGTCTCGACGATGATGGGGTTGCCGTGCGCGAGGTTGAGCACGAAGAACGGGCCGGCGTGCACGAACTCGCCGGCCACCGCGTCGATCTCGGCGGCGCTCGCGTCGCCCAGCAGCAGAGCCGCCTCGTTGCACCAGTTGTCGAACACGCGGTCGAGCATGAAGCACGGCGCGTCGGTCGTCACCAGCGGCAGCTTGCCGGTGGCGCAGAAGAGCTGGCGCAGCCAGTCCAGCAGCGCCGGGTCGGCGCGCGGCCAGTCGATCACTTCGACGGCCGGGTTGCGCCAGGCCGGCGCGAAGAAGTGCGTCACCGTCGCACGCTGCGGGCGCCGCAGTTCGCTGAAGATGCGCGCCGCCGGCAGCGAGCTGGTGTTGGAAGTGATCACGGCGTCGTCGCCGACACGCGCCTCGGCCTCGGCGAAGATGCGGCGCTTGAGCGCCAGGTCTTCGGTGGCCGCCTCGATCACCCAGTCGCAACCCGCGAGCGCGCCATAGTCGGTGCTGCCGCCCAGGCCCTCGAGCAGCCGCGCCGCCGCCGGCGCGGCGAGCTTGCCGCGTGCGACGGCCTTGTCGGCGTATTCGCGCAGCCGCGCCAGCGCGGCGTCGATCGCCGCCTGGCGGATGTCGAGCAGCGTGAGCTTGAGCCCGGGCAGCGCGGCGAGAAGGTAGTACGCGATGTCGGGGCCGATCGAGCCGGCGCCGATCACGGCGACGTGGCGCGGCATCGGCCGTTCGGTGCTGCGCAGCAGCGGATTTGCGAAACGGTGCGGATTCAAGTTGTGCTCCAGCGGGTTCACGATGTGGCGCGCAGCGCGCTCTTGTCGGTCTTGTTGGCCAGCGTCTTGGGCAGCGCGTCCCACAGGCGCAGCCGGGCCGGCACCTTGTAGCGCGCGAGCTGGCCGCGGCACAACGCCAGCAGGTCGTCGGCGCCGCAGCGCGCGCCGGGCCGCAGCACGACATGGGCGACCAGCACCTCGCCGCGATAGTCGTCGGACACGCCGACCACCGCCGCGTCGGCAACCTCGGGGTGGCCGAAGAGCACTTCCTCGACCTCGCGCGGATAGACGTTGTAGCCGCCGACGATCACCATGTCCTTCTTGCGATCGCGGATGAACAGGTAGCCGTCGGCGTCGAGCTCGCCGATGTCGCCGGTGTGGAGCCAGCCGTCGCGCAGCACCTGCGCCGTCTCGTCGGGCCGGTTGCGGTAGCCGCGCATGAGCTGCGGCCCGCGCGCTCGGATCTCGCCGCGCGCGCCGGTGGGCAGCACCTCGGTGCCGCGCTCGACATCGACGATCTGGATCTCGGTCAGCGGTGCGGCCACGCCGACCGAACCGGGCTTGACGCAGCCGCCCTGCGGATTGAACGCCAGCACCGGGCCGGCTTCGGTGAGGCCGTAACCCTCGTACACCGGCGCCCCGACCGCCTCGCGCCAGCGCTCGAGCGTGGCGGCGGCCAGCGCCGACGAGCCGGAATAGCAGGTGTGCACGCTGCGCCAGTCGGTGCTCCCGAACGCCGGGTGCGCCATCAGCCCGACGAACACGGTGGGGTTGCCGGGAAACACGCCGATGCGCTCGCGCTCGACCACGTCAAGCACCGCGTCGGGCTGATAGCGCGGCAGGATCACCAGCGCGGAAGCGCCGTAGACCGCGAGAAACAGGCCCATCGCCATGCCGTAGGCATGCGACAGCGGCATCATGCAGAGAATGCGGTCGCCGCGCCGGCCCGGCAGCAGCGCCTCGCGCTGCGACACGTTCAGCGCGATCGCGCTGTGCGTCAGGTCGACGCCCTTGGCGCGGCCGGTGGTGCCGCCGGTGTACTGCAGCAGTGCCAGCGCGTCGCCGGCGGGCAACTCAGGGAACACCGCCGAGCCGGCCGCCCAGCCGTCGAGCCTGCGCGTGCGCTCCCCGACCACGATGACATGCCCGATGCCGGCCTGCCGCGCCAGCGTCGTCGCCGGCGCAGCCACGGCTTCGTCGACCACCAGCACCGCCGGCGCCGCGTCGCCGAGGATCGGGGCCAGTTCGCGCTCGGTGTAGAGCGGATTCAGCGGCACGTGCTGCGCGCCGGCGGCGAGCGCGGCGAATGCGGCGACGCAGGCTTCGATCGAGTTGCCGAGCAGCGTGGCCACGCGCGCGCCGCGCGCGCCCAGACCTTCGAGCTCGCGCGCAAAGCCGGCCACGCAGGCCAGATAGGTTGCGTAGTCGAGGCGCCGCTCGCCCGACACCAGCGCCTCGGCGTCCGGCGCTTCGGCGGCCGCCGAAGCCAGCATCGCGACCACGCTGGCATGCACGCGCACAGTGCCGGGCAGCGGCCGGTTCATCACGCGCCGCCCAGTCCGAGGTAGGACTCGACCACGCGCGGGTTGCCGGCCAGCTCCGACGAGCGGCCCGACAGCGAGAAGTCGCCGGTCTCGAGCACGTAGCCCTCGTCGGCGATCTGCAGCGCGGCGCGCGCATTCTGCTCGACCAGCAGGATCGACACGCCGGTGTCGCGCAGCTCGGCCACGATGCGCAGGATGTCGCGCACGATGAGCGGCGCCAGGCCCAGGCTCGGCTCGTCGAGCAGCAGCAGCGTGGGCTTGGCCATCAGCGCGCGGCCGAGCGCGAGCATCTGGCGCTCGCCGCCCGACAGCGTGGCCGCGAACTGCGTGCGGCGTTCCTTCAGGCGCGGGAAACGCGCATACACCTCGCCCAGGTCGCGATCGGCGCCGCGCTCGCCGCGGCGCACGCGCTGGAACGCGCCGAGGCGCAGGTTGTCCTCGACCGACAGCTCGCCGAACAGCTCGCGCCGCTCCGGCACCAGGCACAGACCCGCGGCCACGCGCGCGTCGACCGACCAGTCGGCGATGTCCTGCCCGAGGTAGCGCACGGTTCCGCTGCAGGGCAGCAGGCCCATCACGGCGCCGAGCAGCGTCGTCTTGCCGGCGCCGTTGGGGCCGATCACGGTGACGATCGTGCCGCGCTCGACGCGCAGGCTCACGCCGTGCACCGCCTCGACCTTGCCGTAGCCGACGCGCAGCTCGCGCAACTCCAACAGCGGGCCGTCGTCGTTCATTGCATACCGCCCAGATAGGCCTCGATCACCGCCGGATGGTTGCGGATTTCGTGCGGCAGGCCCTGCGCCAGCTTCTGGCCGAAGTCCATCACGACGAGCCGGTCCACCAGCCCCATCACGAACTCCATGTCGTGCTCGACCAGCAGGATGCTCACGCCCTCGGCGCGCAGGCGCCGCAGCAGCTCGGCGAGCACGCGCTTCTCGCCGTGGCGCAGGCCGGCTGCCGGCTCGTCGAGCAGCAGCACCAGCGGGTCGGCGGCGAGCGCGCGCGCGATCTCGACCAGCCGCTGGCGGCCGAGCGGCAGGCTGCCGGCGGCGTCGTGCAGATGCTCGGCCAGGCCGACGCGCTGGATCTGCCGCGCCGCCTCGGCCAGCAGGGTTCGCTCCTCGGCGCGGTCGCGCCGCAGCATCGCGGCCAGCGTGCCCTTGGCGCCGCGCAGGTGGGCGCCGAGCGCCACGTTGTCGAGCACCGACATGCGCGACACCAGGTGCACGTGCTGGAAGGTGCGCCCCAGGCCGCGGCGCGCGATGCCGCGCGCCGGCATGCGATCGACGCGCTCGCCCAGCAGATGCACGCTGCCGCTGTCGGCGACCAGCGCGCCGCGGATCAGGTTGAACATCGTGCTCTTGCCGGCGCCGGTGGGGCCGATCAGGC
>CAYJLV010000011.1:0-99440 GCA_964371405.1 uncultured Burkholderiaceae bacterium
GGGGCTTGTGCTGTAGAACTTGCCGTTCGGCGGCACCTTGATCAGCGTAGCCCTAATACGACAGTCAAGCGCGTCAAAACCATGTAGTACTCGCAGTTCTCTCGCCATTAGCGGATAGGTTCAGGAAGTGGCCGCTTGCACGGCCGCGGTGCGGACAGTCCGTCCATCGGGGCTTCGTTTCGGTCGGTCGCGGTCGTTGGACTCCCTTCTTGAGCGTGGCCTCTCAGCCGAAAAGAAGCCAATCGAGTAACGCCGAACAACAGAGCCGACCAAGCGCGTCAGGCCATCGCCAAGTCGGGCGCTCGGTCTTCGATCATCAAGGGGGGCGCGAAAGCAAAGTCGGGCTCCTTCATCTCACGCTCGACCAATGAGGTGAGCCATCTCCGAGAGCGCATCGGTGCCGCGTCCACGCCCAGTGCGACTCGCGGCACGGTTCCCCCTATCCGCTCGAGTTGACTCTGCTGCATGGACAACACGACAGCGTCTTCGTCGAACGTCATCGCAATCGCCGCCCGGATCGATTCGGTCAGCGCCTCGTCGTCCAGACGTCGGTTTCGTGCGACCGACCAGAAGTAGTGCGTCGTGCTTGCCGTTTCAGGCGTCAACAAGTGCAGTACATGGCTGCGGTACGCGTCGTCGGGAGAGCGTCCGACGGGGTAGACGCCAAAGTCCGTCATGCAGATGGACGGCGCCTGGTAGACGGCTGTCTGCCAGCGGTTGATGCGCCCCTGATGATCGAGCACCATCGCGAAGAACGGCGGCGGCTGGATGTTCGGCATCTCGCGGTGCGCAATCACCAACCCCTCGGCCGTCTGCCTCACCACAGCCGGATAGTTGGGGATGCACTCCTCCTCGCCGTTTCCGATCGTGCGGGTGTGAACCCAGCTCTCGTGCCCGAGGTCCATCAGGTTATCCACCGAGAGGCGGAAGTCGGCGTGGATGTGGTGGTAGCCACGCGAGGGCGCCCACTTCGGATGCTGATTCCAACGGATGTCGGGAATCAGATCTTCGCTCGCCCGTTGCCGATTCCCGAGCCAAATCCAAAGCAGCCCGTGCCGCGCTACTAGCGGAAAGGTGGCGACGCAGGCCGCCTCCGGGATGTGTTGCTGGCCAGGTGCACGGGTGCATCGACCGCGGACATTGAACTGCAATCCGTGGTATCCACAGACCAGTTCGTCGCCGACCCGCTTTCCCGCCGACAGGGGCATCAAACGGTGCGGACACAGATCCTCGAGTGCGGCCAGTTCGCCGCTGGTGCCGCGCACCATGACGATCGGGCGATCCAGAAATCGTCGCGCGACCATGTTCGTGTCCGTCAGCTCGCGCTCGAATCCAGCCACGTACCAGGCGTTCTGCAACCAGTTCAACGAAATCTCCTCCAGCGCCCGTTGGCGCTGCGTGAGTGACGAACGATCTTGTTATTACGTCATCTGAATTTCAGTATACTGAATATATAAATTGTCTAGACTTGGGACTAACCCTGAAAAGCGCAATGAAAAGAGATCAGCACCTGAAGGTCGATCTGAACGACCTCCCCGGCCACTACGCCCGGCGCCTCCACCAGATCGCGGTGGGACTGTTCATGCGGGAAATGAACGGCCTGAATGTCACGCCGGTGCAGTACTCCTCGCTGCAGACCATCTGCCAGAACCCGGGCATCGACCAAGGCACGCTGGCTCGCACGATTGCTATCGATACGTCGACCGCAGGCAGCGTCATCGACCGGCTGGAGTCACGTGGTCTCGTAGTTCGCAACGTATTGCCCACCGACAAGAGAGTTCGACAGGTCACCGCAACCGCTGAAGGCGAGAAGGTCCTTGCAAAGGTGGTACCGCCGATGCTGCGATCCCAGGATCAATTCCTCAAACCGCTGTCCCCCAAGGATCGGAAGGAAATGATGCGGCTGATGCGCGCGCTGATTGATGCACATGGCCCGATCATCTAGCGCCACATCACGCCTACTTCGCCATCAATGGAAGTCTGACATTCCGATGCCCGCGGACACTGACATTGATCAATGTTGCGCGGAGTTGCTCCGGCATATGGGGTATCAAGATTCGCGCGACCCGAAGCTTCGGGTCATCGCGGGCGAGGGCGATGCGCGACTTCGACTTGCGGAACGGGCAGCCCTCGAACGGTGACAACGCCACCGAGCACGGCCGAGGCGTGACTAACGCGCCAGGCTCGCCATCGCCTCACCCATGCGCACCGCCCGCTCCGGCGCCCACGTCGCCTCGAAGCGCAGCCCGGGCGGCGGCACGAGCAGCACGACGGTGGAGCCGAGCTGGAAGCGGCCCATCTCGGCGCCGCGCGCCAGCCGCACGTCGCGCTCGCCGTAGTGCCATTCGCGCACGCGACCCGGGCGCGGCGGGTTGACGACGCCGTGCCACACCGTCGCCATGCTGCCGACGATCGTGGCGCCGACAAGTGCAATCACGAAGGGGCCCCGCCCCGACTCGAACACGCAGACGACGCGCTCGTTGCGCGCGAACAACCCCGGCACGCCGCGCGCCGTCGCCGGGTTGACGGAGTAGAGCGCGCCGGGCACGTGGATCATGCGCACGAGGCGCCCGTCGCACGGCATGTGGACGCGGTGGTAGTCGCGCGGGCTCAGGTACAGGGTCGCGAAGCTGCCGCCGGCATAGGGCCGCGCCAGCTCGGCATCGCCGCCGACCAGCGCCGTCGTCGTGTAGTCATGACCTTTGGCCTGGAAGATGCGATCGCCTTCGATGGCGCCGAACTGGCTGATGCTGCCGTCGACGGGGCAGACCAGATCGGCCGCGGCGAGCGGGCGCGCGCCGGATTGCAGCGCGCGCGTGAAGAAGTCGTTGAACGTCGCATAGGCCGCGATGTCGGGGTTCGCCGCCTCGCTCATGTCGACGCCGTAGCGGGCGACGAAGCGGCGGATCGCGGCTTGGGTCAACGCACCGAGCCGCGCCGAAGCGAATCGTCCGGCCAGCGCGGTGAGCGCCTGTTTGGGAAGCAGATGCTGATGCAGGACGGCGAGGCGGTCGGACACGGGGGAGGGCCAAGCAGCAGCGCGCGGCGCGCGAAGGCCGCAGTCTAGGGCCTGTGCGCGCCACGCGGACCCGTGCGAGCGGCGCGAACCCTAGTCGCCCGCGCCCGTGCCCGCACCCTGCTCGACGGTGCGCGCCGACAGCACCCGGCCGCTGCGCGTGTCGAACTCGCAGCGGTAGCTGAACGGGATCGCGTTCATGCCGGGCGCGCGCGCCACGGCGCCCTGCCCTTCGAGCTGCGTGCGGCCGTCGCCGGCCGGGCTCAGCGTGCGCGAATCGGAGCCGAACGCGATGCGGCCGACGCGCGGGTACTTCGCCTTCAATGCCTTCACCGTCGCCGACTCGCAGGCCTCGGGCGAGAGGTTCGTCAGGTCGGGCTGCCACGCAGGTTCGGTGCGCGCCGTGCGCTCGCGCGCGACGCCCGTCTCGCGGAACATGGCGCCGCTGGTTTCGCCCGTCTTCGTGTTGTAGGCACAGGTGTAGGTGAACGGCACCGTGCCGCCGGCGCCACGCCAGCGCCCGGCGCCCTTGACGCCGGTCTCGTCGTCCGACATCGCCGAGAGGGCGCGCTTCTCGCCGATGAACTGCACCTCCTGCACGGCGCGTCCACGCATGCGGCGCACCGTCTCGGCCACGGAGTCTTCGCAGGCGCTGGCGGCCGACTTCACCGGCGCGACCGCTGAAGCCGCAGGCGCGGCAGGTTGCTGTGCGGATACGGCGGCGCCGATCAGCGCGAGGGCGGCGGGCCAGGAGCGGAGCTTCATGATGCTGACAAGGGAAGTTCGTGGGCTCTTTCCATGGTGTCGCCTTTGCCGGTGCGCAGCAAGTGCCGCTCCCGGTGGTGCGCAGGTAACAGTCCGAATCATCCCCCACCCGAGGCGATCCTCGGCCATCGGAAACGGCTTATCGCTCAGGGAAATCCTACCCGGCCTTGCCAGCCGCAACGGCCGCCGCCCGCCGATACTGGCCGCGCACCCGCAACGATGCCCCGGAGACCAGGATGGACCTGTCGCACGACGATGTACAGCGCCGGCTGCAGCTGCTCGATGCTTCGCAGTTCAATGAACTGCGACTCGAGAGCGACCGCGTCAAGCTGCTGCGGCGCCGGCCAGGCGAGCTGCGCTGCACCCGGCCGGCGGGAGTATCGGCATGAAGGCACAGCTCGACCGAGTGCGCGGCTACGTGTTCGACGTCGACGGCACGCTGGCAATGACCGACGGCCGGCTCGATGGCTACCAGCCGTTGCCCGGCGCGCGCGAACTGCTCGCCGCGCTGCGCGAGCGGCGCGTGCCCTACGTCGCCTTCACCAACGGCTCGGCCAAGACTCCCGGCGAGTTGTCGGATGCGCTCGGGCGCGCCGGCCTGCCGGTCGACGAGCCGCACACGCTGACGCCGATCAGCGTCGCCGTCGACCACTTCCGGCGCCGCCGCGTGCGGCGCGTGCTCGTGCTCGGCGTCGAGGGCGTGTGGCGTCCTCTCGCCGACGCCGGCTTAGATGTCGTGGTCGCGCCGGCGCGCGCCGACGACGCCGACGCCGTGCTGATCGGCTGGTACCCCGGCTTCGCGCTCGCCGACGTCGATGCTGCCTGCCGCGCGCTGTGGAGCGGCGCCACGCTCTACACCGTGTCGACGGCGCCCTGGTTCGCCACGCGCGACGGCCGCGCCGTCGGCGTCTCGGCCGCGCTGACGGCCGCCGTGCGCGCCGTGGCGGGCAAGCGCGCGACGATCGTCGGCAAGCCTTCGGCGCAGGCGCTCGCCTGCGCAAGCGGGCGCCTGGGCATCGCGCCGGAACACATGGCGATCGTGGGCGACGACCCGACGCTGGAGAATGTGATGGCGCGCCGCGGCGGCGCGCTGTCGGTGGCGGTGCACACCGGCCTGGGCAGCGCGGCCGACTTCGCGCGCCTGCCGGCCGGCGTGCGGCCGCACCTGTCGCTGGCCGGCGTCGACAAGCTGCTGGAGTTGATCGCATGAACGGCGAAGTCCTCTGGACCCCGACCGCGGCGCAGATCGCGCCGACGCGCCTCGCGCACTACATGCGCTGGATCGAGGCCGAGCGCGGCCTCGCCCTCGCCGACTACGGCGCGCTTTGGCAATGGTCGGTCGATCGTCTCGAAGACTTCTGGCGCACGATCTGGGAGCACTTCGACGTGCAGGCCGAAGGCGACCGCGAGCCGGTGCTGGCATCGCGCGCGATGCCCGGCGCGCGCTGGTATCCGAACGTGCGGCTGAGCCATGCCGAGCACGTGTTCCGCAACGCGTCGCCGGACCGGCCGGCGCTGATCGCGCGCCGCGAAGACGCGCCCGCCATCGAAGTGTCGTGGGACGAACTGCGCCGGCGCACCGGCGCGCTGGCGGCCAAGCTGCGCGCACTCGGCGTGCGGCCCGGCGACCGCGTCGTCTCCTACATGCCCAACCGGCCCGAGACGGTGATTGCCTTCCTCGCCTGCTCGAGCCTGGGTGCCGTGTGGTCGAGCTGCGCGCCCGACATGGGCGCGACCGTCGTGCTCGACCGCTTCCGCCAGATCGAGCCCAAGGTGCTGTTCGCCGTCGACAGCTACAGCTACAACGGCCGGCGCCACGACCGCGAGCCGCTGGTCGACGAGCTGCTGCGCGAGCTGCCGAGCGTGCGGCACGTCATCCACGTCGAGGGCCCGCTCGTCGCCGGGCGCGGCGTCGCCTGGCGCGACCGCATCGCGTGGGACGATGCCGTCGCCGTCGACGCTCCGCTCGAGTTCCTGCGCGTGCCGTTCGACCATCCGCTGTGGATCGTCTATTCGTCGGGCACGACGGGGCTGCCCAAGGCGATGGTGCACGGCCACGGCGGTGTCGTGATCACGCACCTCAAGACGCTGGCGTTGCAGCACGACGTGCGCGCGGGCGACCGCATGCTGTTCCTCGGCGGCACCGGCTGGATCGTCTGGAACCTGATGGTCGGCGCGCTGCTCGTCGGCGGCACCGTCGTGCTCTACGACGGCAACCCGGCGTGGCCCGACGCGCAGGCGCTGTGGCGCTTCATGGATGAGCAGCGCATCAGCCAGTTCGGCTGCGGCGCGGCGTTCCTCATCGCCTGCATGAAGGACGGCGTGCGCCCGCGCGACATCGGCCGGCTGGAGGCGCTGCGCGCCATCTTCTCGACCGGCTCGCCGCTGCCCGTCGACGCCTACCGCTGGGTCTACGACGCCGTGAAGCCCGACGTCTGGCTCGCGTCAGTGAGCGGCGGCACCGACATCGCCGGCGGCTTCGTGTCGAGCGCACCGTCGCTGCCCGTCGTCGCCGGCGAGATCCAGTGCCGCGAGCTCGGCGTCGCCGCCTATGCCTTCGACGAATCGGGCAAGCCGGTGGTCGGCGAAGTCGGAGAGCTCGTCATCACGCAGCCGATGCCGGCAATGCCGCTGTACTTCTGGAACGACGCCGACCAGAAGCGATATCGGGAGAGCTACTTCGAGCAGTTCCCCGGGCTGTGGCGCCACGGCGACTGGATCCGCTTCACGCCCGAGGGCACATCGGTGATCTACGGCCGCTCCGACACGACGATCAACCGGCTCGGCATCCGCATGGGCACGGCCGAGATCTATCGCGTCGTCGAGGCGCTGCCCGAGGTGCGTGACAGCCTCGTCGTCGACCTCGAATACCTCGGCCGGCCGTCGTTCATGCCGCTGTTCGCCGTGCTCGCGACCGGCGCCGCGCTCGACGATGCGCTGAAGACGCGCATCGCGCACGTGATCCGCACGCAGGCGTCGCCGCGTCACGTGCCCGACGAGATCGTCGCCATTGCCGAAGTGCCGCGCACGCTGACGGGCAAGAAGATGGAGCTGCCGGTGAGGAAGCTCCTGCTCGGCGCCGCGCCCGACAAGGTCGCCAGCCCCGATGCGATGGTCAACCCGGCGAGCTTCGACTTCTTCGTGCGCTATGCGAAGGAGCTCGACGCGCGCATGCGAGCCAAGCAGTAGAAGAAGACGTACCGATGATGACGACCGCCAAACCGAAGGTCCTGCTGATCGCGACGATCGACACCAAGGGCCTCGAAGCGCGCTTCGTGCGCGAGACGCTCGTGGCCGGGGGGTGTCGACGTGATCCACCTCGACGCTGGGCATCATCGACGGCGGCATGGCGATGGACCAGATCGTCGCCGAGCGCGACGTCGCCGCCGTCGTCGACGTGTCGCTGGTCGAGATCAACGACCTGCTCAACAACGGCCTGTGCAGCGCCGGCCCCGACCGCGCCAAGGCCGCGCTCGCCAAGGGCGTGCCCGTCGTGTTCGCGCCCGGCACCGCCGACATCGTCGTCGCCGGACCGATCGAGCAGGCGCACCAGCAGTTCCCGGGCAAGCGCCACCACGTGCACAACCAGGCGCTGACCGCGGTGCGCACAGAGGCGCCCGAGCTGCGACGGCTCGCCGGGCACATGGCCGGGCTGATCGAGGGCGCCAAGGGCCCGGTGTCGTGGTTCGTTCCGCTGCGCGGCTTCTCGCACCACGACAGCCCGCAGGGCCACCTGCACGATCCGTCGCTGCCGCCGGTGTTCGCTCAGGCCCTGCGCCAGGCACTGCCGGCCGGCGTGCCGGTGACGGAGATCGACTGCCACATCAACGACGCGCCGTTCGCCGACGCCATCGTCCGGCAGGTGCTCGACTGGACGAAGGCAGGGCGGCCGACCGCCGCCTGATCGAGCGCCCTTGCCGCGCGTGCGGCGCAGTCCGATACTGCGCTCTATCCAGCCATGGACACCCCCGCCGCACCGTACAGCGACCGCAAGCGCGCCTGGTGGTCGTTGTCGGTCGCTTGGCCGCTGCTGCCGTTTCTCGGCATCGCGGCGCACGCGGCGACCGGCGAGCCCATTGCGCTCGGCCTGCCGCTGCTCATCAGCTACGGCCTGATGCCGCTGCTCGACTTCCTGATCGGTGAAGACGAGAACAACCCGCCCGCCTCCTCGGTACCGCGCCTCGAGGCCGACCGCTGGTACCGCTGGCTGACCTGGGCGACGGTGCCGCTGCACTACGCAGCGCTGATCGGCTGCGCGTGGTGGGTCGGCACACAGCAACTGCCCTGGTGGGCCGTGCTGATGCTCGCCTACGTTGCGGGCGCCGATTCGGGACTCGGCATCAACACGGGCCACGAACTCGGCCACAAGCGCACGGCGGTCGAACAATGGCTGGCGCGACTGGTGCTCGCCGTGCCCGCCTATGGCCACTTCACCGTCGAGCACGGCCGCGGCCACCACCGCTGGGTCTCGACGCCCGAGGATCATGCCAGCGCGCGCATGGGCGAGAGCATCTACCGTTTCGCACTGCGCGAGTTGCCGGGCGGCGTGCGCCGCGCCTGGCAGTTCGAGTCGGCGCGGCTGCGCCAGCAGCATCGCTCGCCGTGGAGCCCGCACAACACGATGCTGCAGTCCTATGCCGTGACGGCGCTGCTGCAGGTGGGCCTGGTCGTCGCCTTCGGCGCCGTGATGCTGCCCTTCCTGGCCGTGCACAACGTCGTCGCCTGGTGGCAGCTCACGTCGGCCAACTATGTCGAGCACTACGGCCTGCTGCGACGGAGCACGCCCGGCGGCGCCTACGAGCCGCCGCAGCCCCACCATTCGTGGAACGCCAACCATCTGGTGACCAACCTGGTGCTGTTCCACCTGCAGCGCCACTCGGACCACCACGCCAACCCGTCGCGACGCTATCAGTCGCTGCGCCACTTCCCCGACCTGCCGCAGTTGCCGAGCGGCTACTTCGGCATGTTCCCTCTCGCCTACCTGCCCTGGCTCTGGTTTCGCGTCATGGACGCGCGGCTGCTCGCGCTGCCCCACGTCCACGGCGACCTGGCCAACGTCAACATCGACCCGCGGCGCCGCAACACGCTGCAGCGTCGCTACGGTGGCGCAACAGCCGCCTAGGGCCTGTTCGCACTACGCATCGGGTCTGCGTAGTGCGAACAGGCCCTAGGCAACGATGCACTCCCTCTCTCAACACGGCAGCGTTCGACGGCGACGGCGACCTGTGGTTCACCGGCCAGAGCGGCGTGCTGGGCAAGCTGGCGACGAAGACGGGCGAAGTCACCGTGAAGCCGTCGCCACGCGGGCGCGGCCCGTACGGCATCTGCACCACCCCGTCGGGCGAGATCTGGTGGTGCTCGCTCGCCGGCTCCTACATCGCGCGCGTCGACCGACGCACGGGCGATTCGACGATCTTCGAGCCGCCGACGCCGAACCAGGGAGCGCGCCGCGTCTGGAGCGACAGCCACGGCCGCATCTTGGTCAGCGAGTGGAACACCGGCAACGTTTCGGTTTACGACCCTGCAGCGAAGACATGGCGCAGGTGGAAGCTGCCGGGCGATGCACCGCGCGCCTATGCCGTCTACGTCGACGAGCGCGACATCGTCTGGGTCAGCGACTTCGGCGGCAACGCCGTGTTCGCGTTCGACCCTCAGCGCGAGTCATTCGAGCGCCACGGTTTCCCGCGCGAGGCCGTCGGCGTGCGCCAGATCCTCGGCCGGCGCGGCGAGGTCTGGCTGCCCGAGAGCGGGACCGAGCACATCTCGGCGATCCGCACGGCCTGATTCAGCAGGCGAGCAGGCTCGGCTCGGTGCGGATGACTTCGCGCGCCTTGGCCAGGGCATACGACAGCGCGTCGTCGGCCGTCGGCCAGCGGTGGCCGCAGGCCAGACGCGTGTCGCGATAGGCTTCGCGCGTCGCCTCCAGCGGCCCGGCACGGCGGCTGACGACGACGGCCGCGACATAGCCGTCGCCCTGCGGCGCCTCGATCGCGCCGGCATAGATGCGGTAGGGTCCTTCGTCCTGCTCTCCGAACTTCATCACGCACTCCTCGCCGGCAATGCGGTCCGGCGTCCTGCGACTTTCGTCACTGCCGGCGCCGGGCGCATCCGCCGCAAGGGGCACCCCGAGGAGGGAGTCCGCCGCGTCAGCGCTCGTGGCGCCGCAGCGCGAGCCCGGCGGTGAAGACGGCAGCGGCCGCCGGCACGAGGACGAGCGGCGACATCTGCCAGCCGCCCACGGCGCTGGCCAGCGCCGCCAGCACGACGGGCGCGACGAGCTGGCCGACGTGCGAGGCCTGGGTCATCAGCCCCATCACGATGGTGCCGGACGACGGGTCGCGCATCGTCATGCGCAGCCGCACGAAGATCGCCGCCGGCACCATGCCGCCGACGTAGGCGAAGGCGAAGGCGCAGGCGATGCGCGCGCCGCTGCCGAGCGACGGCGCATAGATGCCGATCTCGGCCAGCGCCAGCAACGCCGACGCGCCGGCAAACAGCGCCCAGGCGCGCGCGCCGCGCTTCATCAGCCAGCCGCAGGTCATGTTGCCGAGCGCATTCATCGTCACGGCGAACGCCGTCCACAGCGACGCATCCCGCGCATCTGCCCCCCGCTCGACCAGCAGCGTCGGCAGGAAGCCGAACACGGCGAAGAACTGGTAGGCATGGCACATGAAGACCAGCCCCAGCAGCAGCGGCTCGCGCTGCCAGACCGCGCGGCCGATCGCCGGCCAGTTCAGGTGCTGCGGCGCCGCGGACGGCGCGCGCGGCCGCAGCACGACGAGCAACGCGGCCAGCACCAGCATCAGCGCCGAGCTGACGAGCCACAGCGCGGGCCAGCCCGAGGCCCGCAGCAGCCATGGCGCGGTGAGCATCGCGATCGCCATGCCCACGCCCATGTAGCTGCCCCAGAGGCCCGAGACGACCTGCCGATCGGCCGCGGCGGTGTTGGCCGCGAGCAGCGCCGGCACCGCGACGACGGCCAGCAGCAGCCCGACGCCTTCCACGGCGCGACTGACCAGCAGCGCGCCGACGCTCGGCGCGAAGGCGCCCGCGGCGCTGGCCGCCGCGACGATCAGCACGCTGGCGACCGTGACCGGGAGGGCGCCGAGCGCGCTGGCCAGCGTGCCGGCCAGGCAGCCGCAGGCCGCCGCGAGCACGCTCAGCATCGCCAGCACCCAGGCGCCCTGCACGATCGTCAGCCCGAGCGTCTCGCGCAGTGCGCCGATCGCCGGCGGCACCTTGCCGATGTGGATGGCGCAGCCGACGCCGATGCCGATCAGCAGCGCGATGCGCAGCCAGTCGCTGCGCGCCAGAGGATTGGGTTCGGATGCTGCTTGGCTCACAGTGGCGGTTTGGCGGAGGGCCCGGCATTCTGCCCTCGATTGGTGCGCCGATCGGCGAGAATGGCGGCCTGCAGTCCCTTCGTCTCCGCCCACCACGATGAAGTATCCCGACCTCGAATCGTTCCTGCGCCACGTCGCCGCCCTGAACCCCGGCCAGCCCGAATACCTGCAGGCCGTCACCGAAGTGATGGAAAGCCTGTGGCCCTACATCGAGGCCCACCCGAAGTACGCCGAGCACAGCCTGCTCGATCGCCTGATCGAACCCGAGCGCATCGTCATCTTCCGCGTCTCCTGGGTCGACGACCACGGCGACGTGCGCGTCAACCGGGGCTTTCGCATCCAGCACAGCTCGGCGATCGGGCCGTACAAGGGCGGGCTGCGCTTCCATCCGTCGGTCAACCTGTCGATCCTGAAATTCCTCGCGTTCGAGCAGACGTTCAAGAACGCGCTGACGACGCTGCCGATGGGCGGCGGCAAGGGCGGCTCCGACTTCGACCCCAAGGGCCGAAGCCCGGGCGAGGTGATGCGCTTCTGCCAGGCCTTCGTCAGCGAGTTGTTCCGCCACATCGGCTCCGACACCGATGTGCCGGCCGGCGACATCGGCGTCGGCGGCCGCGAGGTCGGCTACATGGCCGGCATGCTGAAAAAACTCAGCAACCGCGCCGACTGCGTCTTCACCGGCAAGGGCCTGGCGTTCGGCGGCTCGCTGATCCGCCCCGAGGCCACCGGCTACGGCACGGTCTACTTCGCCGAGGAAATGCTCAAGCGCAAGAGCCGGTCGATGCAGGGCATGCGCGTCAGCGTCTCGGGCTCGGGCAACGTCGCGCAGTACGCCGTCGAGAAGGCGATGGCGCTCGGCGCGACAGTCATCAGCGTGTCCGACTCGAGCGGTACCGTCGTCGACGAGGCCGGCTTCACGCCCGAGAAGCTTGCGGTGTTGATGGAGGTAAAGAACCACGAGTACGAACGCGTCAGCACCTATGCCGGGCGCGTCGGCGTTCCGTTCATGCCCGGCGCCCGGCCGTGGAGCCTGCCGGTCGACGTCGCGCTGCCGTGCGCGACGCAGAACGAGCTCGACGCCGGCGACGCGGCGCTGCTGGTGCGAAACGGCGTCGTCTGCGTCGCCGAAGGCGCCAACATGCCGACCACCGCAGAAGCGGTGAAGGTGTTCGAGCAGAGCGGCGTGCTGTACGCGCCCGGCAAGGCGAGCAATGCCGGCGGCGTCGCGACCTCGGGCCTCGAGATGAGCCAGAACGCGATGCGCCTCGCGTGGCCGCGCGAAGAGGTCGATGCGCGTCTGCTGTCGATCATGCGAGGCGTCCACGACGCCTGCGTGCAGTACGGCCGGCGCGCCGACGGCACGATCAGCTACGTGGACGGCGCCAACCTCGCCGGCTTCGTCAAGGTGGCCGACGCGATGCTGGCGCAGGGCGTGGTCTGAAGCGCCGCGGCCGGCGCGACCGGCGCACAACCCCCCGCCCGGCCGGGCCACCAGCCCGCGCCCCCCCCCGCCCTCCCCCCCCGGCGCCGCCACCCCGCGCCGCCACACCTGCGAAGGCGACGACGTGCCGCCGCCGCTGGACTGGAGCGACGCGCCGGCCGGCACGCGCAGCCTGGCACTCATCGTCGACGACCCCGACGCTCCCGATCCAGCGGCACCGCAGCGCACCTGGGTGCACTGGGTCGTCTACGAGATCCCGACTTCGACCCACGGCCTGGACGGCGGCGGCGCGCCGCTGCCGCAGGGCGCGCGCGAAGGCCAGAACGACTGGAAGCGCCCCGGCTGGGGCGGCCCCTGCCCGCCGATCGGCACGCACCGCTACTTCTTCAAGCTCTACGCGCTCGACACCGTGCTGCCCGACCTGCACGCGCCGACCCAGGCCGCGCTCGAGCGCGCGATCCACGGCCATGTGCTCGCGCAGTGCGAGCTGGTCGGGACGTATCGAAAGCAGCCGGGGCGCGCGTGAGCGACGCTCCGGCGCTCTACGGCGTGCCGTAGTGGGGCGACCGAGGACCGTACGGAACGCCGTTGCGAACCGGAGCGCCGAGCAGGCGCTGATTCGCGAGTGCAGCGTAGTTGTATCCCGCGTCGGTGGCCGTCCCGACGATCTGCGTGACGAGCGCCTTGACGAGCAACCCCACCAGACCGCCTTGGCTGCCGCCGTCACTCTCGGCCGACGACGCCTGTGCAACGCCCTGCCACAACAGTTGACCTGTGCGCAGATCGACGATGCGGCCTTCCACAGCGACGACCGTCTCGCTGGCGATGACCATGTACGTCGTTCCGTACCTTTTCACCCGGATGTAGACCGCGGCATCGGCGCCGAAGATCTCCCTGAGCTTTGGAACGGACACATCGTGGATCTCGGCCGCCGCGGTCAGCCCGTTCTGCTTGAAGGTCTCGTCGACGAGAGTCACGGGCAACACGTAGTAGCCCGCCTCGGCAAGCGGCAGCGTTGCCTGCGCCAACACCGCCGACGAACCCTTCAAGTCGGGTGACTCGTTGACGGGCGGCAGGACGAGCATGGAGGCCGGCCGGCTCTGCTTGAATGCGGTGTAGTCGTAGGGGGTGGTTGTCGCGCAGGCACCGAGCAGCGCCGCGAACGAAAGTAGGAGGACGAAGCGGGCACTGCGCAAGTCCCGCCGAGGCATCTGTGCAGGTTTCATGATGTCGGTTCTCGTTGGGTGACGTCGCGTTCAGGACTTCGATGGTTCCATGCGCGCGAGGAGAAACTCCATGTACCGCGTGGACTCGGGGAATGCTGCTCTTTCCGCCTCGAAATGCCGGCGCGCCTCGTCCACGCGTCCCGTCTGGATGTAGAGCATGCCGAGGTGCGCGCGAAATCCCGGCGGCAAGGCGGCGCCGTTGGCCCGCGCTTTCTCAGCCTGCGCCAGCAGGACGCGCAGCTGCTCTTCCGGCCCGCTGCTGTCGCCCTTGAGGTGTTCGTACAATTGACGCTGGTACGCCTCCCAGTGGTACAGGGGCTTGGGTTGCTGCGCGCATCCGACAAGCGCCGCCGCACCGGCGATCGCTGCAAGGCGCCCGCCGACGACTGCGATCCGCCGCCGGATCACGGGCGACCTCCCTGGGTGGTCCACTGCCGGCTGTCCAGACCTGCAGCAAGGTTGTTCACCGCTTCACGCATCGCGAGATCCAGCACCTTGCCGTTGAGCGTGGCGTCGTAGCCCGCAGTACCGCCGAAGCCGACGATCTCCCGGTTGGACAACTCGTACTCGCCAGCACCGCCCGTCGAGAAGACGACCTCCGACGTCAGGCTGTTAACGATGTTCAACGTCACCTTGGCGTACGCCACTTGCGACTTGCCTCGCCCTAGGATGCCGAACAGTTGATGGTCGCCGGTCTCCTTGCGACCGAACTCCGCGATCGCCCCGGTGACCACGTAGTCGGCGCCGCGAATGCTCTGCGCCTGCGCCTTGAACTGCGCCTCCTGCCGGGTCTCGCTCATGTTGTCACGATCGAGCACGTTGAATCGCTGCGACTGCTGCAGGTGCGACACGAGCGTCGTCCGGGCCTGCCCGCCCAGGCGGTCGACGCCGTCGGTGAAGATGCCGCGCATGTAGTTGGACCGGTTGTCGAACTTTCCGACCGACACCGGGACGCGAACGCCGTGGTAGGGCGTCGCGGCCGATTCGACCTTGGCGACGGCGACCGATCTGGACGATTCGGTCGCACAGCCTGTGATGGCTGCCAAGACCGCGACGACGACTGCAGCTCGCAAGTGCTTCATGGTGGTTCCCTCAATGTTCTTGCTGTTTCGCGGCACTCATCGCCGCAGACCCATCGATAGCGCGAGCGATTCTAGAGAGTCGTGATCGCGCGATGCGGCCCAAATGCACACATCGCGTGAAAACGCGATGCGTCGAGCAGATGCGTCATGGCGTCGCACGCCGATCGAGGCCCCGTGCGAGCCGATCGCCGAAGCCGGCGAGTTCAGTACGACGGCTTCGGCATGTCGGCCGCGCTGAAGACCAGCGACACCTTCGCGTCTTGCGGGATGCCCGGCAGCCCGGCCGCCCACTGCTCCCACTGCGCGCGCATCGCCGCCAGCCGCGCCGGGTCGCGCTGCGCGACGTTGGCGCGTTCGCGCTCGTCCTGGCTCAGGTCGAACAAGTACTCGTGGCCGTCCATCGCCAGGTACTTCCACGGCCCCGAGCGCATTGCGCGCTGCTGTCGATGCAGCATGCGCCAGTAGAGATCGCGCGGCGGCTGCCATGACGGATCGTCAAACAGCGGCAACAGGCTCACGCCGTCCATCGGGTAGTCGGGATGCGGCGCGACGCCGGCGGCGGCGAGCATCGTCGCCACCCAGTCCATCGTGATCGCCGGCGTGTCGCTCACGAGCCCCGCCGCGATCTTCGCCGGCCAGTGCGCGATCAGGGGCACGCGGATGCCGCCTTCGAGCAGGTCCATCTTCTGGCCGACGAAGGGCCAGTTGTCGGAGAAGCGCTCGCCGCCGTTGTCGCTGGTGAAGACGATGAGCGTGTCGTCGAGCAGGCCCTTGGCTTCGAGCGCGGCGGCGATGCGGCCGATGCCTTCGTCCATGTGGTGGATCATTCGGCGATAGATCGCGATCGAGCCGCCGTCCTTGTGGTGGATCGCCGGCGCGATGCGGCGCGATTCGGCCTCGTCGTCGCGCGTCACCCACGGCCAGTGCGGCGCCGTGTAGTGCACGCTCAAGAGGAACGGTGTCGCGCCGTCCTGCCGCTCGACGAAGTCCACCGCGCGGTCGCTGATCAGGTCGGTCAGGTAGCCCTGGCGGTGCACTTCCTCGCCCTGCTCATGGAGATCGTGCGTGCCGGCGCTGTCGGCGTGCGAGAAGTAGTCGACGCCGCCCGACAGCGGACCGAAGTGCTCGTCGTAGCCGCTCTTGAGCGGCCCGAAGTGCGGCGGGAAACCGAGGTGCCACTTGCCGGCGAGCGCCGTGCGATATCCGGCATCGCGCAACAGCGATGGCAGCGTCGGGTGCGACGGATGCAGGCCGATCACCTTGTCGCCGCGCGCCTTGCTCGTCATCGGCTCCTCGGCCGCGCCGCGCAGCCGGTACTGCCAGCGCCCCGTGATCAGCGCGAAGCGCGTCGGCGAACACACGGGCGAGTTGGAGTAGCCGTTCGTGAAGCGCAGGCCGCGCTCCGCCAGGCGATCGAGCTGCGGAGAGACCGGCGTGTCGCCGCGCGCGCCGCAGCAGCCGAGGTCGGCATAGCCGAGGTCGTCGGCGAGGATGAAGACGAAGTTGGGGCGCTTGTTCATGGCGGCAACGGTTCGAGTGGTGGGGATCAATCGGCGGCATTGAACCCGGTCGCCTTGACGACGACGGCCCAGCGCTGCGTCTCGCGCTTGATGAGATCGACGAATTCGGCGCCGCATACCGGTGCGACGGCCAGGCCCTGCGCGGCGAGCCGCGCGCGCGTTTCGGCATCGGCCAGCGCCGCGCGCTGCGCCTCGATCAGCCTGGCCTGCACATCGGCGGGCGTGGCGCGCGGCACCATGAGGCCGAACCACGCCGTCGTCGTCAGATCGCCCAGGCCCTGCTCGCCGAGCGTCGGCACGTCTTTCAGCGCGTCGAAGCGCGTGCTGCCCGTCGTCGCCAGTGCGACCAGCTTGCCGCTGCGGATGTGCGGCAGCGCCGTCGCCACCTGCGTGAAGCCGAACGGCACGACGCCGGCGAGCAGGTCGGTCACCTGCGGCGCGCTGCCGCGGTACGGAATGTGCGTGAGCGCGATGCCGAGCTTGTCGCCCAGCTGGTGGCCGAGAAAGTGCGACGGCGTGCCGGGCTGGTACGACGCATAGCTGGCCTGCTTCGGGTTCGCCTGCAGCCAGGCGCGGAGCTGGGCCACGTCCTTGACCGGCACGCCCGGGTGCGCGACGAGCACGAGCGGAAACTCGACCGCCTTGCACAGGTAGGCGAAGTCGTCCTGCGCATAGCCGAGCTTGCGGTAGGCGCTCGGGTTGATCGTCATCAGCGCCGCCGTGCCGACCGTCACCGTGTAGCCGTCGGCCGCGGCGCGCGCGCCGGCCTCGGTCGCCGCCAGCGCGTTGCCGCGGTTGTCGACGATGACGGGCTGCTTGAGCGTGCGCGTCATGTGGTCGGACTGTGCCCGTGCCCAGACGTCGATCGCGCCGCCGGCGGGCGACGGCACGATGACCTGCACCGGGCGCGCGGGCCAGGATGGGGCCTGCGCGGCGGCTGCGGTGCAGGCGGCGGCGATGGCGACCGCGAGCGCGGCGAACAGTGGTTTCATCGGGGGTCTCCATCGGTGGAAGGGGGCGCTGCAGCGGCACGCGCCGCGCATTCGAACGTGACGCGCGCCGTGCAGCGCGTGCGGCAATAGTCGGGATCGATGCGCCGGTAGATCGCCGCCAGCGCCGTCTGCTTGTCGGGGAAGACGTGGTCCTCGCCGAGCTGTTCGAGGAAACCGGTGCGCCGCCACATCTGCAGCACCTGCGGCCGCGGGCGGTGGAAGTAGAGGTCGCCGCCCGCCGCACGGCGCGCGCGCAGCTCGTCGCGCCAGACGGCCTCGCCCGCCACGTCGATGAAGTTCATGCTCTTGGCCATCACGAGCAGGTGCTTGCGCGCGTCGTGCGGCGGCTCGCGCAGCGCGTGCAGCGTGTCGGCCACGTATGCCGCGGCGCCGAAGAACACGGGCCCTTCCATGCGCAGCAGCTTGATCTGCGGGCACTCGGCCAGCGGATGGGCGACGTCGTCGAGCACGACGAAGTGGCGCTCCGGCGCCATCGTGTCGAAGCCCATCGTGCGCATCGCCGGGCGCGACGCGCGGTACAGATAGGCCACGAGCGAAAGCCCGGTGCCGACCAGGATCGCCATCTCGATGCGCACGACGAGCATCGACACGGCCGTCGTCATCGCGGTCCAGAAGTCGGTGCGGCTGGCCACCGCGAGGCGGCGCCACGCCGCGAGGTCGAGCAGCGATGCGGCGACCACGAGCAGCAGCCCGCCCACCGCGGCCAGCGGCAGCTCGGCCGCCAGCGGCGCCGCGAGCAGCAGCAGCGCGAGCAGGATCGCCGCCGAGAACACGCCCGCCAGCGGCGTGCGCGCGCCGGCCTCGTAGTTGGGCATCGAGCGGTTGAGCGAGCCGCACGACAGGTACGACGAGAAGAAGCCCCCGACCACGTTCGACAGCCCCTGGCCGATGAACTCGCGGTTCGCGTCGATGCGCTGCCCCGAGCGCTCGGCCACCGCCTTGGCGATCGAGATCGACTGGCCGATCGCGACGATCGCCAGCGCCAGCGCCACCGGCAGCAGCTCGCCGAGCTGCGACCAGCGCAGCTGCGGCACGTGCAGCGGCGGCAGCGCGCCGGCGATCGCGCCGACGGTGCGCACGTGCTCGAAGCGCTGCGAGTGGTCGAACGCATAGGCGAGCATCGTGCCCGCGGCCAGGCCGATCAGCATCGACGGCCAGCGCCGGTCGATGCGCCGCGCCGCAAGCGTGACGGCGATCGTCAGCGCGCCCACCGCCAGCGCCGACAGGTTGGGCATCGACCCGGCCACGGCGCGCAGCACGTCGCCGGCGCGGTGCGCGTGCTCGGGGTAGACGCCCAGCACGTCCCTGAGCGCGAACACGGCAATCAGCAGCGACGCGCCGCTCATGAAGCCGAGCAGCGCCGCCGGCGAGATGAAGTCGGCGATCGCGCCGAGCCTCAGCCCCCCCACCAGCAGCTGCAGCGCGCCGACGATCACGGTGACGGCGAGCACCAGCTCGATGTAGTCGGGGCTGCCGACGGCCGCCAGCGGCGCGATCGTCGCCATCAGCGCCAGCGAGTTGGCGTTCGTCGGCCCCGACACCACGTGCCGGCTCGATCCGAACAGCGCCGCCACGATGCAGGGCACGATGGCGGTGTAGAGCCCGTACTGCGGCGGCAGGCCGGCGAGCGTGGCGAACGCGATGCCCTGCGGCAGCACGAGCACGGCGCCCAGCAGGCCCGCGAGCGCGTCGGCGCGCAGCGTTGCCGCCGAGACGTCGCTCACCCAGTCGCCGAACAGGCGGCGCAGCACCGCTGTCACTCGAGCTTCAGGTCGATGCGCTTGATGACGCCGCTCCAGCGCTCGCCGTCGGCCTGCAGGACGCGCTGCGCCTCGGCCGACGTGCTGCCCACGGCGACGAGGTCGATCCTGGCGAACCGCGCACGCACGTCGGGCTGCACCAGCACTTCGTGCACGGCGGCCTGCACCGCGGCGACCACCGGCGCCGGCGTGCCCTTGGGCGCCATCAGCACGAGCTTGAAGGTGGCGTCGACATCGCTGCGGCCGAGCACCTTGGTCAAGGGCGGCACCTCGGGCGCGAGCGGCGACGGCTCGGCCGACGACACGGCGAGCGCCGTCAGCTTGCCGGCCTTGACGTGCGGCAGCACCCCCGGCGTGGCGAGGAAACCGCATGCCACTTCGCCGGCGAGCACGGCCTGCGTGCCCGGCACCGGGCCCTTGTACGGCACGTGGTCCATCTTCGTCTTCGTGGCGTCGAGCAGCAGCGTGAACGCCAGGTGGCCCGGCGAGCCGGCGCCGCCCGAGGCGTACTGCAGGTTCTCCTTCTTCGCGCGCGCGAGCAGTTCGTCCACCGTCCTGATGCCCAGCCCCGCATTGCACACCAGCATCTGCGAGAAAGTGGCGATGATCGTCACCGGCACGAGGTCGGTGCGCGAGTCGTACCCCATGTTCTTGTAGACGTAGGGATTCACCGTGACGACGGTGTCGGGATTGTTGACCAGCGTGTGGCCGTCGGGCGGCGCGTTGGCCACCTCCTTCGATGCCAGGCCGTTGGCGGCGCCGGGCTTGTTCTCGACGGTGACGGAGTGCTTGAACTTGTCGCCGAGCCGCTCGGCGAGCAGCCGCGAGCTGATGTCGGAAGGGCCGCCGGGCGGCGAGCCGACGAGCAGGCGCACCGGCTTGACGGGGAACAGCAGCGGCGCGGCGGCCGCTTGCTGCTGTTGCGCGGCGGCGGGCAGCGCGAGCGCGGTGCACGACAGTGCGGTCACTGCCGCCACTGCGAGCGGAAACGGGTTCATCGACATCGCGATCCTCTCGATCAAGGCTGGAAGCCCGAGCGCCTGACCACCGGCAGCCATTGCGCCCGGTAAGCCGAGAGCATCTTCGCCGTCTCGGCGGCGCCGTGGGCGACCGGCGTCATGTAGCCGGCGCGAAAGCGCTGCTGCAGCTCGGGCTCGAGCATCACGGCGCGGATCGCGTCGGCGATCGCCTTGCGCTTCGCGGCGGGCATGGCGGCCGGCGCGAAGAAGCCGTTCCAGCCCGTCGCCGCGATGGCAAAGCCCGCTTCGCGGAACGTCGGCACGTCCTTGGCATAGTCGACGCGCTGCGCCGCCGAAACGGCGAGGATGCGGATGCGCCCGCCCTGGTGCTGCGGCAGCAGCGTCTCGAAGGTGTCGATCGCCACCGGCAGCGCGCCGCCGATCAGGTCGGTGGCCAGCGGCCCCGAGCCCTTGTAGCCGACGATCTGCGGCTGCACGCCGACGGCCTCGCCGATCATCAGCGCGAAGAAGTGCGGCAGGCTGCCGGTGGCCGGCACGCCGAAGTTGGCCTTGGCGGGGTTGGCCTTGAGCCACGCGACGAGGTGCGCGAACTCGCGCACCGGCACCTCGGGGCCGACGGCGACGCCGAACTCGTAGTCGTGCACGTGGGCGAGCGGCGCGAAGTCCTTCTCCGGGTCGTAGCCGGCATCCTTGAAGACGACGGGCGCCACGACCATCAGCGCCGGGTTGCCGAGTACGGCGAGGTTCTGCTCGGGCGTGGCGCGCCGCACCTGCTGCATGGCGACGCGGCCGCCCGCGCCGGGCCGGTTCTCGACGATCACGTTGACGCCGAGCCGCGGCTGCAGCCGCTCCGCCACCAGCCTGGCAACGCGGTCGGTGGCGCCGCCCGGCGCATAAGGCACGACGAGCGTGAGCGGGCCGTCGAGCGCGGCGGCGCGCGCAGCCGGCAGCAGCGTGGCGCCGGCGGCGAGCGCGAGGGCGCGGCGCCGGACAGGATCGAACGGCATCGGCATGGCGGCTCCAGCGGCGCCGCAAACGGGCACCGAGACCCGACTGTAGAGGCCTCAGAATCAGTTGTTGAAATCAATCCATCTCCGCAATGACCCTGAGCCGCCTGCGCATGCCGCGCGACCTCGACGATCTGCTGAACTACCGCCTGATGCGCCTCGTCGCGCTCAGCGGCGCACCCGTCGTGCGGCTGCTCGAAGGCCGCTACGGCATCGCGCGGCGCGAGTGGCGGCTGCTCGCCGTGCTGGCGGCGCACGGCGCGCTGGCGCCGAGCGGGCTGGCGGCGCGCGCAGACCTCGACCGCGCGCGCACATCGCGCGCCATCGGCACGCTGGCTGGCAAGCAACTGCTCGAACGCAGCACGCAGCCGGGCGACCGCCGGCGCGCCGTCGTGCGGCTGACCGACGCCGGCCGCAAGCTCTACGACGAGCTGTTCCCGCAGGTCGCCGAGATCAACCGCCGCGTCCTGGAGCGGCTCGACGATGCGCTGCTCGAAGGTCTCGATGCCGCGCTGGCACAACTGACGCGCGACGCGGCCGTCGTCAACCGCGAGGTGGCGCTCGACGTGCGCGCCGACCGGCGCCTGGGCGGCACGCGGCGCCGCTGGCACGGCGACGCCGAGTTGCCTGGACAGCCGGCAGACGGCCGGACTGCTCCCTCGCCCGCTCGCGGGAGCGGGCGGGGGCGACGGCCGTAGCCGAGCCCGGCCGCAGCAGCGTCAGACCACCGCCGGCGCGACGACGCGCTGCGCCTTGATGCCGGCGATGAGCTTGCCCTTGCGCGCGCGCTTGCCGGCGTGCTCGGCCAGCGCTGCGCCCTTGAGCAGATCTTCCTTCGGCTTGGCGCCGCGCAGCGTCGTGCCCTGCACCAGCAGCACATCGGCGAAGGCGGCCACGCTGACCATCGCGTCCTTGCCGCCGGCGGTGTCCACGTCGATCAGCGTCAACCCGCGGCCGCCCTTGGGCTGCAGCTTCAGCTCGTCGAGCGCGAAGACGAGCAGCCGCCCCGCCATCGACAGGCAGGCGAGCTGGCGCATCCCGGCGTTGACGGGTGCGAAGGCGAGCGGGCGCTCGGCCTCTTCGAGCGACAGGAAGGTCTTGCCGCCCTTCTGCCGCGACACCAGGTCGCCCACCTTGGCCAGCAGCCCATAGCCGCCGGTGCCCGCGACGACGAGCGGCTGCTCGGCGTGGCCGGCGAAGTAGTGCTGCGGCTGCGTGCCCGACTCCAGATCGATCAGCGTCGTGATCGGCTGGCCGTCGCCGCGGCCGCCGGGCAACGCCGCGACCGGCACCGAATAGACACGGCCGTTGCTGCCCATCACGACGAGCGTGTCGACGCTGCGGCAATAGAAGCTGCCGTACATCGCGTCACCCGACTTGAAGGCGATCGCCACCGGGTCGATCTCGTGGCCCTTGAGCGAGCGCACCCAGCCGCGGGCGCTGACGACCACCGTGACCGGCTCGTCGACGACCTTGATCTCGGCCGTGGCCCGCTTCTCCTGCTGGATCAGCGTGCGGCGCTCGTCACCGTGAGCCTTGGCGTCGGCCTCGATCTCCTTGACCACGGTGCGCTTGAGCGCCGCAGGGCTGCCGAGGATCTCTTCGAGCTTGCCCTGCTCGGCGCGCAGCTCCTTCAACTCCTGCTCGATCTTGATGGCTTCGAGCCGCGCAAGCTGGCGCAGGCGGATCTCGAGGATGTCCTCCGCCTGGCGGTCGCTGAGCTTGAAGCGCGCGATCAGCGCCGCCTTGGGCTCGTCGCTCGCGCGGATGATGCGGATCACCTCGTCGATGTTGAGCAGCACGAGCTGCCGGCCTTCGAGGATGTGGATGCGGTCCAGCACCTTGGCCAGCCGGTGCCGCGTGCGCCGCTCCACCGTGGCGAGCCGGAAGCCCAGCCACTCGGCGAGGATCTGGCGCAGGCTCTTCTGCGTCGGCCGGCCGTCGGCGCCGACCATCGTCAGGTTGACCGGCGCCGAGGTCTCGAGACTCGTGTGCGCGAGCAGCGTCGTGATCAGCTCCTGCTGCTCGACAGTGCGCGTCTTCGGCTCGAAGACGAGGCGCACCGCAGCCTCCTTGCCCGACTCGTCGCGCACCGCGTCGAGCACGGCGAGCACGGTCGCCTTGAGCTGCGTCTGCTCGGCCGAGAGCGCCTTCTTGCCGGCCTTCACCTTGGGGTTGGAGAGTTCCTCGATCTCTTCGAGCACCTTCTGCGCGCTGGTGCCGGGCGGCAGCTCCGTCACGACGAGCTGCCACTGGCCGCGCGCCAGATCCTCGATCTTCCAGCGCGCGCGCACCTTGAGCGAGCCACGGCCGGTGGCGTAGGCGGCGCGGATGTCTTCGGTGCTGCTGATGATCTGGCCGCCGCCCGGGTAGTCGGGCGCGGGCAGCAGTTCGTAGAGCGCCTCGTCGGCGAGCTTGTCGTTCTTGAGCAGCGCGACGGCGGCGGCCGCCACCTCGCGCAGGTTGTGCGGCGGCACCTCGGTCGCCAGGCCGACGGCGATGCCGCTCGCACCGTTGAGCAGCACGAACGGCAGCCGCGCCGGTAGCTGCTTCGGCTCTTCCGTCGAGCCGTCGTAGTTGGGGATGAAGTCGACCGTGCCTTCGTCGATCTCGTCGAGCAGCAGCCGCGTGATCGGCGCGAGCCGCGCCTCGGTGTAGCGCATCGCCGCCGCGCCGTCGCCGTCGCGGGAGCCGAAGTTGCCGTGGCCGTCGACCAGCGGATAGCGCTGCGAAAAGTCCTGCGCCATGCGCACCAGCGCGTCGTAGGCGGCGGTGTCGCCGTGCGGGTGGTAGCGGCCGAGCACGTCGCCCACCACGCGCGCACTCTTCACCGGCTTGGCGCCCGTGCTGCCGCTGAATCCCAGCCCCATGCGCGACATCGAGTACAGGATGCGGCGCTGCACCGGCTTCTGCCCGTCGCACACATCGGGCAGCGCGCGGCCCTTGACGACGGACAGCGCGTACTCGAGGTAGGCGTGCTCGGCGTAGCGGGCAAGCGTGATGGCGTCGGGCGACGGCTCGATGGGGGTGAAGAGATCGGGTTCGGTCATCGGGGGCGGGAGCGACGGCGGGCCGCCCGGATTGCGGAGCGGCGTGAGGCGGGCAGTTTAGCGGGCGACTGCATGCAGTTGCCGTCGATGCACGGGCTCTACCGCTGACGAACGGCTACGAACGGCGGCCATGCGCGCCAACGATTGGGGTACGCTTCGGCGCCGAGGGAACGGGCAACCTGAGCAAAGGCTTCGGAGGATATCGATGCGCCGATGCAGGCGACCGTCTGACTTGGCCGACAGGCGCGCCGGCGAACTCCACGCCAAAGCCGGGGAGGCCGCAGCGTGACGACGGTCCCGCCCGCGCCCGGCGGTGAGATCTCCGTCTTCCAGGCGCCCGACGGGGCCGTGCGGGTGGACGTGCGACTGGAGCGCGACACCGTCTGGCTGACGCAGCAGCAGATGGCCGAGCTGTTCGGGCGCGACCGCTCAGTCGTCACCAAGCACGTGCGCAACGTGTTCGGCGAGAGCGAGCTGGAGGAGAAAAGCAATGTGCAAAATTTGCACATTGCCGGCTCCGACAGGCCGGTGGGCTACTACAGCCTGGACGTGATCATCTCGGTCGGCTACCGGGTCAAGTCTGCGCGCGGCACCCAGTTCCGCATCTGGGCCACGAAGGTCCTGCGCGACCACCTCGTCAGGGGTTATACGGTCAACGCGGCCCGGCTGCGCGACCTGAACCGGGCCGTCAGGCTGATCGCCGACACCGCCCGGCGGCGGGAGTTGACGGGTGACGAAGCCCAGGCGCTGCTGGCCGTCGTCGCCAACTACAACCGCGCGCTGGAATTGACTCTTGTATCTGCTCGTGAAGAACCGCGCCTTCGTCGACGGCAACAAGCGCATCGCGGCGGCGCTGTTCCTGTGGTTCCTGGAACGCAACGGCGCGCTGCGCCACGCCGATGGCACGCCGCGCGTCTCCGACGGTGCGCTCGTCGCACTGACGCTGATGATCGCCGAGAGCCGGCCGCAGGAGAAGGACATGCTGGTGCGCATCGTGATGCACCTGCTGGTCGTAGGGACGACGCCATGATGACGACGAACACCAGCGAGCGCGGACACCCCTGAATGGCGATCTTTCCCCAAGGCCTCACCAACGTGGATCAACGCTGCAACGGCGGTGAGCGGCGTGTCCTCCATCAACTCAAGCGCTGTCTCGAGGACGACTACCTGGTCTGGCACAACGTACCGCTCGGCCCGCGTGCGCGTCAACCCGACTTCGTGATCCTCAGCCCGCGCCAAGGCATCCTGCTGCTCGAGGTCAAGGATTGGAAACGCTCGACGCTGGCCGGTGCGACGCGCGACCAGGTGCAACTGCTCACAGCCCGCGGGCCGGTCACCGAAGCGAACCCGTTGCGCCAGGCGCGGGACTATGCGCTCGAGCTCGCCGACTTGATGCAGCGCGACCCTTCGCTGGTGCATGCCGACGGCCCCTTCTGCGGCAAGCTGCTCTTCCCGTATGGTTGGGGCGTCGTCTTCTCTCGCATGACGTCCGACGAAGTGTCGGGAACCGACTTCGAGTCTCTGTTCCCGGGCCACCAGACCTTGCTGCGTGACGATCTGGCCGAAACGATCGAGCCCGGCGTGTTCCAGCGCAGGCTGTGGGGCATGTTCACCGTGGCGTACCCGCACACGCTGACGCTGCCGCAGCGCGACCGGATTCGCTGGCACTTGTTCCCCGAGCTGCGCGTGCAACAGCAGGGTGCGCTCGACTTCGCCGATACCGCCGGACAGGCCCCTGCATTGCCCGACTTGCTGCAGGTCATGGATATCCAGCAGGAGCAGATCGCACGCACGCTGGGCGAGGGACACCGTGTCATCCACGGCGCGGCTGGATCCGGCAAGACGATGATCCTCATCTTTCGGGCGCAGCATCTGGCAGCTGCAGCGCGCGCCGATCAACCGGTGCTGGTCCTGTGCTTCAACCGCACACTGGCCGATCGCATTGCGGCGCAGCTCAGGCAGCGCGGCGTCGAAGAGCGTGTGCAGGTCCGGACTTTCCATAGCTGGTGCAACGACGTGATTAACAGCTACCAGCTCCATGTCCCGCAGGCCCCGACCGCCGATGCGCGATACGCACTCATGGTTCAGACCGTCGAGCGCGCATTGCAGACCGGCTTCGTCCCCGGCGGCCAGTACACGGCCTTGCTGGTCGACGAAGCGCACGACTTCGAGGACGCCTGGCTGCGCATGGCGGCGCGCCTGGTGAACCCGGCAAGCAACAGCCTGCTCGTGCTCTACGACGATGCGCAGTCGATCTATCAGCAAAAGCGCCGCAAGTTCAACTTTGCGAGCGTCGGCATCGAAGCCCGGGGTCGCACCAGCATACTCAAGCTGAACTATCGCAACACGGCCGAGGTGCTGGCGCTGGCAGTGCACTGCGCGCAGAACCTGCTCGAAGGAACGCCGGAGTCGCGCGACGAAGACGAGATCCCTCTCGTCCAGCCCGCCAGCGCGGGCCGCCGCGGCAGCCTGCCTGTCCTCATGGAAGCCCGCGACGAACGCGAGGAGGCCCAGCTCGTGGCCGAGCGCATCGACGCCGCGCATCAAGCCGGCACAGCATTGGAGGACATGGCCGTTCTGTGCCGCGCGAAGTATCTGATGAAGCCCATCGAACAGGCGCTGGCCCGGCGGCGCATCGCCGTACAGTCGATGAACTCTCAGGCATTCCGACGCTTCGACTGGACCACGCCCAGTGTGAAGCTGCTGACGCTGCACAGCGCGAAAGGGCTCGAGTTCCCGCTGGTGTTCGTCGCCGGGCTGCAGTCGATGCCCATGCGCGACGAGTCTCCCGAGGACGCCGCCCGCCTGCTCTATGTGGCGATGACGCGCGCCACGCAAGACCTGGTGCTTTCCGCGCACGGGTCTTCGCCGATCGTGGAGCGCGTGCGTGACTCCCTGTCGCATGTCGCACGGAAATTCGCACGAAGCTGAGCGCCGATGAACGCGCTGACCACTCTCGCTTCCGGCGCGCCCGTCTCCGCCCTCCTCCTGACCGCGATCCTCGTCGCCAGCCTCCTCGGCCTCTACCGAGCTCCCGCGTTGATCGAGCGCTCCCTCCTGCGCCCCCACCGGCTCCTCCCCTGCCGCGAATGGTGGACCCCCATCACCAGCGCCTTCGTCCACGCCGACCTCGCGCACCTGCTGTTCAACGCCTTCACGTTCTGGGCGTTCGCGTTCTCGCTGGAGCGGCACATCGGCTCGGCGCGCTTCGTCGCGCTCTATGCCCTGGGCATCGCGGCCAGCGCGGCGGGCACCTGGCTGCAGCACCGCCACGACCCCGGCTATCGCACGCTCGGCGCGTCGGGCGCGATCCTGGCGGTGCTGTTCGCGTCGATCGTCTACTTCCCGTCGAACGCGATCTACATCCTGCCGATCCCGGTTCCGATCCCGGCGCCGCTGTTCGCGGTGGCGTACCTCGCCTACACGTGGTTCGCGGCGCGCGGCGCACAACGCCGAGGCGGCATCAACCACGACGCGCACCTGTCGGGCGCGCTGGCCGGCGTTGCGTTCGTCGCGCTGACTGATGCGCCGGCCTTCGCGCGCGCCTGGCGCCTCGTCTTCGGTTGAGCGGTCGCTCGCCTCTCAGCGCTGCGGGTCGCTACGGCCCGCCTTCTTCGCCGACCCCTTGGCGCTCGCCACCGGATACCGCAGCTCGTTGATCGCCAGTTTGCGTTGCGCCGCCGGCACGAGGTCCACGCCCAGCTTGTCGGCCAGCTGCAGCAGATACAGCAGCACGTCCGCCATCTCGCCCGCCACCGCTTCGCGTGTCGCCTCGGGCAGCGCGCGGCTCTCGTCCTCCGTCAGCCACTGAAAGTGCTCCAGCAGCTCGGCCGCCTCGACGATGAGCGCCGAAGCCAGGTTCTTGGGCGAATGGAACTGCTCCCAGTCGCGCTCGCCCGCGAAGCGGCGCAAGGCCTCGACCAGCAGACCGAGGCCGGTGTCGCGGCCGTCTTCTTCTCCTTCTTCGCCGCTCACTTCTTGCGCCCGTACTTCGCCGTGAACTTCGCTTCGCCGATCCTGTCGGCGTTGATCATGAAGCCCACCAGCGCCGCCGTCGCGTCGGGCGGCACGTCGATCTTCTCCGTCTTCAGCGCATGCACGGTGAAGACGTAGCGATGCGGCTTGTCGCCCGGCGGCGGGCAGGCGCCGCCGAAACCAGGCGCGCCGAAGTCGGTGCGGCCCTGCGCGCTGCCGACGGGCAGGCCCTTGCCGTCGGCGCTGCCGGCGCCCTCGGGCAGTCCGGTCGCGCTGGCCGGGATGTTGTAGACGACCCAGTGCCACCAGCCCGAGCCGGTGGGCGCGTCGGGGTCGTAGACGGTGACGGCGTAGCTCTTCGTGCCCCTGGGGGCGCCGCTCCACTGGAGTGCGGGCGACACGTTCCTGCCGCTGCAGCCGAAGCCGTTGAACACCTGCGCTTCGGTCAGCATGCTGCCGGGCTTGACGGTGGGGCTGGCCAGCGTGAAGCCGGCCGCCTGCGCGGCGAAAGCGGTGGCGCCGGCCAGCGCGGCGCCGAGCGCCAGGGCGCGCAGCGCGCCGTGAGTCCTGTTCGTCATGTCGGGGCCTCCGGTCAGGGTTGCCCCGATCATGCACCGCGGCCTCAGCCACCGCTTGCGCCGAAGCGCTCCTTCATCCTGCGCTTCATCTCGTCCGGCGCCACGTCCTCGACGTGCGTCGCCACGTGCCACTTGTGGCCGAACGGATCCTTCAGCGCGCCGGCGCGATCGCCGTAGAACTGGTCGGCGACTTCCATCGTCAGCGTGGCGCCGGCTTCGACGGCGCGCTTGACGACGGCGTCGACGTCGTTCACGTAGAGCAGGACGCTCGACGCCGTGTCGCCGATCGTTTGCGGGCTGAACGCCTGCCACTCGGGCGCCTCGTCGTGCAGCATGACGATCGAGCCGCCGATGCGCACTTCGGCGTGCGCGATCCTGCCGTCGGGCATCGGCACGCGCAGCACCTCCTCGGCGCCGAACGCCTTTCGGTAGAACTCGATCGCCTGCGCAGCGCCCTTGACCGTGAGGTAGGGCGTCGCAGCGGCGTAGCCGTCGGGGATCTTCTTGACTGCCATGGGGTGTCCTTTCGTAGTCTGCAACCTTGGTGCCGAAGCACGCGCTCGCAAATGCGGCCTGCGGATATGCTTGTCGCCGGCGAGGCAATCGGAGTCCCGCGTGTCAGGACCGACGACGAAGTCGCAACTGAGCAAGCTGAATGCCTACTGGCATGCGCTGTGGCGCGCTCAGTCGCTGTGGCACCGGCTGCTGCGTCTTTCGATCGTCGCCAGCGTGCCGCTGGCGGTCGTCGCGGGCGTCGGCGTGAGCACGCTGCTGGTGCAGCAGCAGCGCGAGACCGAGCGTTCGACGCTCGAGTTCACCCGCGCCTTCGCCAACGCGATCGAGGCCGACCTCGACCGCGCCGTCGCTGTGCTCGGCATGCTCGCTTCATCGCCGTTGCTCGACCGCGGCAACGTGGCCGAGTTCGACGGCCTCGTCGACCGCCTCCTGACGACCCTGCCCGACTGGTGGTCGCTGCACCTGGCCGAGCCCTCGGGCCGCATCGTCGCCCATGCCGGCCCGAGCCCGGTGGACTCGTCGTCGAGCCTGGACGCGCAGAGTTTCGATCTCGCAGTGCGCGAGCGCCGGCCGGTCGTGGGCCAGCTCGCGCGCACACCGTCCGGGCTGGGCGTGCCGGTGCGCTACCCCGTGTTGCGCGACGGCGCGCTGAGTTTCGTGCTCGGCGGCGTGCTCAAGCCGCAGGCGATCGCCAATCTGGTCGCGCGCCAGCGCGTACCTTCGGACTTCATCGTCTCGGTGTTCGATGCCCGCGAGCAGCGCATCGCGCGCTCGCTCGACCACGAGGCGTCGCTCGGCACCGGCCCGGCCCCTTCCCTGCATGCTCTGCTGAGTTCACCTGCCGAGGAGGGGACCGGCATCACCGACACGCTCGAGGGCGAGCGCGTCTATACCGCCTATGTGAGGCTGCCGCGCGCGGGCTGGATCGTGGCCACCGGCACCTCGACGGCGGCGCACCGGCTGGCGCTCTACCGCTCGCTGGCGCTGTACGGCGGCGGCGTCGTGCTGTCGGTGGTGCTGGGCGCGCTGCTGGCGCTGGTCTACGCCGAAGGCATCAACCGGCCGATCTTGCGGCTGGCCGACGCCGCGCGCTCGCTGGGCGTCGGCAGCCCGCTGCCGATCGCGCGCGCCGGCATCGTCGAGGTCGATGCCGTGGCCGATGCGCTGGTCGAGGCGGCGCAGCGGCGCCGCCGCAGCGAGGCCGAACGCGAAGCCGCGCGCGCCGAGGCCGAGTCCGCCAACCGCGCCAAGGACGAGTTCCTTGCCATGCTCGGCCACGAGTTGCGCAACCCGCTGGCGCCGATCGTCACCGCCATCGAGCTGATGAAGCGGCGCCACCCCGGCGCGGCCGAGCGCGAGCGCAGCATCATCGAGCGCCAGGTGAACCACCTGCGCCGCCTCGTCGACGACCTGCTCGACGTTTCGCGCATCGTGCAGCACAAGCTGCAGCTCGAGCGCCGGCCGACCGACCTGCAGCACGTCGTCGACAAGGCCGTCGAGACGGTCGAACCGGCGTTCGCCGACCGCGCGCCGCTCGCCGTACAGCGCGTCGCCGGGCCGGTCATCGTCGACGGCGACGACACGCGGCTGACGCAGGTCGTCTGCAATCTGCTCGTCAACGCCGCCAAGTTCACGCTGCCGCAGCAGGCGGTGCGGCTCGGCCTCGCGCTCGACGACGGCCAGGCCGTGATCGAAGTCGCCGACGAAGGCGCCGGCATCGCGGCAGACCTGCTGCCGCACCTGTTCGACATGTTCGTGCAGGGCCCGCAGTCGCTCGACCGGCGCAGCGGCGGCTTGGGGCTCGGGCTCTGCATCGTCAAGGGCCTGGTCGAGATGCACGGCGGCAGCGTCGCCGCCACGAGCGAAGGGCCGGGCCGCGGCAGCCGCTTCACGGTGCGCCTGCCGTTGCGGCAGGCCGCGGCGGTCGCACCCGCCGCGCTACCCGCGGCAGAGGCGGCGGCGCCCCGGCGCGCGCAGCGCGTGCTCGTCGTCGACGACAACGTCGACGCCGCGCAGGCCCTGGGCGAGCTGCTGCGGGCTGCGGGCCACGAAGTGCGCGAGGCGCACGACGCGATGCAGGCGCTCGCCGCGCTCGACGAATTCGTCCCCGAGGTCGCGCTGCTCGACATCGGCCTGCCGGGCCTCAGCGGCTACGACCTGGCCGCCGTGCTGCGCGGCGACGCGCGGCTCGCCGGGTTGGCGCTGATCGCCCTCACCGGCTACGGCCGCGAACCGGATCGAGCGCGCGCCATCGCCGGCGGCTTCGACGAACACCTCGTCAAGCCGGTCGACATCGACACGCTGCTCGCCGCGATCGCGCGCAGCGCGCCGGCGCGCGCGCCGGCGGCAGGCTGACAGGCTGCTGCGCCGTCAGCCGGCGACATCATTCGGCGGCGTGGCGCGCGCCGCCTCGGACCATTGCGCCGCCGGGCCGGCGGCAGGCAAGTCGGCACCGCTCGCGTCTCCGCGCGGGCGTTGCGCCGCCTGCGACAGCTCCTGCGTCGCATGCTCCATCACGCGCTCGGCAGGCTCGCGCAGTTGCCCGGCCTGCTCGCGCAACGTGCTACGCGCGCTGCCGAGCAGTTCGTCGCGCGTATCGCCCAGCAGTTCGTCCTCGCGACGGGTCCGCGGCAGCATCGCGCCGAGCACCGCTCCGACCGCAACGCCGAGCGCCGCCACCACCAGCGGCTGCTCGTCGGCGAGGCGGCGGGCCGAGTCGCGCGTTGCATCGGCTGCCTGCGCTGCCTGGTCGCGCGCCGCCTGTGCCAACTGACCCGCCTTGGCGCCGAGCCGCTCCGCAGTCGTCGGCCGCTGCGGCGCGGCGCCCGTCGTCGAAGACGTCTGCAGCGGCCGGCCGAAGTCGTCGCGCGCGTCGGCTCCCGCCCGTTCGGGCGGCGCCGAGGCCCTTCCCGCCGCCGCGCCAGCCGCCGGTTCGCGCCGCCCGTTCAGCATGAGCCAGGCCAGGCCGATGCCGACAAGCGCCACCGGCAGCGGGTTGTCGCGCACCGTGCGGCCGAGCTGGCTGGTGAACTCCGCCGGCAGGCTGCGCCGGAGGTAGCCGAGCGACTGGTCCATCAACTGACCCGGCGTCAGCTTGTTGGCAATGGCATCGATCGTCGAGTGAACCTGTGCGCGCGCCAGGTCGGCCTCGCGCTCCCTCGCCTCGGGCGTGGCATGTCCGTTGCTTTTCATCGCGCGGTCTCCTGCTGGATCAGGGCGCCGTCCTTGCGCAGCGAGTTCATCGTGCGCTCGGGCTTGAGATGCTCGCCGTCGAGCTTGGCACTGCCGCCCTTGAGCAGGCCCAGGCCGACGAGCAGTGCGACGATGCCGACGATCAGCGGCGCCAGCCACGCCGCCTGATCGGGCGGCAGGACCATCGCCAGCGCGGCGACCGCCGCCTGCAGCAGCACGACGACGCCGGCCAGCGCGAGGATGGCGCCGCCGCCGATCGACGTGGCGGCCGCCTTGGCGTTGCCGATCTTCTCGGACGCTTCGGCGCGTGCGAGCGCGATCTCGCGGCGCATCAGGTCGACCGTCTCGCGGCTCAGGTCGCCCAGCAGCGCGGGCAGCGACTTGTCAGACTTGTCCATGAGCGCCTCCGAGGTTGCGTTGCAGGCCGGTGGCGCCGATGCGCGCATCGGGCGTCAGGTCATAGGCGGTGGGCCCGGTGTCCTGCCAGTCCTCAGCGGCGTCGTCGCGGCTGCGCTCGCCGCTGGCGCGAAAGAAGCGCGCGCACAGGAAGCCCGCGGCCACGGCGCCGGCGAACAGCATCCCGGGCGAGCGGCGGCCCATCGCCTGGGCATCGTCGATCAGGCCGCCGATGTCCTTGGCGCGCAGGCGACTGCCGAGTTTCTGCACCTGGTCGGCGGCCATCGCAACATAGCGCCCGGCGGCAGCACTGTCGCCGGCCAGGTCGTCGGCCGTGCGGTGCAGCACCCGGGCCATGCGGTCGGCGCGACCGGCAGCGCTGTCCTTGACGTCGGCAGACGACTGCTTGCCCTGCTCCAGCACGCGCCCGGCCGCGTCGGCGTGCGCGCGCGCCTCGTCGATCGAACCGGGCAGCCGGCCCGTCGCCGTGCCGATGCTGCCCTGCGTCGAAGGGTTGTCCCGATCCGTCTCGCCCATGGAACGCTCCCGCTCGTGAGTGGAAAGCGTCGGCGGCAATCGGCGTGCCGGCGACCGGCCTGCGCCGAGCGGCGCGCGGGTCAGCCCGGGGGCTTGCCGCCGCCGGACGGCGGCGGCGGCCCGGCGTCGTCGGGCGCTGCGATGCGGCCGGGGGCGAAAATGTCCCACACGGCGATGAACATCGCGGCGATCACCGGCCCGATCACGAAGCCGTTGATGCCGAAGATCGCCAGCCCGCCGATCGTGGAAACGAGGATGACGTAGTCGGGCATGCGCGTTTCCTTGCCGACGACGACGGGGCGCAGCACGTTGTCGACCAGCCCGATCACGAACACGCCGTAGGCGACGAGGCCGATGCCCTGCCAGGTGTCGCCGGTGGCGAGGAGGTAGATCGCCGCAGGCACCCACACCAGGCCCGCGCCGACCGCCGGCAGCAGCGACAGGATCGCCATCACGGCGGCCCACAGGAGCGCACCGTGGATGCCGAGCACCCAGAACGCGAGCCCGCCGAGCGTGCCCTGTGCGACGGCGACCAGCACGTTGCCCTTGACGGTGGCGCGGATCACCGTCTTGAACTTGCCGAACAGCTGCTGCTTGTGATCGCCCTGCAGCGGGATGGCGTGGATCACCTTGCGCGCGAGCAGATGGCCGTCGCGCAGGAAGAAGAACGCGAGATACAGCATCACCGCCAGCCCGACCAGGAAGGTCAGTGTGTTCTGGCCGACGTCGAGCACCTGCGTGGCGAGGTACTGGCCGACGCGGCCCGCGCTCTCGGCGAGCCGTCGCTGCACGTCGCCCAGGTCGGCGAGGTCGAAGCGGTCGAGCAGCTCGACGACGGGCTGCGGCAGCGCCGCGACGACGCTCTCGAACACGCGCGCGATGTTGAACTCGCCCGACTGGATGCGCTGCACCAGGCGCGTGCCCTCGCGCACCAGCGAAACCGCCAGCACGAACAGCGGCAGGATCACCAGCACGATGATGACGACGAGCGCGCCGAGCGCGGCCCAGTTGCGGCGCCCGCGAAGCCGCTGCAGCATCCAGCGGTTGAGCGGCGCGAACACGATGGCGACGATCACCGCCCACAGCACGGCGCCGTAGAACGGCAGGAGGATCCAGCCGAAGGCGAGCGTCACGCCGACGAGCAGCAGCATGAGCGCGCGCGACTGCGTGGCGGGCGAGGCGTTCGGCGTCATGTCAGTGGTCCATTGCGCTGCGCGCCACCCGCGACGCATGAAACTCGTTGCCCCCTCTCCCGCAGGGCGGGAGAGGGTCGGGGTGATGGCGGGAGCCGAAGCGCACTGCCCCCTCATCCCCCGCCTTCTCCCGCAAGCGGGAGAAGGGGCCGGTACGGCGCTTGCGGCTTCTCATGGGGGCGCAGCGTACACCTCCGTCACGCCGACCGCTCGTAGCGCGCCGCCCCGTGCGCGAGCCGCTCGCGCACGAGCCGGGCCAGCGCCGGCGGCGCCAGCACCTTGACCTGCTCGCCGTGGCGCAGCACGTCCATCGCGAGCTCGGTCGCGTCGGCATAGGGCACGCGCAGCGTGAGGCTGCCGTCGGCGGCGAGCGTGGCCTGCTGTTGCGGGTGCCACTGTTCGTGCGCGACCCACTGCGCGGCCTCGGCATCGAATTCGAGCACGGCCCACTGCAGCCGCGCGCCGCCGAAGACGCCATAGCCGGCGTCGAGCGCAGCCTCGATTTCGGCGACGGGCACGTCGCGCGCCGGCTCGTCGAGCAGCGCGGCATCGCGGATCGCGTCGAGCGCGAAGCGGCGCAGCGCGTCGCTCTCGTGGCACCAGGCGTCGAGGTACCAGGTGTTGCGGTGGTGCACGAGGCGCTGCGGCGACACCACGCGCTCGGTCTGCTCGCGGCGGCTGCGCACCCAGTAGCTCATGCGCACGCGGCGGCGGCGCGTCAGCGCCGAGCCGATCAGCTCGAACCAGCGGCTCGCGACCGGACGCCGCGCCGCACCCATGATGCGCACCCGCTGCATCAGCGCCTGCGCATCGCTGCCGCCGGCACCGAGCAGGCCGTGCAGCTTGCCGAGCAGCGGCTGCAGGTGGCGCGCCAGCACGCCGCCCTCGTCGAGGCCCTGCACCAGCTGGTGCATCGTCAGCAGCGCGTGGATCTCGGGCTCGCTGAACCATACGCCGGGCAGTTCGTGGCGCACGTCGCGCGCGCCGGCCTGCAGGCGGTAGCCGTTGTCGTCGCGGTCGTAGACGATCGGCGCGTCGAGCCGCGAACGCAGGTACTCGAGGTCGCGCTTCAACGTGGCGCGACTGACGCCGAGCTCGTCGAGCAACGCGGCGAAGCTGACGCAGCCGCGGTTGCGGATCAGCGTCTCGATCTTGTAGAAGCGCTCGGTGCGGTCCATCAGGGCTCCCGCAGGGCCAGCAGCGCGTCGCGCCAGTGCGCGGCCATCGCGCCGCCGACCGTTTGGTTGCCCGGCGCCGCGCTGATCAGCAGGCCCGTGCCGCGCCGCGCCTGCGCCGCGTGGCGCTGCCAGGTCTCGAGGCTGCGCAGCCATTCGGGCTGGAATGTCGCGCCCGACTTCATCTCGATGGGCCACAGCTCGCCGGCGCGCTCGACGAGCAGGTCGACCTCGTTGCCTATGTTGTCGCGCCAGAAGTACATGGCGTTGCCGACGCCGTGGTTGCGGCAGTACTTCAGGTACTCGGTGACGAGCAGGTTCTCGAACAGCGCGCCGCGCATCGGGTGCGTGTTCATCGCCGCGGCGTCGGTCACGCCGAGCAGCCAGGCGGCGAGGCCCGTGTCGTGAAAGTAGAGCTTGGGCGTCTTGACCAGCCGCTTGCCGAAGTTCGTGTGATACGGCGGCAGGCGGAACACGACGTAGCTCGCCTCCAGCACGGCGAGCCAGTCGCGCGCCGTGGTCTGCGCGATGCCCAGGTCGCCGGCCAGCGCGTTGAGGTTGAGCAGCTGGCCGGTGCGCGCCGCCATCATGCGCATGCAGCGCTGGAACAGCAGCAGGTCGGCGACGCGGCTGATCTGGCGCACGTCGCGCTCGACGTAGGTGGCGACGTAGCCGGCGTGCCATTCGGCGTGCGGCACGTCGCGGTCGAACAGCGCCGGGTAGGCGCCGGTGACGAGGCACTCGTCGAGGCTCATGCGCGCGAAGCGCTGCGGCGCCTCGGCATAGGCCAGCGGCAGCAACTCCAGGTAGCCGGCGCGCCCGGCCAGGCTCTGGCTGACGGCTTGCGACAGCAGCAGGTTCTGCGAGCCGGCGAGCACCCAGCGGCCCATGCCGCGCCCGGCGTCGACCGCCGTCTGCAGGTACGACAGCAGCTGCGGCACGCGCTGCACCTCGTCGACGACGACACCGCCTGCGTGCTGCGCGAGAAAGCCGCGCGGGTCGGCAGCGACCCGCTCGCGCACGTCCGGGTCTTCGAGCGAGACCCAGGCGTGGCCGGGGAACGCCGCGCGCGCCAGCGTCGTCTTGCCCGACTGGCGCGGCCCCGTCAGCACGACGACCGGGAAGCCGCGCGCGAGACGCAGCAGCCGGGCGAGGGCATGGCGCCCGATCACAGATTTGCTGTTTCAGCTTTCATTGCTGAAATTGTAAACCCGGCGTGGCGCTGCACCTACTTGTAGGTGACGCGCGACTTCGGCACGCCGTAGGTGTCGCCGTCCTGGAACCACATCCAGACGTGGTCGTGCAGCTCGAACCAGCAGCCGCGCACGGGGCCGTTCGCGTCGAGGTAGAGCGCCGAGGCCGTGCCCTGCGGGCAGTCGCGCCGGTCGTCGAATAGCACGATCCCGGCGCCGTTGCCGGCGATGCTGCCGATCTCCCGCGCCGCGGCGGCGCCGGCGAAGATCGCGGCGAAGGCGAACAGGGCGGCGTGCTTCGTCATCGGAGTTCATTGTCCTTCATGCCTGCACAGCGACGCGACGCCGGCCGACAGGCGCCGCCGCCAGCCGCACGCTGCCGCCGGGCCTGCCGGGCGCGGGCCGGCACGGCAGGCTCACGCCATGAGCCACCGGCTTTCGACACTGGGTGTGCCGGGGTCGTCCCGGTGTCGCCCGAAGGAAGCCGCCATGTCCGCCACCGCCCCGCTGCCCACCACCGCCCCGCTGCCTGTCGCCGTCCCGCAAGCCACCCCGCCCGCCCGCGCCCCGCGAGCGATCTCGCCTGCCGGCTGCGCCTTCGAGGCCGCCGGCTTCGAGATCGGCTGGGACCACGCCCACCACCGCGTCGTGCCGCCGGCCGAACATCTGCACGCCGACCATCCGGTGCGCCAGGGCTGGCAGGCCGGCCAGGCCGTGTTCGGTGCACGCACGCTGCGCGCCACGCCGCAGGTGCGCAAGTGGCTGCAACTGCGCCTGAACGCCTGGCTGCGCGGGCGCACCTTCGAGGGCGTGCAGGTCACACCGCATTTCCTCAAGCAGATCGAGGCGTCCGTATGCCCGATCACGCGCGAGACGCTGACGCATGCGACCGGCCTGCCGGGCGACGCATCGGTCGACCGCGTCAACAACGACGCCGGCTACGCCGCCGGCAACCTGGCGGTGATGAGCGTGCGCGCCAACGCCGCGAAGTCGGGCTACGGCTGGGACGACGCGCTCGGCTTCGTGCAGCAGATCGAGCGCGGCGCGCTCGGGCAGATCGACGGCCTCGATGCCGCTGCCTGGTCGCGGCTGGCCGTGCTGATGTCGTTCACAACGCCGCTGGCGCACGAGCAGGCCGCCTGCCTGCCGCTGCTCGTGCTGCCGCCGAACCGGCTGCGCCTGCTCAACGCCGTGCAGGCGCTGCAGGTGCTGCTGACGCTGCAGTTCACGCGCCCGCACGCCGGCCGCCGCATCGCCGAACTGGCCGCCGCGATGCCGGACGCCGATGCGCGCACCGCGTATCAGGTCTTCATGCACACGCTCCTGGCGCGCCGCGTCGCGGCCGGTCCGCAGATCGAAGGCGCCGCGCTGCGCCGCGCGCTGGAAGACGCCTGGACGCACCCGCTCGTCGTGCGCCGCTGGCAGCGCCTCGCGCTGCGCCTGACGGCAGCCGACTGCGAACGCCTGGTCGAGCGCGCCTGCCGCCGCGGCCTGGCCGGCCGCGACTGCCGCTGGCTGCCGCTGGCCGCGGCGACCGAGGGCTGGGCGTTGGAGACGCGGGGCTATGTGGCCGGGAGCGCCGTCCGCGCCCCGGCCGCGTCGCAAGTCGCGCCGCAACCGTCCGCGGTGCGGCTGCAGCCGCCCGCGCCGCCGCAGGCCGTGCTGTTCGCTTGAGCGCTCAGACGTCGATCTCGACTTCGTCGGCGCGAGCCTCCATCAGCTCGCGCCGCGACGCGGCCTCGCCCTTGCCCATGAGCTTGTTGAGCGCGCCGGCCGTCTCGCCGAAGCCGGGTTCGCCGTAGGCCACCTGGAGCAGGCGCCGCGTGTCGGGCGCGAGCGTCGTCTCCCACAACTGCTCGGCGCTCATCTCGCCCAGGCCCTTGAAGCGGCTGATGCTCCACGCTCCCTCGCGGCAGCCTTCCTTGCGCAGCTTGTCGAGCGTGGCCGTGAGCTCGCCCTCGTCGAGCGCATACATCTTGGCCGCCGGCTTCCTGCCGCGCGCCGGCGCATCGACGCGAAACAGCGGCGGCTTGGCGACGTAGATGTGCCCCTGCTCGATCAGCCTGGGGAAGTGGCGGAAGAACAGCGTCAGCAGCAGCACCTGGATGTGCGAGCCGTCGACGTCGGCGTCGGAGAGGATGCAGACCTTGCCGTAGCGCAGGCCCGTGAGATCGGGCGCGTCGTTCTCGCCGTGCGGGTCGACGCCGATCGCGACGGCGATGTCGTGGATCTCGTTGTTGGCGAACAGGCGGTCGCGCTCGACCTCCCACGAGTTGAGCACCTTGCCGCGCAGCGGCAGCACCGCCTGCGTCTCCTTGTCGCGGCCCATCTTGGCGCTGCCGCCGGCCGAGTCGCCCTCGACGAGAAAGAGTTCGTTGAGCGCAATGTCGCGGCTCTCGCAGTCCGTCAGCTTGCCGGGCAGCACGGCGACGCCCGAGCCCTTGCGCTTCTCCACCTTCTGGCTCGCGCGCTGGCGCGTCTGCGCCTGTCGGATCACCAGCTCGGCGAGCTTCTTGCCGTGCTCGACGTGCTGGTTGAGCCACAGCTCGAGCGGCGGCTTGGCGTACGACGACACCAGGCGCAGCGCGTCGCGCGAATTGAGCCGCTCCTTGATCTGGCCCTGGAACTGCGGGTCGAGCACCTTGGCTGACAGCACGAACGATGCGCGCGAGAACACGTCGTCGGGCATCAGCTTGACGCCCTTGGGCAGCAGCGAGTGCATCTCGATGAAGGCCTTGATCGCGCCGAACAGCCCCTCCTTCAGCCCGGCTTCGTGCGTGCCGCCGGCCACCGTGGGGATCAGGTTGACGTAGCTCTCGCGCACCGGCGCGCCGTCTTCCGTGAAGGCCACGCACCACGCGGCGCCCTCGCCTTCGGCGAAGTTCTCGCTCTCGCCGTCGCTCGCGTACTGCTCGCCTTCAAACAGCGGGATCAGCGGGTCGGCCGGCAGCGTCTGCATCAGGTAGTCGCGCAGGCCGCCCTTGTAGGCCCAAGTCTGCGTCTCGCCCGACTTTGCGACCGTGAGCGTGACGGTGACGCCGGGCATCAGCACGGCCTTGCTGCGCAGCAGGTGCGTGAGTTCCGCCTTCGGCAGCTCGGCGCTGTCGAAATATTTCGCGTCGGGCCACACGCGCACCGTCGTGCCCTGCTTGCGGTCGCCAGCCGCGGCCTTGCGTGTCTTCAGCGGCTCGACCACGTCGCCGCCGGCGAACGCCAGCGTCGCGACCTGGCCTTCGCGGTAGACGGTGACCTCGAGCCGCTTCGCGAGCGCATTGGTGACGCTCACGCCCACGCCGTGCAGGCCGCCCGAGAAGCTGTAGGCGCCGCCCGCGCCCTTGTCGAACTTGCCGCCGGCGTGCAGTCGCGTGAACACGATCTCGACGACGGACACCTGTTCCTCGGGGTGCAGGCCGAACGGGATGCCGCGGCCGTCGTCCTCGACGCCGACCGAGCCGTCGGCATGCAGCGTCAGCGCGATGCGCCGGCCGTGGCCGGCGAGCGCTTCGTCGGCCGCGTTGTCGAGCACCTCCTGCACGACGTGCAGCGGGTTGTCGGTGCGGGTGTACATGCCCGGGCGCTGCTTGACGGGCTCGAGACCCTTCAAGACGCGGATCGAGGCCTCGGCGTAACTGCTGGAAGCTTTGGTGGCCATGGGCGGGGATTCTAGGAGCCTTGAAAAGGTGGCCATGGGCTCCATCTGCCATCCAAATGGAATCCATCAGGAAGGAATCGTGAGCACAGAACTCGTCAGCAAGACAGCCGATACCGAGAAAGTCAGCATCAACCTGGGCGTCGTCGATCTCGGCCAGATCGACCTGCTGGTGCAGGAGCGCTTCTATACGAACCGCACCGACTTCATCCGCACGGCGATCCGCAACCAGCTCGCCGCGCACGCCGATGTCGTGCGGCAGACGGTCTCGCGCAAATCGATCGTTCTGGGGCTGCAACACTATGAGCGCGCCGAACTCGAGCGGCTGCAGGCCGCCGGGCAGACGCTGCGCATCCGCGTTCTCGGGCTGGCGAGCATTGCCGCCGACGTGCCCCCCGAGCTGGCGCGCGCGACGATCGAATCGGTGCACGTGCTCGGCGTGCTGCAGGCGAGCCCGGCGGTCAAGGACGCGCTGGCCGGCCGCATCCGCTGATCCGGTGTCCCGAATGGACAAGTCGTTGAGCGAGAGGATGCGCGACGCGCTGCGGCTGACCCGCAGCGGGCGCTTGCAGGAGGCCGGCGCGGCGATCCAGCGCGCGCTCGGCGTGGTGCGCACACCCGCCGCGGCCGACGACCCGCCGCGCCACGCCGACGACGCGAATGTGATCGATGTCGAGGCCCGCGTCGTCGCGGAGGATGGCGCCCCGGCCGGCGCGCCTGCGTCCGGCCCCGCGACCACGGCCGCGGCGTCCGGGCGCTTCGTCGACGGCTCGTTCGCCAATGCCGCGGGACAGCGCGCCTACAAGCTCTACATCCCGGGCAACATGCGCGAGCGGCCGCTGCCGCTCGTCGTGATGCTGCACGGCTGCACGCAGGGCCCCGACGATTTCGCGGCCGGCACGCGCATGAACGAACTGGCCGAGCGCGACGGCATCTTCGTGCTCTACCCCGCGCAGACGAAGTCGGCCAACCCGAACGGCTGCTGGAACTGGTTTCACCGCGGCCACCAGCAGCGCGGTCGCGGCGAGCCGTCGATCATCGCCGACATGACGCGCGAGATCATCGCCACGCATCCCGTCGACGCCAAGCGCGTCTACGTCGCCGGCCTGTCGGCCGGCGGCGCGATGGCGGCGATCCTGGCCGGTACCTACCCCGAGCTGTACGCCGCCGTCGGCGTGCATTCGGGCCTGGCGCACGGCGCGGCTCACGACGTGGTGTCGGCGTTCGCCGCGATGCGCGACGGCCCGGCCGGTGCGCGGCGTGCGGGCCGGCGTGCGCGCAGCGCCGTGCCGACCATCGTGTTCCACGGCGACCGCGACACGACGGTGCATCCGTCCAACGGCGCGCATGTCGCGGCGCAGGCCTGGCCGAGCACGCCGCGCGTCGCCGAGTTGATCGACGACGTGCCCGAAGGAGCCGCATTCCAGGTCGAGCGCGGCCACGCCGCCGGGGGCCACGCCTACACGCGCTCGATTCACCGCGACGCCGAAGGCCGGCCCACGGGCCTCGAGCACTGGGTCGTGCACGGCGGCGGCCACGCCTGGTTCGGCGGCAGTCCGGACGGCTCGTACACCGACCCCCAGGGCCCCGATGCGTCGAGCGAAATGCTGTGCTTCTTCGCGCAGCACCGCAGGGTTTGAGCCCCGGCGGCGCGCGCGTCAGGGGAGGCCGCGCCGCGGCACCGCCTTGCGTGGCCGCACCGCGGCACGCCGCACCGTCGCGGCGGCGTCGAGTTGCAGTGCCTCGAGCAGCGCCGTGACGCCGAGCTCGAACGTCGCGTCCCACTGCTCGCGCCGGAACACCGGCGCCGCCGCGGCCAGTCGCGGGCATTCGCGCTCGATGTAGGCGTCGGCGACCGGCTCGGCAGCCGAGGGACCGGCCGCGTAGCCCGCGGTCTCGTCGAGGGCCGCGCCCGTCATGTAGTACCCGATGACGCGGAAGTGCCGCGCGGCAAGCGTCGCGTCGGGCACGACGTCCTGGATCAGTTCGAGCACGGTCTCGATGAAGCGCACGCCGGTCGGTGTGTTCAGGCGATGCAGCGCCACGAGAGGAAACAGCGCGGGCCAGCGGTGCGCCATCGCGCGGTAGGCGTGCAGCAGTCGGCGGATGCGCTCGAGCGGCGGCAACCCGGGCGGCGGCATCTCGACCGAGGCGAGGGCGTGGTCGACCAGCGCATCGAGCAGGTGCCGCTTGCTCGGGAAGTGGTGGTAGATGCTCATCGCCTCGCAACCGAGGCGCTCGCCGAGCTTGCGCGTCGACAGCCCGGCGAGCGTCGCATCGGCCACGAGCTGCAGGGCCGCGTCGACGATGCGCTCGCGCGAGAGGGGCTGCGCCGCGCCCCCCCGCCCCGAGGGGGGGGTGGCGGGCCGCCGCCCGCGGCGCCCGGGCGGGCCGCCGCGCGGGGGGGGGGGGGGGGGCGGCCGGGCCCCCCCCCGGGGGGGGGGGGGGGGGGGGCCCCGCGCCGGGCGCGCCGGCTTCGGATCCATGCTTGACGTTTTACACCGTAAGTCTAAACTTGTCCGCATCACCTTACGCCGTAAGTCTCCAACTCGTCCCGGAGGATCACCATGGAAACCGTCGAACTCGTCGGACTGCTGGTGCCGGCCACCTACCTGGCGATGCTCGGCGTCGAAGCGTCGTGGCCGGCGCGCACCTTCCCGCCGCGCCGCAGATGGCGCTGGATCGGTGTCGCCTTCCTGCTGCTGATCGGGACCGCCGGTACCGTCGTGCCGCTGCTGCTGCCGCTCGACTGGATGGCGGCGCGGCGCTGGATCGACGGCACTCGCCTCGGTGTCGCGGGCGGCGCTGCCGTCGGTTGGCTGGTGCTGTCGGGCCTGATGTACGCCTACCACCGCAGCGTGCATGCCGTGCCGCTGCTGTGGCGCCTCACGCACCAGCTGCATCACAGCCCGCAGCGCGTCGACATCTCGGGCTCGATGCTGTTCCACCCGATCGAGATGGTGCTGCAGGTGTTGCTGCAGCTGTTCGTCACCGTCGTCGTGCTCGGCCTCGACCCGCTCGCCGCCGCGCTGACAGGCTACGTCGCCGCGTTTCACGGCATGTTCCAGCACTGGAACGTGCGCACGCCGCGGTGGCTCGGCTGGTTCATCCAGCGCCCCGAGGCGCATTGCGAGCACCACCGGCGCGGCGTGCACGCGAGCAACTACGGCGACCTGCCGCTGTGGGACCTGCTGCTGGGCACGTTCCGCAACCCGAAGGCGTTCGACGGCGAATGCGGCTTCGACGCACCGGCCGACCGGCGTCTCGGCGCCATCCTCGCGCTGCGCGACGTCAATGCGCCGGTCTACGGTGCAGCCAGCCGCGGCATCGCCGCGCGCGGCGGCTGAGCCCGGAGCCGGCAAGGCCGCGGGCGATCCGCTAGAGTGGCGCGGATGTCTCCGCAGTCCGCTCCCGCCGCGCCTTCTCCCAGCTTGTCGATGACGCAGGTGCTGCTGTGCGGCGCCGCGATCGTCACGCTGTCGATGGGCATCCGCCACGGCTTCGGCCTGTGGCTGCAGCCGATCACGATGGAGCGCGGCTGGACGCGCGAGACCTTCGCCTTCGCGCTGGCGGTGCAGAACCTGGTGTGGGGCTTCACCGCCCCGTTCGCCGGCATGCTGGCGGATCGATTCGGCGCGTTCCGCGTGCTGGTGGCCGGCGGCGTGCTCTATGCCGCGGGCCTCGTGACGATGGCGCTGGCGACCTCGGGCCTGGCCTTCACCGGCAGCGCCGGCGTACTGCTCGGCATGGCGCAGGCCGGCACGACCTACGCCGTGATCTACGGTGTGATCGGCCGCAACGTGGCGCCCGAGAAGCGCTCGTGGGCGATGGGCGTCGCGGCCGCCGCGGGCTCGTTCGGCCAGTTCCTGATGGTGCCGGTCGAGAACTGGCTGATGGCGGCCTTCGGCTGGCAGGAGGCCCTCTTCATCCTCGGCTGCGTCGCACTCGCGATCGCGCCGCTCGCCTACGGCCTGAAGGAGCCCGCCGGCGCTCGTGCCGCACACGGGCCGGCGCAGAGCATCGGCGAGGCGCTGCGCGAGGCGTTCGCGTACCCGAGCTTCCGGCTGCTGACGGCAGGCTACTTCGTCTGCGGCTTCCAGGTCGTTTTCATCGGCGTGCACATGCCGAGCTACCTCAAGGACAAGGGCCTGTCGCCCGAAGTCGCGACCTATTCGCTGGCGCTGATCGGCCTGTTCAACGTGTTCGGCACCTACCTCGCCGGCTCGCTCGGCCAGCGGCTGGCCAAGCGCCACATCCTGGCGTCGATCTACCTGCTGCGCTCGGTGGCGATCGTCGCCTTCCTGTTGGCGCCCCTGACGCCCGCGAGCGTCTTTGTCTTCTCGGCCGTGATGGGTCTGCTGTGGCTGTCGACGGTGCCGCCGACCAACGCCATCGTGGCGCAGGTCTTCGGCGTGCGCTACCTCTCGATGCTCGGCGGCTTCGTCTTCCTCAGCCATCAGATCGGCTCGTTCCTCGGCGTGTGGCTCGGCGGCAAGCTCTACGACACGACGGGCAGCTACGACATCGTCTGGTGGATCGCCGTCGCGCTCGGCATCTTCGCGGCACTCGTCAACCTGCCGGTGCGCGAGACGGCGATCGCGCGGCCGGCACCGGCTGCCGCCGCGATCTGAGGTGCGCGCGATGCAGCCGACAACGAAACGCTGGTTCGCCTGGGTCGCCGCCTTCGCCGCGCTGGCGGCCGTGTTCGTGCTCTACCTGCGGCCCGATCTCGCGGTGACGCTGGGCAACCAGATCTGGGCCTGCTTCTGACGCCAATGACGACGACGCATGCCGGGCTCGCGCCGTCACCTTGGGTGCAACGCTGGTCGGCTCTCGTGCCCGCGGGCGCGGCGGTGCTCGATGTCGCCTGCGGCAGCGGACGCCACACGCGCTGGTTCGCGGCGCGCGGCGCGCGAGTCACCGCGCTCGACCGCGACGCTGCAGCGCTCGATGCGCTGCGCGACGTCGCCGCCGAGATCGTTGCAGCCGACATCGAGGCCGGGCCCTGGCCGCTGGCCGGGCGGCGCTTCGACGCCGTCGTCGTCACCAACTACCTGTGGCGCGCGCTGCTGCCGACGCTCGTCGCGAGCGTCGACGCGGGCGGTGTGCTGATCTACGAAACCTTCGCGCGCGGCAACGAAGCCTTCGGCAAGCCGTCGAACCCCGACTTCCTGCTCGCGCCGGGCGAGCTGCTCGACGCGGTGCGCGGAGCACTGCGCGTCGTCGCCTACGAGGACGGTCTGCTCGACGCGCCGCCGCGCTGCGTACAGCGCATCGCGGCGCTGCGCGAGGCCCCCGGCGCGCCGCCGCGCCGCGCGGCACTGGCCTGAACGAGCCGCGGTCACTCGCGCAGGTAAAATCGCGCGATCGCAAGGAAAGCCCCATGAAGCCCATCACCGGCAGCATCGTCGCCCTCGTCACGCCGATGCGCGATGACGGCAGCGTCGACCACGACGCGCTGCGCCATCTGATCGACTGGCACATTGCCGAAGGCACCGACGGCGTCGGCGTCGTCGGCACGACCGGCGAATCGCCGACGCTGACGGTCGACGAGCACTGGGAGGTGATCCGCGTCGCCGTCGAGCATGCGCGCGGCCGCGTGCCGATCATGGCCGGCACCGGCGCCAACTCCACTGCCGAGGCGATCGAGCATTCGCGCTACGCGAAGCAGGTCGGCGCCGACTGCACGCTCTCCGTCGTGCCCTACTACAACAAACCGTCGCAGGAAGGCATCTACCGGCACTTCAAGGCGATCGCCGAGGCCGTCGACATTCCGATGGTGCTCTACAACGTGCCCGGCCGCACCGTGGCCGACATGTCGGCCGAGACGGCACTGCGCTGCGCGCAACTGCCCGGCGTCGTCGGCATCAAGGAAGCCTCGGGCGACATCGGTCGCGCCTGCGAGCTGATCAAGCGCGCGCCCCAGGGCTTCGCGATCTACTCGGGCGACGACCCGACCGCCGTGGCGTTGATCCTGCTCGGCGGCCACGGCAACATCAGCGTGACGGCCAACGTCGCGCCGCGCGCGATGCACCAGCTGTGCGTCGCCGCGCTCGAAGGGCGCGTGCGCGAGGCGACGCAGCTACACCTGAAGCTGCTCGGCCTGCACCGCAACCTGTTCGTCGAGCCGAGCCCCTGCGCCACCAAGTGGGCGCTGGCGCGGCTGGGCCGGTGCCGCGAGGCCCTGCGCCTGCCGATCACGCCGCTCAGCCCGGCGGGTCAGGCGATCGTCGAGCAGTCGATGCGCGAAGCCGGCCTGCTGTGAACCCGCGTCGCGCGACCGCGCGCCCGCCCGTCGGAATTCCTCGACATCCTCCCCCGGAGATGCGCAACGTGATTCGATCCCGCCTTTCCCTCGCCGCCGGCCTCGTCGCGCTGGGTGCAGCCGCCGGCTGTTCGTCGCTCAACGAAATGACGGAAGGCGACAAGATCGACTACCGCACCAACGCGAAGACGACGTCGACGCTCGCCGTGCCGCCCGACCTGACTCAGCTCAGCCGCGATGCGCGCTATCAGTCGGCATCGGGCGCCAGCGTCAGCGCGACCGCCTACCAGGCCGCCGCGGCGACGCCCGCGACCACCGCGGCGTCGACCATCGCACCCGGCGCGACCGACGACATGCGCATCGTGCGCGCCGGCAGCCAGCGCTGGCTGGCGACGAAGCTGACCCCCGAGCAGTTGTGGCCGCAGCTGCGCATGTTCTGGCAGGAGAACGGCTTCAAGCTCGTCGTCGACGAGCCCGCGTCGGGCCTGATGGAAACGGAGTGGGCCGAGAACCGCGCCAAGCTGCCGCAGGACTTCATCCGCAACACGATCGGCAAGGTGCTCGATTCGGTCTATTCGACCGGCGAGCGCGACAAGTTCCGCACGCGCGTCGAGCGCGCCGCCGAGGGCAGCGAGATCTACATCAGCCACCGCGGCATGGAAGAAGTGATGATCGGCGCGCTCAAGGACCAGACCAAGTGGCAGCCGCGACCGCCCGATCCGCAGCTCGAGGCGACGTTCCTCGCGCGCGTGATGACCAAGCTGTCGGCGAAGGACGAAGCGCAGCAGGCCGGCGCCCGCCCCGCCGCCGGTGCGTCGGGTGCGCCACCCGTGGTCGCCGAAACGCCGGCGCGCGCGCGCGCGCTGGCCGGCACCGCTGCCGCGTCGCTGCAGCTCGACGAAGGCTTCGAGCGCGCGTGGCGCCGCATCGGTCTCGCGCTCGACCGCGGCGGCTTCACCGTCGAAGACCGCGACCGCAGCAACGGCCTGTACTACGTGCGCTACATCGACCCGGCCAAGGGCCCGCAGGAGCAGCCCGGCTTCTTCAGCAAGCTGTTCGGCGGCAGCAAGGCCGCACAACCGCCGGTGCGCTATCGCATCGCCGTCAAGGCGGGCAGCGCCGACAGCACGACGGTCTCGGTGCTCGACCCTCAGGGTGCACCCGAGAACGGAGAGGTCGGCAAGCGCATCGTCGCGCTGCTGGTCGACGAGCTGCGCTGAAGCGCGCGCGTCCGGCAGCGCCGCGCCGATGCTCCGTTTCTGCAGCCTGGGCAGCGGCAGCACCGGCAACGCTGCGCTGATCGAGGCGGGCTCGGGCGCCACGACGACGCGCGTGCTCATCGACTGCGGCTTCTCGGCGCGCGAGCTGCGGGCGCGGCTGCAGCGCGCCGGCACGAGCCTCGATGCGATCGATGCCGTGTTCGTGACGCACGAGCACGGCGACCACGTCGGCTGCGCCGCGACACTGGCGCGCCGTCACGGCGTCGCCGTGTGGATGAGCCGCGGCACGCACGCCGCGATCGGCGCGCCGGACCTGCCGGGCCTGCACTTCGCGCATGACGGCGAGGCGATCAGCGTCGGCGACCTGCTGCTGCAGCCCTACACCGTGCCGCACGACGCGCGCGAGCCATTGCAGCTCACCTGCAGCGACGGCGCCGCGCGGCTGGGCATCCTGACCGACGCCGGCGCACCGACGTCGCACCTGCTGCGCCAGCTCGCCGGCTGCGCTGCACTGCTGCTCGAGTGCAACCACGACCGCGACATGCTCGCGGCGTCGGCCTACCCGGCCGCGCTGAAGGCGCGCATCGCCGGGCGCCACGGCCACCTGGCCAACGACACGGCGGCGGAGATCCTCGCCGCCTGCATGCACGGGGCGCTGCGCCACGTGGTCGCCGCGCACCTCAGCGAGAGCAACAACACACCGGCGCTGGCGGCGGCCGCGCTCGCCGCAGCGGCGGGCACGACGGCCGACGAGATCTGCGTCGCCGACCCGCTGCTGGGTTTCGGCTGGCGCGACGCCGGCTGACGCCGGAAAGCGAAGAAGCCGCCCGAAGGCGGCTCCTTGCGATCGGTCGATCCGAATTACTTCTTCATCGCATCGGTCGCGGCCGATGCGGCGGCGCCGACGGCAGCGGCAGCATCGGTGGCGGCATTGCCCACGGCAGAGGCGGCATCGGCGGCAGCCGTTGCAGCGCCGGCGGCGACGGAAGCGGCGGCTTCAACGGCCGGAGCAGCGGCCGGGGCCGGGGCAGCGGCCGGAGCCGGCGCCGGGGCCGGAGCTTCTTCCTTCTTGCCGCAGGCGGCCAGAGCGACGGAAGCAAACAGGGTAGCGATCACGAGCGACGTCTTCATCTTTTTCCTCTAGAGGTGTGGAAACGGTTGGCGGCAGGATGGATGTCTTGAATGCTCCAGTGCCTAGCCTGCCATTATATGGGTCAAGTTAGGGTTTGACCTAGAGGCCCAACGTCGTCGCCGAAAAGGCGTCGGACGAGCGCTGCCAGAGGTCGTCGACCAGCTCGCGGCAGCGGATCGCGTCGGCCGGATCGTGCGAAACGCTGCCGCGCTGGTGCACCGGGTCGAAAATGCGCACCGTGACGAGCCCAGGCGCGAGCAGCAGCGTCGGCACCTGACCCGGCTCGGCGACCTCGAGCTGGCGGCATTCGACGATGTGCGACCACTGGCGGCGCCAGTCGATCCAGCGGGCATGGCGGCGCACGATTTCGTCGAACCCGTGCGCGAGCAGCGTCAGCTTGCGGTGCGAGTAAGCCCACTGCGACAGGCTGTCGATGACGGCGCGCTCCGACAGCGGCCAGTCGGAATAATCGGCATCGCACAGCCACAGCTCGCGGCAGCCGATGCGCGCGGCCTCGGCGAAGGCGTCGCGCAGCGCCTGCTGGCACTCGCCGCGCGTCGTCAGGATGCGATGCGGCGCGCCGCTCGCGGGTGCGGCCGCGCCGTCGTCGGTCGTGTCGTTCATGCCCTGGCCTCCTCATGCTGCGTGCAACCATCCGGCCCGCGCCGATCCGTCGAGCCATTCGCGCGCCACGCCGCCGGGCAGCGGCGTGGTACGAGGTCGGCTCCACCACGCCATTGTGCGATCATCCTTCGATGCTGATCACCGCACCCTGCGTCGTCGCGCTGACGTGGCGCCTCGAAGACGCGCAGAACCAACTCATCGACGAACTCGCCGAGCCGGTCGAGTTCTTCTACGGCGGCGACGACCTGCTCGCCGGCGTCGAGGATGCGCTTGCCGAACAGCAGGCCGGATTCTCGACCCGGGTGCAGATCGAGCCCGAAGAAGCGTTCGGCGCCTACGACCCCGAGCTGGTGTGCTACGAATCGCGCGCGCTGTTCCCCGAAGCGATCGAGCCCGGCATGCAGTTCGAGGGTCTGCCCGAAGGCAGCGCCACCGAAGGCATGCCGGCCGAAGCGATCTACACCGTCACCGAGGTCTACCCCGAGCACGTCGTGCTCGACTCCAACCATCCGCTGGCCGGCATGGCGCTGCGCATCGCACTGCAGGTGCGCGGCGTGCGCGAGGCGACGCCCGAGGAGATCGAGCGGCGCTCGGTCGGCCACTCGGCGATGGCCGTGATCAGCGACCCGTCCCAGGGCAAGACGCTGCACTGACCCGCGCGGGTCAGTGCTTGCCGGTCGAGCCGAATCCGCCCTCGCCCCGGTCCGACGCGCCGAATGCGTCGACGCGGCGGAACGCCGCCTGCACCACCGGCACGACGACGAGTTGCGCGATGCGCTCGAACGGCTGCACGGTGAACGCCTCGGGGCCGCGGTTCCAGCAGCTCACCATCAGCGGGCCCTGGTAGTCGCTGTCGATCAGGCCGACCAGGTTGCCGAGCACGATGCCGTGCTTGTGTCCGAGCCCCGAGCGCGGCAGGATCATCGCCGCCAGACCCGGGTCGCCGATGTGGATCGAGAGGCCCGTCGGGATCAGCTTCGTCTGGCCGGGCTCGAGCAGCAGCGGCGCGTCGAGACAGGCGCGCAGGTCGAGGCCGGCACTGCCGGGCGTTGCATAGGTCGGACGCAGTTCGTCGAAACGCTCGGCCAGGCGCGCATCAAGCACTTTCACGTCGATCGTCGTCATGCGGAGAGCGTGGAGAGTCGTCGGGCGATTTCCTGCACCAGCGCGCGCGCCAGCGTCAGCTTGTCGGCGGTCGAACCGTCGGGCGGCAGCGCGCGCTCGCCGTCGGCGTCGACCAGCAGCAGCGCATTGTCGTCGCGGCCGAAGGTCGCCGGCCCGAGATTGCCGACGATCAGCGGGATGTTCTTGCGCTGCAGCTTCTCGCGCGCGTGCTTCGCGAGATCATGGCTCTCGGCGGCGAAGCCGACGCAGTAGGGCCGGTCCTGCAGCCTCGCGACTGCCGCGAGGATGTCGACGTTCTCGACCAGCTCGAACGTCGGCGCGACCTTGCTGCCGTTCTTCTTGATCTTCTGGCCCGACAGGTTGGCTGGCCGCCAGTCGGCCACCGCCGCCGTCGCGACGAACACGTCGTGATGCGGCGCGAGCGGCAGCACGGCGTCGTGCATCTGCTGCGCCGTCTGCACGTCGATGCGCATCACGCCGCGCGGCGCGGACAGGTGCACGGCGCCGGCGACCAGCGTGACCGCGGCGCCGGCGTCGCGCGCCGCGCGCGCGATCGCGAAGCCCATCTTGCCGCTCGACAAATTGGTGATACCGCGCACCGGGTCGAACGGCTCGAACGTCGGCCCGGCCGTGATCAGCACGCGCTTGCCGGCGAGCGCCTTGGGCTGGAAGAAGGCGATCAACTCCTCGACCAGTTCGGCCGGCTCGAGCATGCGGCCGTCACCCGTCTCGCCGCAGGCCTGGTCGCCCGCCGCCGGGCCGAGGAACGTCGTGCCGTCGGCGCGAAGCTGCGCGACGTTGCGCTGCGTCGCCGGGTGCGCCCACATCTCGCGGTTCATCGCCGGCGCGACGAGCAGCGCGCAGCGCTCGATCGGCCGCGCCAGGCACAGCAGCGCGAGCAGGTCGTCGGCGCGGCCGTGCAGCAGCCGGGCCATGAAGTCGGCGCTGGCGGGCGCGACGAGCACGGCGTCGGCTTCGCGCGTCAGGTTGATGTGCGCCATGTTGTTGGGCTCGCGCGGATCCCAGGTGCTGGTGTAGACATTGCGGTTCGACAGCGCCTGCAGCGTGACGGAGGTGATGAACTGCTCGGCCGCCGGCGTCATGACGACCTGCACCGTCGCGCCGGCCTTGACCAGCTCGCGCGTCAGATCGGCCGCCTTGTAGCAGGCGATGCCGCCCGTCAAGCCGAGCACGATGTGCCTACCCTGCAACTCCAAGATTCCGCTCCCTTTGCTGGACGCCGACGGCGAACCCCGCGATTATGGCGACGCTGGAAGCGGGCTTGCCGCTTGCTCCCGGCTGCAGCATGTGCCCCAGCCGAGGACGCCCATGACAGCGCAGCGCCGACCCAGTTTCGTGCAGCTCTATGAAGAGGATTCGCAGGCGCTGCGCGACGAGGTGGTCGCGGGCCTGCTGCGCGAGCGCGCGGTGCTGGCGCCCAAGCACTTCTACGACCGGCTCGGCTCGCAGCTGTTCGCCGCCATCACGGAACTGGCCGAGTACTACCCAACGCGCACCGAGGCCGCCATCTTCGCGGCCCACGGCGATGCAATCTCACGCGCCGTGGGCACGGGCTCGACGCTGATCGACCTCGGCGCCGGCGACTGCGCCAAGGCGCTGCGGCTGCTGCCGATGCTGCGCCCGGCGCGCTACGTCGCCGTCGACATCTCGGTCGACTGGCTGCGCGACGCGCTCAACGCCGTGCAGCTGCACCACCCATCGCTGCCGCTGACTGGCATCGGCGCCGACTTCTCGTCGTCACTCGATCTGCCGCCCGACGCCACGGCGGGCCGGCCCGTGTTCTTCTATCCCGGTTCGAGCATTGGCAACTTCACGCCCGCCGAGGCGCTCGAGTTCCTGCGCCGCGTGCACGGGCGCGCCGCGGGCGGCGGGCTGCTGCTCGGCGTCGACCTGGTCAAGCCGGTCGACGTGCTGGAGCGCGCCTACGACGATGAACTGGGCGTCACTGCGGCGTTCAACCTGAACGCGCTGCGCCACGTCAACCGCATGATCGGCGCCAATTTCCGTCCGGCGCAGTGGCGCCATCGCGCGTTCTACGACGCGACGCTCGCGCGCATCGAGATGCACCTCGAGGCGTGTGCGACGCTCGAGGTGCAGTGGTCCGGCGGCGGACGCGCATTCGCTGCAGGCGAGCGCATCCACACCGAGATCTCGTGCAAGTACACGCCCGAGGGGCTGGCCGCGCTGCTGCAGCGTGCCGGATTCCGCCCCCCGCAGCTCTGGCTCGACTCGCAGCGCTGGTTCGCCGTCGCGTGGGCCGAGGCCTGAGGGCATCGCCGGCCGCAACGGGCACTCCGCTCGGCGTGTGCGTGCGGACCGTTCAGCGGCTCACGGCCGGCCCGCCGGGATCGTGCTCGAGTCGCACCGGCGAGAGGTGCAGCGCCTGCTGCGCGGGCGTCGGCGTCAGCGTCGTCACGGCGCCGATCGCATAGTCGTGCGATCCACCGGCGCGACGGTAGCGCAGCTGCAGATGTTGGCGCCAGGCTCCGGCGCGCTCGACGGTGCGGTCGAGCATCGGCTGCACCCGGACACCGCGCCGCACGAGCCGATCCACCGCCTGCTGGAACGCGCTGCGCAGCGCCGGCCCGGGCAGGCGCTCGGCCCAGACGGTGCAGCCTCGATCGGCGGTGACGGCGAGCAGCACCGGCGCTGTCACATCGGGCATCGCGAGCACGGTGCCGGCCTGCCCGCCGAGCAGCGGGCGCACGTCGACCGCGAGCGTGTCGACCGGCAGGTAGCCGGCGTTGACGGCCCAGTCGATTGCAGGCGTCAGCTCGCCTTCGGTCAGCACGCAGGCCTCGACGAAAGCTTGCGCCACGCGGTCCACGGTCGCGCGCGGTGCGGCGTCGCCGTCGCCGTCGCGCAGATCCTGGGCCTGCAGGGCCGCCGGCGCGGCGCAGCCCAGCGCGGCGACGCACGACAGCGCGCAGCGCATGAAGAAGCCGGTTCGGTGCAGCATGGGCAGGAGTCTGCGTCAACCCTGCCGCCCTGTCGCCAGGCCAAGTGCCGGTGTCGGGCTATGCTGGAGCGCATGGCGTCCCACCGCTGCCCTGCGTCCCGCGCCATCGCCGCGCTGCTGGTTGCCGCCATCCTCGCCTGCGCCGGCTGCGCCGCGACTCCTGCGCTGCAGCCTCGCGTCGTGCTGCTGGGCGAACAGCACGACCAGGGCGACCATCAACGCCAGGCCGCCGCCGAGGTGCGCGCGCTCGCGGCGGCGGGCCGGCTCGGCGGCGTCGTCATCGAGATGGCTGAACGCGGCCACGCCACCGCCGGTTTGCCGGCTGTGGCCAGCGAAGCGCAGGCACGAGAGGCGCTGGCCTGGAACGAGCGCGCCTGGCCTTGGGAGCGCTACCGCGCCATCGTGATGGCCGCTGTGGCAGCCGGCGTTCCGGTCTACGGCGGCAACCTGCCCCGCACAGCGACGCGCGACGCCATGGCCGACGCCGCGCTCGACAGCGCCGTCGATGAGCGCGCTCGCGCCATCCTGCTGCGCGCCGTGCGCGACGGCCATTGCGGCCTGCTGCCCGAAGCGCAACTGCCCGGCATGCTGCGCGTGCAGATCGCGCGCGATCGCTCGATGGCGCAGGCGCTGCGCGACGCGCTGGCGGCTGCAGCCGGCCGGCAAGTGCTGCTCTACAGCGGCGCCGAACACGCGGCGCGCGACCGCGGTGTGCCGCTGCATCTGCAGGCCGCCGGGCTGCCGGCGCACAGCATCCGCAGCGTGGCCTATGGCGACGCCGGCGGCGACGCGGCCGCGTCGTTCGACGAGCGCCGCGCCGCGGTCGAGACACCGGGGCCCGACCATTGCGAAGCGCTGCGCAAGCAGCTCGAAGCCAGACCGGCGCGCTGAGAACCTGTGAACGGCGCTCCGCGGCGCGGCTGCGAGCAACGCATCCCGCGGAGCGCGCTGCAGGGCGGCCGGACGATTCAGGCCGGCGCGCCGTGGCAACGCTTGTACTTGCGCCCGCTGCCGCAAGGACACGGGTCGTTGCGGCCCGGCACCGGCGCGGCGCGCAGCGGCACCTGCTTGGGCCGGTGATCGAGCCAGTAGAGGCGCAGATCCTGCAGCGCCCAGCAGGCTTCGTCGACAAGGTCGTCGCGCTGCAGCGCCTGCCCCGCAGCGGCTTCGGCCAGGTACTGCGCCAGCGCCGCTTCGTCGAGGACCAACGCCTCGATGCTCGCCACGGCGTCGAAGTAGACATCGGCATCCTCGTCGGCCGGAGCGGGTTCGCGCCAGTCGGCGCGGAAATGCTCGATCGCGTCGAGGACGCCGAGGGCCCACACCTCGCCGGTGCGCGGCAACTGCGAGCGCCGCGCGTCGAGCGCGCCTTGCGCGCGCAATTCGGCGACGGCATCGTCGCTCCAGTCGGCCAGCAGAGGCGCCAGTCGCAGCGCTTCCGGGTCGTCGTAGAGCGCCTCCGGATGCAGCTGGTCGGCGACGACATTCCAGCGCGCCATCAACGTGCTCATCGCCTGCTGCACGTCATCGGGGTCGGCGAAGGCGCGATCGAAGGCGTCGCCGAACACGGCAGGCAGCCATTCGCCCGGCATCACGGTGCGCGGGCCGGCGACCAGCGCCGCGAACCAGCCGTCGAGCCATTCGAGCGAGATCCGGTCGTCGAAGCCGCCCAGCCGTTCGCACAGCGCGTTCAGCTGCTCGATCTCGCCGTCGCTGCTGTGGCGCGGAGCACGCACCGGCCTCACAGGCGCTCGCCGACCCAGCCCGCCACCGACGCCAGCGCGGCGGCGAGCTTGCCCGCGTCAGTGCCGCCGGCCATTGCGAGGTCGGGCTTGCCGCCACCCTTGCCGCCGACCTGCTGCGCGACGAAGTTGACCAGCTCGCCGGCCTTCAGCCTGGCCGTGCTGTCCGACGTCACGCCGGCGGCGAGTTGCACGCGACCGCCGTCGACCGCGGCCAGCACGATGGCGGCCGTCCTGAGCTTGTCCTTCAACTTGTCCATCGTCTCGCGCAGCGCCTTCGCGTCGGCGCCGGCTAGCGTGGCGGCGAGCACCTTGACGCCCTTCACGTCGATGGCCTGCGCGAGCAGCTCGTCGCCATGCGACGACGCGAGCTTGCCCTTGAGCGCGGTGACCTCGCGTTCGAGCGCGCGCACCTGGTCGAGCACGGCCTGCAGTCGCGCGCCGACTTCGGCCGGCGCCGTCTTGAGCGTGCCGGCGACGCCGTTCATCGCCGCCTCGAGCGCCTGCAGGTAGGCCAGCGCGTTGTCGCCCGTGACGGCCTCGACGCGGCGCACGCCGGCGGCGACGCCGCCCTCGGCGACGATCTTGAACAGGCCGATGTCGCCGGTGCGCTGCACATGCGTGCCGCCGCACAGCTCACGGCTCGAGCCGATGTCGAGCATGCGCACGGTGTCGCCGTACTTTTCGCCGAACAGCATCACGGCGCCGTGCTTCTGCGCCTCGTCGAGCGTCATCGTGCGCGCCTGCGTCTGCGCATTGGCGAGGATCTCGGCGTTGACGATCGCCTCGACGCGCGCAACCTGCTCCGGCGTCATCGGCCCGCCGTGCGCAAAGTCGAAGCGCGTGCGCTCGTGGTTCACGAGCGAGCCCTTTTGCTGCACGTGGCCGCCGAGCACTTCGCGCAGCGCCTTGTGCATCAGGTGCGTGACACTGTGGTTGCGCATCGTCTTCGCGCGCCGATCGGCCTCGACGCGCGCGCTGAAGGTGTCGCCCAATTCGACCTCGCCCTCGACGATCCGGCCCGAGTGGCCGAACACGCTGGCCTGCACCTTGATCGTGTCGTCGATCAGCACGCGCGCGCGCGCGTTGCGCAGCTCGCCGCTGTCGCCGGCCTGGCCGCCGCTCTCGGCATAGAACGGCGTGTGGTCGAGCACGACGACGACATCGTCGCCGGCGCGCGCGCGCGTCGCCGGCGTGCCGTCGACATACAGAGCCGTTACCTTGCTGTGCTCGCACACCAGGTGCTCGTAGCCATGGAAGGTGGTCGCCGCGCCGTCGTATTCGAGGCCCTGCGCCATCCTGAACTTGCCCGCCGCGCGCGCCTGCTCGCGCTGGCGGGTCATCGCGGCGTCGAAGGCCATGCCATCGACAGCGATGCCGCTTTCCCGGCAGACATCAGCAGTCAGGTCGAGGGGGAATCCATAGGTGTCATGAAGCTTGAACGCAAGATCTCCGTCGAGCACCTTGACGTCATGACCCTTGGCGAGGAACAACTCGCCGAGCGCCTTCTCGAGAATCTCCATCCCGTTGGCGATCGTCTGGAAGAAGCGTTCTTCCTCCTGCTGCAGCACCTCGGCAATGCGCAGCTTCTCGCGCCGCAGCTCGGGGTAGGCGTCGCCCATCTCGTCGGCCAGCGGCGCCACCAGCGCATGGAAGAAGGGCTTGCGCGCACCGAGCTTGTAGCCGTGGCGGATCGCGCGCCTGGCGATGCGACGCAGCACGTAGCCGCGGCCCTCGTTGCCGGGGATCACGCCGTCGGCGACGGTGAACGCGCAGGCGCGGATGTGGTCGGCGATCACCTTCAGCGACGGCGAGTCCTTGTCGCAGTCCTTCGCACCTGCGGTGTCGACGGCTTGCTTGGCTGCCGCGAGCAGATTGACGAACAGATCGATCTCGTAGTTCGAGTGCACGCCCTGCAGCACCGCGGCGAGGCGCTCCAGACCCATGCCGGTATCCACGCTCGGCTTGGGCAGCTTGTGCATCACGCCCGCCTCGTCGCGGTTGAACTGCATGAACACGTTGTTCCAGATCTCGATGTAGCGGTCGCCGTCCTCGTCGGCGCTGCCGGGCGGGCCGCCCGCCACATCGGGGCCGTGGTCGTAGAAGATCTCGGTGCACGGGCCGCAGGGGCCGGTGTCGCCCATCATCCAGAAGTTGTCGCTGGCGTAGCGGGCCCCCTTGTTGTCGCCGATGCGCACGATGCGATCCGCCGGCACACCCACGTCCTTGTGCCAGAGGTCGTAGGCCTCGTCGTCCTCGGCGTAGACGGTGACCCAGAGCTTGTCGGCCGGCAGCTTGTAGACGGCGGTCAGCAGCTCCCACGCGTAGCGGATCGCGTCCTGCTTGAAGTAGTCGCCGAAGCTGAAGTTGCCCAGCATCTCGAAGAAGGTGTGGTGGCGAGCCGTGTAGCCCACGTTCTCGAGGTCGTTGTGCTTGCCGCCGGCGCGGATGCACTTCTGCGCCGTCGCGGCGCGCTGATAGGGGCGCTTGTCGAAGCCGAGGAAGACGTCCTTGAACTGGTTCATCCCGGCGTTGGTGAACAGCAGCGTCGGGTCGTCGCCCGGCACGACGGGGCTCGACGCGACGACGGCGTGGCCCTTGGCGGCGAAGAAGTCCAGGAACTGCGTGCGGATGTCGGAGGCTTTCATGCGGTGCTGTCGAGTGCTGTCGAGCGCCGTCGCGAGGCCGATCGCACCCCGTAACTGCTTGATTTTCAAAGGATTCATTATAGGTGGAGGGTTATCATCGACGCCCCTCGCTGGAGACCTTTGCATGGACATGAAGACGACGCCGCTGGCCGCCCTGAACGACGCGAGCCTGCTGAAGACGCACGCGTTGATCAATGGCGAGTGGCTGCCCGGCGCGGCGCGCTTCGACGTGCACGATCCGGCGACGGGCCTCAAGCTCGCCGACGTCGCCAACCTCGGCGCGGCCGAGACCAAGGCCGCGATCGCCGCCGCGCATGCCGCCTGGCCGGCGTGGCGCGCCAAGACCGCGAAGGAGCGCGGCGCCGTGCTGATGAAGTGGTTCCAGCTGCTGCACCAGCATGCCGACGACCTGGCGCGCATCATGACGGCCGAACAGGGCAAGCCGCTGCGCGAGGCCAAAGGCGAAGTGGCCTACGGCGCGAGCTTCATCGAGTGGTTTGCAGAAGAGGCAAGGCGCCTCTACGGCGAGACGATTCCGAGCACCGACGCCACCAAGCGTTACCTCGTCATCAAGCAGCCGATCGGCGTCTGCGCTGCGATCACGCCGTGGAACTTCCCGATCGCGATGATCACGCGCAAGGTCGCGCCGGCGCTCGCCGCGGGCTGCACCGTCGTCGTCAAGCCGGCCGAGCAGACGCCGCTGTCGGCGCTGGCGGTCGCCGAGCTGGCGCAGCGCGCCGGGATGCCTGCGGGCGTGCTCAACGTCGTCACCGCCGACGGCGACAACTCGATCAAGGTCGGCAAGGCGCTGTGCGCCAGCGAGATGGTGCGCCACCTTTCGTTCACCGGCTCGACCGAGATCGGCCGCATCCTGATGGCGCAGAGCGCGCCGACGATCAAGAAACTCTCGCTCGAGCTCGGCGGCAACGCGCCCTTCATCGTGTTCGACGACGCCGACATCGACTCCGCAGTCGAAGGTGCGCTGGCCAGCAAGTACCGCAACGCCGGGCAGACCTGCGTCTGCACCAACCGCCTCTACGTGCAGGCGGGCGTCTACGACGCCTTCGTCGACAAGCTCGCCGCGAAGGCGCGCGAGATGAAGGTCGGCAACGGCTTCGACGACGGCGTCGCGCTCGGGCCGCTGATCGACGACGACGCGGTGGCCAAGATCGAGCGCCACGTCGCCGACGCCACGGCCAAGGGCGCGAAACTGCTGGCCGGCGGCAGGCGGCTCGGCGACCGCTTCTACGAGCCGACGGTGCTGGCCGAGGCGACGAGCGCGATGCTGTGCGCGCGCGAAGAAACCTTCGGCCCGCTCGCGCCCGTGTTCCGCTTCAAGACGGAAGACGAGGTGATCGCGCTCGCCAACGCCACCGAGTTCGGCCTCGCGAGCTACTTCTACAGCCGCGACGTAGGGCGCATCTTCCGCGTCGGCGAGGCGCTCGAGTACGGCATGGTCGGCGTCAACACGGGCGTCATCTCGACGGCCGAGGTGCCGTTCGGCGGCGTCAAGCAGTCAGGGCTCGGCCGCGAGGGCTCGCGCCACGGCATCGACGACTACGTCGAGGTCAAGTACCTCTGTCTCGGCGACCTGAACAAGTAGTTCGCGGGCCGCCGCGCCGGGCCACCCCAAGCAAGGCCCGAACCCTCTCGGAGGGTCGCTCGCCGCACCCGGCGAGCGGGGTGTCGTCATCCCTCAATCGTTGGCGGCGCCGCCGCGGGTCGCATAGGCGGCGGCCAGCGCCGCGGCCGCGGCGCGGCGCAGCAGCGCTTCGGCATCGTCGCCGTCGCGCGGGTGCTGCGCCAGGCCGATGTGCGCCACCACGCCGACGGTGCTGCCGGCCACCGCGACCGGCTCGCGCATCGCGCGGCGCAGCTTGCCGACGACGAACTCGGCGCCTTCGGGCGACTCGGCCGAAGGCAGCAGCAACGCAAAGGCATCGGCGCCGAGCGACGCAACAACGTCGCTCGCGCGCACGCTCGCACGAAGCCGCACCGCCAGCTTGCGCCGCACGACCTGTGCCGACGCAGCGCCGTGGGCGGCCTCGACGGCGCCCAGCCCGTCGAGACGCAACACCACGAGGTTGACCGGCAACGGCACCGATTCGCGCTCGCGCAGCGCGAGCAGCTGCGCCGTGTGCTCGACGAGCTGGCGCCGGTTCGGCAGGCCGGTCGCGAGATCCGTCGCGTGCGCATGGTTCATTTCGCGCTCGCGGCTGCGGTGCTCGACGGCGGCGCGCAGCCGGCGCGGCCAGCCGGGCAGCACGAGTTCGTCGGGCGAGACCACGTCGTGCGCGCCGAGCTGCAGGCAACGCAGCACCAGCTCGGGCGCGGGGTCGGCGGCAACGACGAGCCAGGCGCAATCGCCCGCCGCCTGGGCCCACGTCGCGGGCTCCGGCTGCGCGGGCAGCGCATCGGCGCCGATCAGCACGGCGCCGGCACCGCCTGCGTGAGCAGCGACCTGCTGCAGGTCCGCCACGCCCTCGTAGGCGAACGGCCCCCAGGTCTCGTCGGGAGCTTGAGGCGCATCGACACCCACACACAACACGCGGATCGTCTTGTCTCCCACCACCCACCCTTTCGCTGCCTGCACGAACGGCGCACCGTTTATAGCCTATAGCCGAACGCAAGCTCCACTACCATCGGCAACATGACCGCCCCGCCGCTGCTGCCAGCCGCCGCTCCGGTGTCCGACGCGCAGCGCTTCGGCCGGCCGGCAGGCGGCTGGCGCGAGAGGCTGTTTCGCGTCATCTTCGAAGCCGACACGCGCGCCGGGCGCACTTTCGACCTGGTGCTCATCGGCATCATCGTCACCAGCGTCGGCATCGTCATCCTCGACAGCGTGCCGACGTTCACCCAGCGCTGGGGCCGGTGGTTCGACGTGCTCGAATGGGCGTTCACGATCACATTCACGATCGAGTACCTCGCGCGGCTGGCGTGCGTGCAGCGCCCGCTGCGCTACGCGACGAGCTTCTACGGCGTGATCGACCTGCTCGCGCTGCTGCCGACCTGGCTCGCCTTCTTCGTGCCCGAACTCGTCGTGCTGGTCGACGTGCGGCTGCTGCGTCTGCTGCGCGTGTTCCGCATCTTCAAGCTGTCGCAATACTCGGCCGAGTACCGTTCCCTGGCGCGCGCGGTCCACGCGAGCCGGCGCAAGATCTCCGTCTTCATCGGCTTCGTGCTGATCGTCGTGCTGGTCGCCGGCACGCTGATGTATGTCGTCGAAGGGCCCGACAACGGCTACACCAGCATCCCCGTCGCGGTCTACTGGGCCATCACGACGATGACGACAGTCGGCTTCGGCGACATCACGCCGAAGACGGACCTCGGGCGCCTGATCGCGTCGGTGATGATGCTCGCCGGCTGGGGCACGCTCGCCGTGCCGACCGGCATCGTGACGGCCGAGATGGCCTGGCAGCGGCGCAGTGCTTTCGTCGTATCGGCGTGGCGCGCCGCGCTGCGCTGCGTGATCTGCGGTGCCGGCGACCATGCCGACGATGCGCTCTACTGCCGGCACTGCGGCGCCGGCCTGCCGGCGCCGCCTTCGGCTCAGGCTGAAACTGGAGCGGGCGAAGGGAATCGAACCCTCGTATGAAGCTTGGGAAGCTGCCGTTCTGCCATTGAACTACGCCCGCGCTGTGGGGTGAGTTTAGCGCCCCCCGGGCATGCTCGCGGCGCGATGCCGAAGACGAACACCGAGGCGGCCGCGCCCGACCTCCCTGCCCGGGACGCGAGGGTGCCCGCACCACCGCGTTCAGGTGGTTCGCTTGCGTCGCCGTTGGCATCCACCACGCGACTCGCGCATCGAACCGGCCCTGGATGCGCCGCATTTCACATGCGCGTCGCCTATCCCCGGTTCACGCACCCCTGAACGGTCGCTTGTCCGGAGTGCCCGCGGTCAGGAGACTGCGAACCGCAGCAACCTACACCAGCTCGCAAGAGCAACAATTCGATGAGAGCACAACGCACTGGTTCCTCTTTCCGGCCTGCAGCGCTGACGCTTGCGGGCGCCCTTTTCGCGGTCGCTGGTTGCGGCGGCGGCGGCTCCGAACCCCCCGCGCAGCCGGCGAACAGTGCGCCGAGCGTCACCCTCGCCGGAGCGAACGCGAACCAAATCTTCGCAGCCGGCGCCGAGATCGTCTTGCGCGCCGACGTCACCGATGCGGACGGCACGGTGAGCAAGGTGGAGTTCTTCGAAAGCGACACCAAGCTGGGCGAGGCCACGGCCGCGCCCTTCGAGTTCCGCTGGGTCGGAGCGACGACCGGTACGCACACGATCACTGCACGCGCCACGGACGACGGCGGAGCGATCGCGATGTCGGGTTCGCTGACCGTCAACGTCGACCCACCGGTGGTGCCGAACGCGGTTCCGACGGTGACCATCGTGGCGCCGGCCAATGCGTTCAAGCCGAACGCGCCGGCGACGCTGACCTGGAGCGCGCAGGCAAACGACAGCGATGGCACCATCGCCGGCGTCGAGTTCTTCCGCGTCGATCCCGCTGCGCCCGTGTTGGACGACACCACGCGCATCGGCGCAGGCACCTTCAATGCAGCCACCTCGGCCTACGAACTGCAGACCGCGAACTGGTCCGACGGCAACTACACCGTCGTTGCGCGCGCCACCGACGACGACGGCGCGACGGCCACCTCGGCCACGGTGCAGGTGATCGTCAACGCGCTGCCCAGCGTCGCGTTCGTCTCGCCGGGCGCTGGCAGCGAGCACCTTCCCGGCGCCGTCATCACGCTGCGCGTGAGCGCCGGTGATGCCGACGGCAGCATCGCGAAGGTGGAATTCTTCGTCGACAGCAACGCCACGGCCCTGGGCCAGGGCGTGCAGGGTGCTCCGGGAGCCGACTATGAGTTCACTTGGGGCGGCGTTCCGTTCGGCCCGCACACGATCGAAGCGCGCGCCACCGACAACAGCGGCGCGATGCAGAGCACGTCGATCACGATCGGCATCGACTCGCCCCCCTCGGTGTCACTGGCTGCGCCGGTGGCGAGCGTGAACGCTCCGGCGACCATCACGCTGTCGGCCAGCGCCATCGACAGCGATGGCACGATCGCCTCGGTGACGTTCAGGAACAACGGCGTCCTGATCGGCACCGGTGTGCGCCAGGGACTGGGCAACGACTATCAGCTCGTACTGTCGAACCAGCCCGCCGGGTCCTATGCGTTCACCGCCACGGCCGCCGACGACGACGGTGCGACCAGCACGACGGACTCGCGAAGCTTGACAGTCCAGCCCAACGTGCCTCCGACCGTCAGCGTGACGTCCGCGGCTTCGTTCCCGTTGCCCGATGCAGTCGTGCTCACTGCCACCGCAGCCGACACCGACGGCATCGCCAAAGTCGAGTTCTACTCGGGCGCCGCCAAGCTCGGCGAGACCACCTCTGCGCCGTACACCTTCACCTGGGCCGGTGTCGCGGCCGGTGACTACACCGTCACCGCCCGCGCCGTCGACAACTACGGCTCGCAAACGACCTCGGCGCCGATGGCGGTGACGGTCATCCCCGATCCGGTCGGCATGTGGAACACTCTGATCACGGCGCAGAAGGCAGGGTTCAGCCAAGTTCCCGACCGTGAAGTGGGCGATCCGGGCGTCGATGCGGTCGAGGTGCTGACCGCGATCGGACCGAACACGGTGATCCCGAAGTTCCAGCCCGCAATGGCGGCGGCGGTGCGCGCACTGGCCGACTTCACGCCGACAACGATCAGCCCGACCCCACAGGCGTGCCCGGGAGGCGGCACGGTACTGGTGTCGGACAACGTCGCCACGGCACAGCCGGACGACCTTCGCTACGAGTACGACGCCTGCGCCGTCGGCAGCTACGTCATCACCGGCGGCACCGACTATCCGCACACCGACAACACCACCGTCCCGCCGACGGTGCGCAACATCGGCTCGGCCGTGACGTTCATCCCGGGCGCGAACAGCTTTAAGCTCGTGCTCGAGGGCGTGAAGGTCGCCGGCAACGGTGCCCCTGCGGCCGACGCCGAGGCGTATCCGCGCAACGCACTCGTGTACTCGTCCGCCGACTGCACCGGCACGGGCATCGCGAAGTCGTGCATGACCAACCTCGACGTGAATGCGCGCTGGGGCAACGACTTCGTGTGGACGGGCTACTCCAACGCGGGGACACCGTCACCATGGACGGACGACACCTACCTGCTCAACGGCGTGTTCCGTGATCAGCACTGCCCGCCCGACCCCGCACTGCCCAACCTCGGCCGCGATCAGTGCCTGGCCAGCCCGCCGGCCGCGCGTCACATCCGCTTCCAGGCGATGACCAACGTAAGCGGGCGCGCAATCGTCTACGGCAGCAACGGCTACTCGGTGGTGACGCGACTCGCACCTGCCGCCGGCAAGGAGCGCGTGTCGGTCGTGCGCACGATCACCGTGGCGGCGCCCGGCTTCCCGCTGGGCACGAGCCCCGCGGTGATCCACGAGTGCACGGTCGGGGCCAGCTCGGGCGATTGGAGCTGCGTGCAGGCACCGTAAGCGGCGCAGCGACGCAGCCCGAGGGCACGGCAACGGATGTGAGTTGCCGGCCTCTGCCGGGCTGCGTTGCAGGCCCACCTCACAGCCCAGGGCGCCGTCGGCGCCCTTTTCTCATGGCCGGGCGGGCGAGGCCGGCTGCTGCGAGCAGGCGCGAGTACGTCATTCGGCTCGCACAGTAAACCTGCGTCGAGAGCATGAGGCCGCCAAAGCTCGACCTGCTGGTCGAGGCCGGCAAGGACTGCCGGAGGGCGGAGTCGCACGCCAGGCCCGACGCACCGCTTTGAACCCGAACGCCTGCGTCGATTCGCCCAACGACCGACTGCAGCCGGCTGTGCAAGCTCATCGGTGAACCTGTGACGGCGGTGGCCCTCCCGGGGATCAGGCGCCGCGCAAGGCGACCGCCGGGCCCCTTCGTATCGGGTCACCGGCGGCGGCGGCGTCGTACTTCCGGGACGACCAGCCATAGGCGGCTGACCTGCGGCGTCGCATTGCGCGGCTGGACGTCGTGTGGCGCTCGGTAGCGCAACGACCGGCGCAAGAAAAACTGCGGCCCGCAGGCCGCAGTTCGATGCGATGGCTCTCTTGTGCTGTCAGCGGCGGGCGATGAAGCCACCAATGGTGGCAGCTCCCGTTGTCGCGTTCTTGAGGTTGAAGCTGCCAGCGATTTCCGTGGCGCTCGTGTCGAAGAAGCGCGCGCCGAGTCCGCCCTGAGTCAATTGCGTGGTTCCGCCATCGTCGATCCTTCCCTGCAGGTAGTTGGCGACGTTGGTTCCGGTGTCGCCAAACGCCGCACGCGCGACGATTGCCACTGGAACCAGTGCGCCGCCCACTTCTGCGACCGCATTCTTGATGGAGACATCGGCCTGGCGAGTGCTGCCGAAGTTGACGACGACACTCACGGCAGCAAGGTAGCGAATGGGCGCTGCAGTGCCGTCTGGGGTGTACCAGCCATAGGCGATGCCGCTGTAGGTTCCTTCGCCGGACGTGGGCACATTCGCCGACACCGTCGTATTGCCGAAGGCCACGATACCGGAACGGCGCGTCGACTGCTCGGTGGTCGCGCCTGAGGTCTTCCATTCGTTGATGAAGGTCGTGTCCTTGGTTTCCCAGGCGGCGAGATTGGCGGCGAGATAGCTGTAGACCGTCAAGTCGCGGAAGCCTTTGGCATCTGGCTGCGGAAGGCCGTCCGGCGCGCGCACGTCGCCGTCGCTGTGGTTCCGATGCGCCGTCGTCCGATCCGGGTCGGTGCCGGTGGTGCGGAAGTCGCCGGCGACATAGCTCACGCCCGTCGTTTCAACAAGGGTGGGATCGCACGGTAGCGTCGGGCACTCGAAATAGCGATTGTTCGCATAGTTTTCAGGGGTACCCGCTCCCGTCAACGGCACGTAGTTGTAGTACGAGGTATCGGTTGCGGGAGGTAGGGCCCGGCTCGTCACGATGGCTCCCGTGCCGTCGAGTTCGGTCACACCCTTGGTCCGCCGCTCGAACGCTTCGATGATGCGCGGACGCTGGTCCGTCCCATTCCAGGTAATACCGACGTCACTCAGAAGCATCGCGGCGCCGTCGACCGCCCCGCCGCCGGATGCCCGGTGCACGCGGATCTCGGCCACGGCCGCGTCTTCGGCCGAAACCGGATTCAGGCCGGTCGCATCGTTGGCCACCACGCCGTCAGTGGTCGATTGTCCGTATACGAACACGCCTGAACTCGTCAGGCGAACGCCGCTGTGGGTGCGTAGCACTGCGTCGCCGCTGCAAAGGTTGTCGGCATTACCGCCGACGCACGACATCGTCGTGACTGTGCCGTCCGCGGCGGGCTTGGCGGCGTCGGGCACCTGCCGGAGCTGGGACGCTGCCTCGCCGCCTCCCCCACCACCACAAGCCGCGACGATCGCGGCCGTCATCAGGGTCGGAACGAACAGGCGGTGGGTACTGCGCAGTATGGACATCGTGGCTCCTCAAGGATGGCGGGCAGCATAGCGCGCGGATAGTGCCCGCCCACCCCGGACATCGGGTGTTGCGCGGGCGTCGTCGCGTAGACTGCGCGGCGCTCAGGCGTGCGCGAGCGCCGCCTCGAACCGCTCACGTCGTCCGCATGAAGCCGTCTCCCTCGCCGCCCGCCGCTCCCGCATCACGCCGCCCCGTGCGCAGCTTCGTCGTGCGCGGCGGGCGCATCGGCAGCGGCCAGCAGCGCGCGCTCGTCGAACTCGGTCCGCGCTACGTCGAGCCCTACCGTGCCGAGCCGGTCGACTTCGGCACCATCTTCGGCCGCAACGCACCGACCGTCCTCGAGATCGGCTTCGGCATGGGCGGCGCGACGGTGCAGATCGCGCTCGCGCGGCCCGACGCGAACTTTATCGGCGTCGAGGTGCACACGCCCGGCGTCGGCGCGCTGCTCAAGCGCATCGGCGAGCTCGGGCTGACGAACCTGCGCATCGTGCAGCACGACGCCGTCGAGGTGCTGCAGCACATGATCGCGCCGGCGTCGCTGGCCGGCGTGCACGTCTTCTTCCCCGACCCGTGGCACAAGAAGCGCCACCACAAGCGCCGGCTGATCCAGGCGCCGTTCGTCGCGCTGCTCGCCGGCCGGCTCGCGCCCGGTGGGTATGTGCACTGCGCGACCGACTGGCAGCCCTATGCCGAGCAGATGCTCGCCGTGCTGGGCGCCGAGCCGCTGCTCGCCAACACCGTTGCAGGCTATGCGCCGCGGCCCGAGCACCGCCCGCCGACGAAGTTCGAGCAGCGCGGCCTGCGCCTGGGCCACGGCGTGTGGGATCTGGTGTTCGTCAGGCGCTGAACACGCGCCGCGGATTCAACCGGCCCACTCGACCCAGCCCGTCCACGCCGTCAGCAGCACGACGGCGCCGAACGCGATGCGGTACCAGGCGAACGGCACGAAGTCGTGCGTCGCGATGTAGCGCAGCAGCCAGCGCACGCACAGCCACGCCGAGACGAACGAGAACGCCAGCCCGATGCCGAACAGCGGGATGTCGTCAACGCTCAGCAGCGCGCGCTCCTTGTACAGGCTGTAGGCCCCGGCGCCGACCAGCGTCGGGATCGCGAGAAAGAAGCTGTAGTCGGTCGCCGCCTTGCGCGACAGCCCGAGCAGCATGCCGCCGATGATCGTCGCGCCCGAGCGGCTGGTGCCCGGCACGAGGGCCAGGCACTGCACCAGACCAACCTTGAGCGCATCGACCGGCGTCATGTCGTCGACGCTCTCGATGCGCACCGCCGATGCCTGCCGCCGCTCGGCCCACAGGATGACGAAGCCGCCGACGATGAACGTCGTCGCGACGACGACGGGCGTGAACAGGTGCGCCTTGATCGCCTTGCCCAGCAGCAGGCCGAGCACGATCGCCGGCACGAAGCCGATCGCGACATTGAGCGCGAAGCGCCGCGCCTGTGGGTCGCTGCCGAGGCCGGCCAGCGTGTCGCGCACGCGCTGCCAGTAGACGAGGATGACGGCGAAGATCGCGCCGGTCTGGATCGCGATGTCGAACACCTTGGCCTTCTCGCCCGTGAAGCCGAGGAGCGACGCCGCGAGGATCAGGTGCCCGGTGCTCGAGATCGGCAGGAACTCCGTCAGCCCCTCGACGATGCCCATGATCGCGGCCTTGATCCACAGCGCGACGTCCAAGTCTCTCCCCCGGCCAAAAACAGCCGGGGATGATACGCCGTCACTCGTGACGCAAGGCCTCGATCGGCAGCAGCCGCGCAGCGCGGCGCGCCGGGTACCAGCCGAAGAAGATGCCGATCGCCGCGGCGAAGCCGGCGGCCAGCGCCACCGACGCAGGCGACAGCATCACGCGCCACTCGGAGAACGCGGCGATGCCCCAGGTCGCCGCCGCGCCGAGCGCGATGCCGATCGCGCCGCCCGCGAGACTCAGCGTCACGGCCTCGATCAGGAACTGCACCAGGATGTCGCGCCCGCGCGCGCCGACCGCCATGCGCAGGCCGATCTCGCGCGTGCGCTCGGTGACGCTGACCAGCATGATGTTCATGATGCCGATGCCGCCGACGACGAGGCTGACGCCCGCCACCGCGCCGAGCAGCAGCGTCATCACGCGGCTCGATGCCTCCTGCGCCTGCAGCACTTCGGTCAGGTTGCGCACGCGCACGCTGTCGTCGGCGCCGGGCTGCACGCGGTGGCGCTGGCGCAGCAATTCGCGGATGCCGTCCTCGGCGTCCTTCATGCTCTGGCCTTCACGCACCTTGACGTTGATCCAGCCGATGCGCCGCAGCTTGCCGGCATTGCCGCCCTGGATGCGGTTGCGCAGCGTCGTGATCGGCACGACGAGCATGTCGTCCTGGTCCTGGCCGTTGGCGTTCTCGCCCTTGGGCGCGAGCAGGCCGACGATCGTGATCGGCACGTTGCGCACGCGCACGATCTGCTCGAGCGGATCCTCGTCGCCGAACAACTCGCGCGCCGCCGTGCGCCCGATGATGCCCACCTTGCCCGAGCCCTGCAGTTCGCCGGCTTCGAACGCGCGCCCGGCCTCGAGCGTCCATTCGCGCGCCTCGAGGAAGTCGTTCGTCGTCCCGATCACGTAGGTCAGCCAGTTCGTGTTGCCGGCGACGACCTGCGTCGTCGTGCGGCTGGCCGGGGCCGCGACCTGCACCTCGGGCACGTCGCGCGCGATCGCGGCGGCGTCGTCCTCGGTCAGCATCTGCCCGGTCTGCGCACCCATGCGCACGCCGCCGGCACTCTGCGAGCCGGGCATCACGAGCATCACGTTGGTGCCCAGCGACTTCATGTGCTCGACGACGCGCTCCTGCGCGCCGGCGCCGATCGCGATCATCGTGATCACGGCGGCAACGCCGATGATGATGCCCAGCATCGTCAGCATGCTGCGCAGCAGCTGGGTCGTCAGCGCGCGCCACGCCGAGCGCAGGGCCGCCAAGGCATTCATGTCGTGAGCACTCCGGGGCGCACAGCTGCCTGCCGCCGGTCGTCGATGATCGCACCGTCGCGGAACACGATGCGTCGGCCGGCCCAGGCCGCGATGTCGCTCTCGTGCGTGACCATCACGACCGTCAGGCCGCGCGCGTTGAGCCCGGCGAGCAGGCTCATGATCTCGTGCGAGGTCTGCGTGTCGAGCGCGCCGGTCGGCTCGTCGGCGAGGATCAGTTGCGGCCGGTTGACCAGCGCGCGCGCGATCGCCACGCGCTGCTGCTGGCCGCCCGAGAGCTGCGTCGGCGTGTGCGCCGCGCGGTCGGCGAGGCCGACCTGTCCGAGGCTTTCGGCGGCACGCGCACGCCGCTCGGTGCGGCCGACACCGGCATACAGCAGCGGCAGCTCGACGTTTTCCTGCGCCGAGGTGCGCGGCAGCAGGTTGAACTGCTGGAACACGAAGCCGATGCGCCGGTTGCGGATCGACGCCAGCGCGTCGGGCGGCATCGCCTCGACTTCCTCGCCGGCGAGCCGGTACGCGCCGCTCGTCGGCAGATCGAGGCAGCCGAGGATGTTCATCAGCGTCGACTTGCCCGACCCCGACGCGCCCATCACGGCGACGAACTCGCCCTCGGCGATGTCGAAGCTGACGCCGCGCAGCGCGTGCACGACGCCCTCGCCCGAGGCGTAGACCTTGGTCAGGCCGCGGGCTTCGATAAAGGTCATCGAGGCGTCAGAACATGCGCGGGCCGGTCGAGCGCTGCGCCGCCGCGACCGTGCCGACGACGACCGTCGCGCCCTCGACGACGCCGCTGGCCACCGGCATCGGCAGCAGCTCCGTCATCGTCCCGTCGCTGATGCCCAGCCGCACGGCAACGGCGCGCGGCTTGCCGTCGTCGCCCAGCAGGTAGATGCGCCCGCGCCCGACCTGGCGGCCCGCCAGGTCGGCCAGCAGTGCCTGCCAGCGCGGCTGCTGCTCGGGCGTGAGCTGTTCGCCGATGCGCGCGCGCATCTCGGCAAGGACACGCTCGCGCGCCTTGGCGCGCTGCTCCTCGGGCAGCGTGCGCGCCTCGGCGAACTTGGGTCGCGCGTCGCGCACGATGGCGTCGATCCTTTCGACCTGCTCCGGCGTCGGCTGCACGTCGGCAAGCAGTCGGGCACGGAACTGCGCCAGCGGCCCGCCCGTTCCGGCGCCCGCCCCGCCCGTTGCGCCAGGGGTTGCTTCGGCCGGGCCGCCCTCGGCCGGCTGCGCCACCGCTGCCGGCAGCGCACCTTCGACCGCGCGCTGCAACGCCGACGACACGGCGCGCGATGCTGCACCCGACGCCGGCATTGCGGCCGGCTCGGCCACACCCGCCAGCCGCACGCGCAGCGCCGCGTTCGGCACCTTCAGCGCGGCGTCGCGCGTGTCGGTGACGAGGCGCACGTTGGCCGTCATGCCGGGCAGCAGCCGCGCCTCGGCATTGGCGAACGACACGATGGCGATATAGGTGATGACGTTCTGCGTGTTCGTCGCCGCCTTGCGCACCTGCGTCACCTCGCCGCCGAAGCTGCGCGCGCCGAAGGCGTCGACGGTGAATGTGGCCTTCTGGCCCAGCCGCACGCGCGACACGTCGGCCTCGTCGATCGACACCTGCACCTGCATGTCGCTCAGGTTCTGGGCGATCACGAACAGCTCGGGCGACTGCAGGCTTGCCGCGACCGTCTGGCCCAGCTCGATGCTGCGCTTGATCACGACGCCGTCGACCGGCGAGCGGATCTGCGTGCGCTTCAAGTCGATGTCGGCCTGTGCCACGAGCGCCTCGCGCTGCTTGACGGCCGCCTGCGCGCTGGCGATCTGCGCGCGCGCCACGTCGACCTGCGCCGCCGCGGCCTTGCGCGCCTCGGCGAGGCTGGCGGCGGTGGCGCGCAGCGTCTCGAGCGTCGCCGGCGAGACGAAGTTCTGCGCCACGAGTTCCTCGTTGCGCCTGAAGTTACGCTCGGCCTCGGCGGCGTCGACGGCCGCGCGCGACGCCGCCGCCTGCGCCGCCAGCGCATTGGCCTGCGCCGTCAGCACCGAGGCGCGCGCCGCGTCGAGATCGGCCTGCACCTGGCGCAGCCGTTGCTGGAAGGTGTCGGGGTCGATCTGCGCGATCAGCTGGCCGGCCTTCACCTCCGAGTTGAAGTCGGCGTACAGCTCCTTGATCTGGCCCGAGACCTGCGTGCCGATCTGCACCTGCGTGACCGGCGCCACCGTGCCGGAGGCGGCGACGGTCGCCTGCAGCGGCCCGCGCTCGATCTTGGCGGTGCGGTACTGCACGGCCTCGGCGCTGCCGCGCCCGTGCAGCCAAGCGCCGACGCCGGCGACGACCAGCGCCAGCATGAGCGCACCGCCGATCCAGTGTTTGCGTTGCATGCGCCGATTCTAGGCAGCGCATCGCGGGGCCCGGCCGACAGGGTGCGTCTTCACGAGTCTTTACCCGGTCGCCGCACGCCTGCGCCTTGACCCGCGTGGTCGCCAGCGCTAGCATTACTGACCAGTCAGTCAGTATGAGATGACCTCGACCCCCTCCACCGCCGCGACCGCCGGCCGCCAGCGCCGCAAGGAAGCGCGGCCACAGGAACTTCTCGACGCCGCACTCGACCTGTTCGTCGAGAAAGGCTTTGCCGCGACGCGCTCCGAGGAAGTCGCGGCGCGCGCCGGCGTCTCCAAGGGCACGCTCTACCTCTACTACCCGAGCAAGGAAGAGTTGTTCAAGGCCGTGATCAGCCAGCGCCTGTCGCAGGAGATCGCCGCCGGCGCCGAGCTGGTCGACCAGTTCGCCGGATCGACGGCCGAGCTGCTGCGCGACGTGCTGGCCGTGTGGTGGCAGCGCGTGTTCGACAGCCCGACCTCGGCCGTCTTCAAGCTCGTCATCACGGAGGTGCGCAACTTCCCCGAGATCGCCGAGTTCTATGCCGAGCAGGTGGTGCAGCCGGGCAAGCAGCTGATCGGCCGCATCATCGAGCGCGGCATCCGGCGCGGCGAGTTCAAGCCGGTCGATGTGCCCTCGGCGGTGCTCTCGCTGGTGCTGCCGCTGGTGATGCTGTGCCTGCACAAGCACTCGCTGGCCGCCTGCATGCCGTCGGAAGACACGACCGATCCGCGCGAGTTCATCCGGCGCCACATCGAACTGGTGCTCGGCGGCCTGCTCGTCGAGCCGCAACGCGAGCCGCGCCGAAAGGCCAGGCAATGAAGCGCAGCGCCAAGGGCCTGCTCGTCGGCGTCATCGTGCTCGTGATCGCCGGCGGCCTGGGCGCGCGCATCGCCAAACAGCGCGCCCAGCAGCAGGCAATGCTCGAATCGGTCCGCCCCGCGCCGGCCGCGCTCGAACTCGCGCCCGGCGACCTCGTCGTCGCGCGCCGGGTCGAGGTCGGGCGCACGATCGCCGTCTCGGGCGGGCTGAAGGCCGTCACCAGCGCCGTCGTCAAGGCCAAAGTGCCGGCCGAGGTGAAGAGCCTCGCGGTGCGCGAGGGCGACACCGTCAAAGCCGGCCAGACGATCGGCCAACTCGACACGACGGAGCTCGATTGGCGGCTGCGCCAGGCCGAGCAGACGGCCGCGTCGTCGCGCGCCCAGCTCGACATCGCGCGCCGCGCGCTCGACAACAACCGCGCCCTCGTCGCGCAGGGCTTCATCTCGGCGACGGCGCTCGACACCTCGGTCTCGAACGAAGCCGCGGCGCAGGCCAACCTGCTGGCGTCCAGTGCCGCGGTCGAGCTGGCGCGCAAGGCGCGCGCCGATGCGCGGCTCGTCGCGCCGATCGCCGGCATCGTGGCGCAGCGCCACGTCCAGCCCGGCGAGCGCGTGCCGGTCGACGCGCGGCTGGTCGAGATCGTCGACCTCGCGCGCATCGAGCTGGAGGCCGCGCTGGCGCCCGAGGACGTGATCGACGTGCAGGTCGGCCAAGAGGCCCGGCTGGCCGTCGACGGCATCGCGGCCCCGGTCGCGGCGCGCGTCGCGCGCATCAACCCGAGCGCGCAGGCCGGCACGCGCGCCGTGCTCGTCTACCTCGCGCTCGAGCCGAGGCCGGGCCTGCGCCAGGGTCTGTTCGCGCGCGGCGCGATCGCGCTGCCGGGCCGGGCGGTGCTCGCCGTGCCGGTGTCGGCGGTGCGCGTCGACCAGGCCGCGCCTTACGTGCTCGCGCTCGCCGACGGGCGCATCGTGCATCTCCCCGTCACCCTCGGCATGCGCGGCGAGACGCAGGTCGACGGCCGCAGCGAGGCCGTCGTCGAGCTGCTGAGCGGCGTTGCCGACGGCGCGACGCTGCTGCGCGGCAGCGTCGGCGCGGTGCGCGACGGCACGCCGGCGCGCGTCGCCGGCGCCGCCTCGGTCGCGACGGCGCGCTGAACCGGGGGCCGGCCGACGCCATGTGGTTCACCCGCGTCTCGATCGGCAACCCGGTGCTCGCGACGATGGTCATGCTGGCCTTCGTCGTGCTCGGCCTGTTCAGCTATCAGCGCCTGGCGATCGACCAGTTCCCCAACGTCGATTTTCCGACTGTCGTCGTCGTCGTCGACTATCCGGGCGCGTCGCCCGAGATCGTCGAGAACGAAGTGACCCGGAAGGTCGAGGAAGCGGTCAACACGATCGCCGGCATCAACTCGATGTACTCGCGCTCCTACGAAGGCTACGCCGTCGTCGTCGTCGAGTTCAACCTCGACGTCGACGGCCGCAAGGCCGCCGACGACGTGCGCGAGAAGGTTTCGCTGATCCGCCCCAACCTGCGCGACGAGGTCAAGGAGCCGCGCATCTCGCGCTTCGACCCGCAGAGCGCGCCGGTCTACAACGTCGCCATCCTCGCCAAGGACGGCGCTCGCACGCCGCAGGAGCTGACGACCTGGGCGACGCAGGTGCTGCAGAAGCGCCTCGAGAACGTGCGCGGCGTCGGCGCCGTCACCGTGGTCGGCGGCGTCGCGCGCCAGGTCAACCTCTACCTGCGGCCCGCCGCGATGGAGGCGCTGGGCGTCGGCGTCGATCAGGTGCTGGCCGCCGTGAAGAGCGAGAACCAGGAGCTGCCGATGGGCGCGATCCGCTCGCGCGAGCAGGAGCGCGTGGTGCAGATCAATGCGCGGCTGGCGCGGCCGGAGGACTTCCGCGACATCGTGGTCGCGCGCCGCAACGGTGTGCCGGTCAAGCTGTGGCAGGTCGCCGACGTCGTCGACGGCCCGCAGGAGGTCGAGACGCTGGCACTCTACAACGGCCGGCGCACCGTGCTGCTGTCGGTGCAGAAGTCGCAGGGCGAGAACACGATCGCCGTCGTCGACGGGCTGAACAAGGCGCTCGCCGAAACCGCGGCCGTGATGCCGCCGGGCATCGAGGTCGAGGTCAACCGCGACAACTCGCGCTCGATCCGCGTCTCGGTCGCCAACGTCAAGCGCACGCTGTTCGAGGGCGCGGCGCTCACCGTGCTGATCGTCTTCCTGTTCCTCAATTCGTGGCGCTCGACGGTGATCACCGGGCTGACGCTGCCGATCGCGCTGATCGGCACCTTCCTCGTCATGTACGCCTTCGGCTTCACGATCAACACGGTGACGATGATGGCGCTGTCGCTGTGCGTGGGCCTGCTGATCGACGACGCCATCGTCGTGCGCGAGAACATCGTGCGCCACCTGCAGATGGGCAAGAGCGCGCATGACGCGGCGCTCGCCGGCACGCAGGAGATCGGTCTGGCGGTGCTGGCGACGACGCTGTCGATCGTCGCCGTGTTCCTGCCGATCGGCTTCATGGGCGGCATCGTCGGAAAGTTCTTCCACGAGTTCGGCATCACGATCGTCGCCGCGGTGCTGATCTCGATGTTCGTCAGCTTCACGCTCGACCCGATGCTCTCGAGCGTCTGGCACGACCCGCACGCCGCGCACGGCCACCCGCCGGGCTCGCAAGCGACGCTCTACGACCGCACGATCGGCCGCGTGACGGGCCTGTTCGACCGCTTCACCGAATGGCTGGCCGAGACCTACCAGACGATCCTGCGCTGGTCGCTCGCGCACAAGGTGGCGACGATCGCGATCGCCGCCGCCACCTTCGTCGGCAGCTTCTTCGTGATCCCGATCCTCGGCGCCGAGTTCGTTCCCAAGGCCGACTTCTCCGAAACCGAGATCCACTTCCACACGCCGGTCGGCTCGTCGCTCGAAGTGACGGAAGACCGCGCGCGGCGCATCGACGCCGCGCTGCGCGAGCTGCCCGAGGTCCGCCACACCGTGACGACGATCAACACCGGCCGCGCCGCCGGCAAGATCTACGGCAGCGTCTACGTGCGCCTGGTCGACCGCGACCAGCGCACGCGCAGCCAGGAGCAGTTGAGCGCGCCGCTGCGCGAGCGGCTGTCGCGCATCCCCGGCATCACGGTGACCAACGTCGGCGTCACCGATCTCGGCGGCAGCAAGAGCCTGCAGTTCTCGGTGCAGGGCCGCGACCTCGGCGAGCTCGAGCGCCTGTCGCGCGCCATCATGGCGAAGCTGCGCGAGATCCCCGGCCTGGTCGACCTCGACAGCACCAACAAGCCCGACAAGCCGACAGTGGCGATCGACGTGAAGCGCGACGCCGCGGCCGACGTCGGCCTCAACGTCAACGCGCTGGCCGGCACGCTGCGCACGCTGGTCGCCGGCACGACGGTGGGCAACTGGCGCGCGCCCGACGGCGAGAACTACGACGTCGTCGTCCGCCTCGGCCCCGGGAGCCGCGACTCGATCGACGACCTGCAGCGCCTGCCGGTCAACGTGGCCGCAGCCGCCGACGGCTCGCCGCGCGTCGTGCGCCTGTCGCAGGTTGCCGACCTGCGGCCGTCGACCGGCCCGAACCAGATCAACCGCCGCGACTTGAACCGCGAGATCAACATCGACGCCAACGCCTGGGGGCGCAGCGCCGGCGACGTGTCGGCCGACATCCGGCGCGTGCTCGACGCCATGGCCTGGCCGCCGGGCTACCGCTACGTGTTCGGCGGCTCGACGAAAAACATGACGGAGTCTTTCAGCTATGCGATCGGCGCGCTCGCGCTCGCTGTCGTCTTCATCTACATGATCCTGGCCAGCCAGTTCAGGAGCTTCGTGCAGCCGCTGGCGCTGATGAGTTCGCTGCCGCTGACCCTGATCGGCGTCGTGCTGATGCTGCTGGCCTTCGGCTCGACGCTCAACATGTTCTCGATCATCGGCATCGTGATGCTGATGGGTCTGGTGACGAAGAACGCGATCCTGCTGATCGACTTTGCCATCCGGTCACGCGCCGAAGGCATGGAGCGCGGAGAGGCGCTGCTGCACGCGGCGCGCGTGCGGCTGCGCCCGATCCTGATGACGACGCTGGCGATGGTGTTCGGCATGGTGCCGCTGGCGTTCGCGCTGTCGGAGGGCTCCGAGCAGCGCGCGCCGATGGGCCAGGCCGTGATCGGCGGCGTGATCACGTCGTCGCTGCTGACGCTCGTCGTCGTGCCCGTCGTCTATTGCTGGCTCGACGACCTCGCGGCGTGGGCGAGGCGTTTGACGCACCGCAAGACCGCGCCTGCGCAACCGGCCTTCGGCGAAGGCCTCGCGAAATAGAATTCCGCGTCTTCGCCCACCCGCCTTCGCAGCACCGCCATGAACACCGAACTCACCCGCCGCAACATGATCGAGCAACAGATCCGCCCCTGGGAGGTGCTGGATCAGGACGTGCTCTCGCTGCTGGCCGTCGTCAAGCGCGAGGAATTCGTGCCGCCCGCGTACCGCGCGCTCGCCTTCGTCGACACCGAAGTGCCGCTGCCCGGCGGCCAGTGCATGCTCGCGCCCAAGGTCGAGGCGCGCCTGTTGCAGGACGTGGCAGTGCAGCCGCACGAGCACGTGCTCGAGATCGGTGCCGGCTCGGGCCATATGGCGGCGCTGCTCGCGCACCGCGCCGAGCGCGTGACGACGCTCGAGATCCTGCCGCAACTCGCCGAGCTGGCGGCGGCCAACCTGCGGCGTGCCGGCGTGAACAACGCGCGCGTCGTCGAGGCCGACGGCGCGGGCGGCCTGCCCGATGCGGCGCCGTTCCATGCCATCGTGCTGTCGGGCTCGGTCGCCGCCGTGCCGCAGGCGCTGCTCGACCAGCTCGCCGTCGGCGGCCGACTGATCGCCGTCGTCGGCAACGAGCCGGTGATGCGCGCCACGCTCGTCACGCGCGTCGGCGAGCGCGAGTTCCGCAGTACCGAGTTGTTCGACACCGTCGCACAGCGGCTGGTCGGTTTCGACGAGCCGCCGCGATTCCGATTCTGATTTCTGGAAACCGCCTCATGCACTCTCCTCGCAAGACCGTCGTCGCCACGCTGATCGCGCTGGCCGCGCTCGGCGCCTCCGGCGCGGCGCGCGCCCAGTCGTTGCAGGAGCTGTACCAGGCGGCACGCGGCTACGACGCCTCCTATCTCGCGGCGCGCGCGCTCGCCGACTCGGCGCAGTACCGCGCCGCGCAGTCCGACGCGCTGCGCCGTCCGAACCTGTCGCTGACCGGCAGCGCCACGCATTCCGAAATCGACCCGCCGACCGTCGGCGTGCGCCAGAGCAACAACGCGCAGGGCGCGCTGCAGGCCCGGCAGCCGCTCTTCAACCGAGCCAACTCCGCGACGATCGACCAGGCCTGGCGCTCGCTGGAAGTCTCGCTGGCCGACCTCGAGATCGCCGAGCAGGATCTGATCGTTCGCGTCACGCAGGCCTATTTCGACGTGCTCGCCGCGCAGGACACGCTGGCCTTCACGCGCGCCAGCAAGGCGGCGATCACGGAGCAGCTCGCCGCGGCCAAGCGCAACTTCGAGGTCGGCACGGCGACGATCACCGACACGCGCGAGGCGCAGGCGCGCTTCGATCTCGCCTCGGCGCAGGAGATCGCCGCCGAGAACGACCTGCGCACCAAGCGCGCCGCGCTCGACCAGCTCGTCGGCCGGCCCGGCGTCGAGCCGCGTCCGCTGGCCGCGCCGGTCGAGCTGCCGCCGCTGGCCACCGGATTGATCGACGAATGGGTCGGGCGCGCCGAGGGGCACCCCAACGTGCGCCGCGCGCAGCTCGGGCTCGACATCGCCAAGCTCGAGACCGAGAAGGCACGAGCCGGGCGGCTGCCGGTGGTCGATCTCGTCGGCTCGGTCAGTTCGAGCCACAACAAGGGCTCGGCCTTCGTCGGCAGCACCACGCGCATCGGCACGACGAACAGCGCGAGCGTCGGCGTGCAGCTGACGATGCCGCTCTACACCGGCGGCTCGATCGACAACCGCATCAAGGAGACGCTGCTGCTCGAAGAGAAGTCGCGCAACGACTTCGACACGGCGCGGCGCGGCGTCGCGCTCGCCACTCGCCAGGCCTACCTCGGCGTGCAGTCGGGCCAGGCGCAGGTGAAGGCGTTCGAAGCCGCCGAGGCCTCGTCGGCGCTCGCGCTCGAAGCCACGCAGCTCGGCTACCGCGTCGGCGTGCGCGTCAACCTCGACGTGCTGAACGCCCAGACGCAGCTGTTCCAGACGCGGCGCGACCTCTCGAAAGCGCGCTACGACGTTCTCGTCGCGAGCCTGAAGCTGCGCCAGGCCGCGGGCCAACTGCGGCCCGACGACATTCCGTCGATCGACCGGCTGCTGGCACGCTGAGCGGCGGGCGCGCCGCGCCCGCAAGCGCGCAAGTCAGCGGTACTGCGCCGCGCTGATGAATTGCGAGAACGACTCGCACCAGACGATCGCCGTCGTGTAGCGCGCAGGATCGACACCGGGCGGCAGCGGTACGACGAAGTTGTCGAAGGTCTTCACATCACCGACGCGCACCATGCTCGACCTGAGGCGAGCGAAGTCGTCTTTCGTCTCGACGAACTCGGGCGACAGGTAGAGCTTGTAGTCGGGACCCGGTGCAAGACGGCCGACGAGTGCGACCGCATCGCGCCTCACGATCAGCGCGCCCTCGCCCCAATGCAGCGGGTCGCTGTCGCGCAGGTCGCGGCGAAACGTGCCGCGAAACAGCGCCGCGCCGGCATCCCCGCGGGCCTCGTCAGCCGTCGGCGCAGCCGGCGCGGTCAGGATCGGCAGTACGTAGATCCCGGCGCCGAAGCCGAGCGCGAGAGCGAGCACGTGGGTCGCTGCCAGACCAAGCAGACGCTTCATGCCGCCTGCGATTCGGCCAGCGCGGCTACCGCCCGCCCCCGCCTGCCATGCGCAGGATGTCGTCGAGCGGGTTGCCGTCGCCGTTGAGGTCGAGCATCGATGCAAGACCGGGCGAGCCGGCTCCGCCGGACGACGCGGCGCCGCCGAGCAGCCCTCCCAGCAGGCCACCCAGACCGCCCAGGCCACCGAGCCCGCCGCCTGCTGGCGCGGCGGATGCGGCAGCCTCGCCAGCGCCGCCGCCTTGTTTGGCCATCCAGCCGGCGACGAGCATCGCGAGCATCGGCAGCATTTTCTTGAGCAGGCTCGGATCGAGCCCCGAGCGCGAGGCGGCGTCCTGCGCCACGCTGCGGCTCACGTCCCGCGACCCGAAGATCTGGCCGAGAACGTCGTTGCCGCGGCCGACGTCGGTCGGCTGCGGCGACAGCACGTCGTCGAGCAGGCCGCCGCCCCCGAGCTGGCCGAGCAACCCGCCCAACCCGTCGAGGCCCGCAGGCTGCGCCTGCGCCTGCTTCTTGAATCCGCCGAGGATGGCGGGCAGCAATGCGTCGGCGCCGCTGGCGGCCTGCGTCTCGCTGACGCCCAGCTCGCGCGCCATCGACTGCAACCCGCCCATGCCGGCGAGGATGTCGGTGATCTGCATGACACGACTCCGGTGATGGCGATCAGTCGAGCAGGTCTTTCGGCACATTGCCGCCGTTGGCGGCGATGCGCGCCAGCACGGCCTTGTGCAGCCACATGTTCATCTTGGCCGAGTCGCCCATCAGCTCGGCCGGGCAGCCGAGTTCGGTGGCCAGCTCCTTGCGCGCGGTCAAGCTGCTGTCGATGTCGAGCAGCTTGAGCAGGTCGACGATCGAGGTGCGCCAGTTGAGCTTCTGGGCGTTGGCCGCCGCGCGCTTCTCAAGCTGCGCCACGACGTCGACCATCGGCATCGCGGCCGGGGCCTGGGGTGCCGTCGTGCCTGGAACTGCCGGCGCTGCGGCCGACGGCGACCCGCCGCCGCCAGCGGCGGGCGACCCGCCACCGAAGCCCAGTTTCTCGAGGATCTTGCTGAAGAAACCCATGAGGCACTCCTTGTGGTTGCTGGCGACGGCAGTATCCGTCACCCGCATGGTAACCACAACGGAAGTACGCTTCCTGTCAACGGTGGATGGGGATCGAATAGGTACCCGTCGCGTGCGCGACCGGCTCGTCGTCACCTTCGGAATACAGCGTGACTTCACCGACGGCCAGCCGCTTGCCGAGCTTGAGCAGCCGGCACACGCCGACGACGCGCCGCTCGGCTGACGGCTTGCGCAGGAAGTTGATGTTCAAGCTCGTCGTGACGGCCAGCGGCACGATGCCGATCTCGCCGAGGATGGCGACGTACAGCGCCACGTCGGCCACCGTCATCAGCACCGGCCCCGACACCGTGCCGCCGGGGCGCAGTTCGGCCGTGCCGATCTCGTGCGCCACCGTCGCGCCACACCCGCCGACGCTCTCGATCGTCACCCTGGTCTGCGGAAACTCGGCCCGGATGAAGGCCGCCATCTCGTCGGTCGTTACCACGCTGCTCCTTGGTCTGTCTCGATATCGGCGCCGGGGCGCCATGACGCTCACTCTTTGCTCGACGGCGGGTCCAGCACGACGACGACGCCGAAGGCGCCGACCGACGCGATGCGCTCGCCCACGGTGGTGTACGACGCGACGCCCAGCGGATGGTAGGTCGACGTGAAGGCCTTCAGCGCGCCGATGCCCAGCGCAGCGGCGATCGGGCTGCGCTCGGCGACGGCCTCCTTGAGGCGCGCACGGTGGCGCTCGGGAGAGGGATTGGTCAGTGCGGCGGCGGCGACGAGGACGGCGACGACGGCGATCAGGACGAGCAGGCGGCGCGACATGCGCGCCATGATGCCCGCAAACGGCGCCGTCGTATCGGCGGGCGCGCAACGCCTGGTCACCCGCAGCGTTCGGTCATCCGGACGGTTCTGCTCGTGGTGTTCATGGTCGTTCGATGCTCGAAGTTGAAGGTGTCGGCCAACGACAGGAGCAACGGCGTCTCGACGCCGATCGAGAGCGCCCTTGCCCGCTATCGGCGTGCCCGAAATCGCGTGGGTGAGATCGCCGGCAGAACAAGCGAAATACGAACTGCGCTCTGGTGAAGTCTGTCTACAGCGGCCCGTCACCAGGGTGAACAACTTCAACAACGCGTTCACTACGAGCACTCATGAACTCACCGAACGCAAGACTTGACCTGGGCCTGCTGATGGCCTGCTCGGCCGCGGGCGCACTCGCCGCCGGCAAGACCCTGTCGGTCACCAAGACGATCGATCTGGCAGCCGCACCGTCGCAGACCTGGCAGACCATCAAGGATTTCAACGGCTGGCAGGCTTGGCTGGCACTGTTCGTGTGCTGATGATCTCGACGACGCTACCCGAGAACGCCCTGGACGGTCGTGAAGACCTCGACTGCGACTGCGACTGCGACTGCGGAAGTCTTGATCAAAGCCGTGCCACGCGCTCGCCGGCCGCAAGCATCTCTGCGACGACGCGGCGCACGTCGCCCGGCAAGAACGGCTTCTCGATCACCGGCCGGCCGCTTCGCAGGACGAACTCGCGCAAGCCGGGGGACAGCGTGTCACCGGTCACGAAGGCGACGCGTGCGGCCCGGCGCGGCCAGCGCCGTTCGACCTCCTGATACAGGGCGGGCCCGTCGAGATCGGGCATGCGCATGTCGGTGAGCATCACGTCGTAGTGTTCTTCCGACATGCGGGCCAGTGCCTCGCGCCCGCTTCCAGCCACGACCACCCGGTGCCCCACGGCGCCCAGTATCTGCGCCAGCAACTCGCGAATTTCCACCTCGTCATCGACGATGAGAATCTTGCGCCGTCCCGTGCTGGTGGGCGGCCCCGTGGCCGGCGCGTCATCGGCGCCGGCCGCATCGACGCAACCGACGGGCAGTGCGAGGTTGAACACGGGGCCATCGACCGGGCAATCGAGCGTGAGCGTGCCTCCATGGGCTTCGACGATTGCGAGGCTGACCGTCAGTCCGACGCCGGTGCCGATGCCGGTCGGCTTGGTCGTGAAGTAGGGTTCGAACACACGCGTGCGAAGGTGCTCGGGAATGCCGGGCCCGTTGTCTGCGACCGAGACTCGCACCAAGGCGCTGGCCCTGTCGAAGCGGCTGGCCACCCGGATGCGGCGCGGCGCGGGCCGCTCCTGCAGCGCCTGCTGCGCGTTGACGATCAGGTTGAGCATCACCTGATGCAGCTGGTCGGCGTCGGCGAGGATGGGCGGAATGTCGGCGGCCAGGTCGAGTTCCACGTCGATGTTGCTCGTGCGCACCGCATAGGCGGTGATCTCCAGCGCCGCCGTCACCACGTCATTGATCGCCACCGGGCCGCGTTCGGGCCGCTGCTGGCGCGCCATGCCGAGGAAGGTCCGCACGATGCGTGCGCAGCGCTCGGCGGCAGTACGAATCTTCACCGCGACCGCGCGTGCCGCGGCATCGCCCTGCTCTTCGAGCATGACCGCGCGCGCCACCACCACCGACAACGGGTTGTTGAGCTCATGCGCCACGCCGGCCAGCAAGGAACCGAGCGCCGCCAGCTTTTCGCGCTGGTACAGCGACTCGCGCTGGCGCTCCAGTTCCCGCGCGGCCTGTCGTTTCTCGGTGATGTCGCGCCCAATCGACAGGATTCGTTGCTGCCCGCCGATGGTCACGCGCGTGGCGGAAACCTCGTGCCAGCACAGACTGCCGTCCTTCCTCCGGGCATGCCACTCGACATGCAGCGACTCCCCCGCCGCGGCCCGTGTGATCATCGCCATCGCGCTTTGCCGGGTGAAGGGGGGCTCGCCGCTACCGAGCTCGCCGATGTCGAGCCGCAGAAACTCCTCGCGCGTGTAGCCGAGATTGGCGCTGGCTCTTGGATTCGCATCCAGGATGGCGCCGGTCTGGACGTCGTGCACGAGGATCGCGTCCTGGGCGGCGTCGAAGATCTCGCGGTAGCTCGCCTGCGATGCGCGCAGGGCCTCGTCGGCGCGTCGGCGCGCGGCAGCGTCGGTGGCGATGGCAAGCGCCATCGAATCGAAGGCGCGGCCGAGCCGGCCGAGTTCATCGCTGCCGCGCAGGCCGCTGCGCGCCGCCAGATTGCCGGCAGCGAAATGCTCCGCCGCTTGCACCAGCCGCGCCGTGCGACGCGTCAGCAGGAAATGAAGCACCAACCAAAGGGCCAGGGCCAGCGCCGTCACCCACCCGGCCCAGTAGAGGGACTGTCGAACCACCTGGGCGCGCGCTTCGGCCTTCGCGCGCTTGAGGTCGTAGGCCAGGAACAGGCTGCCGCTGCGCGAGGGCCGCAGCTGCTCGGCCTCACGGCCCATCAGGATGCCGGCATAGCCCACCAGCGCCTCGTCCTTCGCCGCAACGGCCACGAGCGCGCGGCGCTCGCTGATCGCGGCGCGTGCGTGCGCGGCGTCGAACTGCGGCAGCACGCCGGCCGCCGGCTGCCCGAGCCAGGCGCGGCGCGTGGCCGCGATCAGCTGTCCGTTGTCATCCGCCAGGGCGGCGACGATGATGTCGTGGCTGTGCGCCAGCACCGAGACCTCATGCTGTGCGACTGCCAGGTCACCCTTGAGCAGCAGGTACTCCAGGGTGCTTTGAAGGCGCGACATTTCCTGCGCCACCCGCTTGCGGCTGTCTTCCTCGGCGGCCTGTTCGGCCCGCGGCACGTGATAGACGAGGTTGACCGTGCTCAGTGCCGCGGCAAAGCCCAGCAGGATGAGCGGCACCGTGACCTTGAGCGTCGCCGGTACATGCAGCATCACGGTGGCAGGCTCGCCAGCGGGGAGGGCGCGAGCACGTCTTCGATGTCGAACTCGGCGCGCAGCAACTTCGCCTCCCGCATCAGGCGCATCAGGCGGCGTCCGCTGGTCACGAGCGCCGGATTCTCGCCGCCGATCATCGTCAGGTTTTCTGCGCGCGACGGGATGTGCAGGCCCTCGAGTGCGGACTGGAACTGCTCTCCGCTCGTCTGCTGGCGAACACCCATGCGCCGCGCCGCATCCTGTGGTTCGCTCTCCAGGTAGCCGATGGCCTGGAACCAGCCGGCCAGCAGCGCCTGCACCGCCTTGGGCTGCCGCTCGAGCACGATCGCGCGCACGGCGACCAGATCGACGATCTCGCCGGGAATGCGCGTGCTGTCGAACAGCGTCTGCGCGCCGGCGCGCAGCAACAGGCTGCGATAGGGATCGAAGGTCACAGCACCATCGACCTGCCCATTCTCGAAGGCGTTTGGGTGCTCGTTCGACTCCAGGTGCACCACGTTGACATCGCCAGTCTGCATCCCGTTGAGGGCCAGCGCGCGGCTCAACACGAACGCGCCGAGGGCGCCGCTCTCCACCGCGACGCGCTTGCCCCTCAGATCCTGCAGGCTGCGCATGCCGGGGCGGCCCACCACCACGTCGGCGCCATTGGACACATCGACCACCAGGATCACTTTCGGCTGCAGGCCGTCCACCGCGAGCCCGAACAGCTCGTCCAGGCTGATCACCATGCCGTCGATGGACTGGTTGCGAAACGCGCGCAGCACTTCGCTCGCCGAGGGGTACTCGACGAGCTGAACCGCCTTGGGGTCGAGGTGACCGAGCTCGCGCGCCAGGTACAGCGGCTCGCTGCCGATCCAGACGTTGGTGCCGATGCGCAGCGTGGGCTCGGGCTCGCGCGTGCACGCCCCCAGCGCCAACGACAGCGCCAGCGTCACAGTCAGCCAGAACCTGCGCCTCATGCCGCGTTCACTGCCCGTCGGGCACGAAGACATAGCCCGCGTTGCGCAGCGTTCGGATGAACTGCGGATGTTCCGGATCGGGCTCGACCTTGCGGCGCAGCCGCATGATGCGCAGATCGACGCTGCGGTCGAACGGATCCCAGTCGCGCTGCCGGCTCGAGTTGAGAATGCTCTCACGCGACAGCGGCCGGTTGGGATGTTGCGCCAGCGCCTTCAGCAGGTCGAACTCGAGCGGCGACATCGCCACCTCGGCGCCTTGTTCGTCGGTGAGCCGGCGCGCCGCGAGGTCGAGCACGCAGCGCCCGATGCGCACCCGTTCGTCACCGATATCGGCGCTCTGCGACCCCGATGTGCGTCGCAGCACGCTCTTGACGCGGGCCAGCAGTTCGCGCGGATCGAACGGCTTGGGCACGTAGTCGTCAGCACCCATCTCAAGACCGACGATGCGGTCCACCACCGTGGCCGCTGAAGTGAGCATGACGATCGCGATCTTGGCGTAGCGCTCGCGCAGGTGCCGCGTCAGGCCCAGACCGTCCTCGCCGGGCATGTGGATGTCCACCAGGGCGAGGTCGATCGCATGTTTGGCCGCCACTGCGCGCGCCGCGTCGGCGCTCTCGGCACCGAATGCGGTGTAGCCATGCGCCACGAAGTATTCCTCGAGCACCTCGCGCACATCCGGCTCGTCATCGACGATCAGGAGGGTGGCCTTGGGGTTCATGGACGATCCGAACTGGTTCGACGCCGAAGAATAGATCGATTTCGGTTCGATCCGCCGCACAGCACGAGCCTGCGCAACAAACGAAACAAGAAGAGCCGCGCGCCGAAATCCATCGACAGCGCCCGCTGCGTAGAGTGACTTCGTGAGCCTGGATTCCATTCAATGGAGGACGAGTTCATCTACGTGCTGCAGGGGCAACCGACGCTGCACACCGATGCAGGGCGCACGCTGCTCCGGCCGGGCATGTGTGCGGGCTTCGAAGCCGGCACCGGCAACGCCCACTGCCTGAGCAACGAGACAGCACAGGACGTCGTGTTTCTCGAGGTCGGCGACAGAAGCGCAGGGGACTCGGGCACCTACCCGGTCGACGATCGTCAGGCGTCGCTGCTGGACGGCGTCTGGCCGTTCACGCACAAGGACGGCCGGCCCCATCCGCGCTGACGTGCTGCCCTCGCACGCCTGAAACAAACGAAGCAGGACGGGCCGCGCGATGAAGTCGTGCTGCAGCGCCGGCTGCATAGAGTGAACCCTGGCACTCGCTGAACAAGGATGACTGAAATGTGGAAGCAGGAATCGATGAAGCCGACCGATCGCGACGGCCCTGATCGCGGTCCCGCGCCGTTTGCGCCTGACTTCGCCGGCGATGCGATCAGTGTCGCGCGCGGGTCGATCGGCTCGGGCAGCGGCGGCGCCCTCGTCGCCGCGATCGCGCTGGCTGCCATCCTGGGCGCAGGCGGCCTGCTGAGCGCAAGCGCGCGCCCGAGTCCAGCGCCGACGGTCACTGCTGCCGCGCCGGCATTCGAGCCATCGCGCTTCATCCTCAACGCGCTGCTCGTGCCGGCCCTCGATGGCGACACCGTCCCGTTGCGCTGGGTCGATCCAAAGCCGGCGTCGTTATGCGGCCCCGCCACCGAGGTGCGCGTGAACCACGAGCCGCTCGTCGGCGGCTCATTGGTGCCAGACGCGCCGTTCGAGATCGAATGGTGGGCCGACGGCTGTCGCCCCTTCGGGAATCACGGACCACGCTTCGACGGGCCGGTGCGGCTGACGGTGTTCAGGGAAGACTGGGGCCTCAGCGCGGTCGTCGAGCCGTCGCGCCTGCGAGTCGGCTTCGCGGGGCAGGATGAAGCTGCATTGAGCCGGCGATTCAGTGCCTGGTTGCCCTTCGTCGACGACGCGGCCGAGTCCGTCGAACTGATCCCGATCGGCGCGGGAGGCTGACCATGCGACAGCAACCGGTACACCACACCGAACGCAGCGCCGGCCGATTCGCCGAACGCGTCGCGTTGACGGCCGCCGATGGCTATCCCATCGCCGCCATGCTTCATGCCACGCCGGGGCCGACGCGTGCGCATCTGGTGCTCGCTGGCGCCACCGGCGTGCCGCAGCACTTCTACCGCCGTTTCGCCGAGTTTGCGGCGGCGGCCGGCTACTCGACCATGACGCTCGACTACCGAGGCATCGGGTCGTCGGCTCCCAGCGATCTGCGCGGCTTCAGGATGGACTTCCTCGACTGGGGCCGGCTCGACCTGGCCGCGGCCGTCGATGCCATGAGCAGCCGCACGCTGCCCTTGTTCATCGTCGGCCACTCCTATGGCGGTCACGCTTTCGGCATGTTGCCCAATCTCGAGCAAGTGGCCGGGTTCTATACCTTCGGCACCGGTGCCGGCTGGCACGGCTGGATGCCGCCGCTCGAGCGTATCAAGGTCCTGGCGATGTGGCATGTGCTCGGTCCGTTGCTGACGTGCTGGAAGGGCTACCTGGCCTGGAGTTTGCTGGGCATGGGCGAAGACTTGCCGTTGGACTTCTACCGCCAATGGAAGCGCAGCTGCCGCTACCCGAACTATTTCTTCGGCGACGCGGCCATGCAGCACCTGGTGCGCGGCTTCGACCAGGTGCGTGCGCCCCTGATGGCGGCCAACTCGATCGACGATCGATGGTCGCCGCCCAGGTCGCGCGATGCCTTCATCGTCAGTTACCGCAACGCGGCACGAGCAACGCTCGACATCGATCCCGCGCGCATCGGACTGCGTGCGATCGGCCACTTGGGCTATTTCAGGCCAGGCGCCGAGCGGCTGTGGGCGTCAGCGCTCGACTGGCTCGACGCGCAGCGCCATTCAACCCGGAGATTCCCATGCAACAACTGATCGCAACCGTTCTCCTTCCACTGATCGTCGCGGGCTGCAACAGCCTGCCGCCCTCGGCAACGGTGCCGGACAACCTGAAGCCCGACGCCGGTCTGGTGATGCTGACCACCTGGGCCGCGCGCGGCGCGCAGCTCTACGACTGCCGCGCCACGACTGACAACCCGCGGGCGACGGAGTGGGTCTTCGTCGCGCCCGAGGCTGATCTGTTCGACTCGCGCGGCGTTGCTGCCGGCAAGCACTACACGGGCCCGCATTGGGAGGGGCTCGACGGCAGCAAGATCGTGGGCGAGGTGAAGGCGCGCGCCGAGTCGCCTCGGCCCGGCGCGATCCAGTGGCTTCTGATGTCCGCGAAGTCTGTCGGGCCGGCAGGCGCATTGGCGGGCGTGACCGGCGTGCAGCGAATCAGCACGACGGGCGGCGTTGCACCGCCTGCCGGCGACTGCACGGAGCAATCACTGGGCCAGCGCGCGCGGGTTCCCTACAGCGCCGACTATGTGTTTCTCACGAGCAAGCCCAGCGTTTACTCGCTGAACCTGCGGTGAGCGAAAGGTCCGCCCCTCGGCCGCCAGCCGCCGTGGACAACTCCGCACTGCGATCAACCCGGCAGAGTTCCACTCATCGTCGCCCGATTCGTGCTCAGACGGATGCGGCCACCTCTCCTGAAGTCCTGAGAGAAGTTCAAACCGCAGCCAATCCACTTATCTCAGGCCGCTGCGTGTTCAAGCAAGCGGAGCCGGCTCTCTCATGCACGTGGCCGGTGAAGCCGTGCGGCGGCAGCCACTTGCACAGAGCGGCCGGGTCGATGAAGGCCTCGTAGACGCTCGGGCGGCGCGCGCAGGACGCGGTGCAGGCGGACGGTGCCAGTGGTCACGGTGGGTTGCTCCATTGACGATCAACCGCCACCGCCGACCATCGAACTCAGAGCGGGGCCACGGGAACGCAAATATCGTACTCGAGCAACCCCGTCTGCGGATCGCACCTCGCATCTATGGGGTAGTACTCGAAACACGGGCGCGCATCGAGCTGAAGGCCGCTTGAAGGCAGCCAATCCCGCAGCAATGCGGACCAAGCTTCGCCGACCTCCGCAACCGAGCCCTTGAAGCGCAGCACTGCGTACTTGGCGCCGGCGATCGTCGTCTTCAGCGCGTTGCCGGACACGACGAAGTCGGCTGGAACTTCGGCGCAGGCATCGTATCGACATTGCGCTGGCATCGTAATGCTTGGGTCATCATGACTGATGCCATAGCGCGGTTGCTCGAGCAGGTTGTTGACCGCTGCCCACGGATAGTAGGTCTCTTGCCAGAACTGGGAGACAGGCTCGCCATAGGACCCGAGGTGCCGGAGATAAGCGACGGTTGCCGGCTGCCGGTCAACGAGTTTCACGTTCATGATCGCCTTCGATAGTGGTTTGGGAGAGGCCTCATGTTTCGACGAAATGACCGAGGATTCCTGATCGAACTTGCCATCCGCCTGACCCTGCTTGCTTTCTCTGGTGCGCCGCTCGGACTCCTGCTTTCGCCATGAGGTTGGGGGGCAACCAAATCTGCCTCTGAATGCCCGCGCGAATGCTTCTCCGGAACCAAAACCGACGGAAAGGGCAATCTGAAGCACTGCCACTCGAGGCTGCGAAATCAAGCGCATCGCTGCAACCTCAACCCGTCTGCGATGCAAGTAGTCGCCCACCGTCTCACCCATCCATGCCGAGAAGATCCGATGGAAGTGGAATGGAGAGAAGTGAGCTACGGCGGCAATCACTTCCAGATTCAGAGTTTGATCAAGATGCTTGTCGATGTGCTCGACCACCTTGTGCATCCGAATCTCGTACTCAGCGCGACTGTTCGAGAAGACCATCTCGCGCCGATGCGGATCATCATGTCGAAGCACCACTGCTGGTCCTTGCGTGTCCGAGGCATCTCGGTGAATTGCTTGCCGCAGGCAGCCGGCGAGCGGGCCGATCACCTTCTCGAACCCAAGCTTGCACGCTGCCTTCAGCGCCTCGGCGCCGGAGACTCGCGGAAGTTCAGGCAAGGGCGGGAACGGCTTCCTCCACTTGTGTCTGGCGGCTATTGTCGCTCGCTCACGCCCTCACCGCCGCACCGCGACGAACTCCCCGCTGAGCTGCGCCCCGGCCTGCCCGGCATCGTCGAGCAGCGTCGCATCGACGACGATTCGCGCCCTGCCCTTGCGGTCCAGCGCCTCGGCGAACTCCTGCCACGCACCGGCGCCCGCCGCGAAGCCGGCGCGCGCCGTGACGCGGCCCGCGATCGGGCGCAGGTAGGTCATCCGGTGGCGGTGCACGACGAGGCTGCCGGCGACGCGCTCGGCCTGCATGCGCGTGTGCAGCAGCGACCAGGCGGCGATCAGCGCGAGCGCGGCGCCGCTGCCGCCGAACAGCGTGCCGTGCACGTTGATGTTGGGCTCGAGCGGCGCGCTCACGGCGACGGCATCGGCGCCGACTTCGAGCACGCTCACCTGCATGAAGGCGGCCAGCGGGATGTGCTCGCGCAGATAGGCCTCGTGCGCGCGACGCGCCGCGTCGCTCGCTTCGTCGTCGTACCGCGTCGTCGTCATCGTGTCATCGTCGAGCTGCTTGGCGTGGTCGCCGCCACGTCGGCGATGCGCCGTGCCATGCGTCGCGCCGCGCCGCGGTGCTGCGCCGCGAAGGCGAGCGCGTGGCGCGCCATCGCGGCATTGGCGCCCGGCCGCGTCAGCGCGGCCGCCTCGCGCACGCCTTCGCCGATGTCAGCGACGCGCAGTGCCGAGCCGGCGGCGATCGACAGCTCCGCCGCCTCGGCGAAGTTGTAGGTGTGCGGCCCCATCACGACGGGCGTGCCGCAGGCGGCGGCCTCGATCAGGTTCTGCCCGCCCAGCGGCGCGTAGCTGCCGCCAAGCAGCGCGACCTCGGCCGCCGCGTAGTAGGCCGCCATCTCGCCCATCGAGTCGCCGAGCCAGATGTCGGCTTCGAGTGCAGCGGCGTCGGGAGCGTCGGCGCCCCAATGGCTGCGCCGCGCGATCGAGCAGCCGGCCTGCGCGACCAGCGCCGCCACCTCGTCGAAGCGCTGCGGATGGCGCGGCACGACGAGCAACCTCGGCTGCGCGTCGCCGATGCCCGCCAGCGCGCGCCACGCGGCGAGCAGCGGCCCCTCCTCGCCTTCGCGCGTGCTGGCGGCCAGCACGATCGGCCGCGTGCCGCTCGCCGCACGCCAGGCGCGACCGCGCTCGAGTTGCGCGGCGTCGGGCGCCATGTCGAATTTCAGGTTGCCGCAGACCTCAACGCGGCGCGCGCCGCTGGCGCGCAGCCGCTCGGCGTCGGCCTCGGTCTGCGCCAGCACAAGGGCAAGGCTCTCGACGGCGGGCCGCAGCAGCACCTGCAGCCGCTCGCCCTTGCGCGCGCTCTTCTGCGACAGGCGCGCATTCGCCAGCACGACGGGCACATCGTGCGTGCGCGCCGCGTGCAGCAGGCCGGGCCAGATCTCCGTTTCCATCAGCACGCCGACCGCCGGGCGGAAAGCCTCGATGAAGCGCCGCGCGGCGCCCGCCGTGTCGTAAGGCATCCAGACCTGGCGATCACCTTCGCGCAGCAGCGCGGCGCCGGCCTCGCGACCGGTCGCCGTGCCGCAGGTCAGCAACAGGCGCATCCCCGGCCGCGTTTCGCGCAGCGCAGCGATCAGTGCCGCGGCGGCGCGCGTCTCGCCGAGCGAGACGGCGTGAACCCAGACCCAGCCGGTACCCATCGCACCGTCCGCCGCCGCGCCGTAGCGGCCGAGCCGCTCGCCGATGGAGTGGCGGTAGAGCGGCTCGGCGCGCCCGCGCAGCCACAGCTTCACCAGGTAGGCCGGCGTCGCCAGCGCGAGCAGCGCTGCATAGGCGCGCCGCGCGAGCGCCCGGCGCCAGGGCTGCATCGGCATCAGCGCGCGGCCGCACGCGGCGGCACCAGCACCTCGCGGCACGCGGCCCACACGGCGTCGGGCGTCGGGTGCGGGCTCGCCTGGACGGCGACCTGATGGCGGTGGCCGTGCGCCGCCTGCGGGCCGCTGCGCCACGCCGTCTGCGCGTTGTGGATCTGCACGTGCGGCAGGTCGAGCGCGACGGCCAGGCGGCTCAGCCCGCTGTCGGTGCCGATCACGCCGACCATCGTCGCGAAGCGGTCGGCAATCGCATCGAGGCGCAGCGTCGGCCACACCTCGACCTGCGGGTCGCGCTCGAACTGCAGCGCGGCCGCGATCAGCTCGGCACGTGTCTGCTCGGCCTCGTTGCCCTGCGGCAGCGCGATGCGCCAGCCGTCGGCAAGCAGCCGCCTGGCCAGCGTGAGCCAGTGCGCCTGCGGCCAGAGCCTGTGCTCGTCTGACGCACCGTGCACCAGCGCCACCGTCGGCGAGCGCTCGCGCGAGGCGGCGTCGGGCGTCGCGCGCAGGCCGTGGCGCGGCAGCCCCTGCACGGCATGGCCGAGCGCCTGCGCCACGACGCCGCGCGCGACGTCGATCGCATGGCAGCGCGGCGGCACGCGGATCGGCCGCTCGACGAACCAGCGCGCGGCCGGCTCCCAGCTCGCGCCTTCAGTGGCGTTGCCGATGCCGCAGCGCCGCCCGCCGGGAGCGAGGCGCGCCGCGCGCGCGATGAAGGCCGACTCGGCGCGGCCGTGCAGGTCGATCACGGCGTCGTAGGGCTCGCGCCGCAGCAACTGGCGCAGCGCCTTGTACTCGCCGCGCACGCGCGACGTCCACCAGCCCTGGCGCCAGCGCGCCAGCGGCGCGGCGTGCACCTGCGCCACGTGGTCGACGCGCCTGACCAGCGGCGCATACGCCGGCTCGACGACCCACTCGATGCGCGCGCCGGCGTGCGCGGCGGCAATGTCCTGCACCGCCGGCATCGCATGCACGACGCCGCCGAGCGACGAGGGTTGGACGATCAGGATGCGCAAGGCCGGGGGACTGCGCTGTGCAGGTCAGTGGGCCGCCGCGCCGACGTGCGCATCGGGCTTGACGGTCTTCAGCACGCCCATGAACTGGGCGCGGATGCGCTCCAGCGCCTCGGGCGTGTGGCCCTCGAAGCGCAGCACCAGCACCGGCGTCGTGTTCGACGCGCGGATCAGGCCGAAGCCGTCGGCGTACTCGGCGCGCAGGCCGTCGATCGTGATCACTTCGACGGCGCCGGGGAAGGTCGCCGTCGCACGCAGCGTGTCGATCACGCGCGCCGGCTCGCCCTCGGCGCAGGCGACGTTGAGCTCCGGCGTGTTGTACGCGGTCGGCAGCTTGTTGAGCACCGCGCTCGGATCCTTCACGCGCGACAGAATCTCGAGCAGCCGCGCCGCGGTGTAGGTCGCGTCGTCGAAGCCGTACCAGCGCTCCTTGAAGAAAATGTGGCCGCTCATCTCGCCGGCCAGCGGCGAGCCCGTTTCCTTGAGCTTGGCCTTGATCAGCGAGTGCCCCGTCTTCCACATCAGCGGCCGGCCGCCGGCGGCGCGGATCAGCGGTGCGAGGCGCTGCGTGCACTTCACGTCGAAGATGATCGGCGCGCCCTTGTTGCGCTTGAGCACGTCGGTCGCGAACAGCATCAACTGGCGGTCGGGGTAGATGATCTGGCCGTCCCGGGTGACGACGCCGAGGCGGTCGCCGTCGCCGTCGAAGGCCAGGCCGATCTCGGCGTCGGTCGTCTGCACCGTGCGGATCAGGTCGGCCAGGTTCTCGGGCTTGCTCGGGTCCGGGTGGTGGTTCGGAAAGTCGCCGTCGACCTCGGAGTAGAGCTCGGTCACGTCGCAGCCGAGCGCGCGCAGGATGCCCGGCGCCGACGCGCCGCAGATGCCGTTGCCCGAGTCGACGACGATCTTCATCGGCCGCGCGAGCCGGCAGTCGCTCACGATGCGGTGCGAATACTCGGCGAGGATATCCATGCGGCCGAGGCGGCCCGCGCCCTGCGCGTAGTCCTCGGCCTCGATGCGGCGGCGCAGGCCCTGGATCTCGTCGCCGTAGATCGCGCGGCCGGCGAGCACCATCTTGAAGCCGTTGTAGTCCTTCGGGTTGTGGCTGCCCGTGACCTGGATGCCGCTCGAGCAGCCATGCTCGGCGCGCGTCGCGGCGGCGTAGTAGAGCATCGGCGTCGTCACCATGCCGAGGTCGACGACGTCGAGCCCGGTGGAGCGGATGCCGCGCGCCAGCGCCGCGACGAGGCCCGGCCCCGAGAGCCGGCCGTCGCGGCCGACGACGACGGCCTGCTCGCCCGCCTTGCGCGCCTCGCTGCCGAAGGCGCGGCCGAGGTGTTCGGCAACCGTTTCGTCGATCGTGCTGGCGACGATGCCGCGCACGTCGTAGGCCTTGAAGATGGATGCGTCGACTCGCATGAGGTGGCATTCCCGGGATGGCGTTGCGGCCGATTGTAGGCAGCCGACCTTGACGCCGCCCTGACGCACCCGGCCCCGACGCAGGGACAGGTCCGGAAACGGCCAGTCGCCGCTGCGCCCGCGCCTATCATGGCCGCATGCCCTTCGACCCCGACGTCGCCTACCAGGCCGTGCAGGCGCGCGACGCACGCTTCGACGGACGGCTGTTCGTCGGCGTCACCTCGACCGGCGTCTACTGCCGGCCGATCTGCCGTGTACGCACGCCGCGACGCGAGAACTGCCGCTGGTTCGAGACGGCGGCGCAGGCCGAGGCGCAGGCCTTCCGGCCCTGCCTGAAGTGCCGGCCCGAGGTCGCGCCGGGACCCGGCACGGCGTGGTCGGTGATGGACGCCTCGGGCACGCTGGCGCGCCAGGCCGCCGAGCGGCTCGACGCCCTGGCCGGCGAGGCCGGCGACGACACCGCTCCGGTGATCGCGGCACTGGCGGCGCGCCTGGGCGTGACGGACCGCCACCTGCGCCGCATCTTCGTCGCCGAGCACGGCGTGACGCCGCTGCAGTACCTGCAGACGCGGCGCCTGCTGCTGGCCAAGCAGTTGCTGACCGACAGCCGCCTGCCGGTGACGCAGGTCGCGCTGGCGAGCGGGTTTCGCAGCGTGCGGCGCTTCAACGCGGCATTTGCCGAGCGCTATCGGCTGAGCCCGGGTCGCCTGCGCCGCGCCGGCGCGGCCGCAGCGTTCGGCGGCGACGGCGATGCGCGCGTCGAAATGACGCTGGGCTGGCGCCCGCCGCTCGACGCGACCGCGCTGCTGCGCTTCTTCGCGCAGCGCGCACTTGAGGGTATTGAGTCCGTCGATCTCGACGCGCTGACGCTGCGCCGATCAGTGCCGGCCGGCGCGTTGTGCGCGGCGCCGGGCTGGATCGAGGTGCGCTTCATTCCCGAGCGTGCCCAGTTGCGTGTCGGCCTCGCGCCGGCGCTCGCCGGCGCCAGCGCGCGCGCGGCGCGCGCGGTGCGGCGCTGGTTCGATCTCGACGCCTCGCCCGACGTGATCGAAGGCGCGCTGCGCGGGCTGCCCTGCGGGGCCGCTGGCGCGCACCTGCCCGGCGAGGGGGCCGGAATGCGGCTTTCAGGCGAGGGTTCGGGAACGCGCCTGCCCGGCGCGTTGGACGGCTTCGAACTCGCCGTGCGCGCCGTGCTCGGCCAGCGCGTCACGGTGGCGGCGGCGCGCACGCTGGCGCGACGCATCGCGCTGCGCTTGGGCACGCCCGTCGCGACGCCGTGGCCGGGGATCGATCTCGCCTTCCCGACGCCGGAGGCCATCACCGCTGCAGCGCCCGATGCGATCGGCGAACTCGGCGTGATGCGCCAGCAGGTCGCGGCGATCCAGGCCGTGGCGGCGGCTTGGCCCGAGCTGCTGCAGATCGCCGCCGCGCCGCTGCCGCTGGCCGCGCGGGCGCAGGCGCTCGTCGAGCGCCTCGATGCGCTGCCCGGCATCGGCGCGTGGACGGCGCACTACATCGCGATGCGCTGGCTCGGCTGGTCCGACGCCTTCCCGCCCGGCGACGTGGCCGTGCTCAACGCGCTCGGCCTGGCGCGCAATGGCGCCGCGCTGCGCACCGCCGAAACCATGTCGCAGGCTTGGCGGCCGTGGCGCGCCTACGCAGTGCTGCGCCTGTGGCAAACCCTGGAGCAACGATGAAGACTCCCCGCTCTCCCTATACCGCGCAGGCGGCGTTCGACTCGCCGCTCGGCCGCATCACGCTCGCCCGCACCGCGGCGGGCCTGGCCGGCCTGTGGTTCGACGGCCAGAAGCACGCGCCGCCGTGGATCGACGCGCCGCGCCGCGACGACGACGCCCTGCTCGCCGACGCAGCGCGCCAGCTCGCCGAGTTCTGGGGCGGCCGGCGCACCGTGTTCGAGCTGCCGCTCGACGCGCAGGGCACGCCGTTCCAGCGCAGCGTGTGGGACGCGCTGCGAGCCATCCCCTGCGGCCGCACGACGAGCTACGGCGCCGTGGCGCGCAGCATCGGCGCCGCCGCGGCGGTGCGCGCCGTCGGCGCGGCGGTGGGGCGCAACCCGATCGGCATCGTCGTGCCCTGCCACCGCGTGCTCGGCAGCGACGGCTCGATGACGGGCTATGCCGGCGGGCTGGACCGCAAGGCGGCGCTGCTGCAGCTCGAAAGCGGCCAGCTGCCCTTGCGCGCCGCCGCGTGAAGGCGCGCGACGCGCTCACGCTCGTCGTGCTCGCCGCGCTGTGGGGCGCGTCGTTCCTGTTCATGCGGCTGGACGCGCGCGACTTCGGGCCGGTCGCGCTGGCAGCGGTTCGCGTCGGCATCGCGAGCGCCGTGCTGCTGCCGCTGCTGCTCGCGCGCGGCCACGCGCGGGTGCTGCGCGCGCACTGGCGCGCCGTGTTCGTCGTCGGCGTGCTCAGCTCGGCGCTGCCGTTCGTGCTGTTCGGTGGCGCCGCGCTGTCGCTGTCGGCCGGCCTGCTGTCGATCTTCAACGCGACGGCGCCGCTGTGGGGCGCACTCGTCGCCTGGCTCTGGCTGCGCGACACGCTGGTGCCGCTGCGCGTGCTGGGGCTGGCGGTCGGCTTCGCCGGCGTCGTCGGCCTGACGTGGAGCCAGGGCGACCCGGCATCGGGCGGAGGCGCGGGCGGCTGGCCGATCGCAGCGGCGCTGGGCGCCACGCTGTGCTACGGCATCGCCGCCTGCGCAACGAAACGCCACCTGACGGGTGTGCCGCCGATCGCGCTGGCGGCAGGCAGCCAGCTCGGCGCGGCGGCGGTGCTCGTCGTGCCGGCGGTGCTGATGTGGCCGGCGACGCAGCCGCCCGCAACGGCATGGTGGGCCGCGATCGGCCTCGGCGTGCTGAGTACCGGACTGGCGTACTTCCTCTACTTCCAGCTCATCGCTCGCGTCGGACCGGCGAACGCGATCGCCGTCACCTACCTGATCCCCGTGTTCGCGATGCTGTGGGGCGGGCTGTTCCTCGGCGAGGCCGTCAGCGGCGCGATGCTCGCCGGCGGCGCCGTGATCCTCGCCGGCACCGCGCTCGCGACCGGCTTCGTAGGGGCGCGCGCCCGCACGCCCCGCCCCGCCGCGTGACGGCGACGGCCGCGCGGCCGAGAATACCGTGATGCCGAACCGCCGCACCGCAATCTCGCGCAGCGCGCGCGTCGCCGCGCTGCTGGCAACGCTCGGCTTCTGGCCGCGCGCCCTGCTCGCGCAGGCGGGCTGGAACCCGGCGGCATTCGACGCGAAGTCGATCGACGCGCTGATGAGGGTGCTGGGCGGCGCCAAGCCGCAGCCCAGCGCCGACGTGACGCTCGACGCGCCCGACTTGTCCGAGAACGGCGCGCTCGTATCCGTCGCGCTCGGCGCGCGACCGCCGGGCGTGCGGCGGCTGCTGCTGCTCGTCGAGAGGAATCCGAATCTGCTCGCTGCGATCTTCGAGCCGGGCGACGGAGTTGAGCCGAAGATCGCGACGCGCATCAAGATGGCGCAGAGCTCGAAGGTGTGGGCGATCGCGTTGTACGCCGACGGCCGCGTGCTCTACGCAAGCAAGGATGTCGGCGTCACGCTCGGCAGCTGCGGCTGAAACCGATACCCGGGCCGCCCGCATCCGCGGTGCTCGCGGGCTGACGCAACATCCTGGTTGCCCGGGTGCATGCCGAGCAGAGCCGCGATGTTCGAGCCGTGCGTGACGACGTCGACAACGGCGATGCACCCTGCGGACATCGGCGCCCTCCGATAACGAGTCGTTACCACTGCAGTGCGCGCGATCGGCAAGACCGCAGCCGGCGCAAGGCGTCGCCCCCGCGCGCGTTGTAACCTCGGGGCTGGATCGAAACTCGTCTTGCCATGCTCGGGAACTTCAAGCCGGTTGCCTACGACCCTTATCGACGCTCGCGCAAGCGCGGGCTGATGCCGCGTTGGCTGGTGCTGCTGCTCGCCGGCGTCGCCGTCGGCGCGGGCGGCGTGCTCGTCGTGCAGGAACGCTACCTGCCCCCGCGGTTGTCAGCCGACGCTTCGGCGCAGCTGCAGGCATCGCATGCGCAGGCCGACGCCGAGAGGCAACGCCTCGCCGGCGAGTTGGGCGCGGCGACGCAGAAGCTCGACGCCGCCGCGGCCGAGCGGAAGGCGCTCGCCGACGAGTTGGGTGAGACGCGCCGGCTCGCCGCCGACCTGCGCGGTGATCTCGCGGCCGTCGTCGCCGCGCTGCCGCCGGATCCGCGGGGCGGCGCCGTCGAGATCCGTGCTGCGCGCTTCGTCGCCAGGGGCGATGCCCTCACCTACGACGTGACGCTGTCGCGGCCGCGCGCCGGGGCCAAGCCGCTGGCCGGCGTGCTGCAGTTCGTCGTCGCGGGCGCATCGGTGCGCGGCGACGCCAACGTCACGTCCAAACCGGTGCCGGTGTCGCTGGGCACCTACGAGGTCCTGCGCGGCAACGTCGAGTTGCCCGACGGCTTCAAGCCGAAGCAGACGACGATCCAGGTGCTCGACCGCCCGGGCGGCGCACGCCTGGGCATGCGCGTGATCAATATCGACTGACCAAGCGAAGCAGCCACCCGAAGGTGGCTGCTTGCAGTACTTGGCGGAGCGGACGGGGCTCGAACCCGCGACCCCCGGCGTGACAGGCCGGTATTCTAACCAACT
>CAYJLV010000012.1:0-27032 GCA_964371405.1 uncultured Burkholderiaceae bacterium
TGATGAGCGGACTTCACTTCCTTTAGGCTGGTACGGCTGGCGGGCAGCAGGTCACTGCCGTTGCGCCATCAACCACTGCTAAGTAGTCTGGATAGTTCGCCCTTGTCGGATACTCCGAGTTTCTCGTATATGACTCGAAGGTGATGTCGCACTGTCGCAGGCGATATATCCAAGCTGCGCGCCACCTCTTTGTACGACTTGCCGTTGGAAAACTCGCTGGCGACAGCACGCTCGCGCGGCGAAAGCCTGTCCGCAGGCGCTCTCTGCGTCACGCTTATGAGCATGACATCAGCGACTCGCTGGAACGTGATCGCTAAGGACGTTCCGAGATAGCGCTCCCGGCCTCCAGACAATGCCGCCAGCACGGACTTGGGCAGGAACGGCCCGTCCCAGTCCGGCCATTCGATTCGCAGAAGCGAGCCGAATCCGGGTTCAGCCGCGTGCAACATTCCAACTTCGTCTGCCGTGGCCATGGCCGTTCGCACGCTGGGGGCGTTTGCCCGAAGCGAGGCAATCTGCATGACACGGTTGATTTGCAACATATCAGACAGGTGGGGCGTCAGGCACTGCATGAGCTGGCGATCATCCTCAGTAAAAGCGCATGCCGCGTCACGCCGAAGCAGCGCAATGAAAGAGAGGAGCTGTGGAATGCTGCTTCTCGATACGGTGCAAAGCGCGTGCATGACTCGGAAGCTTTGGTTCACGACTACTTCACGTATGCCGGCGTTCATTTCCTCCGGACCAAAATTGAAGCAGATCCCCGGTGAACTCTGGCATGTCCTCGCAACTATGTGCTTCCCCTCGCACATGTTCAACAGATCACCGCAGCCGTCCGGCATGCCCTCGGAGTAAACGTCATGGATGACGGAGCGACCGCTCTCCATCTGGGTCTCCATTGCCCATATCACTGCATCGAATGCAAACTGCGTTCGGAGACACTCCATCGCATGGGTCTGAAACTGCCGCATCGCCAACTCTCTCGACGACCGACTCAAGTCGAGCAGCAAGCCGCTCAGTACAGCACACGAAGTCATCCTACCGCTCCTCCCGGGGTGCGACGTTGCACCGCAACAATTGCATCCCGCATCTGATCGATACTTCCGCACCCTCGGGCTCGATAGCCTATACGCATCTTCTAGCCTTCCTCTTGGCGCTGGTCGATCTCGCAGAGAGAGAGTAGCAAGACTGATCTTGAGCGCTATGAACGATGAGGCAAACCGATCGCGGCGCGAATCTGTCGAGCATGTGCTCGCGTGAGCGCGAGGTTCTCGACGACAGATCGCAGCGTAACTTGGCCGCAGCCAACCGCTTTGACCTCGAACAACTATCCCAAAGGGGACGACGGACCGGCCTGCGGGCGATCCGAACGAATCAAGACGTTGCGCGACGTACCCATTCATCCTGCGTTCGCAATAACCGACAAGTTCAACTAGGAAGATGACGATGCTTCAATCCGAGAAAACCCGTGCAACCAAGTACCTCAGACCCAACCACATGGACTTCGAGATCGTCGGGAAGCCGGCTCTCGTGCTCAACCATCTGCAGGTAGGTCTCGCAGGTGAAGGTACGTTCATTCCCAACTGGAGCACCTCCGCCAGGAAAGGCATTGCCGAGTCCGGGATGGTGGAGAAGTGCAGGATCTTGGCCGATGCCTTTCGCGCACATGATCTTCCGGTGATCTTCGTCAACGCGATTCCAAATCCGATTGGACAGGTACCGGCATACGGGGATCTATATCGAGAAATCGAAGCAGGCAACGTGGCCCGCCCCTTCTTCACCGATGAGCGCATTCGCAGGGGATTGGAGGTGATGCCGGAGATGGGCTACATCGAAGGAAAAGACTACGTCCTCTACAACTGGCTGCTTCACGCCTTCACCAACTCTGGCCTCGAGCCCGTACTCAAGAAGCATGAATGTGAAACCATTGTCTGGGGTGGATTCGCCCTCCAATCGGTTGTTTACACCAGTTCCCTCGTAGCTGGCGACCTTTGGTACAACGGCATCATCCCAGTCGATGCATCTTATGTTTGTGTCCCACCTTCGACACCAGGCTATTACGAAGGCATTGAGGAAGTCGTTGCCGAGGCAGTCGTTCGAGTGATGGCGCCGACTATCAACCAAGTTACCGATACGGCTGCCGTGTTGGAACAGTTGAAGAAGTTCGGAGCGTAAGTGGGCGGCTCCCGGGGGGCATCGCCAGGATGACGCCGATTTCGTCGCGACTTGTAGTTCCGAAGAACGGCTTTCCTGGTCAACGTAGAGCGGATTCTCATGAGTTCATTGCAATTGGCGCCATTCAGGTATTACGAACCAGTCACCGTCGCGGAGGCGGCGGCTCTGTTGCATCAGCACGGTGCGGGCGCGCAAATCTTGGCTGGAGGCATCGACCTCTTGCCGCGTATGCGTGTTGGATCAACCAAGGCCGACCATGTCATCAGTATTCAGAACATTCCCCAGCTCGACTACATCAGGACCGACATGGAAGCTGGTCTGGAATTCGGGGCCATGGCGACCCTGCATTCGCTGGAGCGATCATCGGAGTTAAGCCGGAACTTCCCGATCCTGCATGAAGCGATTCACCAAATCACCTCGGTACAAAGCAAGTGCATGGGTACCGCCGTGGGGAACATCTGTGTGGCAACGCCGGCATCCGATGTGGTGACCGCATTGATGGCGTTGGACGCCGAGTTGATCATCCTCGGCGTCAACGGATCCAGGCGAGAGAGCATTGCGAACTTCTACACCGGGTATCGGCGGACCACGCTGAGCCGCGGCGAACTCGTCATCGGAGTCTCGGTGCCCAAGGCAGAGCCTGGTCAAGGAACCGCGTTCATGAACCTCGTCAGGACGCACGCGGACATCGCCAAAGTCGTAGTAGCAGTGGCGGTGGTCATACGGGATGATGTCTGCGCCGGTGCGCGGATTGCGCTTGGGGCAGTCGGCCCGACGGCTTGTCGGGCATACGCCGCGGAGGACCGATTGACAGGTCAGGAGTGGGATGAGCCCTTGATAGCTGTTGTCGCTGCTGCCGCCGCGGAGCACACGTCGCCAATTACGGATTTTCGCTCCACGGACGCGTACAGGCGAGAGACGACGCGCGTCTTGGTGGCTCGGGCGTTGAAGAGTGCATTTGTCCGATCGGGAAGAAGGCAATGAAAGTGGATAAAGAACTCGAGTGCGAGCGCATAACTCTTGTTGTGAACGGCGAACGGTCACAGGTTTTGCTCGACTCGCCGAGCACAACGCTGGGCGATGTGCTTCGCAACAAGCTGCACCTTACGGGAACCAAGGAAGCATGCAGGTGCGGCGAATGCGGCTCGTGCACGGTCTTGGTGGACGGAAAGCCGATCTTGGCCTGTTCGACCCTTGCCGTGGCTGTCCGAAACAAGGATGTGGTCACTATTGAAGGACTGGGGGATGCCGAGCATCTGCATCCCATCCAGCAGTCTTTTATCGATCGCGGTGCCGTCCAATGTGGATTTTGTACCCCAGGCATGATCATGATGAGTAAAGCCCTGCTCGACGAAAACCCGCTTCCAACCAGGCAAGAAGTGAAGGAAGCCTTGGGAGGCAACCTCTGTCGCTGTACCGGATATACCGCAATTATCGATGCCGTTCTCGATGCCGCACAGGTAAGTGCGCCGCGTAGCGGTACACCCGGAAACCCCTAAGTGATCGGATTCCCGATGACCATGGCAATCAGAGATCCAGATGAATAGAGAACTGTCATACGTCGGCAAGCGGTATCCATCAATTTCGGCGCGCCAGAAAGTAACCGGTGCAGCGAAATATTCGGTCGATCTGGCGCCGCTGCCGGGCACGTTGGTCGGGAAGTACCTGACCAGCCCTCATCCACACGCTCGGATTCGAAGCATCGACAAGAGCTTGGCGAAACAGCTGCCGGGAGTCGCTGCCGTCATTTCCTGGGACGACATACCGAAGCAGCTGATCAACCCGAGCATCCAGAAATGGACGCTCCATGACGGTTCGCTCGATATCGAGGACATGTATGTCATCAGCGAAAAGGCTCGCTTCGTTGGAGATATTGTTGCTGCTGTCGCTGCCGTCGACGAAGCAACGGCGCTGAAGGCCCTTTCGCTGATCAAGGTCGACTACGAGGTACTGCCGGCCGTGCTATCGATGGCGGACGCGATGAAGCCTGGTGCGCCTGCTGTTCACGACGGCGTTCCCGACAACATTTCTCAGACAGCCGGCTTCGCTGGAAATCGCGGCGATGTCGATGCGACCTTGGCCCAAGCTGAGGTGGTCGTGGAACTCTCCGTCGAGACTTCCCGGCAGCATCCCATGGCGCTGGAGCCTTTGACGTGCACCGCCGCGTTCGACGGCAATGGAGACTTGACCTGCTGGACCCCGACGCAGCGTCCAATGACCTACCGCCGGGCGGTTGCGGAGCTGTTCGGACTCACAGAAGCCAGAGTCAACATCGTTTGCGAGTTTGGCGGAGGGTTCTACGGAGAGGCCAACTGGCCGATCGTGCCCGTGTGCGTTGCACTGGCAAAGAGTGCCAGAAAACCGGTCAGAGTCGAATTTACCCGGGAGGAATTGGTTGCCATCACGCCTTCTCGAGAAACGTATGTCGTCAGCGGAAAATTGGGTTTCTCGAAAGATGGAACGCTGCTTGCCGCCCAGCATGAGTTGTTGGTGGACAGCGGTGCCTACTTCAACCGAAGTAATGCGACAGCTACGGTCTGTTTCGGCATCTTCAGCAGCATCTACCGTTTACCTGCCTTTCGCGGCAAGCTAACGGCGGTCTATTCCAATACGCCCATGACCAGCGGCCACCGTGGTTACGGCGGACCAGCTGCGCTGGTGTTGCTCGATCAGTTGATGGACATGGCGGCGGAGAAGCTCGGGATGGACCCGCTCGACTTGAGATTGAAGAATGTGAAGAGAGCGGGGGAGCGCGCAATTTTCTTCCCCATGGAAACCGATACGCATTTCGATCTCATCGAACAAGGTGCTGAAAGATTCGGATGGAAAGAGAAGCGCTCTCGCAACAGGACAAACGGTACGAGGCGGCGTGGTATAGGTATGAGCACTTTTCACGACGTGAGCGGCGCGCAACCCAATGAGGTCATGGACAGGCACTGCGTCATGACGCTCGAACCGGACGGTTCCGTCACCGTAACGCTGAATCATCCGGACGGTGGAATGAATCTGTTGACGAGTTGCGTCCAGATTGCTGCGGAAACATCCGGTCTACGGCCTGAGGACTTTCGCTTTGTACATGCCGCCACGAAAGGCGCCCGATACGATGTGGGAATGGGTGCGAACGCCGGCATGTACGGAATGGGGAATCTCTTCGTGCGGGCAGGGGCCAATTTGAAGAACGAGATCCTGTCTATTGCCGCGAAACAACTCGGCTTCGCGCCAGAAGACCTCGATATCGAGAAGTCGGAAATTGTGACCAAGAGCGACGGCAGGAGGAAGCTCAGCGTCAAGGAACTCGCGGCGTCCATCCTCATGGACCACACCGGCGGTAGTGGCCGTCAGATCACTATCCCTTCGTCGTTCACTCCAAGACTCAATCCGGCGGCTCCGAGCGCGGTCTTCATCGACCTGCAGGTAGACGCCGAAACCGGAGTGATCGAGATAGACAGGTTGCTATTTGTCCATGACTGCGGACGGCCCATCAACCCGAACACGGTCGAAGGGCAGTTGGTGGGCGGGATCGTTCACGGCCTTGGCCACACACTGTTTGAGGACATCTCCATCAATCGCGTCAGCGGGGCTATCGAGGGCAGCAACTTGAATCGATACAAGTTGCCATCGACGCTCGATTTACCAGAGATCGAGGTTCTCCTTTTTGAGCAACCTTGCGAATCCGGGCCGTTTGGGGCGAAGGCCGTCGGCATGTGCGGGACTCACGGTATTCCGGCGGCGGTGGCGAATGCGCTGTGCGATGCATTGGGCGTCCGGATGTCGTCGATGCCATTCAGCGCCGAACGGGTGCTATCGGCGATTCATGCCGGTCGAGAAAGCTCGCAATCAGGCAGCCCGTTGCGGTGAAGGGGCACCGCAAGGACTCTACGAGGCGGTCAACGCCGGCGGTGAGGCGCAGTTCGCGGTATTGGTGCCCTGTCCAAGGCGCCGCAGCATAGGAGGACATCAGCATGTTCCAACGTTTGATTCGCACGCTTCCCGCGGCTCTGTCGCTTATTGCAGGCGCGGCCTTGCCCGCGTGGGCGCACGCCCAGGGAGAGCCCATCCGCATGGGCGCGGTCGTGTCCGCCACCGGGCCTGCGGGCTTTGTCGGTGATCCGCAGCGCAAGACGATCGAACTGCTGGTTCGCCGCGTCAATGAAGGCGGCGGCCTGCTGGGGCGCAAGATCGATCTCACCGTCTACGACGATCAGTCCGACCCCAACAATGCCAATACCTTCACCAAGAGACTGATCGAGTCGGACAAGGTCGACGTCCTGCTGGGCGGCACGATCTCGCCGGCCGCCATGGCGATGGCGCCTCATGCCGAGCGTGCGGGCGTGCCGTACATCTCGACCGGTGCCGCGCAGGCACTCGTCGATCCTGTGAGGAAGTGGGTCTTCAGGGTGTCGCCGTCGGACCGTCTGCAGGCCCAGCGCATGCTGCAGGACGTGAAGGACAGGGGCTTCACGCGCATCGCGATGCTGTCGGAGAACAGCGGCTTCGGCCAGTCCGGTCGCAAGGAGATCCTGGCGGTGGCGGAGAGCCTCGGCATGCAGGTTCTGGGGGACGAAACTTTCGGAGCGAAGGACAGCGACGTCGTTCCGCAACTCACAAAGATTCGCGGCCAGAAGGACGTCCAGGCGCTGGTCTTCTTCTGCGGCCCCGGCCCTGCCGGGGCGATGACGATGAAGAACTACACCCAGCTGAGCATGACGCAGCCGGTCTACATGCCGTCTGCCGTTCTCAGCCCTGCGTTCATCAAGGCGGGGGGCGCGGCGACCGAGGGCGTGCGCATTCCGGCGCAAGCCTTCGTGGTACCCGATGCGCTGCCCGACAACGATGCGCAGAAGAAGCCGGCCCTCGAGTATCACCGCGTGTACCGCGATGCGTACAACGCGCCCGCGATGCCGTTCGGCGGTCCCGCCGCAGACGCGTTCAGCATGGCAGTCGACGCGATCAAGCGCGCCGGCAGCATCGACAAGGCGAAGGTCCGCGACGCGATCGAGGCCACCACCGGCTACGTCGGCCTGCTGGGCGTCTACAACATCACGCCCGCCGACCACAACGGGCTGCGCCTCGACTCCCTACGAATGCTCGAGGTGCGCGGCGGCCGCTTCACACTGGCCAAGTGATCCAGTTGAGGGTGCAGAGCCGACATGGCGAGCGATCTGCTGCAGTTCCTGATCTCCGGCCTGACGGTGGGCGCCATGTACTCGCTGGCGGCGCTCGGCTATGCCCTGATCTACAACGCCAGCCACCTCGTCAACTTCGCCCAGGGTGAGTTCATCATGGTCGGGGCGATGACCGCGGCCGTCCTCGTGGAGCAGGGGGTCGCGCTGCCGGTGGCCGCTGTCGGCGCGGTGCTGCTCACCCTGCTGGTGGGGGCGTTGACCGAGCGGCTCGCCATCCGGCCGGCCCACGGCGCGCCGCTGGTCACGTTGCTGATCATCACGATGGGTGTCGGCCTGATCCTCAAGGGCGCGGTGCAGTTGGCGTTCGGCAAGGGCACCTACAGCCTGCCGGCATTTTCGGGCGATGCGCCCATCCTGCTCTGGGGCGCCGCACTGGCGCCCCAAAGCCTCTGGGTGGTGGGGTGCACCACGGCCGTCGTGCTGATGCTCGCCTGGTACTTCACCCGCACGCTCGGCGGCAAGTCGATGCTGGCTACGTCGTACAACCCATTGGCCGCCCAGCTGATGGGCATCGACACGTCGCGGGTGCTGATGACGTCGTTCGCGCTGGCGGGCGCCCTCGCCGCGATCGGCGGTGTGCTCACCGCGCCGATCACGTTCACGAACTCCGAAGCGGGTACGGTACTGGGCCTGAAGGGCTTCGCGGCCGCCGCACTGGGCGGCCTCGGCAGCGGGCCGGGAGCGCTGGCAGGCGGGCTGCTGCTGGGCGTGATCGAAGCGCTGACGGCCGGATACGTGTCCTCGTCCTACAAGGATGCCGTGGCCTTCGTCCTTCTTCTGCTGGTGCTGATCTTCATGCCACGAGGTCTCTTCGGCAGCAAGGTGGCGGAGCGGGTATGACCGGGGCTCTTCGAACGCACGCCGGATGCGTCGTCCTGGCGCTGCTCCTGCTCGCTTTGCCGCTGCTCGGACCAGGCAGTTACCTACTCGACCTCGCGACGCGCATCGGCTTCACGGCCGTCGTGGTGATCGGGCTGAACCTGCTGTTCGGGTATGCCGGTCAGGTCAGCCTCGGACACGCCGCCTTCTTCGGCCTGGGCAGTTATGCCTCGGCCATCCTGACCACGCACTTCGGCTGGCCCTCGTTGGCTGCGCTGGCTGGCGGCGCGGCGGCCGTGGGCTTGCTGGCATTCGCGATAGCGCGGCCGATCCTCAGACTGGCGGGTTACCACCTCGCGATGGCCACGCTGTCGCTGGCGTTCATCGTCACTATCGTCTGCAACAACGAAAAGGACTGGACCGGCGGCTACGACGGCATGCCGGTACCGCCGTTCACGCTCTTCGGCTGGACGCTGGAGGGTGAGAAGCCGTGGTACGCAGTGGCTTCGGTCTGTCTGCTGCTGGTCACCTGGGGCGCGACGAACCTGGCCCGCTCGCCGGCGGGCCGCGCGCTGCAGGCCATTCGAGGCTCCGAGGTGGCCGCCCGACTTTCCGGAATCGAGGTAGCCCGCGCCAAGACCAGGGTGTTCGTGCTCTCGGCGGTGATGGCCAGCGTGATGGGCAGCCTGATGGCCCATCAAGCCGGCTTCATCACGCCTTCGGCCACCGGCCTCGCGCGCTCGATCGAGTTCCTGATGATGGTCGTGCTCGGCGGCATGGCCTCTATCTACGGCTCCATCGTCGGCGCGGCGCTCGTCCTGCTGCTGCCGCAAGTGCTTCACGCCTTCGGGGCGTGGGAGACGCTGGTGATGGGGCTCATCCTCACCGGGACGCTGATCTTCATGCGCGACGGCATCGTGCCGACCCTGCGCGTCCGGCTGCGCCTGCCCCGCTTTCGCAGCAAATCCGCAGCGCTTTCGGGCGGATCACGAGAGCCGCCGACATGAGCGCGGTGATCGAGGTCCGCGATCTCTCGAAGGCCTTCGGAGGCGTGCATGCCATCGAAGACCTGAGCTTCGAAGTGGGGCCGTCGACTGTTCTGTCGATTGTCGGTCCGAACGGTGCGGGCAAGACGACGCTGATCAATCTTCTCACCGGCAACTATGTGCCCGACGCCGGCACGATCGACATGTTCGGTGTTCGTGTCAACGGCCGGCCGCCGGAACAACTTGCACGCCTGGGCCTGAGCCGCACATTCCAGAACCTCCAAGTCTGCATGAACATGAGCGCGCTCGACAACGTCCTGACCGGCGCGCACCTGAAGATGAACGACGGATTGCTCGCTGGCATCCTGCAGACCGCCGCGCTGCGAGAGCGCGAGGCGCACTGGCGTGCGCGGGCGCGCAAACTGCTGGACTTCGTCGGTCTCGGACCGCTCGCCGGCGCCATGGCCGCACAGCTGGCGTACGGTTCGCTCAAGCGGCTGGAAATCGCGCGCGCGCTCATCGGCGAACCCCGACTGGTGCTGATGGACGAGCCTGCCGCGGGCCTCAACCTCTCGGAAAAGGTCGAGATCGCGTCTCTGATCCAGAGCATCGCCCAGCAGGGCGTGTCCATCGTCCTGGTCGAGCACGACATGAAGCTGGTGATGGGCGTGTCGCAAAGACTTCTGGTCCTGAACCACGGTCGCCGCCTGGCGTTCGGCGCCACGAACGAGGTGCGCACGGACCCCGCCGTCATCGAAGCCTATCTGGGTGCTGCATGAGCGCATTGCTTCTCCGCGTCGAGGGTCTCGCGAGCCACTACGGCCGCATCCAGGCGCTCGACCGCGTGGGTCTGGAGGTCCGCGCAGGAGAGCTGGTCGCCCTGATCGGGGCCAACGGCGCGGGCAAGAGCACTCTCCTGCGTTGCATCTCCGGCGTGCAGCCGGTGTCGGCCGGGCGCATCCTCTTCGACGGCAGCGACATTACGCGCATGCGACCCCGAGAGCGCGTGAAGGCCGGCATCTGCCAGGTGCCTGAAGGGCGACAGGTGTTCGTGCCGATGTCGGTGGAAGACAACCTGGCCCTGGGTGCAGTCTGCCGGCCGCAGGACGGATCGGTGGCCTTCGATCTGAACGCGGTGTACACGAAGTTCCCCGTGCTGCTGCAGAAGCGGCATATGGCGGCAGGCATGCTGTCCGGCGGTCAGCAGCAGATGCTGGCCATGGGGCGCGCGCTCATGGGACGGCCGAGGCTGCTGCTTCTCGACGAGCCGTCCATGGGCCTGGCGCCGCTCATGGTGCGGGAGATTTTCGGGATCATCCAGCGGCTGCGCACGCAGGGCGCCACCATCCTGCTCGTTGAGCAGAACGCCCACTTCGCCCTTTCGGTCGCAGATCGCGGCTACGTGATGGAGACGGGCCGGATCACCCTCGAAGGCACGGGCCATGATCTGAGCGAGCGGCCCGAAGTGCAGGTCGCCTACCTCGGGATGGGGGAGAGTACTCGCGATGCTGTTGCTGGCCCCTGACTGCGATCGAGACAACAACTTGCCAGGACGAACGCCAAGCGGCGTCTTTTTCAACACATCGGATTCGGATCATGAGACACCCCATGCCAACGCTGGTGGCGCGACAGCGACCGCCTGCTGAAGACCGTGCTGACCGTTGCCTACTTCGACCGGCTGGGCGTACCCAGGCTCTCATGACCTCAAGCTCTCGAACCGCCCGGTGTGGACCCGCATGCCGGGTGGTGCGGCAGGGGCGCCTCCTATAACGGAGGCCCCCTATGCCGATCACCGGAAGTCGAAGCGATCGGAAGGCGCGGTGATCGCGTCGGCGTGGATCTCTGTCGGGTTCGCGGGGTCTGGGGAGGGCAGGAACGCTCCGCGGCAGGCAGTAACATGCAAGGTGAGTCCAACGAAGAGGTCGTCCATTGCCTAGAAGAGTTGCCACCCAGCCCGGTGCACTGCCTGCAAGAAGCTCTCCAAAGATCGCGCGGTCAGGCGCAGCGACCGTCACCTCAACTCCCTCGTCGCTCTCGGCGCCGGAGCGGCGCGGTCCGGGGCGGGCGCGAAGCGACGCCTCGCGCATTGCGATCCTCGAGGCGACGCTGAAGCTGCTTGAGTCGACGCCGCTACAGCAGCTTTCGATAGAGTCGATTGCGCGGAAGGCTGGCGTCGGCAAGGCGACGATCTACCGCTGGTGGCCCTCCAAGGCCTCGGTCGTGATCGATGCGTTCATCGGATACCACGGCGTGCACGTGTTAATACCCGACAACGTGGGTCCGCTCGACGCGTTGGTGCGCCACATCCATCTCCTCGTCGAGGAGTTCGGGAGCTGGGCGGGTCGAATCGTCGCGCAGCTACTGGCCGAAGGTCAGGGTGACCCGGATGTACTCAAAGAGTTAAGGGAGCGGTTCCTTCAAGTCCGACGCGCGCGCGTAGTACAGCTGATAGACGAGGCGCGACGCATCGGCGAGTTCCGCACCGACATGGACGCCGAAGAGCAGCTGTCGTTGCTCTATGCGCCGATCTACATGCGCCTGATGTTCCAGCATCTGCCGCTTGATCGCGCTTTCGCGGACGCGCATTGCGCGGCCATGCTGCGAATGCTGCGCGCGCCGGCTGGTCGACCGGTGGCAAGGCGGCGCAAGCCGATCTGACCACGTCGCGCCACAGGGCGACGCTCACGCCCGCTTTCGAGGCTTTGCCAATACGACCTCGTCCTCCGCGGCGCGCAGCAGCTTCAGCACCGAACTCGCGTGAGCCTGCGCGAAAGCGCGGTCAAGCGGCAGGTGGCCCAATAGCAACCGGAAATAGATCGGTGCGTACATGATGTCCATCGCCCCATCCGTGTCCAAATCGGCCCGGAATTCGCCGGCCTTGCGGGCCTGCTCGACCACTTCTCGGATCGCCTCGCGACGCCCGTAGAAGAAACGCTCACGGAATTCACGCAGGACCGCAGGGTCGCTCTGGCCCTCTGCCAGGATCTGGGCCACTAGGCGCCCCGGTCGGCCGCCGAATTGCTCCACGAGCAGACGCAGGTGGCATTCGAGAGCCTCGCGAGCCGGCACGCCACGCGACATGTGGGTGTGCGCGACGTGATACTGGACGAAAGCGTCGATCGCAACCGCGGCCTTGGAGGGCCACCAGCGGTAGATCGTCGCCTTGCCGACGCCGGCTTCACGCGCGATCGCCTCGATGGAAATCTGCTGCAGACTGCTGCCCTCCAGTAGCTTGAGAGTGGCACGAAGAATCGATGTCCGGGATGTGTCGCTGCGGCCTCGGCCACGCGAGCGCGCACCCTGGGGTGTGGCGGCAGTCGCCCTGGGCTGCGGCTCGCGGGTTTCGTTCTGTTTGCGCTTGACGCTGGTCGGCGCAGCGGCTCTCGATGCCACCGGGTTCCTCAAGGTGCTCATTGAAGTAGGCGATGTTAACTGCGCATCCAGCGAAACCTCGCTGGCAAGCGCGGCGGCTCATGATGGCCTGCTCTGAGAGTCAAGGCGCCACGTCGCGTGAGCCCTTCAGCTACAGCCGATCGCGTACTTCGTCTGGGGTGGCGATCTCCATCCCGAGTTCGGTCAGCATGCGACGGATGCTCGCGCGCACGTGATGATGACGTACGGAACCGCCGCCGATTTCGAGTCGCCCGAGTCACCGTGACGAAGCCGAAGATGCGCTTGAAGACCTGATGGCGTGCTCGACGCGCGAGCGCACCTTCGAGCGCTTGCGTCGATCTGGTGCTGCACCGCGCTCAGGTACTTGTGGCCGCGGCCATGGCGCATCGACTTTGCTCATCAGCGGGGCAGGACACAAGCGACCTAGCGAATAGTGCGACCGCGGATGGCGCGTAAACCCCAATACCAAGACGGTACGACTCGTTTAGATTTATGCCCGGACGACCCGACGGGGAATGCGTTCTGATTCGAACCAAGGAGTACAGGTGTTCGACGCCCTGAGGTTGAGCGGTAAGGTTGCCGTCGTGACCGGAGGTGCCGGCGGGATCGGGCAGGCGACGATCGAGTTGATGGTTGGTCGTGGCGCGCGCGTCGTTGTCGCGGACATCGACAACGAGCGCGCCCAAGCCGTCGCCGAACGCTACGGCCAATCGGCCCTGGCAGTCCGGACGGACCTGGCGGACGAACAGTCGATTGTGGCAATGGTCGAGGCGGCGGCCCGCCATTTTGGGCGCATCGACATCCTGCACAACAACGCGACTGCCGTCGGCTCGCACTTGGTTGATGCCGACCGCGCCATCGGCGAGATGGCGACCTGGGCCTGGGATGAGTTCTTCCAAGTGAATTGCCGGGGCACGATGATCGTCACGCGCCAGGCGCTGCCGCATCTGGTCCGCAATGGCAATGGCGCGATCGTCAACACGGTGTCTGCGATGGCGCTGCAGGGCAACCTGCGCTTCCATGCCTACAGTGCGACGAAGGCGGCGCTGATGCAGATGACGCGGGCTGTCGCCACGGCCTACGGTCGTCGGGGCGTGCGCTGCAACGCGGTCGCGCCCGGACTGGTGCTCACCGAGACGGTGCTCCGGGACTTCCCCGCCGACATGCGTCGCCTGGTCGAGGACGAGACGCCGCGCGATCGTATCGGAGCGCCCGAAGATATCGCCGAGGCCGTCGCTTTCCTCGCGTCGGATGCGGCGCGAAACATCACCGGGCAGACTCTGGTCGCCGACGGCGGCGTCTCGATCCACATCCCCGGATTCACCGCCTATCGGAATACCTTCGGAGACACGGCATGAACCATTGCCTTGATGACGACCAGCAGGTCAGCCGCCGCGGCCTGATCGTGGCAACCGGCCGCCTCGCGATGGCGGCCGCCGTGATTGCGATTGCTCCTCGCGCGTACGCCAGCGGTGCCGCGCCGCAGTTCACCCAGCGATCGGACGCGCCCGACCTCGGCGATGTCCGCTATGTCGTGACGGATCGGCGCCATCCGCAGAGCGTCGCGTTCGCGCGCTCGATCGGCGTCTCGGTCGAGCAGTCGCTCGAGGTCACCGACGGCCTGACCCGCCTCTGGCAGGAATCGTTGGTGCCGCTGTGGGAACGACCCGAAGGTACGGTGCTTGGCGTGACCACACGCGACGTTTGGCACTGCCTGGCCGAACAGGCGCGCAGCCAGCGGCGGCAGGCACGACTGCTTCCTTCTGGTGCCGATACGTCGCAGCCCCTTGTTGCCTGGATCATCACCTGAGCCCATGAAAACTCCACCCAACGTCTCATCGTCCGTCTTTGCCGCCGCGCTGCAGGAGTTCGCCGGTGTCGTAGGCAAGGACTGGATCTTCACCAGTGACGACGACCTTAAGACCTACCGCGATGCCTACTCGCCGCTGCGTGAAACACAGCAGGATCGCGGCGCTTCGGCTGCCGTCGCGCCGGCGTCAGTCGAGGAGGTGCAGGCCATCGTGCGCATCGCCAATCGGCGTCGCATCCCGCTGTACACCATCTCCACCGGCAAGAACCTCGGGTACGGCGGCTCGGCGCCGAACTACGACGGCAGCGTGGTGCTCGATCTCAAGCGGATGAACCGGATCATCGAGGTCAGTGAGAGCAATCACTACGCGATCGTCGAGCCGGGTGTCAGCTACTTCGACCTGTACCGCTACATCCAGGAGCGCGGTCTGAAGGTGTGGCTGGACGTCCCCGATCCGGGTTGGGGCAGCGTGCTGGGGAACGCACTCGATCATGGCGTCGGCCACTCCCTCTCGCGCTTCCGGAACCACTTCGACTCCCATTGCGGCATGGAGGTCGTGCTGGCCAATGGTGAGGTCGTCCGCACGGGCATGGGCGCAATGCCCAAGGCCAAGACCTGGGGGCAGTTCAAGATGGGCATGGGCCCGATCCTGGACGGCATCTTCTCGCAGTCGAATTTCGGTGTCGTCACCAAGATGGGCATCTGGCTGATGCCGCAGCCCGAGGCGTTCATGCACGCCGAAATCATGGCGTCGCGCTACGACGACCTGCACGGTTTGGTCGAGACGCTGAAGTACGTCGAGAACAGCGGCCTCGCCCCGGGCGCACCGGAGATGGGTAGCCCGCTGCTGGCGGCGGGCGGCAGCACGATGCAGTTGGTGGACGTGTTCTACGACGGACCGCCGAAGCTGAGCAAGCAGCACATGGAGTTGATCGCCGGCACGAAGCTCGGCCACTCGACCGAGCTGCAGCGGTACGGCCTGGACAACCGTATACCGTACTGGTCGCTGAATCTGACGTTCTACGGCCCGCGCAAGGTCATCGCCGCGCAATGGGAGGCGGTGCAGGAGATCGCATCCCGGTCGATCAAGGATGCGCGCTTCCATGCGGACCCCATCTACACGGATGCCAAGAAGGCCTCCTCGGAGTTGAAGATCTACCCGCAGAACGTGGGTGTGCCCAACCTCGACTTCTTTGCGATGGGCACGCGCGCCGGCGGCAATCCGCATCCGATGCGCGGGCACATGTGGTTCTCGCCCATCATCCCGCAGAGCGCAGAGGGCATCTTCGAGGCCAATCGCGTGTTCGATGAAGCGACCCGGACCGTTGCGGCGCTCAAGGAAATCCCGATCTGGAACCTCAAGCCGTTCTCGCTGCCGGCGCCGTTCTTCGAGCGGTCGTTCCTGTTCATCCTCGGCTTTCCGATCACTGACGACCCGGCGATGAACAAGGCCAGTATCCAGGCCTACCGGGCGCTACTCGACATCGGCGGGCAGAACGGCTGGGGCGAGTACCGAGCGCACCCGGAGTTCCAGGATCAGGCCATGGGCCTGTACTCCTACAACAACCATGCCCTGCTGCGTCTGAACGAGATGATCAAGGATGCCATTGATCCGAACGGCATCCTGTCGCCCGGTCGCTATGGCATCTGGCCCAAGAACCTTCGGAAGAAGAATCGATGAAGCACGCCTTGACGTCCCTGATTCCGTTCCTGCTGTCGATCGCTGCCAGTTCAGCCGCCAGCGCAGCACCCGGCGCAGCTGATGCGACCGTGGGCCGGCAGGTCTTCGAGCGCTGGTGTGTGGACTGCCACGGAACCGGACCGCGCCTGCCTGGTACCGCGTCCCTGGCCGTCAAGTACGGCGGAGCCGTGCCGGCGGCCCTTGAAGCACGCGGTGACATGGCTCCGGAATTGATCCGCTACTTCGTTCGCAATGGCGTGCTGATCATGCCGCCGTTCCGCAAGACCGAGATCACCGACGCCGAGCTCGATGCACTGACCCAGTACCTCAGTCAATCCAGGGGCCAACGATGAACCGCGAACCGGCACCCACGGCACAGCGGACCGGCAGCGGCCGCGAATCCCGCGGCGGCGTCGCAGCGCTGATCATCGGCCATTGCGCGGGCCTGATGGACATCACGGCGTTGCCGGTCTGGGTCGGCATCGTGCTGATCGGGCGACTGTCGATCGAACCGCAGCGCGCCGGCCTGCTGGTGAGCCTCTTCCTCGGGTCGGTGGTTCTCAGCAGCCTCTATTTCGCGCCGAGGCTCATCCGGCTCAATCGCAAGCGATTCACGTCGGGAGCCTATGCGCTGGCGGCGACCGCCTTCGTGAGCATGCCGAGCATCAGCGGCGAGTACGCCTTGCTTGCGGTTGCCCACGTCGTCGCCGGCTTCTCGGTCGGCTGTGGCTTGTCGATCGTGCACGGCACGATGGGTAATACGGCCAATCCGCATCGCACGGCGGCGATCGGCTTCACCTCGCTCAGCCTCGTGTCGATCCTCTTCATGGCGACCCTACCGCCGTTGGTGGGCAAGATCGGACCGTCGGTGTTCTTCTACACGATGGCCGGAATCATGTTCACCGCGGCGCTGGCCAACCTGCTGGCATTTCCCGATGTGGGTGCCGCGGTCGCGCACGAGGGCCTCGCCGGCGCCAGGATACCGCGCCATGTCTGGTTCGGCATCGCAGGTGTCAGCCTGATGATGGTCACGCACTCGATGGTCTTCGGATTCGTCGAGCGCATCGGCGGTGGACACGGATTCAGCCCCGCGCAGATCACCATCGCGCTGATCGTCAGCGGATTCGTGAATCTGGTCGTTGTTGCGCTGTCCGGCTTGCTCGAGCGTCGGCTATCGGCCGCCAGCGTCGTCGTCGCCGGTCCGCTGCTGCAGGCCGCTTCTGCCCTGGTGGTCACCCAGAGGTCGGACTTCGATATCTACGTTGTGGCGACCTGCCTGCTCATCGCGGTCGTCACGTTCACCCATGTCTTCGCTTTCGGCCTGCTGGCGCGGTTGGACCCGACGGGCCGTGTCGTGGCCGCCACCCCGGTCATGGTGATGACCGGCTCGGCCACCGGTCCGCTGCTGGGTGGCGTGCTGGCGCAGCAGATCGGCTACAGCAGCCTCGGCTGGGCTGCGCTGGTGCTGGGACTGCTGTGCGCGACCAGCTTCTGGATCGGCAGCCGTGGCGAACCTGCTGCTCGCGGCTCGCTGGCGCACGCCGGATGAGGCAGAGGCACTGATGCGCACCCGGTCGTCGACAGGAACGCCTTGCGCCACAGTGTGGCGCGCCGACTGTCAGTCTGCAGACCGAACCACACACAACGATTCCCAACAACGAACGATGAGCACCCAGACATCCGCTGCCGCAGTTCTCGGCAGCCCGCTGCAGATCAATGGCCTGCAGATCCGAAACAGAATCATCCTCGGCCCGATGGCCGTCTTGCGTCCCACCGAGGACGGGCGTCCCAGCGAGCAGACCATCGCCTTCCTGACGCGCCGGGCCAAGGGCGGGGTGGGGCTGATCATCGTCGGCGGTTCAGTGGCCAGCGAACGGGCCTGGAGCGAGTCGCCGTTCTCGCCCAACCTGCGCTTCGACAAGGACGAGTTCGTCCCTGATCTCCAGCGGATCACCGACGCGGTCCACGGGTATGGCGCTCCGGTCTTTGCGCAGCTCTTCCCGAGCTTCGGTCGCATGGGCGTGCCACGCAATGGCGAATGGATCTCGGCTGCGAGTCCGGTGCCGGTCAACATGGGTGCAGGCGGACTGCCCGCGAACCTGTACATCCCGGGTGGCCGCATCACGCCGGTGCCGAAGGAGGCTTCGCGCGCGGAGATCAAGGCCATCGAGGCCGACGTCGTTGCTGCCGCCTGCCGCGCAAAGGCCGCGGGTTTCGACGGCGTCGAGATCGGCGCGCACATGTGCTACTTCTACTCGTCCTTCCTGTCGCCGCTGTCGAATCGACGCAGCGACGAGTACGGGGGCAGTGCGCACAACCGAGCGCGTGCGCTTCGCGACGCGGTGGCGGCGGTCCGCGCCGCCGTAGGTCCCCGCTACCCGGTCGGCATCCGCATGAGCGTCAATGACCACATGCCGGGCGGGCAGGGCCCGGACGGATTCGCTGAGGTCGCTGCTCACATCGTCGAGGCCGGCGTTGACTTCATCTCGCTGAGCGAGGGCAACTACGAGTCGATGGGCGAGAACGTGCCCAGCACCTCCGGCCGGATGCTGGCTCACGGCGAGCCACAGGCGTTCCGCAAGGCGGTGGGACCCAATGTGCGCCTGTTCATTTCCAGCACCCCTGATCCGCAGCAGGCTGCAGGAGCGATCAGCGCGGGACATGTCGATGCGAGCATGCTGGCGCGGCAGATGCTTGCCGATCCGGACTATGCTGACAAGGTGATTGCCGGCCGGACGGCGGACATCGTCTGGTGCGACCACTCCAACGCCTGCATGAGACGGCTGATCCTCAATGTGCCGGTGGCCTGCCACAAGAACCCTGAGATGGGACGAGAAGATCCCAACGCCAAGTGTCCCACTGCGGCCCAATCCATCGCGGTCTGGGCCGCCGGCAACCGAACGCTGATGGGCATCGCCGACCGGCTCGCTCGCGCCGTGCAGAAGAAGCAGGCGAAGGCCTGACGACACGGCTGCGCGATCGGTGACCCTGGCATCGACACAACGAGAGAAACCGACAATCAACATGGGCAACGGACGGCTGCAAGGCAAGGTGGTTCTCCTCACCGGCATCGGCAGCGGAATGGGCCGCGTGACGGCCCGCCTGTTCGCTGGCGAAGGCGCTATCGTGGTGGGCTGCGACATCAACCCGGAAACGGCGGCCGAAACCGCCAAGATGGTACGGGCCGATGGCCACGCGATCGAGGCCGTCGCGCCGGTCGACCTCGGTGACCGCGACGCCGTGGCGCGATGGATCTCAGATGCTGCCGCGAAGCATGGGAGCATCGACGTGCTCTACAACAATGCGAGCCTGCCTCGGTTCGCGCCGTTCGCGGTACAGAGCGACGAAGACTACGTGTTCACGATCCGCAACGAGCTCGACCTGGTGTGGCGCGCATGCCAGGTCGCATGGCCGCATCTGGTCAAGTCTCGCGGCGCGATCGTCAACGTCGGCTCCGGTGCAGGCCTCCAGGGTGCGCGGACGCTGCCTCAGGCGGCCCATGCGGCCGCGAAGGGCGCTGTGCTTGCTCTGACGCGACAACTGGCGGCCGAAGGCATGGCCGTCGGCGTGCGCGTCAACTCGGTGAGCCCGGGCGTCATGGACACGCCGCCGGTTCAGGCAATGTACCGCGCGATGGGCGATCGGGCACCGGTGGCGCCGATCGTGGAACGCACGATCACTGGCCGGGCGGGCGATCCGATCGCGGTGTCCTACGCCGGCCTTTACCTGGCCTCGGACGAGGCCCAATGGGTGACCGGGATCAATATCGTGGTGGACGGAGGCGCCAGCGCCGTGATGTAGTTGAAGGGAGCGGCTCGCCCGGCACCAGGTCGAGCAGAACGAACTTGCGGCAGCCCTTGTCGGCGCGGTTCGACCAACTGTGGCTGGTCGCCCGCTGGATGAACACGTCGCCGACGCGCTTGAGCGCCTCCCCTCCCTCCATCATCGCGTAGGAGTCAGCGCTGCTCAGCAGCGAGCCGCTGCGCGAGCGGAACGGGAAACTGGCGACCCTCCGGTGCCGGCCGCGTGGGGCGCGTCCGTCGCGGCCGATGTTGCTGCTCGCGCCGTCGACGTCTCGAGCGGCGTCGCGGCCGGCAGCAGCCAATACGCGAGCGCTGGCAGCAGGACGAGGGCGCCCAGCATGTTCCACAAGAACATGAAGGCCAGTAGCAATCCGATGTCGGCCTGGAACTTGATGGGGCTGGCCACCCAGGTCACGACGCCGATTGCCAGCGTGAAGCCCGTCAGCATCACGACCTTGCCGGTGAACAGCAGCGCGCCGTAGTACGCATCGCTCAAGGACCTGCCGGCGCGCAGGTTGGCCAGCGTCACCGACAGGATGTAGAGCGCGTAGTCAACACCGATGCCGACGCCGAGCGCGATGACCGGTAGCGTTGCGACCTTGACGCCCATGCCGAGCACGACCATCAAGGCTTCTGCCAGTACGCTCGTCAGCACCAGCGGCAACACCGCGACGAGGACGGCCCGCCAGCTGCGGAAGGTGACGAAGCACAGCAGGATCACCGCGCCATAGACGACGAACAGCATGACGCGCCAAGCGTCCCTTACCACGATGTTGGTCGCCGCTTCAATGCCGGCACTGCCGGCAGCGAGCAGGAAGCGCACGTCGGACGTGTCGTTCTCTCGTGCGAAGGCCTCGACATGCCGAACGACGCGCTCGAGCGTGTCGGCCTTGTGGTCGCGCAGGAAAGCGTAGACCGTCAGAAGGCTGCACGCCTCGTTGTACAGGCCGCGCGGTGCACTAGCGGTCACGGTGTTGAGCATCTGCTGGTTGGGCAGGAACTCGTACCATTTCGGGTTGCCCTCGCTGAGCCCGACCAGCACCTGCCGGTTCAGCAGGCTCAGCGTGTTGGTGCTCTCGACACCGTCGATCTGGCGCAGCTGCCACTCGAGCGCATCGATCTTGTTGAGCGCGTCGTACTGCGCGCACTGCCCATCGGGCGTCGTCACCATCACGGCCATCACGTCGCTGGCCGCACCGTAGGCCGCATTCATGAAGGCGACGTCCAGGTTGTAGCGGCTGTCGGCCCGAAGTTCCGGCGCGCCCGCATCCAGATCCCCTATCCGCAGCTGCAAACTGGCCGCAACCCCCGCCACCGCCATCGCGGCGGCTGACCCAACCGCCACAGCCGCCCATCGGCGTTGCGTAAACCGGTCCAGCGCCCGCCAAAGCGGATGCTTGCTCTGGCCCTGCAGGTCCATTTGCTCCGCGCGCAGGCTCCTGCGCGCGGCGCGGGCGCTGACGCCCGTGTAGCTCAGCAGGACCGGCAGGAGGATCAGGTTCGTGAAGACCAGCAGCGCCACGCCGAGGCTGGCTGCGATCGCCAGCTCGCGGATGACTTGGATGTCGATCATCAGCAGCACGACGAAGCCGACCGCATCGGCCAGAAGCGCCGTCAAGCCCGCGAGGAACAGGCGCCTGAACGTGAAGCGCGCCGCGACGAGCTTGTCGATGCCGCGTCCTATGTCCTGCATGATGCCGTTCATCTTCTGCGCGCCGTGGCTCATGCCGATCGCGAAGACCAGGAAGGGCACCAGGATCGAGTAAGGATCCAGCGCGTAGCCCAATGTCGGCAGCAGGCCGAGCTGCCAGACCACTGCGACCAGGGATGCGAGCACCACCAGCAGTGTGCTGCGAAGGCAGCGCGTGAACCAGAACACCATCGCCGTGGCAATCGCCACGGCGATCGCGAAGAAGACCAGGACCGTGCGCACGCCGTCGATCAGGTCTCCGACGATCTTCGCGAAGCCTGTGATGTGGATGCGCACGCCCTGCGCCTCGTATCGCGTGCGAAGGCCTTCAAGCGTGCTGGACAACCGGGCGTAGTCCAGCGCTTGGCCGTCCGGCGTTCGGGCCATGAGCGGCATGAAGATCACCGTCGAACGAGCATCGGCGGCGACGAGCCGGCCGATCTCGCCGGAGCGCTCCACGTTCGCCTCCAGTGCCTGCAGGCTGGCCGCGCTGCCGTCGTAGCCGTCCGGGATGACGGGGCCGCCTTCCAGCCCGTCCTCCGTGACCCCGGTCCAGCGCGTAGACGGCGTCCACAGACTCTTCATCTGCAGGCGATTGACGCCTGGGACCAGGAAGACCTCGTCGCTGAGCCGGCGCAGCGTGTCGAGGTACTGGTGGTCGTACACGGTGCCCGACGGATTCGCGACCGCGATGCGCACCGCATTGCCCAGTCCGGTGAGTTCGGCCTCGTGGGCCAGGTAGTTCGCAATGTAGGGGTGTCGCGTCGGAATAGTCTTCTCGAAGCTGGCGTTGAGCTCGAGCTGCAGGGCCTGCCAGCCGAGCACAATCGTGACCAGCGCGCACACGAGCACGACCACGAGACGATTGTTGAACAGGGCGCGCTCGACCCGGGAGCCGGACTGGCGATCGAAGACCTCCGGGCGCGCGGAGCTGTCCGGGGTCTGGGCGGCGGTGTTCACTTCGAAGGCTTTAGTTTCACGGAGATGGCGCCGGCCATCGACAGGGCCAGGGCTTGGCCGTCACGCAGCGGCAGCAGGCCGGTGAGTGGGGGCAGCTTGGCCGCTGCAGGTACGAGCCGTCCGTCTTCGAACGCGAACAGCATCCCGGCCTGGTTGCCGAGCCACAGCCGTCCTTTCGCATCGACCGCGGAGGCGGTGAACGAGACCGGGACGATCGCCTTGGAATGCAGCCAGTTGGTGCCGGCGTCCGTGCTGCGCCAGACGTTGCCGCGCAACCCAGCAGCGACGATGTCCGTCGTACCGATCAGTTCCAGCGTGTACAGGCTGCCCTTGTAGGGGACGGCGAGGCGCTGGAAGCTTCGCCCGCGATCGGTGGAACGCAGCAGCAGGCCTTGCTCGCCGGCGATCACCACTTCATCGCCTCGAGCGCGCACGGCGTACAGGTGCAGTCCTTGCGGGTTGTCGAGCCGCCGCGAGATCGGCTGCCAGCTTCGCCCGGCGTCGGAGGTGGCGAAGGCGAGGTTGTAGGCGCCCACGATCAGGCCATACCGCTCGTCGAAGAAGTGCACATCGAGGAACGGCTTGTCGGCACCCTCCGACACCAGCCGTTCGGCATCGGCGACGGCGCGCCGGTCGCCGGAGGCCCGGGCGTCCTCGAGCAGGCGTTGTGCTGCCTGTCGGCCGTCGAACAGCCTGACCCAGGACTCCCCCGCATCGGTCGTGCCGAGCACGACGCCACCGTGTCCGACGATCCATCCGCGCCGGGCGTCAACAAAGCGGACCCCGACCAGCCCGACGCTGACCGGCACGGGGACCTGTCGCCAAGTTCGGCCCGCATCGTCGCTGACGATGACGATGCCGCGCTCGCCAACGGCCACTATCCGGTCACCGGCTCGTGCAGCGGCTTGCAGCACCGACCGCGCTGCCTGCGCGCTCGTTACCGCGGGCCGCTCGAGGGCCGGCCCGACCAAGGCGGCCGGCGCCTGAACCACCGTCAGCAACGCGGCGACAGCCACTGCCACACGGGCCCATGGGCTGGACTTCATCGCCGCACGCCCTCTCTCGCCGCCACCCGCGCCTCGTCAGCGGACCCCGGCGCCGCCGAGGTTCTCGGGGGAGAAGTACGACTCCTTGAAGCGTGGCGAGACCAGCCGGTACTGCATCGGCTGCTCGTTGACCAATTCCATCGCGACATAGCTGCCGGCCAGCAGGTCGTACACGCCCCAGCCAAGCCCGACCTGGCCCGGCAGGTCCGGCATCGCCACTGGTGTCGAGTAGGCCACCCGCCAGAGCTGCCCGTTGGCGTCCCAGCGGTCGGCGAGCACGGGCCACCAGCTATCCTCGTCGATGTAGTAGCGCGACTTCGGCGCGGTATGGCGCTGACCCGGTTTCACCGTCGCTTCTACGACCCAAACGCGGTGCAGTTCCCAGCGAACATGGTCCGGATTCAGGTGCTTCGGACCGAGGACGTCGCTGTCCTTGGCCGGGACAAGGGTGCGGTTGGAGTTGTAGGGGATGTACAGCTCTCTCTTGCCGACCAGCTTCCAGTCGTAGCGGTCCAGCCTCGCGTTGAAGGTCTCGACCTCGTCGAACCAAGCCAGGCCGGCGGCGGCCGGCGTAGGCGTGTCGCAGCAGGCGTTGGGAAGCTTGCGGACACGACGCTGGCCGACCAGATAGACCCAGGCATTGGTCTGGCTCTCGTCGAGCGTCTGGTGGCCGATGATCGCCTCGCCAGCGCGGATTGCCGGGCCGTGGGTATCCAGCCGGACAACCCAGTACTGGCCGTTGAACTGGTCAGGAGAGCCTTCTTTGAAGTAGTACGGCGCCATGTTGTCCTGCGTGATCTTGCTCAGCAGGATTGGCCGGCCATCAGCCGTGACCTGATAGTTGTTGGCGGTCTTGTTCCACGCGTCGCCGCGCCAGCGCACCTTTGCGTTCAGCATCACCTCCTCGCCGCTCTTGGGAATCGGAAACGGGTAGCCGCCGAACGCGCGCTTCGGAACTGGGCCGCCCTCCGACTCCCCGACCGAGGCCCGCGTCGCGTTCTGGAAGGTGTTCTCGTACAGCCATTGCGGCGCGGCGGCGGTGCGATGGGTCTTGTAGACGTCGAGGCGGTAGCTGTCCGGATACTTCTTCAGCAGAGCTTTCACGCCGTCGGTCAGCTTGTCCGCGAAGGGGTCCATGTTCTTTGCGCTGATCTGGGCGATCGGCTTCTCGTCGGCGAACGGATCCGGCCGGCGTCCGCCATTCTTGAAGCCCGGTGTGGGTGTCACGAGCCCGCCCGTCCACGCCGGAATGCTGCCGTCCTTGTTGCCGGCCTTCTCGGCGCCGACCGGGGTCAGTTCGGACTTGAGCTTGGCGGCTTCAGCGGCGCTCACGGTGGCTTGTACGGGTGTGGCGGCAAGCAGTGCGAATGCCACGATCGACGGGGTGATGACAAGAGCTCTCATGTCAGGATTCCTTGTGCAGTCGAATCAGAAGGTGCGGCGCAGCGACAGAGCGACGAAGTCGCGGTCCCGTAGGAATTGCCCGTAGCTGAAGGCTGGAGGCACTCCCTTGAGGATCGGCGCTTCAGGCCCGAAGTAGTGCGTGTAGGCGAGGCTGAAGCGCCAGACATCTAGGTAGCTGCCGCTCAGACCAATGGAGAAGTCGCCTCCGTTTTCAGGCGGGAGGGCCGGGCCAAGGGCGCGCGAGCGCGAGCCTTTTGGGCTATACCCGAGACCGATCGGCACGCTGAGATCCAGACCCGGCAGGACCTGCCGGTAGGTCGGCTCGAGCAGCAGACGAAGAGCAGTGGCATCGCGTGTGGAGTTCGCGTCCAGCGCACCCGGGTTCTTGTCCACCGACAGCACGCGGTTCCACATGATCTCGGCGAGCAGCATCGCCTCACGGGCCAGCGGAGTCGACGGCAGCATCCACATCGTGCTGAGGTTGAGGTGCGCCGTGCGGCCCACGGCATAGGCCGGGTTGTCGCGGTTGTCGGTGCTGATCGGCGCGCCAAAGCTGGGGCCAACGTCCACCGCGGCGCTCGATCCGAGATCCTGGTTGCGGCGGATGGATGCTTCGATCGACACCTGCATCGGACCAAAGGCATGCGATGCGCTCGCGCCGAAAGCAGTGATGTTTTCGTGGTAAGCGAGCTGGTAGCTATCCACGTAGGGCGATCCAGTGAGCAGCCCGGCGAGGTTGTTGACTTGCTGCGGGCTCTTGCTGTGGAAGCGCACCGCATACAGGCCGAAGTCGGTCTCAGCCGCCGTGAAGCGCAACTGCAGGCCGCCCTGGCCTCCGTTGCGCGGTGTCTGGTCGCCAGCCCGCACGGCCATCGGCACGCCTGGCGGGTTGTAGAGTGCCTCGCCACCGTCCGGTTGGAAATCGAGGCCCGAGAAATAGCTTCCTGCCGCCGGCAGCCGGTTGCGATCCCAGCGCAATTGGTAGAAGGCGCCGAGGGAAACGTCGTTCGTCAGTTGCCATTGCGCGGAGATCTGCGGAACCGGACGAATTGCCTCCTTGAACTGTGTGCCGGGCACCGACACCAGCTTGACCACGTCCACCGGCGCCATTGCACCGGCGATGCCGTTAATGCCGAAGAAGAGCGTCTCCCCCCACAGCACCGAGTGGCGGCCGAGACGCAGATTCAGCCGGGTCTCACCGAGATCGAATCCACCGAATACGAAGGCGTCCAGCAGATCGGCCTTGCGGCCATGCAGGCGGCGCGTCCGGTCGGAAAACTCGTTGAACGGCACCGACTGGTTGTTCGGCGCGGCGCCACCGGCCGGGCCCGGGTTGTCGTTCGACGTGTTGTAGACCTGGTCGTACCAGGCTGCGCCGCTCAGGCGCGCGCCAAAGTTGCGCGCGTAGATGAGGTCCGCCTCGGTCAGCCAGTCGATCCGGTTCGAGATTGGCCCCTTTCCGAAGTTGCGGTTCCCATCGTCATGGTTTGGAAAGGCGGCGCCAGTGGTCAGTTCGGCGCTCTGCGACTTGACTCGCGATGCCGCGCTGTACTTCAGTGTGTTGTCCCACCGCAGGCTCAGTTCCGGATTGCCGGTGTCCATCTCGACAGCGGACACATGCGGTACACCTAGGCATGCCGCTGCGGCTACAGCCAGCAGCCGGATCTTCCCGTGCGGCCGGTGTTCCCTCATCATCATCATCGTCTCCTCGTTTGTCGGTTCGGGCGGATCGCGCCCAGTCGGTTGCGTACAGGTTCCTCTGCGGGAGCCTCGGGATCCACATCGACTCGCCCAGGAAGCGGTGGGTGTCCGTCCGCTGTACTTGGAGCGATGCGAGCGCGTTCTGCTTGCGTAGGGCGTCAAGAGTTGGAAGTGGTCAACTCATTAACGAGACTATACGTGTCGTTTTGCTATTCAGAATCCCCGGGCAATCCCTGAGCCGAGTCGAGAGGGGCCTTGGATGGATGCCTGCTCCACCCAAGGGCCGTCGGGGGGGGGGGGGGGCGCGCCGCGGCGCGGCGGAAACCCCCACCACCCCCCCCAAAACCCGTAACGGGTGCCCCCCCCGGCCTTTGTGTAGGC
>CAYJLV010000012.1:27042-45590 GCA_964371405.1 uncultured Burkholderiaceae bacterium
CCCCCCCCCCCCCCCCGCCCCCCCGCCCGCGCCGTCGGCGCCCCCCCCCCCCCCCCCCCCCCCCCCGGGGGGGGGGGGGGGGCAGCGACGCGGCTCCTGAGCAATCCCCAGCAAGCCGACGCAATCACCTTCAGCGTGAGCCGCGCCGGCGATGTCTGAGGCAACTCGGCCATGGAGAGCTACATAGGCTCGTTGAAGACGGAGCGCACGGCGCGCGAGCTCTACCGCTCGCTCGAGCAGGCACTGTCAGACGTGTTCGACTATGTCGGGCGGTTCTACAACCAGGTGCGACGACACTCGACGCTCGGATAGTCAGCTCGATACAGCTCGAGGAGGCTCGAGAACCCCAGGTCGGTGTCTATCGAACCGGCAGTAGCCCAAGGTGATGCAGCAACTGGTGCGCGGGCTTCGGCAGCGTGCCGGTGGAGCGGCAGTAGGCGAGGATCCTGAATTCATGCGAAACGCCACTGATCCGCAGCGGGCCCATCAGATCGCGTTCCGCTTCGAGTCGATAGACCGATCGAGGCATCCACGTTAGGAATCCGCAGTTCCCAACCAATGACTTGATCAGATTGACGGACCGCGTTTCCACCGCGACCTCGGGGGCCTCGAGCCCCTGGGCGGTCCATGCACCGACAAACGCGCGGTGCGGCGGTGTTCCACGCGGTTGGAGTGCCCATTGTTGGTCGGTCAAGTCGCTCAGCCGAATGCGCCGACCCTGTAGGGGGTGATCGCTGGCGGCAACCACCCCGGTCTCTTCCTTCCAACCGAAGTTCCTCACCACGGCCAATCCCGCGTCAAGTTGATCAACGCTGGCCGCCAGCGCAAGATCGAGTTGGAAGGTCTGCAGCAAGTGCGAGAGCTTGTCCCAGCCGTCTTCGACGACTTCGATCCGCAGGCGCGGGCGTACGCCGAGCAGGTCACGGATCGCGAGCGGAAGCACTCCTGATGCAACGTTGGCAGTGGCGCCTACACGCACCGTGCCTCGCGCCATACCGCGCAGCGCGAGCAGCTCCTCGGCGGCGAGGGATTCTTCGTTGACGATCGCGTTGGCATGAGGGAGGAGCGAGACGCCGGCCTGCGTCAACTGCATGCCGCGCGTATGGCGTTCGAACAGCGCCTCACCGACCTCTGCCTCCAAGCTCCGTATGGTCCTACTCAGTGCCGGCTGCGACGTGTGAAGCTGCCCCGCCGCCTTGCCTAAGCTGCCTGCCTTCGCGACCGTTGCGAAAGCCTCCAGGTGTCGAAGGCGAAAGTGGATGGTCATATCAATTTTGGCATGACTTATTCCGATCTACGCAATTGTGAGACATCTCTCGACCGCCCACAATCTCGTCGACGCTGACAACACGCCAGAGTCGATTCGCCGCAGATATTCCGCTTTTGCGCGAAAGCACGGATCAAACAAGCTATATAAGGAGCGAGAGCAAATGGCAGATCTACATGACAAAATCCCCGGATGGGAAACAGGGGAGTGGACGGTGCCTGAATGGAGTTTCGATGGAAATCCCGCACTCATAATCAATCACATGCAAGTCGGGATTGCCGGTTCGGGCGAAATGTCGGGAGCGCCCTACGCTCAGGAAAAGAAGGCAATGGATGCCCTCGGTACGATCGAAAAGCAGAAAAAGCTAATTGCAGCATTCAGGGAACGCAAACTTCCCATTGTATTTATGAGTGTCATTCCAGATCCTATCGGATACTTGCCAAAGTGGGGTTTCATCTTCGAGATGAGTAAATTTGCTGCTCCTAAAGGGCATCTGAACAATAAAAGACTCGCGCAGCTCTGCGAGGTGATGCCGGAATTGGGCCGTCTCCCTGAGGAACCTGTGCTTTGCCATACTGGCACCAGTCCGATGACAGGCAGTCATCTAGAAGAATATTTGAGACAGTTCGGAGTGCGGGATATCGTTCTCACTGGATGGACAGCTCATTCCACGCTCTACAACTCGCTGGTCCAGTTCACTAATCACTGGTATTCAGTGGTTGTGCCGGGTGATGCAAGCGGCGCTCCAGAACGAGACGCTGAGTGCGCCGACATCGTTCTAAGGAAGATGATGCGGATGTGGGGCCTTGTTACCACAGTGGATGATGTAATCGCGCATCTACCGAATAACAAGTAGTGAATCACCTCGGGTTTCGTGGAGACCCGTTAGGTTAAGTCAGGCCACCGCTGTGATGGCTTGACTCCGAGTGATCGATAGTAGTTTTCCGGCATCGACAACCGCCCCGCGCGCAAGTCGGCGACGGCCGTCGCAACGGCGCGCGCGACGTTGCGCGCCTCTTCCTGCACCGCCGTATCGCCGTCGAGCGCGTCGTGGCTCGTCGCGTAGGGCTCGTAGTAGCCGATGTAGCGGTCCAGGCGTGCCGTCGGCCCGGCGTCGACGAGGCCCATCCAGTCGAGCCAGTCCGACAGCGCGCGGCGCACGTCTTCGTTGCCGGCCACGTCGCCGTGCACGATCAGGCCGTAGACGCGGCCGGCAAGATGCTTGGGATAGCCCCAGCCCTGCATCTCGAGCGCCTTGGCTTCTTCCGTCTTCTTGCCGTGCGTCGTGGTGATGTCGGGGTTGCTGCCGTCGGCGCAGACCAGGCGGTCGATCATCAGCTTGAGCACGCTCGGCGCCTGGTGCCAGTGCACCGGCGTCGCGATCAGCACGGCGTGCGCCTCGGTCCAGCGCTCGTAGATCTCGTTCATCCAGTCGCCTATCTGGCCCAGCGCGTGGTTCGGGTAGCACGAGCACGGCCAGTGGCACAGCGGCATCGCCGTCGAGACGGAGCCCTTGCACGGATGGATGCGCCGCCCGACGTCGGAGGTCAGCAGGCTCAGGTCGAGCAGCTCGGTCTCGATGCCGGCGGCTTGCAGCGTCTCCTCGGCGAGGCGGGTGAGGCGAACGTCTTCGACATCTCGCCCGGGCACGAGCCGTCGTTGCGCGGCGAGCCGCAGACCAGCAGCACGCGCGAGGGAGTCGCCGGGTCGCGCTGGCGAGCCGCGGCCTGCAGCAGGCGTTCGCGCGTCGTGCGCCATTCGATCGAGATCGGATGCGCCGGGTCGGCGAAAGGCTGGCGGTAGCGTTCGCCGAACTGCTCGCGCGAGGGCGGCGGGGGTGCTTGTCCGGTGCGCGGCTTCATGAGCCGGAGCCAAGCAAGGCACGTTCCCGCGCCGCACGGCTGCGGCACGGCCGCCCCGAGCCAAGCGAATAGACGCTATTCGCCGACTTTGTTGCGACCTGCAGGCGCTAGCCCTACATTGCGCCGGAGCGCTGAGGCCCGGGCGCCGCGGAAACGGAGAGGGGACGACATGCTGGCAGGGACGACACCATGGCCGCCCGACGTGGCGGAGCGCTATCGGCAAGCGGGGTTGTGGGAGGGGCGGACGATCGCCGAAGTCGTCGCTGCCGTGTCCGACCGGCAGCCCGGCAAGATCGCCGTCATCGACGGCGATCGCGAGACCTGCTACGCCGAGCTGACGACCCGAGTCGATCGCCTGGCCGCCCGGCTGCGCCGCGACGGCCTCGGCCTGCACGACCGCGTCGTGATGCAGTTGCCGAACTCGCTCGAGTTCGTCGTCGCCTGGCTCGCGCTGACGCGCATCGGCGCGATTCCAGTGATGGCGCTGCGCGCGCACCGCGAGGCCGAGATCGCGCATTTCGTACGTGCTTCCGGCGCGGTGGCCTGCATGGTCCCCGACGTCGTCCAGCGCTTCGACCACCGCGCGATGGCGCAGGCGGTCGCCGCGCAGTGCCCGACGCTGAAGACGGTCTACGTGCTCGGCGAGCCGCTGGCAGGCCAACGCGCGCTCGGCCCGCTGATCGACGAGCCGCTGGCTCCCGCCCAGGTCGCGGCGGAGCTCGCCGGCTTGCGCCCCGACCCGGGCGAGGTCGCGACGATGCTGTTGTCAGGCGGCACCACGTCGGTGTCCAAGCTGATCCCGCGCACGCACGACGACTACGTGCTCAACGCCCGGGCCTGCGCCCAGGTCGCCGGCTTCGATGCCGGCACGGTGTGGATGGCCGTGCTGCCGCTCGGCCACAACTACAACCTCGCGTCGCCCGGCATGCTCGGCGTCTTCTACTACGGCGGCACGGTCCTGATCGCTCCGTCGATGGATGCCGGGACCGTGTTCCCGCTGGTCGAACGGCACCGCGTCAGCGTCATCTCGGCGGCGGTGCCGCTCGTCACCGCCTGGCTCGCGTCGCCTGTGCCGGCGGCGTGCGATCTGTCGTCGCTGAAGGTGATCCAGAACGGCGGCGCACGGCTCGCGCCCGAGCTGCGCCTTCGCATCCGCGAGCGCTTGGGCTGCACGCCGCAGGAGGTCTACGGCACCGCCGAGGGTCTGATCAACATGACGCGGCTCGACGATCCCGACGATCTGCTGTTCGAGACCTCGGGCGCGCCGGTGTGCGAGGCCGACGAGATCAAGGTCGTCGACGACGACGGCCGCGAGGTGCCCGACGGCACTCCCGGCGAACTGCTCACGCGCGGGCCGTACACGATCCGCGGCTACTACGACGCGCCCGACAAGACCCGCGAGGCGTTCACCGCCGACGGCTTCTACCGGATGGGCGACGTGGTGCGCAAGCACGGCCGCTACGTCTCGACCGAGGGCCGCCGCAACGATCTCATCAACCGCGGCGGCGAGAAGATCTCCTGCGAGGAGGTCGAGAACCTGATCTTCAGGCACCCGGCGGTGCACCATGTCGCGCTCGTCGCGATGCCCGACGAGAAGTTCGGCGAGAAGGCCTGCGCCTTCGTCGTCACCAAGCCCGGGGCGACGCTCGCTTTCGACGAGCTGATCGACTTCCTCAGGCAGCAGCGCATCGCGAGCTTCAAGCTGCCCGAGCGGCTCGAGATCATCGACGCGCTGCCGACCAGCCTGGTCGGCAAGGTGCTCAAGGGCCAGTTGCGCGAGGCGATCGCGGCCCGGCTCGCCGCCGAGGCCGACCGATGAAGATCCGCATCGTCGGCGCCGGTCCCGCGGGTCTGTGCTTCGCCGCGTTGATGAAGCGTGCCGGCCCCTCGCACGACATCGTGCTCGTGGAGCGCGGTTCGCGTGACGCGACCTGGGGCTTCGGGGTCGTCTTCTCCGACCGCGCGCTCGAATTCCTGCGCGCCGACGACGAAGAGCTGTACCGCACCCTGACGCCGCATTTCGAGAGCTGGCCCGAGATCGCCATCGTCCACAACGACGTGCGCGTGCCGGTCGCCGGCAACGGCTTCTCGTCGATCGGCCGGCTCGAATTGCTGACGCTGCTGTATGCGCACGTCGAGCGGCTCGGCGTGCCGATCCGCTTCGACACCGAAGCGACCTCGCTCGACGCGTTCGCCGATGCCGACCTGATCGTCGGCGCGAACGGCGCGTTCTCATGGATCCGCGCCGAGAACGAGGCGAAGTTCGGCACCAGCGTCGACTGGCGGCCCAACCGCTTCATCTGGTACGGAACGACGAAGCCGTTCAACAGCCTGACGCTCACCTTCCGCGAGACGCCGCACGGCGTGTTCTGCGCGCACCACTACCGCTACCGGCCCGACCGCAGCACCTTCCTCGTCGAGGTGACGGACGCGACGTGGCGGCGCGCCGGCTTCGACCGGATGGACGCCGACGCGACGATCGCGGCCTGCGAGCGCGCTTTCGCCGCCGACCTCGACGGCCATCCGATCCTGTCGAACCGCTCGCTCTGGCGCCAGTTCCCGGCGGTGTGGAACGAGCGCTGGAGCTACGACCGCGTCGTGCTGCTCGGCGACGCGCTGCGCACGGCGCACTTCTCGATCGGTTCGGGCACGCGGCTGGCGATGGAGGACGCGATCGCGCTCGCGAAGGCCTTCGCCGCCTGCGGCGACGACGTGCCTGCGGCGCTCGCGCAGTTCCAGGCCGCGCGGTTGCCGCCGATGAAGAAGATCTGGGACGCCGCCAACACGAGCCTGCGCTGGTACGAGCGGATGGACGAGTTGGTGCCCGCACTCGCGCCTGTCGAGTTCGCCTACAGTTACATGACGCGCACTGGACGCGTCGACCATGCCGAGGTGCGCCGTCGCGACCCGCAACTCGCGGGCGCCTACGAGGCGCTGCATCCGGAAGTGACACGACAACCACGAGAGGAGACCCCGCGATGAAACCCGGCGAAGCGAAGCTCGCGCACCTGTTCCAGCCCGGCCGCTTCGGCCGTTTCGAGATCAAGAACCGCGTCAAGTACGGCGCCTGCTGCGTCTCGAACTACAACACGCGCGACGGCTTCATCACGGAGCGCGAGATCGCGCGCATGAAGGTGATCGCACGGACCGGCTGCGGCATCATCACGAACCAGGGCGCGTATCCCGACCCGCTCGGCGAGGGCAAGGCCTACTTCCGCCAGGTCGCGATCTTCGACGACAAGTTCCTGCCGCAGTTCGAGCGCATCGCCGAGGACATCAAGGCGCAGGGCGCGATGGCGATCCAGCAGATCCTGCACGCCGGACGCTACGGCGGCATCGACCTCGGCTACTGCATCCAGCCTTCCGACGTGCCGCAGACGCTGCCGCACTTCCGCCCGCCCAAGGTGATGACGACCGACGAGATCCGCGACTGCATCCGCCAGCACGCCGAGGCGGCGCAGCGCGCGATCCGCGCCGGCTTCGACGGCACGGAAGTGACGAGCTTCATGGGCTACCTGCTCGCCAACTTCAACTCGCGCTTCACCAACCAGCGCACCGACGAATACGGCGGCTCGATCGAGAACCGCGGCCGCTTCATGCGCGAGCTGATCGACGGCATCAAGCAGGCCACGCCCGACCACCCGCTCGTCGTGCGGCTCAACGGTGCCGAGCTGATGGACAAGTGGGGCGGCAACACCGAGGACGAGTGCTTCGAGCTGATGCAGCAGGCCGTCGATGCCGGCGTCGACATGATCAGCGTGACGGTCGGCTGGCAGGAGGCACCCGAGTCGTCGATCGGCCGCGACATCCCGCCCGGCTACTGGAACTATCTGTCCGAGCGCGCCAAGAAGCTGTTCCCGAACACGCTGATCACATTCGGCAACCGGCTGCCTGACCCGCGCATGGCCGACGACTGCCTGCGCGACGGCGTGTTCGACTACTGGGAGGTGTGCCGCCCGCTGCTCGCCGACCCCGAGCTGATCCACAAGGCCGCCGAGGACCGGCTCGACGAGACGCGGCGCTGCATCGGCTCGCTCAACTGCCTGTCGCGCCTGTTCCGTGACCTGCCCTACACCTGCACGATGAACCCGGCGCTCGGCCACGAGGTCGAGCCCGAATACCAGGTGACCCCGGCGGCCGTGAAGAAGAAGGTGATGGTGATCGGCGCCGGCCCGGCCGGCATGGAATGCGCCATCACGGCGAAGAAGCGCGGCCACGATGTCACCGTGTTCGACAAGGCCGACCGCATCGGCGGCAACCTCTACGCCTACGCCGTCAACGACCTCGCGCGCCCCGACGACCTGCTGTCGGTGATCTCGCACTACGAGGTGGTGGCCAGGAAGCTCGGCATCGACGTGCGGCTCAACACCGAGGTGCATGCCAAGTTCATGCGCAGCGTGCTGCATCAGTACGACGTCTGCGTCGTCGCCGCCGGCGCGGCGATCGACCGCAGCCGCGTCGCCCACATCCCGGGCGCCGAGCGCATGGTCGACGCGCTCGACGTGGCGCACGGCCGCGCGACGGTCGGCCCGCGCGTCGTCGTCGTCGGCGGCGGCAAGATCGGCCTGACGCTGGCTGAATCGCTGCGCAAGCACAAGGGCGCGACGGTCACCGTCGTCGAGTCGGGCAAGCGCATCGCGGGCGACGTGAAGCCGTCGTTCAAGTGGCGCCACGCTTCCTGGGTCGAGGAACTCGGCATTGCGTGCCTGACATCGAGCACCGTCGTCAAGATCGACGAAGGCGGCGTCACGGTGCGCAACGCCAAAGGCGAGGAGCGTGTCATCGAGGCCGACAGCGTCGTGCTCGCGGCCGGCGTCGCGCCGGCGCACGCGCTGCTGCACGAGTTCGAGTGGATGGTCGACGAGTTGCACGGCGTCGGCGATGCGGTGATCCCGCGCGGCCTCGAGCAGGCGATCCAGGAAGGCTTCCGGCTGGGCGTGCGGCTATGAGCGGCGTGACGACCGACGCGGTGCCGGCGGCGCTGCCGTCGGCCGGCCCCTGGGCGGCGGCCGCCGCGCGCTTCGATGAACTCTTCGCCCCGCTCGATCCCGGCGCCCGGATCGCGCTGCTCGCGCGCTCGGCGCCGTCGCACGTGCTCGTCTGGGAGGCCGGTGAAGCGGGTGTGGACGCACGAGTCGAGCCTTTCACCGGATACCGTGCGACCTCCGCCGACATCGTGCTCGCGGCCGACGACGCGGCACTCGCCGCCGTGCGTGCGGCCGCCGACGGCGCGCTGTTCGAGGCCTTGCGTGCCGGCATTCGCTCCGGCGCGATCGTCTGCTACATGCTCGAGCGTCGCTGCCTGCTCGAGGAACGCGGCTACGACGAGTTGCTCGACGCGCTCGGCTTCGCCTTCATGGGGGCGTGCCGGTGATCTTCACCAACCCGGCCGGCGCGCCGGAACTGGCCTGCGACGAATGCGGTTGCCGCTGGTTCGATCGCATGACCGGTGCCTGCTACGAGTGCGGCGTGCCGGTCCCGCCGGACGCGCAGGCCGAATACCGCCGCGCGCTCGAAGCCCATGGCGCGATGCGTCGCGCCGCGGCTACGGCGCCGCAAAGCGGCGCGCCACCAGATCGCGCAGCCAGCAGATCGCCGGATCCCGATGCGCCTTCGTGTGCCAGTACAGGCTGATCTCGATCGACGGCAGTTCCACCGGGTGCGGCCGAAAGCTGAGCGCGAAGTGGCGCACGCTGCGCAACGCGAAGGCTTCCGGCACGGTCGCCACGAGGTCGGAGGTTTCGAGGACGTCGGCCAGCGCGACGAAGTGCGGCACGCGCAGCCGGATGCGCCGGCGCAGCCCGGCCCGCTCGATCAGCTCGTCGACCCGGCCGTGGCCGGTGCCCGCGGAGACGACGACGGCATGCTCGGCGTTCTCGTAGTCCGCGAGCGCGGCGTCGGGCCGGTCGAGCGGGTGACCCTTGCGAAACAGGCACACGTAGCGCTGCGCGAACAGCACGCGACGATGGAAGTCGGTCGCCAGATCCGGCAGATAACCCAGCGCCAGATCGACCTTGCCCGTCTCCATCTCGAAGCGGAGATTGACGGCGGTGTTGCGCAGCGTCGCGATGCTGGCGCCCGACGCCTCGGCCGACAGGGCCTCCATCAGGCGCGGCAAAAAATGGAACTCGCCGATGTCGGTCATCGCGAGGACGAACTGGCGGCGGCTCGTCGCGGCGTCGAACTGCAGCGTGCTCGTCAGCGCCTCGCCGAGATTTGCGAGCGCATGGGCCACCCGCGGCGCGAGTTCGTCGGCCAGCGGCGTCGGCTGCATGCCGCGCGCCGTCGCGACGAACAGCTTGTCGCCGAGCATTGCGCGCAGGCGGTTGAGTGCGCTGCTGACGGCCGGTTGCGAGAGATCGAGATGCTCGGCCGCCAGCGAGACCCGGCGATCCTGGTAGACCTGCACGAACACGCGCAGCAGGTTCAGGTCGATGGTTTGCGAGAGCTGTGCCATGTGATCCGGCTCGTGGATCGGTTCTGCTGCCCGCGGCCCGAGCGGCCTACTTGTCCGGTCGCGTCCACATCCACGCCGCGACGAGCGCCATCGTCACGGGCACGCCGATGCGCAGCACAGGCGGGCCGACGAGCAGCGCGACGGCGCTGCCGCTGACCGCCATGCTGATCGTCGCGAACCATTTCGCGTAGCGCGGGATGGCGCGCCGTTCGCGCCAGCGCCGCGTCATCGGGCCGTAGACGGGGTGCGCGAGCAACCAGCGCTCGAGAGGGGGCCAGCCGCGGCCGGCAGCCCAGGTGGCGACGAGGATGAACGGCACGGTGGGCAGCACCGGCACGACGATGCCGACGATGCCGACGGCCAGCGACGCGATCGCCAGCGCGCGCCACAGCAGGACAACGGTGTGGCGTTGCAGGCTCATCGATGGCGCGGCACCGTCGTTCAGGCCCGCAGCGGCGCCGGCACGAGATAGCCGCCGAGGCGCTGCTGCACCAGCGCCGCGAACTGCAGCGTCGTGCGGTCTTCGAGCCAGGCGCCGACCGCCTGCATGCCGACCGGCACGCCGTCGACGAGCTGCCCGGTCGGGATCACTGTCGACGGCAGGTCGGCCACCGTCACCAGCCCCGGCCACGCGAGGTTGGTCAGGTAGGGGTGCGGCGCACCGTCGATCGTCACCGTGCGCTGCAGCTGCGCCGTGTGGTCGACGCCCGAGAGATCGTGGGCGAACGCCGGCGTCGACATCACCGGGCACAGCACGATGTCGTGCTCGCCGAAGAACTGCTCCCACTGCGCGGCGATCATGCGGCGCTGTTCGAGCCGCGCGAACCAGTCGCGCGCAGTCAGGCGCGCGGCGCGGCCGATGCGCGCGGCGAAGCTGCGGTCGTCGGCCGGCGCGTCGGCGCCGAGCGGGCGCAGCGCCGCAGGCACCGCGTCGGGCGCGTCGCCGTACTGCGCGAACAGCAGGTCGAAGTAGACGTCGAGCGCATGCGCTGCGTCGACGGGCGGGCGGCGCAGCAGCGTGATGCGTGCGCCGGCGCGTTCCAGATCATCGACCCAGCGCTCGAGCGCGGCGCGATAAGCCCCATCCAGCGGTGCGCCATCGGCGTCGAGCAGCACGGCGACGCGATGGTCCTCGAGCCGGTGGTGGCGCGGCGCGGGCAGCGCCCAGCGCCGGCCCTTGGCTTCGACACCGCCGGGCGCGGCGATCACGTCCAGCGCGAGCTGCAGGTCGCGCGCGTCGCGCGCCAGCGGGCCGGCGACGCCCATCTCGAGCGGGTTGCGCGCCGGCGGCAGCGGCGGGATGTGGCCACCCAGCGGCACCAGCCCATGGCTCGCCTTGTGGCCCCACACGCCGTTGAAGTGCGCGGGGCAGCGGATCGATCCGCCGATGTCGCTGCCGATGTCGAGCGGCGACAGGCCCGCGGCGACGGCCGCCGCCGCGCCGCCCGACGAGCCGCCGGCGCTGCGGTCGGCGCGCCAGGGGTTGCGCGTCAGGCCGTAGACGGCGTTGTAGGTCTGGTGGTTGCCCGCGCCCTCGGGCACGTTCGTCTTGCCGAAGATCACGGCACCGGCGTGGCGCAGCGCCGCGACGACGTCGGCATCGCGCTGCGGGCGGTGCGCGCGCAACGCCTCGAAGCCGCAGACGGTGGGCATGCCGACGACCTCGAACGCGTCCTTGATCGTCATCGGGAGCCCGTGCAGCGGGCCGAGCCGGCGACCGCGTGCCAGCGCGGCATCGCAGCGCGCGGCCTGCGCCAGCGCGCCTTCCTCGTCGAGCGCGACGACGGCGTTGATCGCCGGATCGACCTCGCGCACGCGCTCGAGGTGCAGCCGCAGCAACTCGACGGCGCCGATCCGGCGCGCGTGCAGCCGCGCCAGCATCTCGGTGGCGGACTGGAACGGCAGGGGCAGTTCGCGCGTCACTCGGCGGCGCGCCAGTGGCCGTCGACGAGCAGTTCGTGCGGGCGGAACTGCGACTTGTAGGCCATCTTGTCGCTCTCGGCGATCCAGTAGCCGAGGTAGACGTGCGGCAGCTTGAGCAGCCGGGTCTGCTCGATCTGCCACAGCACGCTGTAGGTGCCGTAGCTGGCGGCCGGCTCGGGCTCATAGAAGGTGTAGACGGCCGACAGGCCGTCGTTGAGGATGTCGAGGATCGACACCATCTTCAGGGGGCCCTGGCCGTCGGCCGACGGCTCGCGGTACTCGACGAGGCGCGAATTGACGCGGCTCTGCAGCAGGAACTGCGTGTATTGGTCGACGCTGTCGTGGTCCATACCGCCGCCCGAGTGGCGGCCCGACTGGTAGCGCAGGTAGAGCTGGTAGTGCTCGGGCACGAAGCACAGGCGCAGCACGCGCGCCTGCAGGTGCTGGTGCGCCTTCCAGGCGCGGCGCTGGCTGCGGGTGGGCTCGAACGTCTTCACCGGCACGCGCAGCGGCACACAGGCGCGGCAGCCGTCGCAATAGGGGCGGTAGGTGAACATGCCGCTGCGCCGGAAGCCGTTGGCGACCAGGCCCGAATAGGCGTCGGCGTGGATCAGGTGGCTCGGCGTCGCGACCTGCGAGCGCGCCAGCCGGCCCGCGAGATAGCTGCACGGGTACGGCGCCGTTGCATAGAACTGCAGCGACGAGAGGGGAAGCTCTTTCGGGTGGGTCACCGCGCTGATGTCCGGGGAGCGGGGCGCGGCTCGATGCCGAGCTCGGCCCACAGACGAGGATGATAGGTCCAATCGCCGATCGGGGTCGCCCCCGAGGCGCGTGCCACGTGGTGCTCGAACTCGCTGCGCGTGATCTCGCGCGCGCCGAACGACGCGAGGTGCGCCGTGTTCTGCTGGCAGTCGATCAGCGCGATGCCGTGGGCGCGGCAGAAGCACACCAGCGCGGCCAGCGCGATCTTGGAGGCGTCGCTGCGCAGCGCGAACATCGACTCGCCGTAGAACATGCGGCCGAGCGCAACGCCGTACAGGCCGCCGGCGAGCTCGCCGTCGATCCAGGTCTCGAAGCTGTGCACCGTGCCTTGGCAAGCTGCCCAGGCGGCGTAGGCGTCGAGCATCTCGGGCACGATCCAGGTGCCGCGCTGGCCGTCGCGCGACACGGTCGCGCAGTGGCGCATCACGCTGCGCAGCGCGCTGTCGACGCGGATCTCGCAGCCCGGCGTCGCTGCGAAGCGCTGCAGCGTCTTGCGCAGCGAACGCGCGACGCGGAACCCGGCCACCGGCAGCACCATGCGCGGGTCGGGCGACCACCACAGCACCGGCTGGCCCGCGCTGTACCACGGGAACACGCCGCGCGAGTAGGCGGCGCGCAGCCGCTCGGGGCTCAGGTCGCCGCCGACGGCGAGCAGCCCCGGCGCCTCCGAGTCGCGCGGCAGCGCGCTCGAGGTCGGTGGAAATCGCGTCGCGACGTTGTCGAGCCAGGGAATCACGGCGATCGGTGGGCGCAGCAGCCAGTGCAGCATGATGGCATGCACCGCGCCGCGCCGATCACTGCGAAGCCAACTCGGCCGCCGTCTTCGTCGCGTCGTCTGTCTTCACCACCAGCAGCTTGATGGCGTTCGGCACCACGCTGTCGGGCACGGTGACGAGCAGCCAGTCGGCGTTGTTCTCCAGCGTGACGGGCGCGTTGAACAGTACCGTCTTCGTGCCCGCCGTCGTGACGCGCAACTGGTAGCCGCCGCCGTTGAACTCGACCGAGTCGCTCCCGCTGGCCGGCACCGCCGCCTTGTACGCCGCCCCCGCCATGTTGGGCGTCGCGGTCGCGAGGTCGGCCCCCGGCAGCGTGAGGTAGACGTCGACGCTCGGCGCGTTGGCCGAGGCGTTGAGCGTGCGCACGCGGGCGTTGCTTGTCGTCAGGCGCTTGTTGTAGGGGTCGTCGATCAGCACGACGTCGCCGGTCAGCCCGCCGGTGACGGCGACCAGCGTGTAGAGGTTGCCGCGCTTGGCGTCGAACGGCAGCGTCGCCACGTCGATGCTGCCCGTCGTCGTCTTCACGGTCCAGCTGGCAGCGCCTTCGGCGACGTCGAAGTAGGGCGCTGCGAACTTGTAGCCGGCGCCGATCACGTCGGCCTGCGCCACGCCTGCGCGATACAGCGTGTAGGTCGGGCCGAGCGGGTTGGCGTGCACGAAGCGGACCTTCGGGTCGGCGACATCAAGGCGATCGTCGAGGTCGCCGCCGCCGCAGGCGGCGAGCAGCATCACGGGAACGAGGACGGCAGCGAACAGTTTCAGGGTCTTGTTCATGGCGAGTTGTGTCGGTGGAGAGAGATGCGGCAGACTCTAGGAGCGGCTTCGTCGCGGCGCTGCCGGTTCTAGCTGATAGCGTTGTCGGACAGCGCCGTCAGGGATCGATCGCAAACGCATGGCGGGTGGCGAGCGCGGTCGACCGGCGCACTGATTGCCATCACCGGAGGTCGAATGAATTCAGTCGTCGTGAGCCCGAAGTTCGACCCACTGCCGCAGCCGCCACGCGATCTCCCGCGTCGCGAGGTTCCTGCATCGTCCGACGCCGCCGTCGTGCCGCCGCAGACCGAGCCGATCGGCGGCATCGGCTCCGATATCGGCCCCGATCTCGGTCCGGGCATGGGAGCCGAGGTCGGCCGCAGTCTCGATGCGCGCGTCGCGCTGCGTCGTGTGTGGCGACCGGCGCTCGTTGCCGTGGCGCTGGTTGCAGCGGGTTGCGCCTCGACGAAGATCGACACGCAATGGAGCGATCCGCAGTTCGCAGGCCGTTCGCTGCAGGGCAAACGCGTGCTCGTTTCCTGCGACTCGGGCGATGCTGCGCTGCGCCGCGCCTGCCAGGAGCAGTTGGCGGCCGAAGTGACCGCGCTCGGCGCCAGCGTCGTGGCCGGTCCCGAGATCGCACACCCGAGCCCAGGGCGGCAGGCCGCAGCGGAACACCTGCTGCCGGCGGCGCGCGCCGCGCGTGCCGATGCCGTGTTCGCGGCTTCGATCATTCCCGACAGCTTCGCCGTCAACCCGGGCCCGACGATCGGCATCGGCGTCGGCGGCTTCGGCGGCGGTCGCGTCGGCTGGGGCGGCGGTGTCGGCGTCTCGGTGCCGATCGGCGAAGCGCAGCGCCAGACCGGCTATGCCGCCAGCGCGACCCTCACCGACACGGCGAGCGGCCGCCTGATGTGGAGCGCGAAGGCCAGCGCGCCGGCCGCGCGCGATGCCGAAGGCCAGGCCGTCGATCTGGCCAGGGCGGTGGCCAAGGCGGCGCACGACGCCGGGCTGTTCTGACCATTCCGCCCGGGGCCTGCGAGCTCGGTTTCCACTCGCGGCGCAGCGCGACCGCCGACCGCCGGGCCGGCGGCGCCTTGACGCCATGACGACACCCCGCTCGCCGGGTACGGCGAGCGGCGCTCCGAGAGGGCCGGGCCTTGCTTGGGGGCGGCCCGGCGCGGCGGCCCGTGAACCGAGGGCGGCCGAAGCGCGTCAGCGCACCGGCGGCTCGCCGTAGTAGTGGCTGGCGATCAGCTTGGGCAGCAACTGGTTCCACGCATCGACGAGTGCCGCCGCCACCGGCTTGGCCTGAGGCGTGTCGAGCCAGCCGCCCTGGATCGCGACCAGCCCGCCGCCGAGGATGATGCTGCCGACGCCCGAAGAGTCGTGCGTGCCGCGGCCGAATGACGCAGCGACGATCTCGCTGGTGCGCGCGTCGACGGCGCTCATCACGACCAGCGCCTCGCGCCGGCTCGTCTCGCCGCCGACGCCGCCGATCACGCTGCCCCACAGCGTGCCGAGCGCACCCTTGCGCCCACCCGTCTGCTCGACGAACACGATCTCGGCGCGCACCACGTAGTCGGCCGCCGTCATGTGCGCCATCTGGTCGGCGCGGCCGAGCCCCTGCTGCTCGCGGATGCGCACTTCGTGCTCGAGCGCCGCGAACGCGGCGCCGCGCTCGACGACGACGAAGCACTGCGTGTGCATCAGCAGCTGCCGCACCAGTGGCGCCATCGAGCGTGGCAGTCCGGCCGAGCTGAGCGCCTGCGCATTGGTGTCGGACTCGGTGATCGCCGCCGCGCCGAGGCGATCGCGGCAGCGCGCGATCGGGTTGTCGGCGGCGTCGGCGATGTGCACGTCGGGCCGGCCGCCGCTCGTCGTCTTGCTGCCGGCGCAGCCGGCCAGCAGCGCGAGCGCTGCGACGCCGACAATGCCGAGGCGCAGGATGCGAAATCTCATTCCGACCGAGATTACACCGTCGTCGCCGTGCCCGGCCGTGCTGCAGCCGGAGCGTCCTTCAGCCGCGACGGGGCTTGGAGTGGGTGGACGGCCCGGCCGACGTATTCGTCGCACAAGGGGCCGTCACTGTCGCTCGACGTGCAGCGGCAATACGGCGTAGCCGCTGGCCGGATAGCGGGCGCGGGTCGGCGGCCGGCCCGGCACGACGCCGATCGCGCGCGTGCGGCCCAGCAGCGCGCGCATCACGGTCAGCAGTTCCAGGCGAGCGAGGGGCGCGCCAGGGCAGACGTGGATGCCCGCGCCGTACAGCAGGTTCAACGCCGGGTCGCGGTCGAGCCGGAACTCGTCGGGGTCGCCGAACACGGCCTCGTCGCGATTCGCCGAGGCCCAGATCAACGATACGCGCGCGCCCGCGGGCAGTTGGCGGTCGCCGACCTCGACGTCGCGCGTGGCGACGCGGCGGTTCGCGATCAGCGGCGCGTGGATGCGCAGGATCTCGTCGATCGCCGCCGGCAGCAGCGCCAGCTGCTCGCGCAGCCGCTGTTGCAGCGGCGCGCGCTCGGCGAGGTAGTGCGCGAGGATGCCCAGGCACGACGCCATCGTCGACAACTCGCCGACTGTCCAGTTGCGCACGACGCTGACGATCTCGTCGTCGGTCAGCGCACGGCCGTCGATCGTCTCGCGCAGCAGCCGCGTCGTCGCGTCGTCGGTCGCGGTGCCGCCGGCCGCGCGGCGCGCGTCGAGCTGGGCGCGGATGTGGCCGTCGAAATCGAGCGCGATCGACGCCATCGCGTCGCGGTCGCCGGCCAGCGTCGCCGCCTGGTTGCGGCGCGTCCAGTCGCGCAGCGGTTCGTGCAGCGTCGCCGGCCAGCCCATGAAGGCGCAGTGCATGCGCAGCACGCAGTCCTGCGCGAAATCGCCCATCCATTCGACGGTGCCGGCAGCGGGCAGCGTGTCGACCATCTCGTCGGCGATGCGCCGGCAGGTCGGCTCGTAGGCGGCGATCGGGCCCGGCTCGAAATAGCGTTCGACGAGGCGCCGGTACGGCGTGTGGCGCGGCGGGTCCATGCCGTTGGGCACCGACAGGTGCGCCGACACCGCGTTGCTGAACGTCTCTGCGTCGAGCAGTGCGCGCATCACGTCGGCGTGGCGGAACAGCGACCACTGCAGGTATTCGCTGTGCGCCACCGGGCAGCGCCGCCGCATGTCGTCGTAGGCCCGGATCGGCTCGTCGAGCACGGCCGGTGCCCGGGCGTCCCAGTCGTGGGGCGGATGTCTGCTCATCGAGTGCTCCTGGCGTCGTCGCGCGCCGCCCTGCGGGCCGGTGCGTCACGGCGCACATTGTGGCGCGAGGGCGGTGGAGGCGACTTGTCGCAAGCGAATCGGCGTCGTTGCGGGCCAGCCCGGCTAAGCTGCGCTTTGGGGGGGGCGAACGATGAACCGAAACTTGCACGCGGCGAATGATGCGAAGCCGGTCGGGCTGCGGGGGATCGCGGCATGAGCACCGTCGCTGTCGAACTGGTCGCGATGCTCGAACGCATGGCGGAGCTCGGGTCGCTGCCGCGCGTGCGCGCTCTGCACCTGCCGCCGCCGGCGGCCGACGGCAGCCGCGAAGGCGAGTTCTGCGCCATCGAACTCGACGACGGCTCGCTCGGGCTGAGCTTCGTGCTGCTGGGCAATGCGCTCGGCGCGCTGCGCGATGGGCCGAGCCCGGACCAGCTGGCCGGCATGCCGGCGCTGGACCTCGCGCGGCGCTTTGCCGACGCGACCGGCGCGCAGCGCACGCTGGGTTTTGCCGCCGTCAATGCGTTGACGCGGCACCTGTTCGACCGCGCCGGCTACGTGCCTCGCCCGGCCGGCGGCTCGATCGGCGACCTCGACCTGAAGCCGGGCGACCGCCTCGGCATGATCGGCCTGTTCCCGCCGCTGGTGCCGCAGGTGCTCGCCACCGGTGCTGCGCTCACCGTGGTGGAGTTGCGCGCCGATCTCGCCGGCCCGCGCGACGGCTGGCATGTCACGCTCGACGCCGGCGAACTCGCCGGTTGCAACAAGATCCTCTCGACCAGCACCGTGCTGCTCAACGACACGCTCGACGGCGTGCTCGAACGCTGCCGCCATGCCGAGCGCGTGGCGCTCATCGGCCCCGGCGCCGGCTGCCTGCCCGACCCGCTGTTCGCGCGCGGCGTCACGCTGCTGGGCGGCAGCTGGATCGTCGATGCGGGCGCGTTGAAGGCGGCGCTGGCCGAGGGCCGGCCGTGGGGTGCTTCGGCCAGCAAATTCGCCCTCGGCACCGCGGACTACCCGGGATTCGAGCCGCTGCTCGCGAAGGCGTTCGGCCGGGCGCCGTGAGGGCGGGCGCCGCGCGGCGGCGCGCCGTTCACCCGCGGAAGTTGCCGCAGTGCGCGAGGCTCACGCGTTCGCGCGCCGCGTCGCGCTCCACGCCCACCGGGTCGCCGCCGGCGGCGACGATGTCGAGCTGCTTGCGCAGCAGCCGGCGCAGCAAGGCGATGCCGCGGTCGCTGGTGCGCAGGTGCTCGGCCGAATGCGCGGCGATCGGTCCTTGGCCGACCTGCGCCTCGTAGTCGCCGGGAAAACGCCGGTGCTCCTCGTCCGTCAGCTCCCACCAGAACTTGCCGTTCATCTTCGAGCGCATGCGGCCGATGTCGCCGGCTTGCGTGACGCGGCCGGCGACGTAGATGCGGAAGTGCGAGTCGTCGATAGGGCGCACCCCCCCGAACGCCGCGACCCGGCCCCAGCGGCCCCGCCCCGGGCGGGGCCCCCGGCGC
>CAYJLV010000012.1:45600-94102 GCA_964371405.1 uncultured Burkholderiaceae bacterium
GCCTAGTTTCTGGCGCACGGGCGCGGCGCCCAGCGCCCCCCCCCCCCCGATCGACTCGACCGGACCGAAGCGGCCGAGCCGCGGGCTCGGCACGAGGCGCAGCGTCGGCAGCACCGCCTCGGTGATGCGATGCAGCCGGCCGCCGTCGTCGAGCGTGCGCCACGACTCGGCGCGCACGCCGTGGCCGACGTCGCTCCACTGCACGGTGGGCATCTGCGCCATCGCCGGCACGAACTGCGTGCCCGAGAATGTGCCGTGCAGGATCGGCACGTGGAAGCTGTCGACGACGTTCTCGAAGTGCTGCAGCCAGTTGCACGGGATGACGGGCGGGCCGCCGCCGCCGAGGCTCGAGTCATCGGCCTCGACGAACTCGCCGGCGCCGAGTTCCTCGAGCACGTCGTAGCGCGGCAGCAGCGGCTTACGCTCGGGCGGGCCGAGGTAGGCGAAGACCAGGCCGTAGCGTTCCTGCACCGGGTACCAGGGCTGGCGCACGTTGCCGCGCAGCGCGGCGCCGTGGTCGGGCTCGCAGGGCTGGTCGACGCAGCGGCCCTGCACGTCGAACTTCCAGCCGTGGTAGCAGCAGCGCAGGCCGTCGGGCTCGACGCGGCCGTAGGCGAGCGACGCGCCGCGGTGCGCGCAGCGCGGATGCAGCAGGCCGGGCAGCCCCTGGCCGTCGCGAAACAGGATCAGGTCTTCGCCGAGCACGCGCACCGGGCGCGGCTCGGCGCCCGCGTCCGCGGCCAGGCCGACCGGATGCCAGTAGCGCCGCAGCAGCTCGCCCATCGGCGTGCCGGCGCCGACTTCGGTCAGCGCACGGTCGTGGGTGGCGGGCGCAAGGCCGTAGGCCGTGCCTTCGTCGAACGGTGCAGTCACTGCGGCGTGGCGCCCGAGGCGCGGATCAGCGCGATCCAGCGCGGCGCGTCGGCTGCGAAGGCGGCAGCGAACTCCGCGGGCGTGTTGCCCAGCGGCGTCTGGCCCTGGTCGACGAGCTTGGGCAGCACGTCGGGCAGCCGGATGACGGCTGCGATCTCACGCTGCAGCCGCTCGACGATCGGCGCCGGCGTGCCGGCCGGCGCATAGGCCGCGACCCAGACCGGCAGGTCGATGCCCTTGAAGCCCTGCTCGTCGAAGGTCGGCACGTCGGGCATCGCGGCCGAGCGCTGCGGGCCCGTCATGCCCAGCGCCTTGATCTTGCCGCCGGCCACCATCGGCCGCGCGCCCACCGGGCTCGCGAACGTGACGTCGAGCGTGCCGCCGATCACGTCGGTGATCGCAGGCACTTCGCCCTTGTAGGGCACGTGGTTGAGGCTCATGCCGTGGTCGCGCGCGAGCAGGCTGCCGTAGATGTGGGCCGACGAGCCGATGCCCCAGCTGCCGTAGGAGATCGGCCGGTTCTGCTGCCGCGCCCAGGCGACGAAGCCCTTCAGGTCGTTGTACGGCGCGCCGGCCGGCGCGACGAGCAGCACGCTGCCGAGCGAAACCTGCGTGATCGGCGTGAAGTCCTTGACCGGATCGAACGGCAGCTTGGCGAACAGCACCGTGTTGTTCACGTGCGTCGACATCGTTGTGATCATGAAGGTGTAGCCGTCGGCAGGAGCCCGTGCGACAGCCTCGGCGCCCTTGACCGTGTTGGCGCCGGGGATCGCGTCGACGAAGACCTGCTGTCCCAGCCGCACCGTGAGCTTCTCGGCGATGACGCGGTTGAGCACGTCGATCGCGCCGCCGGGGTTGAACGGCGAGACGAGGCGGATCGGCTTGGCGGGCCATGCCGCCTGCGCGAGCGCGGCCGGCGCGGGGGCGAGTGCGGCCAGCGCGGCCAGCAGCAGCAGCGCGCGGCGCGCAGGGCGGATGAAGCAGGGGGTATCGCTCATCGTGGATCTCCAGGAAGCTGTGGGTGTGGCGTGGTGAAACCGATGATCGGTGCTCACGCGGCCGCGAAGGCTGCGAGGTTTCCCTCGTGGCGCGGCCGGTACGCCGACTCGAAGTCGCCCCAGAACGCGATCGGCCGGTCGCTCGTCTCGACCGCTTCGCCGCGGCGGCGCAGCACCAGCCACTTGTGCCAGTCAGCCGGATCGAGCTGCGGGTGGTCGAGGCGCTGGAAGTGCAGATAGGCACTCGACGCCTTGCGTGCCTCGCAGGCGGCGACGATCATGCGCGCGCAGGTCAGGATGTCGTGCACTTCGAGCACGCGCATCAGCTGGTGCGGGTTGGCCGCGCCGACGCGCGGCGCCTCGTTGACCTCGAGATCCTGCAGCCAGGTCTGCGCCAGCGTCAGCAGCTCGGCGTTCTTCGGCTCGCTGCAATAGTTCTGCATCACGCGCGCGATGCCGGCGTTGAGCTCCTTCCAGTCGGGGCCGTCGCTGCCTTGCGCGAGCGGCGCGTAGGCGCGAGCCTTCTCGCGCGCGAGCTGGGCGCCATCGACAGCCGGTGCCGCGCGCTCGCGTGCGTGCAGCGCCGCACGCGCGCCGGCGTAGCGCCCGGTGGCGGCGGCGTGCGAATGGTCCTGGCCGCCGAACAGCAGGTCGCCAGCGCCGAACAGGCCCGGCAGGTTGGACTGCAGATCCCAGTCGACGAGCAGGCCGCCGCACACGCCCTGGTCGCCGAAGGTGCGCTCCTGCGGCAGCACCGGCTCGCGCATGCCGTGGCCGCGCAGGAAGTCGTAGGACTGCAGCATGTCGCGATCGGGATCGAACCCCGCCGCCTCGTAGGCCTGCTTGACCGGGATGCGCGTCTTGCCTTCGTTGCCGACCATCACGCCCCAGATTGCGCGGCGCTCCATCTCCGGCATGCCGGCGAGGTCGGCATAGAAGGGCGGCGTGAACTCGCCCGCCTGCATGCGCGCTTCCAGATCGGGGATCGGCCGCGGGCCGAGATACTGCGGCAGCCCGGGGTGCGGATGCGAGCTCGAGCCGCCGCCCATCATGAAGAACTTCTGCCCCTCGACCGGGCGGCAGCGCTCGGCCAGCGTCGCGAGCGGCCGGCCGAAGGCGTCGACCCACGGCACCTCGCGCCCCTTGGCGTCGACGATCGTGCAGGGGTACCAGGTGTTGATCGCGTTGCCGCTGCCGTAGGGCGGCAGCGAATAGCCGCTGCCGAACGGCGAGCGCATCGACTTCTCCATCATCGTGAACTCGGCGCCGGCGCGCCACGCGATGGCGTAGCCGGTGCCCGAGCACGACGGCGGGCGGAAGGTCGAGATGCCGCGCAGCTCCGACGAGAAGGTCCAGATGCGCTGCGGCCGGTTGGTCGCCAGCACGGTGGCCTTGGCGCGCACGACGACGAAGGCGCCGCTGCGTGCATGCACGCCGGCCGCGCCGACGACCGCCTCGCCGTCGCGCCCGTGCTCGGTCAGCAGCGTGGTGACTGCGACGCGGTCGAAGATGCGAACGCCGAGCCGGCGGCACTGCTCGCGCAGCAGCGGCTTGTAGTCGTGGCCCCAGACGCGCAGCACGGTGCGGTTGGTGTAGTCGTAGGCGAACAGCAGCTGCGTCGCCGGGTCGCGGAACTCGGCGCCGTCGAACTCGCCGTCGGTGTCTCGCACCTTGCCGCCGTAGCGCTCCATGTCGAGCAGCGTCTCGTAGGCCGAGGCGCACTGGATGTAGGTCGAGATGCCGCTGCGGTAGCCGCCCTGGTTGTCGACCAGCGCCTGCGCGAACTCCTCCGGGCCGATCTTCGACGCCGGGTTGTCGGCCGCCCACTGCCAGTGATCGACGCCGGCGCCGCCGGCGCCGCTGCGTTCGCTGTTGGCCTTCTCGAGGATGACGACGCGCGCGCCGCAGCGCGCCGCCGAGATCGCGGCCCAGACGCCGGCGATGCCGCCGCCGATCACCAGCACATCGCAGTCGATCGTGCGCTCGGTGCCGTAGCGCACTTCGTAGGGCCAACGCAGCATTTCCATGGAGGTCTCCTAGACGCGGAAGTGTTCGCCGGTGTCTTTGCGCTTCCAGCGCACGCGCTGCTGCAGCGGGTGGTTCAGGCGGATCGCGCCCGGGGTCGGGCAGTCGTCGACGCAGGGCCCGCAGTACCAGCACTCGTCGGGGTGCAGGATCACCGGCGGTTTGCCCTTCACTGCGTTCGGGATGAACACGTCTTCGAGGCACACCGTCACGCAGCGGTTGCAGCCGTCGCAGATCGCGGCGTCGAACAGCACGGGCTGGCCGGGAGCGGGGCGGTTGGGCAGGGCGTAGACGACGGGCTGGTCGGGCATGGCGGCTCCTCTCCTCAGGGCGCGCACAGCATCGTCGAAAGGCGGCGCGGCGTCTGTCCCCTGCGATCGGGACAGGCGCGCCGAGTCGGAGTGTCTACAGACAGATCGCGAACAACTCGGCCTGGCTCGTCACGCCGAGCCGCGCATAGGCGCGTTTGCGGTACGTCAGCACCGACGCGAGCCCGATGCCGAGGTCGAGCGCGATGCCCTCCGACGTCATGCCCGCGAGCACGCGTGCCATCACGGCGCGCTCGCGCGGCGTCAGCGCGCTGCTGACGGCGTGCAGGCGCGTCGCCAGCGCCTCGATGCGCTCGCCGCGGTCGCGTGAGCGCAGCCGCATGCTCATCATCGCGACATGCTTGAGGGCCAGCGCGGCGAGCAGCGGTGCCAGTGCGTCGATCGCCTGCAGCTCGGCAGCGCCGAATGCGCCGCTGGATTCCAGGCGGTAGAGGTTGAGCACGACGAGTTGGCCGGATGCGGCAGCGACGACGCTCAGGCGCTCGAGCAGGCCCGCCTCACGGTGCGTCGTGCGATAGGCGTCGCCGGGCAGCGCCGCGCTGCGCAGCAGCCGGATGGCGATGCCGGGACCGGCCGGCAGGTCGAGGTTCGGATCCTGCCGGTAGAGCCCGGCCAGGTAGGCCTGCTGCACGACGCCGACACGATCGCCGCCGCGCCAGCTCGCCGATTCCAGCACCGGCGGGCGCTCGCGATCGACGAAGCGCATCAGGCAGACATGATCGACCGGCACCTGCCGGTTCAGCGCCGCGACGAGCTCGGCTGCGAACTCCACTTCGCCGAGAGCGGCGATCACCGGGGTGCACCAAGGCGCCCCCGCGAACTCATACGACGCCTGCACTGCCTGCATGCCACCTCCGGGGCGCAAGGATAGCGGGCGCCCGGAATTGCCGCCTGCTCGATTCGTGGTCCCCCGCCGGGAGGACGCCGCGCGGGGACAGGCAAGCCGGGTGTGTTCACCGGTTCGACACGACGCAAGGAGAGATTCGATGACCTACGTCCAAGGATTCGTGACGGCGGTGCCGACCGCCAACAAGGAGAAGTATCGCAAGCAGGCTTCGGACGCCGCGCCGCTGTTCAAGCAGTTCGGCGCAAAGCGGATGGTCGAAGGCTGGCGCGACGACGTGCCCGACGGGAAGGCTACGGAGCGCATGTTCTGGGGCGGCTTCGAATCGATTCTCGAGGAGCAGGGCGAGGGTGTTCGACCGAGGATGCTGTGGGCGTATGCCGAGGTTCTGAGGTTGGTGTATTTCCCGTACCGGGACTGGCGCGCGATGGTTATGCTGCCTGCCTCTTACGCTGGCCACCTTCCTCTGCCACTGGTTCATGATGGAACTCGAGATCGGGCTGACCGTGGCCACGCTTGTCGCCGATGCGTTCAAGGCTCGGGCGTGAGCGTCGAGACCGTGATCCGCCCGCAGCGAAGTTCCTACACCGACGGTGTGCGCGGCCGACCGGCAGGCGGGTGGCGCCGCGCGTGCGACTCCGAGCGCGCGCAGCGCACAGGGGGCGCTCTGCGCATCGCGTTCGCTGCGGGTCTGGCGTTGTACGCGGCGGCCGGCGCGGCGCTCGCCACCGGGCAGAAGCCCGCCACGATGTACGCGTTGAACTGCATGGGTTGTCATCAACCGCCGAAGGAACGGCAGCGTGATGCCGGTCCGCTGCGAGGCGAGTTTTTTCATTCGACCCAGGGACGCAGCTTTTACGTGCGCATGCCGGTGCAAGGCCGTTCGCTCAGCGCGGCCGAGGACGCGCGCCTGCTCGAGGAGATCCTCACCTGGAGGCGCAGTTGCACGGCCGTCATCCAGAGCGCCCCGATGACCGACTATCGCGCCGAACGCTCCGTTCGATGAAGTACCGTACCTTGCGACGCTGCGCACGAGCAGCCTGGTCCTTGCTCGCGCTTTCGCTGCTTGCGCTCGTCGCGACGCCGACCGCGTCAGCGCCCGACTCGATCCCGCCGCGCCTCGAGGCGGTTCAGCACGCGGCCCCGCTCGACCGGGCGCGCCTCGAGCTGGGCCGTCAGCTGTTTCATGAGTCCCGACTCTCGGGGGACGGCAGTCGCAGCTGCGCGAGCTGCCACGCGCCAGGGCGTGCCTTTGCCGACGGCGACGCGCTCTCGCGCGGCTACAACCACACGGGCCATTTCCGCAATACGCCGAGCCTCGTGGGACTGCGGCTGAAATCGCGCCTGATGTGGGACGGCCGCTACGAGGCCGCCGACCTGAAGAAAGTGGTCGCGGAGATGCTGTTCTCGCCGGTCACGATGAACGGTGATCCAGGGATCATCGTCGAGCGCGTGCGCCAGCTGCCGGTGCTCATGGGTGCATGGCAGCGGCTGCACGGCGTGAGCTCCACCCCGACCATCGAAGGCATCGTTCAGGCGATCTCGGACTATGCCGGCGCGCACGACGGCAGCGGTACGCCGGTCGATGCGGCGTTGCGCGGCGACGTCTCGAAGCTCTCGCCCCAAGCCGTCGACGGAATGCGTCTGTTCACCGGCAAGGCGGCCTGCGTGCGTTGCCATTCGGGCCCCGCACTGTCGGACGGCCGCGCGTATCGACTCGGCGTTCCGGAGAACGCAGAGGTGCTTCGCGATCCCGAGCGCACGATAGCGCTGCTGCATCATCACGCGAACCATGGCTCGCCGGATCCGATGGCCGAACGCAGCGACACGGGTCGCCATGCGATTACCCGGCGCGCATCCGATCGCGGGCGCTTCGCAACACCTTCGCTGCGCGGCGTCGCACGCACCGCGCCGTACATGCACAACGGGGTGCTGCCCACGTTGTCGTCGGTCGTCGAGTTTCACAATCGCGGCGGCGGCGCAGGTTCCGAACTGCAGCCGCTCGGGCTCGACGCGCGCGAGCGTGCCGCGCTGGTCGCCTTTCTCGAAGCGTTGTCGGTCACCACCGCTGCCGAGGAAGCTCCCGCCTCGCACGACTACGCGACGGCTGCAGGAGCGGGACGATGATCAGCGAACCCACACCACGTGGTGCGCGGCGCGTCGATCGGCGCCTGGCCCAGCGTCTCGCCGTCGTACTGCTTTCGATATCGCTGATTGCCGGCGCCATCGTCTCGGTGGGTGCCTTCGTCGATCTGCTGGCGCCCGCTGACGCAGCGGCAGACGCCGCGCCGCTCGCCATGCTGCCGCCGGTACGAATCCCCGCCGACAATCCGATGTCGGCCGCGAAAGTCGAACTTGGGAAGATGCTCTTCTTCGATGCACGACTGTCTGGAAATGCGTCGACCTCGTGCGCTTCGTGCCACGAACCGCAGATGGGCTGGACGCACCACGACCCGCTCGCGCCCGGCTATCCGGGCCACCGGCTCTGGCGCAACAACCCCACGATACTGAACGCTGCGCATTTCAGCCGGCTGATGTGGGACGGCACGCTCGATCGCCTCGAGGTGCAGGCGCGGTCGGCGATGCAGGCGCCCGTCGAAGGCAATGGCAAGCCGGGCATCGTCGAGATGCGCCTGCGGCTCGTTCCCGAGTACGTCGATCGGTTTCATGACGTGTTCGGCACCGAGTGGCCTCGCATGGAAGACGCCTGGCTCGCGATCGCGGCCTTCGAGCGCACGATCGTTTCGGACCCGGTTCGCGTGCCCTTCGACCGCTTTCTTGCGGGCGACGCACGATCGCTGCCTGAAGCCGCGAAGCGCGGCTACGCGCTGTTCAACGGCAAGGCCCGCTGCATCGCCTGCCATGGCGGGCCGCTGGCGAGCGACGAGCAGTATCACGCGCTGGGCGTCCCACGCCACTCGCTGTTCGATTCCAGTCCTCTCGTGCAGGTGGCCGTGCGCTGGCAGAACGCGCAGCGCGAGGCGCCTCGTGTGCTGTACCGTGGCGGCGGCGACGAGGATCTCGGCCGCTGGTACCGCACGCGCGATCCGGCCGACATCGGCAAGTTCCGCACGCCTTCGTTGCGCGAGCTGCGCTACACGGGCCCCTACATGCACAACGGCGTCTTCGCGACGCTGCACGAGGTGGTGGAGTTCTTCGATCGCGGCGGCGGCGATGCGCCGAACAAGTCGCCGCTGCTGAAGCCGCTCGACCTCGACGCCGGCGAGAAGGCCGACCTCATCGCCTTCCTGGAGTCGCTGAGCATGGACGCGCCGCTGATCGTCGAGGCGCCCGAACTGCCGCCGATGCGCCCGCTCGTCGAGACGGCCGCGGCGCAGTGCAGCCGGGAGGAACAATGACGACTGCAACCCGGACCTGGAACAGACTCGTGATGGACCGGCGCAGCTGGTGGATGCCGCTGCTCCTTGTGCTGGCAGTCGGCATCGCGAGCATGCTGTACATGGGTACTCGCACCTATGTCGACGCTCCGCCGGTGCCCAGATTCGTGAGCGAGCGCGGAGAAGCGGTGATCGACGCGGAGGCGATCACGCGCGGCCAGGGCGTCTTCCTGAAGTACGGGCTGATGAACTACGGCAGCTTCTTCGGTGACGGCGCCGGGCGCGGCCCCGATTTCACGGCCGATGCCCTGCACCGCATGGCCGTCGCGATGCGTGACCATCACGCATCGCGTGACGGTGTCGACCTCGACTCCGCGCTGGCGATCGCGCAGCGCGAGATCCGCCGCAACCGGCACGAGGCTGCGACGAACACGGTCACGATCGGCGACGCGCAGGCCTATGCGGCGCGCGAGGTGCAGCGCGCGACCGTGGCGCACTTCCTCGGCGAGGGCAGCGCGCCCTTCCGTCCGGCTGGCTATATGCGCGATGAAGCCGAGTTGCGCGACCTTGGCGCGTTCTTCTTCTGGGGCGCCTGGGTCTGCGGCGTCGAGCGCCCCGGCAAGGACTACACCTACACGCACAACTGGCCTTACGACGAGCTCGCGGGCAACCGGCCGAGCGCTCAAGTGCTGATCTGGAGCGTCGCTGCGGTGCTGGCGCTCGTCGCGGCGCTCGGCGCCGTGCTCTTCCTGTACGGGCGCTATTCGACGATCGCCGGATGGCGCCCGCCAGCACGCGCCGGGCGTCCTGCGCCGGCTCGCGCCGCAGACGAGTTCCCGGGCGCTGCGTCGGTGCGAGCGCCGATAGAAGGCAGTCCATCGACGCTGCAACGGGCCACTTACCGCTTCTTCGTGGCGGCCGCCTTGCTGTTCGTGCTGCAGATGATCGCCGGCGTGCTCACGGTCCACGACTTCCTCGGCGTCACGCACGTCTTCGGTATCGATCTCGCTCGCCTGTTGCCCATTCCGGTCGTGCGCGGCTGGCACTTGCAGCTCGCGCTCCTGTGGATCACCGCATGCTGGATCGGCGCTTCCATCTTCGTGATCTCCACCGCTGCGCCGCGTGCGCCCGACGGGCAGCTGCGCCTCGTCGAATGGCTCTTCGCGTTGCTGCTGGTGACGACCGCCGGCGGACTGGCCGGCGTCGCGCTCGGCCCGCACGGCCTGCTCGGCGAGCATTGGAATCTGCTCGGCAGCCAGGGCTGGGAGTTCGTCGAGCAGGGGCGCCTCTGGCAGGCGCTGCTGTTCATCGTCGTCGCGCTGTGGGCGGTCGTGCTCGTGCGCGCGGTCGCTCCGGTCTGGCGGAACGGCGACGCGTGGACACTGCCGAAGTGGCTCGTCTGGTGCGTCGTCAGCGTGCTGCTGCTGTTCGTCTCGGGTTTCGTGGCCACGCCGCAGACGAACTTCGTCGTCGCCGATTTCTGGCGCTGGGCCGTCATCCACATGTGGGTCGAAGCCTTCTTCGAGGTGTTCACGACCGCGGTGCTCGCGTACTTCATGGTGCTGATGGGGTTGGTGAGCCACGCGGCGGCATCGCGCATCGTCTATCTCGCCACGCTGCTTTTCCTCGGTTCGGGTCTGCTCGGAATCTCGCACAACTTCTACTGGAACGCGAAGCCGGTGGAGACGCTTGCGATCGGCAGCGTCTTCTCGACGCTGCAGGTCGTGCCCTTGATCCTGTTGACACTCGAAGCCTGGCAGTTTCGCAACGCGCCGCAGCGCTTGCAGGCGCAAGGCGGCGCCTTTGCCCAGGGCGAGGCGTTCCGCTTCCTGCTCGCCGTGAACTTCTGGAACTTCTTCGGCGCGGGGATGTTCGGCTTTCTGATCAACCTGCCCATCGTCAACTACTACGAGCACGGCACGTATCTCACGGTGAACCACGGTCATGCCGCGCTGATGGGCGTCTACGGCAACCTCGCGATCGCGATGATCGTCTTCTGCGCGCGCTGCCTCGTGGCGCCCGAGCGGTGGAACGCGGTGCTGCTGCGGCGCGTCTTCTGGTCGCTGAATGTGGGTTTGCTGCTGATGGCGGCGATGGATCTGTTGCCCGTCGGCATCGCGCAGTTGCTCGACGTGCTCGAGAACGGCTTCTGGCACGCGCGTTCGCAGGCATTCGTTCAGGGCGAGCTGTTCCAGACGCTGACCTGGGCGCGGATCGCCGGCGGCGCGCTGTTCGTCCTCGGTGGCGTTGTGCCTCTCGCGTGGTTCATCGTGACCCGGGCGGCGTTCCTGAAGATGCCGAGGGACTGACCCTGGAAAATCCAGTGCGGCAGGAAAAGCTAATCTCATTCTATACAAAGCGACATAAATGTATAGAATGGGAATCACAATGCCAGCCAAAGCACCACCCGTCGGCGAGGTTGTCGCGACCCGGCTCAGAGCCTTGGGCGAGCGCATCCGTGCCCATCGCGAGCTGCAGAAGGTGAGCGCCACGGTGGCCGCAGAGGCGGCGGGCATGTCCCGGGTGACCTTGCACCGCATCGAGCGCGGCGAGCCTTCGGTGACCATGGGGGCCTACCTGAGCGCCATCGACGCCGTCGGGTTGCAGTTGGAACTCCGCGATCCGCAGGCACGCCCGGCCACTGCTGACATCACCCGCCTGCCGGAGCGTGTGCGGCTGGCAGAGTTCCCCCAGCTCAAGGGCCTGGCCTGGCAACTGCACGACGTGGACGAACTCAGCCCGGCGGATGCCTTGAGCCTGTACGAACGCAACTGGCGGCACATCGACCGGGCCAGCATGGAGCCGGCCGAGCGTGCATTGCTCCGGGCCTTGGTGGACCAACTGGGCGGAGGGCGCCTGCTTGTTTGAGCGGCCACATCACCGCCGTATCGCGTCCGCCCTCGAGGCACTGGACGCTGACGTGCTGGCGGCGAACGACTGCCTCTTCGGCGGCGGTACGGCCATGGCGCTGCGCTACGGTGAATATCGCGAATCGGTCGACATCGACTTCCTGGTCTCCAAGGTCGAGGGCTACCGCCAGCTGCGCCAGCGATTGACCGGCCCCGACGGCATGCGCGCCATCGTCCGAGCCGGCTACGCGCTGAGCCAGACCCGCGAGGTGCGCACAGACCAGTACGGCATTCGCACCATGCTGCAGGTCGACAGCGCCGACATCAAGTTCGAGATCGTGCTCGAGGGACGGATCGAGCTTGACGCGCCCGGTCCGGACGATCGCCAGTGCGGTGTGGCCACGCTCACGCCGCTGGACATGGCGACGACCAAACTGCTGGCGAATTCCGACCGCTGGCGCGACGATGCCGTGATGAGCCGTGATCTCATCGACCTGGCGATGATGGCGCCGCCCAAGGCTTTGATGAAGCAAGCCATGGCCAAGGCGCAAGGCGCCTACGGCGAAAGCGTGGCCGCCGATCTGGCCAGCGCCGTGGAGGACCTGCGTGCGCGGCCTCATCGACTGGACCAGTGCATGCAGGCGATGGCCATGACCAAGGTGTCGAAGGCGGCGCTGTGGGCGCGCATCAGAGCGCTGGTGCGCTGAAGAACTGAACCGCCCCGGATCTTGCGGAGGCTTGTTGGGTGAAGTCAGGCTGCCACCTCACTTCATGACGACATCTGCATACCTGCATTGCAGGCGACGGGATATCAAAGCCCGTCGTTCACGCCTAGATTGCGGACCGCATTCCCGAACTGCATCTGGTGGGTGCCTGCATTGAAGCGCGCAATTGCCAGGACGTAGTTCAGGGTGAGCAGGAACAGACCGCTCTTGCCAGGAGACAACGATGACGACTTTCTCTCACGATCGACGGATGTTGCTGGCCGCCGCAGCTATTGCGACGCTCGTACCGCGTTCCTATGCACAGACCTGGCCCGCGAAGCCGATCCGCTGGGTGGTGGGTTCTCCACCGGGGGGAGGCACCGACGTGCTCGCCCGGACCGTGGGCGCTCAGCTGTCCACGCAGCTGAAACAGCAAATCCTCGTAGACAACCGATCTGGAGCGGCCGGCATGATAGCCGCTGAACATGTCGTGGAAGCACGTTCCGAGGCCTGCCGGCTTTTCTTTCTCGCGCCGGCATGGCGGCCCCGAACGCTCGCCGACCTGCCATCTGAATGAATCGCACATGGCACATCCATCGTTCTCGCGTTCGCGTCGTTTCCGGCTTTCGCTTCTATCGCTGACGCTCCTGGCCTGCGACGCGGCCTGGGCGCAACAACAGGCGCCGCTGCAGGCGCCATCCGCCACTGCTGTTGCTCCGGCCCCGAGCCGGCACACGATTGCCGAGATCCAGGTCATCCCTCGGCCGGCTGGCACGGCGGACGACCGCTACAAGCATGTCGATGCCGCCATCGCCGTCATTCAGGCCTCCGGCCTGCGCTACGAGGTGCACGGCATGGGCACGGTCGTCGAAGGCCCGCCCGAGAAGATCTGGCCGCTGCTGCAAGCCGTCCACCAGGCCACCCTCGAAGCCGGCGCCGAGCGCACACTGAGCATCATCAAGGTCTCGAGTTCGGCCCAGGCCGGCGGGCCGAGCGTCGACGAGCTGGTTCGCAAGTTCCGGAAGTGACGCGGGCCCGAGCGGCCTTCATCGCTGCGCGAGAATACGAGCCATTGCAAGGAGTCCCCATGCCGATCCACGAGTACGCCTGCCACGACTGCGGCCGCGAGTTCGAAGCGCTGATCCGCTCGAGCACCGTGGCCGAATGCCCGGGCTGTCATTCGACCGACCTCGAGAAGAAGCTGTCGGTGTTCGCCACCGCGTCGTCGGCGCCCGCGCCGATGCCCGCCGCCTGTATGCCGTGCGGTTCCTGTGGGCATCCAGACGGGCCGGGTGGCTGTGCGCTGAACTGAGCGGCCTCTGCGCCGTCCGGCGCCAGGGTTACAGCGCGCCGCGGCGGGCCGGCATGGCTGCGCTCAGGGCTCGACGACGACCAGCCCTTTCATCTCGGGGTGCGGCCCGCAGGTGTAGGGGTAGCGGCCGGGCTTGTCGAAGCGGCGCTCCCACGATTCGTCGGGGAACATGCGCTCCGACTCGAATCCGCCTTCGCCGGTGAACAGCACCGAATGGCTGGTGCGCTTCTCGTGGTTGGTCCAGCGCACCGTCGCGCCGGCCTTGACCGTCAGCGTCGCGGGCTGGAACAGGCTTTCGCGGATCTGGACCTGGACCACGTCGGCGGCGCCGGCGGGCCACGCCGCCGCGAGCGCGGCGGCGAGACCCAGGTACTCAAGCAGGAAGCGGCGGCGCATGGTGCCCGGCTCCGGTGCTCACGACCTGCGGCGCCCGATCACTGCTTGTTGGCCGTGACGTCGCCCTTGGTGTCGATGCCCAGCTGGTAGCCGAGCGACACGTGGTGGTAGCGGCCCGCGCTGTGGTCGTCGTGGATCGCGAAGCCGAAGTTGTAGGTCTTGCCGCTGGCGAGCGCGACGTCGCCCTCGCCGCCGGCGAGCTTGCGCGTGAAGACGACCGACCATTCGTCGCCCTTCTTCTCGCCCTTGGCATCGACCAGCGCCTTGCCGCCTTCCATCACGCGCTTGTCGGCGACGTGGCCGTCGAACTTGGCGCCCTTGCTCGTCCACTGCACGAGGTCGTAGTACTTGCCGCCGGCGACGCTGCCGTCCTTGACGTACTTCGTCTTCTTGTCGTCCTTGCCGTCCGGCATGGTGCGCGCGTCGTTGTGGCAGGTCTCCCAGCAGCCGCTCAGGTTGGCGCCGGGGACCTTGTTGTCCTCGAGCATGAAGGCCAGCTTGACGGCGTTGTCCTTGTCCATCTTGTCGGCGCCGCCGGCGGGCTGCTTCCAGCTGAAGCGCAGGTACAGGTTGGCGCCGTCGTGCGCGGCCTGCACCTGGACCGGGATCGAGCCGGCCTTGCCCTTGATGGGCGAGGGCTCGAGCTTCTGGCCGCTGGCCATCTTCTTGCCCATGTCGGCGGTTTCGTCGTGGTGGCAGCTGGCGCAGGTCTCGCCCTTGCGCAGCGCGCGCGCGCCGCCGTGCTCGCTGCCCTTGGAGATCCACTCCATCGGCGAGACGCCGGGGTAGAACACCGTGATCTTGGCGGCGGGCACCTTGCCCCAGTCGGGCGCGGCGGCGAACGCCGGGAGTGCGCCGAACGCGAGCGCGGCGGCCGCGACGGCGATGCGGGTCGGATGCAGGATGTGGTTCATTCGTCGTCTTCCTTCATGCCCTTGGGCTTGTGGTGCGCGATCCCCTTGTGGCAGTCGATGCAGGTCTCGTCGTTCTTGACCGCCAGCTCATGGGACTTCCTGGCGCGCGGCTTCTGCTTCTCGATGTCCATGCTGGCCAGCGTGTGGCAGTTGCGGCACTCGAGCGAGTCGTTGGCCTTCATGCGCGCCCACTCGCGCTCGGCGAGCGTCAGCCGTTTGGCCTCGAACTTCTCGCGCGTGTCGATCGTGCCGACCAGCTTGCCCCACAGCTCGCGCGAGGCCTGGATCTTGCGCAGCATCTTCGGCCCCCATTCCTTGGGGACGTGGCAGTCCGCGCAGACCGCGCGCACGCCGGTGCGGTTGGTGTAGTGGATCGTGTTCTCGGAGTACTCCTTGTACACGTTGTCGCGCATCTCGTGGCAGCTGATGCAGAACGATTCCTTGTTGGTGGCCTCGACCACCGTGTTGAATCCGCCCCAGAGCACGACGCCTGCGACGACGCCGACGAGCAGCAGCGTCAGCACCGACCAGTGCGAGCTCGGGCGGCGCAGGCGGGCGAACCAGCCGGGCGCTTCGGTCTTGTTGTTCACGTGTGATCCCCGTGTGCGCAGCAGTGACGGGCCCGCGCTCGCGCGCGGGCCCGGTCGGCATCAATAGACGTCGTGCTGCGTGTTCCAGACGTTGAACTTGCCCGTCGGCGTGATCATCTTCGGGTCGGTGATCACCTTCTTGAGCTTGAGCGTCTTGTCGTCGTAGATCACGATCGCCGACTGGTCGGTCTTGCCGCCCCACAGCGAGATCCACACCTCGGTGCCGTCCTGGCTGAACTCCTGGTGCACCGCGCGGCGCAGCGCCTTGGTCTCCGGCAGGCCGGAGTCCTTGGCCACGTCGATCTTCACCGGCGGCTTGGACAGGTCCTTGATGTCGAACACGTAGTTGACCTCGGCGTTCTCACGCTCGGGGTTCATCGGCATGTCGGCCCACAGGTGCTGCGACTTCGGGTGCGTCTTGACGAACAGGTTGCCGGCGCCCGGCATCTTCAGTTCCTCGACGACCTTCCAGTTGTACTGCTTGAACTTCGCGTGCTCCTTCTTGTCGGAAGCGGTCGAGATCAGCGAGACGACCGCGCCGCCGAGGTGGCCCGTCGCCCACACCGGACCGTACTTCGGGTGCACGAAGTTGGCGCCGCGACCCGGGTGCGGGATCTTCGCGGTGTCGATCAGCGCGGCCAGCTTGCCCGTCTTGGTATCGACCGCGGCGACCTTGTTCGACGCGTTGGCGGCGACCATGAAGTAGCGCTTGGACGCGTCGAAGCCGCCGTCGTGCAGGAACTTGGCCGACTCGATCGTCGTCGTCTTCAGGTTCTTGATGTCGCTGTAGTCGACGAGCAGGATCTGCCCCGTCTCCTTGATGTTGATGACCCACTCGGGCTTGATCTGCGACGACACGATCGAGGCCACCCGCGGCTCGGGGTGGTACTCGCCGTCGACCGTCATGCCGCGCGTGCCGACGATCTTCAGCGGCTTGAGCGTGTCGCCTTCCATGATCGAGTACTGGGGCGGCCAGTAGGTGCCGCCGACCAGGTACTTGTCTTCGTAGCCCTTGAACTTGGAGGTGTCGACGGAGCGCGCGTCGGAGCCCATGCGGATCGTGGCGACGGTCGTCGGCTCTTCGAACCACATGTCGATCAGCGTCACGAGGCCGTCGCGGCCCACGGTGTAGACGTAGCGACCCGAAGCCGACAGGCGCGAGATGTGCACCGCGTAGCCGGTCTTCAAGATCTTCCAGATCTTCTTGCTGTCGCCGTCGATCAGCGCCAGCTCGCCGGTGTCGCGCAGCGTCACCGCGAACACGTTCTTCAGGTTGATCTTGTTGAGCTGCTTCTTCGGCCGCTGGGCGACCGGCACCAGCAGCTTCCACGAATCCTGCATGTCCTTCAGGCTGAACTCGGGCGGGACATCCGGCGTCTGCTGGATGTAGCGCGCCATGATGTCGATCTCCTCCTTGGTGAGGATGTCGTCATAGTTCACCATGCCGCCTTCGGTGCCCAGCGCGATGATCTTGTCGAGCCGCGCCGTGCCCAGCTTGAGCGTGCCGCCTTCCTGCTGCGTGCCGTCGGGCAGCTTCTTGGCCCAGTGCGGCTCGAGGTTCTTGCCCGTCGCCCCCTTGCGCAGGACACCGTGGCAACCGGCGCAGCGCTCGAAGTAGATCTTCTTGCCGACCTCGAGCTCGGCGGCTGTCATCGCCGGCGGCTTGGCCGCCTGCTGAGCCTGCGCACTGACCGCCAGCGTTACCACCAGGGCGGCCGCGAGCCGGGACAGTTGGGGGGTGTTCATTGCATGCACTCCACTTCTCATGGACCGCGCCGTTGCGGTCCTTGCAGCGCCTTCGCCGTCTGCGGCCTCGTTGCCTGACGGGCTCTGCGGGGGGCTGCAGTTTCCTCGCTTCGAGCAGGGCTATCGTCCGACCGCATGGTGCCCGCGTCCTTGAACTGGTTCAAGGACGCTCGGGGTTAACCCGCTCGACATCGATGAGGAGTCCTGCGCCAGCGGGCCGGGGCGCTTGCTGCGGCGGGGCGACCGCACAATGCCGGCAGCTGCTGCCCGCCATGGACTTGCGATGCGCCTGATCGATGCCTCCGCGACACGCGCCGCGTTGCCCTTCGCGCGCCTCGTGCCGGCGCTGCGCGAGCGCTTCGCGGCCGGCTGCGAGGTGCCGCAGCGCCAGGTGCTCGAACTCGGCGCGCCCGGCGCCGACGCCGTCACCTCGCTCGTCATGCCGGCCTGGGTGCCGGGGCAGCGATACGGCGTCAAGATCGTCAACATCGCGCCGGGCAACGCGGCGCGCGGCCTGCCGGCGCTGCATTCGAGCTACCTGCTGCACGACGCCACGACCGGTGTGCCGCTGGCGCTGATCGACGGCGACGAGATCACGACGCGGCGCACCGCCGCGGCCTCGGCACTGGCGGCGTCGTACCTCGCGCGGGCCGACGCGCGGCGCCTGCTCGTCGTCGGCGCCGGTCGCGTCGCTGCGCTGCTGCCCGAGGCCTATCGCGTGGTGCGCGACCTCGGGCGCGTCACCGTGTGGGCGCGCAAGCCGCAAGCGGGCGAGGCGCTGGCGGCGCGCTGGCGCGGCCTCGGCTTCGACGCCCAGGCCGCCGCGCAGCTCGACGCGGCTTTGGCAGAGGCCGACATCGTTGCCTGCGCGACGCTGGCCACCGAGCCCGTCGTCGCGGGGCGCCTGCTGCGCCCCGGCAGCCACCTCGACCTGATCGGCAGCTTCACGCCGGCAATGCGCGAGTCCGACGACGACTGCTTTCGCGGCGCGAGCCTGTGGGTCGACACCGAAGAGGCGCTCGCCAAGAGCGGCGACCTGCTCGACCCGCTCGCACGCGGCGTGTTCACGCCGGCCGACCTGCGCGGCACGCTGGCCGACCTGTGCGCCGGCCGCGCCGCCGGGCGCATGGGTGGCGACGAACGCACCGTGTTCAAGTCGGTCGGCACGGCGCTCGAAGATCTCGCCGCGGCGATGCTCGCCTACGAAGCCGTGCCGCGCGCCGAAGATGCGACTCCTTCTCCCGGCCGCGGGAGAGGGCCGGGGTGAGGGCCGATCCTCAGCCGATCGCCATCAGGCTCGCGTTGCCGCCTGCCGCCGCCGTATTGATCGCCAGCGAACGCTCGACGACGAGGCGCTCGGGCGGCACATCGGCGTCGGCGCCGTCAAGTTGCGTCACGCCGGCGATCGGCCCGCGCCGCGCGGCCAGCGCCGCCAGCACGGCCGGCAGCGCGCTGCGCGGCCCGCTGTGCAGCACAGCGTCGAAGTGCACGCCGTCGCGCGTCCAGTCCTGCGCCAGCGCAATGCGTTCGCGCACCGCGCCCGGCAGGCGCTCCTGCAGCGCCTGCGCCTCGGCCGGCCAGACGGCGCGGCTGCCTGCGGCCAGCACGGCGGCGAGTTGCGCGAGCCGCTGCGCGTCGTCGGCGGCCAGGCACAGCACGGCTTCGCGCGGCTGCACGGCATAAAGGTTGGCCTCGCCGGTCGGGCCGGCGAGGCTGCGCCAGCGCGCATCGGGCGCGTGCGCGGCGCAGCGTTCGCAGCGCGTGGCCAGCGCCGCGTCGCCGCGTGCGAGCGTCCAGCCGTGCAGCACGGCGAGCGCGGCGGCGGCGTCGCTGCCGTCGGCGGCATCGGCGCCCAGGCCCTGCAACGGCAGCGTCGCCTCGCTGCCGGCGGCGGCGATGGCGCGGCGCGCGGCATCGGGCGGGCCGGCCGCGAGCAGGCGCAGCAGGTAGAGCGGACCGCCGGCCTTCGGCCCGGTGCCCGACAGCCCGCTGCCGCCGAACGGCTGCACGCCGACCACCGCGCCGACGATGTTGCGGTTGACGTAGATGTTGCCGACGCGCAGCGCGCGCACCGCCTGCACGATGATCTCGTCGATGCGCGTGTGCACGCCGCCGGTCAGGCCGTAGCCGGTGGCGTCGATCTGCTCGAGCAGCGCGGGCAGCGCGTCGCGCTCGTAGCGCAGCAGGTGCAACACCGGGCCGAACACTTCGCGCTGCAGCTCGGCGACGGCGTCGACCTCGATCAGTGTCGGTGCGACGAAGTGGCCGTGCGCCGCGGCACGCGCGGCGTCGGCCAGCGGCTGCACGACGCGGCGGCCGCGCGCGCGCATCGCCTCGATGTGGCGCTCGACGGCGGCGCGCGCCTCGGCGTCGATCACGGGGCCGGTGTCGACGGCGAGCGCGCGCGGGTCGCCCAGACGCTGCTCGCGCATCGCGCCGACGAGCATCTCGACGACGCGGTCGGCGCCGTCGCGCTGCACGCACAGCAGGCGCAGCGCCGAGCAGCGCTGGCCCGCGCTGTCGAATGCCGACGCCACGATGTCGTGCACCGCCTGCTCGGCCAGCGCCGACGAGTCGACGATCATCGCGTTCTGCCCGCCGGTCTCGGCGACCAGCGGCACCGGCCCGCCGTGCGCGCCGAGCCGCGCCGCGAGCGCGCGCTGCAGCAGGCGCGCCACGTCGGTCGAGCCGGTGAACAGCACGCCCTGCACGCGCGCGTCGGCGACGAGCGCGGCGCCGACCGTCTCACCGCGGCCGGGCAGCAGTTGTAGCACCTCGCGCGGCACGCCGACCGCGTGCAGCGCGCGCACGGCTTCGGCGGCGATCAGCGGCGTCTGCTCGGCCGGCTTGGCCAGCACGGTGTTGCCGGCCGCCAGCGCGGCGGCGACCTGGCCGGTGAAGATGGCGAGCGGGAAGTTCCACGGGCTGATGCAGGCCACCGGGCCGAGCGGCCGGTGCGTCGCGTTGTCGAAGTCGCGCCGCACCTCGGCGGCGTAGTAGCGCAGGAAGTCGACCGCCTCGCGCACCTCGGCGACGGCGTTGCCCCAGGTCTTGCCGGCCTCGCGCACGAGCAGGGCGCAGAAGCGCTCGGTGTCGGCTTCGAGGCGCGCAGCGGCCGCGTCGAGCGGCGCGGCGCGGTGCGCCGGCGCGTGGGCGGCCCAGGCCGGCGCGGCGTCCGCCGCGGCGGCGAGCGCGGCCTGCACGTCGGCCGCGCTGGATTCGTGCACCGTGCCGACGACATCGCGCGCATCGGCCGGGTTGCGCAGCGGCTGCGGCGGCTGCGGCCGTGCCTCGCAGGCGAGCAGCGGCGCCGCCTGCCACGCCTCGGCCGTCGATGCCTGCAGCGCGCGGCCGAGTGCGGCGAGCTGCGTTTCGTCGGCGAGGTGGAGGCCACGCGAATTGGCGCGTGCCGCGCCGTAGAGCGCGCCCGGCAGCGGTATCGCGGGGTGCGGCGCGCCGAACACGCCTTCGCGCGCTGCGGAGGCCTGCACCGTGCGCACCGGGTCTTCGACCAGCGCTTCCAGCGGCAGCCCGGCGTCGGCGATGCGGTGGACGAACGACGTGTTGGCGCCGTTTTCGAGCAGGCGCCGCACCAGGTAGGCGAGCAGCGTGTCGTGGCTGCCCACCGGCGCATAGATGCGGCACGGCCGATGCAGCGCGGCGCCGGCAGCGCCGCCGACGATCGGCTCATACAGCGGCTCGCCCATGCCGTGCAGGCACTGGAACTCGTACTGCCCGGCGTGGAAGGCGGGACCACCGATCTCGACGACGGCGGCCAGCGTCTGCGCGTTGTGCGTCGCGAACTGCGGGTAGATCGCGTCGGGCGCGCCGAGCAGCTTGCGGGCGCAGGCGAGGTAGGCGACGTCGGTGTGAGCCTTGCGCGTGTAGACGGGGTAGTCGGCCAGGCCCTCCTGCTGCGCGCGCTTGATCTCGCTGTCCCAGTAGGCGCCCTTGACCAGGCGCACCATCAGGCGGTGCCGGCTGCGGCGCCCAAGGTCGACCAGCCAGTCGACGACGGCCGGGCAGCGCTTCTGGTAGGCCTGCACGACGAAGCCGATGCCGTCCCAGCCGGCGAGCACCGGTTCGAAGGCGAGGCGTTCGAGCAGTTCGAGCGAAAGCTCCAGGCGCTCCGACTCCTCGGCGTCGATGTTCAGGCCGATATCGCGGCGGCGCGCGAGCAGCGCGAGCCGCAGCAGGCGCGGGTAGAGCTCGCCGTGCACGCGCTCGATCTGCGCGCGCACATAGCGCGGGTGCAGCGCCGACAGCTTGATCGAGATGCCCGGGCCGTCGCGCACGCCGCGGCCGCCCGACGCGGTGCCGATCGCCGCGATGGCGTGCTCGTAGGCGGCGGTGTAGCGCTCGGCGTCCGGCGCCGTCAGCGCGGCTTCGCCGAGCATGTCGTACGAATGGGTGAAGCCCTCGGCCTCGCGGCGGCGCGCGGCGGCGAGGGCCTGCGCGATCGTCTCGCCGGCGACGAACTGCTCGCCCATCAGGCGCATCGCCAGATCGACGCCCTTGCGGATCAGCGGCTCGCCGCCGCGCCCGACGACAAGGCGCAGCGTGTCGCCGAGCCCGGCGTCGCTGTGCGTCGCGACGAGGCGGCCGGTCAGCAGCAGGCCCCAGGTGGCGGCGTTGACGAACAGCGACGGGCTGCGGCCGAGGTGGCGCTGCCAGTCGCCGGGGCCGATCTTGTCGCGGATCAGCGCGTCGCGCGTCGCCGCGTCGGGGGTGCGCAGCAGCGCCTCGGCCAGGCACATCAGCGCCACGCCTTCCTGCGACGACAGAGCGAACTCCTGCAGCAGCCCCTGCATCAGGCCGGCGCGTCCGCCGTCGCGCGCGCGTTCGCGCACGCCGCGCGCCAGGACCAGGGCCAGCGCCTGCACGCGCGCCGCCGCGTCGTCGGGCAGCCGCGCCGCTTCGAGCAGCGCCGGCAGCAACTCGGGCTCGGGGCGGCGTGTCGCCGCCGTGATCGCGACGCGCAGCGGCGATGCCGTGAGCGGCGAGGTCGGACAGCGATCGGTCGAGCCGTGTTCCATGTCGCGAGGAACTGGCGGTTGCGATGCCTGCAGTTTCGCGCAGCGCGGCCGGAGTGTCGCGGCCCGGGCTTGACCTTCAACAAGGGAGGGCTCGCGCGGAGGAGTAGAGTGCGGGCCGTCGTCACGCCGTTGTCCATTGCCTTGCGCCGCTTCGTTGCCTTCCTGCTGATGCTGTGCCTGTCGCTGCAAGTCTCGCTTGCGGCGCCGGCATCGGCCTGCTCGCCGGAGCACGAAGCTGCAGCGCACGAGGCGCTGCACAACGAGCACGCCGCCGCCCACCACGCGGCGGCATCCGGCGCGCATTGTGACGAGGCCGCGCATGCGGCGGCAGTGTCGCAAGAGGCGGCCGACTGCGACCACTGCGCCGTCTGCGGTGCAGGCTGCGCTGCCATCACGGCGAAGTTCGGGCCGGACGCGGCGCCGAGCGCGCGCGCCGATCGGCTGGCGCCAACGCTGGCGCACGGCTGGGCTTCGGTCTCGCCCGAGCCGCTGCACCGCCCACCCATCATCGCCGCCTGACGCGGTAACGCACGGCCGGCGCGGCATCGCGCCGCCGCCAGCGTGCGCCGCCGCATGCGCCGCGCGCGGCTGCCGTGCCGCTGCGCCCCAGGGATGTCTTGCCTTCGACCTCCGAGGCAGCGATGAAGCGAATCCTGATGACGATCGGCATCGTGCTCGCGGTGCCGGCGGCTGCCGAGCCGGCCGCGCTGAACGCTGCGCCCACGCTGGCGCAGGCGCTGGAGCGCGCGTGGGAGCGCGCGCCGGTGGCGCGCGCGTTGCCGGCGCGGCGCGAGCAGGCGGCGGCCGGAGCGCAGGCTGCTGCGGCATGGACACCGGCGCCGCCCACCGTCAGCCTCGCCACGCTCAACGATCGCCTGAGCGAGCGTCGCGGCCGCAGCGAGTGGGAGGCCGAGGTCAGCGTGCCGCTGTGGCTGCCGCGCCAGCGCGAAGCACAGCGCGCGCTGGCCGATGCCGATGCGCAGCGCGTCGACGCCGCGGCGGCGGCGGCGCGTCTGCGGCTCGCGGGCGAGTTGCGCGGCGCGTGGTGGGCGCTGGCCGCGGCGCGCGACCGTGCGGCGCTGGCGTCGACCCGGCTCGAGGCGGCGCGTGCGCTGCAGGCCGACGTCGACCGCCGCTTTCGCGCAGGCGAACTGGCGCGCACCGATGCCAACGTGGCGCTCGCCGAACTGCGCGCGCAGGAAGGCGAGATCGCCGACGCGCGGCGCGCCGAGCAGGCCGCGCACGACGCGCTGCAGGGGCTCACGGGTGCGCCCGCGCCCGACGTGCTCGCCGCCGAGGCGGCGACCGATGCTTCGGTGGCGGCGCCGCATCCCGAGCTGGCGGCAGCCGAGTCGGCGCTGCGCAGCGCACGTTCGCGGCTCGAGCTGGCCGAGCGTTCGGCGCGCGCCGCGCCCGAGGTTGCCCTGCGCCTGCTGCGTGAACGCGACGACTCCGGCATGCGCGCCGTGCAGGCTGCGGGCGTGCGCCTGAGCGTGCCGCTGGCGTCGCCGCCGCGCCTGCTGCGCGAGACCGCGGCGCAACGTGCCGAGATCGCGGAGGCGCAGACGCAGGCCGAGCGCGTGCGCGAGCGCCTCGCGCTCGACATCGCGGCGGCACGGCGCGAGATCGCCGCGGCCGAACTGCAGGGTGCGACCGGCGCCGAGCGCGCTGCGCTCGCGGCCGACACGCTGCAGTTGGTGCAGAAATCGTTCGCGCTCGGCGAGAGCGATCTTGCGACGCTGCTGCGCGCGCGCGCAGCAGCGTTCGACGCGCAAGCCGACGTGCGGCGCCAGGCGACGGCGCGCGCCGCTGCGCAGTCGCGCATTAATCAAGCCCTGGGAGTCCTGCCATGAATCACGTCCGCATCGGGCTCGGCTGCGCGCTGACCCTCCTTGCCGCGCTGGCCACGCCGCCCGCATCCGGCCACGGCGGCGAAGACCACGGCGCGCCGCCCGTCACCAGCCAGCCGCTGCTGCCGCGCGCCGCCGCCGAGTCGCCGGACTTCGAGATCGTCGGCGTGCTGGAGCCGGGGCGCATCGTCTTCTACCTCGATCGCCATGCGAGCAACGAGCCGGTCGCCGGCGCGCGCGTCAGCGTCGAGGGCGCGTTCGCCGGCAGCGCCGCCGAGACCGCGCCGGGCGTCTATGCGCTCGCGCTCGCTGCAGCGCCTCCGGCCGGCCATCACGCGCTGACGCTGGCGATCGAGACTGCGACCGACGCCGATCTGCTCGTCGCGACGCTCGACGTGCCGGCGCCGGCCGACGCTGCTGCCGAGGAAGGCGTCGGCGGCAGCGCCCTCGGCGCCGCAGGGTACGCCGCGCTGGCCGGCGCCGCCGTGCTCGGCGCCATCGCGATGCGGGCGCGGCGACGGCGCACGGCAAACCACGACGCGGGGCTGTCGACATGAAGCCGCAGCAACGACCCGGCGGCGCTGCGCTGGCGCTGATGTTCGCCGCGACGCTCGTCGCCGCGCACGGCGACGAGAGCCACGCGCTGCAGCCCGCGGCGGCGCCGGCGGCATCGGCATCGGCATCGGCCGCGCCGGCCGGCGCATCGAGCCGCGAGACGGCGACTCGCCTGGCTGACGGGACGCTGTTCGTGCCGAAGAACGTGCAGCGCCAGCTCGCGATCCGCACCCAGGCCGTCGTGTTCGGCGAACTGGCGGCCGGCGTCGAGCTGAATGGCCGCGTGATCGCCGACCCCGGCGCCGGCGGCCGCGTGCAGGCGACCGAGGCCGGCAGCGTGCTGGCGACGCAGCGCGGCTTTCCGAGGCTGGGCCAGAAGGTGCGGCGCGGCGAGACGCTGGCCTGGCTGCGCCCGTCCATCGGTGCGGTCGAGCGTGGCGACCGCCTCGCGCAGCGCGCCGAGCTCGACGCGCAGGCCGCCATCGCCGAGCGCCGCGTCGCGCGCCTCGAACAGCTCGAAGGCTCGGTGCCCGCGAAGGAAGTCGAAGCCGCCCGGTTCGAGCTGCAGGCGCTGAAGCAGCGCCGCGCCGCGATCGCCGCCGGTCTCGATGCTGCGCAGCCGCTGACGGCGCCGGTCGACGGCACGATCGCACGCATCGAGATCGTCGCCGGCGAAGTCGTCGACGCGAAGGCGCTGTTGTTCGAGATCGTCGATCCGTCGCGCCTGGCGGTCGAGGCTATGGCCTACGACACGGCGCTCGGCGCCGAGATCGTCGGCGCCGAGGGGCTGGCCGGCAGCACCGTGCTGCGTCTGCAGCCCGACGGCGCGGCGGCGCAGTTGCGCGAGCAGGCGCTGCCGCTGCGCTTTCGCATCGTCGGCGCCGCGCCGCGGCTGGCTGTCGGCGAGCCGGTGCGCGTGACGGTGCGCACGCGCAGCAAGGGTCGCGGTGTTGCGCTGCCGGTGGCGGCGCTGGCGCGCGACGGCGCCGGCCGGCGCATCGTCTGGGTGCACCACGATGCCGAGCGCTTCGAGCCGCGCCCGGTGCGCCACGAGCCGCTCGACGCCGAGCGCATCGCCGTGCGCGAGGGCCTCGCGGCGGGCGAGCGCGTCGTCGTCGATGGCGCGGGTTTGCTGTCGCAGATGCGCTGAAATGAAGCTGTCCAGTTGCCCCGTGCCGGCTCCTTCTCCCGCTTGCGGGAGAAGGCGGGGGATGAGGGTGCAGTGCGCCGTGGCGCCCGCCCTCACCCCAACCCTCTCCCGCCCTGCGGAAGAGGGGGTAATCCGTTTCATGTGTCGCGGGTTGCGCAGCGCCGTGGACCACTGACATGTTCGACGCCCTCATCAACTTCAGCCTGCGCCAGCGCTTCGTCGTGATCGGCGTGGCGCTGCTGCTCGTCGCCTACGGGTTGCTGAGCGCGCAGCGCATGCCGGTCGACGTATTCCCGGATCTGAACAAGCCCACCGTCACGCTGATGTCGGAAGCCGGCGGCATGGCGCCCGAGGAAGTGGAGCAGCTCGTCACCTTTCCGATCGAGACGAGCATGAACGGCATGCCCGGCGTGACGCGCGTGCGCTCGACTTCGGGCGTCGGCCTGTCGGTCGTCTATGTCGAGTTCGAATGGGGCAGCGACGTGTACCTCAACCGTCAGGTGGTCGCCGAGCGTCTGAACCTGGTGCGTGAGCAGTTGCCCGACGGCGTCGTGCCGCAGCTCGGACCGATCTCGTCGATCATGGGCGAGGTGCTGCTGCTCGCGCTGCCGGCCGATCCGGCGCAGGCCAGCGCGATGGCGGTGCGCGAGTATGCCGACGCCGTGCTGCGGCCGCGCCTGCTGGCGCTGCCGGGCATCGCGCAGGTGGTGACGATCGGCGGCGAGGTGCGCCAGTACCGCGTCGAGATCGACCCGGCGCAGCTGCAGGCGCTGGGCGTCGAGCGCGAGCGGGTCGATGCGGCGCTGCGCGGCTTCGGCGCCAACACCAGTGGCGGCTTCCTCGAGGAGCACGGCCGCGAGCTGCTGATCCGCCAGATCGGCCGCACGACGAGCATCGACGACCTGCGCAACCTCGTCGTCACGGTCAAGGACGGCCAGCCGGTGCTGCTGCGTCAGGTGGCCGCGGTGCGCATCGCGGCGGCCGTCAAGCGCGGCGACGGCGGCTATGGTGCCAAGCCGGCCGTGATCCTGTCGGTGCAGAAGCAGCCCGGCGCCGACAGCGTGAAGCTGACGCGCGCCGTCGAGCAGGCGATCGACGAGCTGGCGGCGAGCCGGCCGGCGGGCATCGGCGCGCCTCAGTTCCTGTTCCGCCAGGCCGACTTCATCGAGCGCGCGATCGACAACGTGGCGCAGGCGCTGCGCGACGGCGCGGCGATCGTCGCCGTCGTGCTGTTCCTGTTCCTGCTCAACGTGCGCACGACAGCGATCTCGCTGGTCGCGATTCCGCTGGCGCTGCTGACGACGGCCGTCGTGTTCCGCTGGTTCGGCCTCTCGATCAACACGATGACGCTGGGCGGCCTGGCGATCGCGATCGGCGAGCTGGTCGACGACGCCGTCGTCGACGTCGAGAACGTGCTGCGCCGGTTGCGCGAGAACCGCGCGCTCGCCGAGCCGCGGCCGGCGCTCGAGGTCGTCGCCGCGGCGTCCAAGGAGGTGCGCAGCGGCGTCGTCTACGCGACGCTGATCGTCGTGCTCGTGTTTCTGCCCCTGTTCGCGCTGCCTGGCATCGAGGGGCGGCTGTTCACGCCGCTCGGGCTGGCCTACATCGTCTCGATCCTCGCCAGCATGGTCGTCGCGACGACAGTGACGCCGGTGCTGTGTTACTGGCTGCTGCCCGGCATGAAGCGCCTCGAGCGCGGCGACAGCCCGCTGGTGCGCCGGCTCAAGAGCTGGGACGCGCGTCTGCTCGGCTGGTCGTTCCGCCGCGGGCGCGTGCTGCTCGGCGCGGCGGTGGTCGCCGTTGCGGCAGCCGCCGTGGCAGCGGCGCAGTTCCCGCGCACCTTCCTGCCGCCGTTCAACGAAGGCACGCTCACCGTCACGATGCTGCTCGAGCCGGGCACTTCGCTGCCCGAGACGAACCGCATCGGCACCCTCGCCGAGCAGATCGCGATGCAGGTGCCCGAGGTGGCGAGCGTCGGGCGCCGCACCGGCCGCGCCGAGCTCGACGAGCACGCCGAGAGCGTGCACTACAGCGACCTCGAGATCGACCTGAAGCCGTCGCACCGCTCGCAGGATGCCGTCGTCGAGGATCTGCGCAGCCGGCTTGCCGTGCTGCCGGCGTCGATCGGCGTCGGCCAGCCCATTTCGCACCGGCTCGACCACCTGCTGTCGGGCGTGCGCGCGCAGATCGCGCTGAAGATCTACGGCGACGACCTCGACACGCTGCGCGGCACGGCCGAGCTGCTGCGCAGCCGTCTCGCCGGCGTTCGCGGCATCGCCGACCTGCAGGTCGAGAAGCAGGTGCCGATCCCGCAGCTGAAGATCCGCATCGACTACGCGGCGGCGGCGCGCTACGGCGTTGCGCCGGGCACGCTGCTCGCCGCGCTCGGCCAGGCGATCGAGGGCGAGCGCGTCGCGCAGATCGTCGACGGCAACCTGCGCCACGACGTCGTCGTTCGCCTGCCCGACAGCGCGCGCGGCCCCGAGGCGCTGCGCCGGCTGCTGATCGAGACGCCGCTCGGCCGCGTGCCGCTGGAGAAGGTGGCCGCGATCGACGAGACCGAAGGGCCGAACCAGATCGGCCGCGAGAACGGGCGCCGGCGCATCGTCGTCTCGGCCAACAGCGAGGGGCGTGCGCTGTCGGAGGTGGTGGGCGAAATTCGCAGCATCGTCGCCGCGACGCCGCTGCCGCCGGGCACCCACACCGCGCTCGAAGGCCAGTTCCAGGCGCAGGAAGATGCGGCGCGCCTGATCGCGCTGCTGGCCGCGGTGTCGCTGGCGATGGTGTTCGTCGTGCTCTATGCGCGCTACCGCTCCGCGGTGCTGGCGGGCATCGTGATGGGCAACATCCCGCTCGCGCTGGTCGGCAGCGTGGCGGCGCTGGCGATCGCCGGCCAGCCGCTGTCGATCGCGGCGCTGGTCGGCTTCATCACGCTGGCCGGCATCGCGACGCGCAACGGCATCCTCAAGATCAGCCACTACGTCAACCTGTGCGCCTTCGAAGGCGAACGCTTCGGCGACGCCATGATCGTGCGCGGCTCGCTCGAGCGCCTGACGCCGGTGCTGATGACGGCGCTGGTCGCCGCCTTCGCGCTGCTGCCGCTGCTGCTCGCCGCCGATGCGCCGGGCAAGGAAGTGCTGCATCCGGTGGCCGTCGTCATCTTCGGCGGTCTGATCAGCTCGACGCTGCTCGACACGCTGCTCACGCCCGTGATGTACCGCCTGTGGGGCGCGCGCGCGACGGCTCGGCTGGTCACGTCGCGATCCACCGGGAGCTATTGATGGCTGTACTTGTCGTTCTGGTTGTTGTTCCGAAGGAGTGAATGTCATGAAGTTGCGCTCTCTTGTCATCGCCGTCGCGGCTGTGACGCTGTCGTCGTTCGGCGCTCTCGCTCACGACGATGCCACGCTCGACGCGGCCACCTCGCCCAACGGCGGCCAGGTCCGCATGGCCGGCGCCTGGCACTACGAACTCGTCGTCGCACCGGTGGGCGCGAAGGCGGCGGCGCCCGTCGTCGTCTACGTCAGTGACCATGCATCGGTCAAGGTGTCGACGGCCGGCGCGACCGGCAGCGTGACGATCCTTGCCGGCGGCAAGAAGACGACGATCGCGCTGCAGCCCGACGGCGACAACCGCATGAAGGGCAGCGGCGCCTACGTGTCGACTCCCGACATGAAGGCAGTGGTGTCGATCGCGCTGCCGGGGCAGGCTGCGCAGCAGGCGCGGTTCACGCCGCTGGCCGTCGCGGCGCACAAGGCGCACTGACGGCGACACCCCGCTCGCCGGGTGCGGCAAGCGACCCTCCAAGAGGGTACGGGCCTTGCTTGGGGCGGCCCGGCGCGGCTGCGCGCCGTGGCGCGCTCACAGCGCGAGATATTGCTGGCGCAGCTCCTTGCTGGCCAGCACCTCGCCGGCGCTGCCGTCGAACACGACCTCGCCCATGTCGAGGATGATGGCGCGGTTGGCCAGGTGCAGCGCGGCGATGGCGTTCTGCTCGACGATGACGGTGGTGAAGCGCAGCCGCTTGAGCTCTTCGAGGATCTTCTCGATCTCGCGCACGATCACCGGCGCCAGGCCTTCGTAGGGCTCGTCGAGCAGCAGCAGCTTGACGTCGCGCGCCAGCGCGCGCGCCACCGCCAGCATCTGCTGCTCGCCGCCCGACAGCGTCACCGCCTCCTGGCGGCGACGCTCCGCGAGGCGCGGGAAGTGTTCATAGAGCCGTTCGACGGGCCAGCCGCGCGGCGCCTCGATCTGCGCGAGCTGCAGGTTCTCCTCCACCGTCAGGCCGCCGATGATGCGCCGGTCTTCGGGCACCAGGCCGACGCCGTGTCGCGCGGCCTGCCAGGCCGCCATGCGGTGCAGCGGCTGGCCGTCGAGCCAGATCTCGCCGCTCGCCAGCCGCGGGTCGTCCAGGCGAGCGATGGTGCGCAGCGTCGACGTCTTGCCGGCGCCGTTGCGGCCGAGCAGGGCGACGATCTCGCCTTCATGGACCTCGAAGCCGACGCCCTGCACGATGTAGCTCTCGCCGTAGTAGGCGTGCAGGTCGCGGCAGCAGAAGTAGGCGCGCGGCGCCGCGGCGGGCGGCGCTTCGGGGGCGTGCAGGGGGGCGGGAAGACTCACAGGTGGGCTCCCCCGAGATAGGCCTGCTGGACGCGCTCGTCGCCCTTGATCGCGAGCGGGCTGCCTTCGGCGATCACCGTGCCCTGGGCGAGCACGCTGATGCGGCTGGCCAGCGAAAACACGACGTGCATGTCGTGCTCGATGATGACCTTGGTGACCTCGCCGCCGCCGACGCGCTGCAGCAGATCGATCGTGTTGTTGGTGTCGGCGCGCGACATGCCTGCGGTGGGCTCGTCGAGCAGCAGCAGGCGCGGCTCCTGCACCAGGCACATCGCCAGCTCGAGGCGGCGCTTGTCGCCGCGCGACAGGCTGTTGGCGATGACGTGCCGCTTGTCTGCGAGGCCGACGTCGGCCAGCAGGTGCTCGGCGCGCTCGCGCACCTCGGCCTGAGCGTCGGTGCGCGACCAGGCGTTGACGGCGAAGGCGCCGTCGCGCCGGGCCAGCGTCGGGATGACGACGTTCTCGAGCAGGCTCAGGTCGCCGAAGATCTCGGGCGTCTGGAACATGCGCGCCACGCCGGCCTGGTTGATCTCGTGCGGCGCGAGGCCGACCAGCGAGCGGCCGGCAAACGTCACCGAGCCGGCGTCGGGCGTGAGCCGGCCGACGATGCAGTTGAGCAGCGTCGACTTGCCGGCGCCGTTGGGGCCGATGATGGCGTGCACGCCGCCTTCCTCGATGGCGAGATTGACGTCCGCCAGCGCCCTCAGGCCGGAGAAGCTCTTGCTGACGCCCTTCACATGCAGTGTCGACATGGCGCTGCCTCAGGCCACGCTGGCGCTGCTGCGGCGTGCCACCGTTGCCGCGGCGCTGGCGGAACCGGCCGACGTTGTCGGTGCCGGCATGTGCCGCTGCGCCGTGCGGCCGAAGAGGGCGCCCAGGCGGCGCAGGCCCTCCATCACGCCGCCGGGCAGGAAGATGACGAGGACCATGAACAGCATGCCGAGCGTGAGGTGCCAGCCGTCGCCGACGAACAGCGAAGTGACGGCGACGACGGCGTTCTCCAGCGGGTCGGGCAGGAAGGCGAAGAAGTCGTGCAGCACCTGGCTGTTGAAGGCCGAGAAGATGTTCTCCAGGTACTTGATGATGGCCGCGCCGAGCACCGGACCGAGCAGCGTGCCGACGCCGCCGAGGATCGTCATCAGCACGACTTCGCCCGACGCCGTCCACTGCATGCGCTCGGCGCCGGCCAGCGGGTCGGTGACGGCGAGCAGCGAACCGGCGAGACCGGCGTACAGGCCCGAGACGACGAAGGCCGCGAGTGCATAGGGGCGTGTGTGCACACCGGTGTAGTTGAGCCGGTTCTGGTTCGACTTGATCGCCCGCAGCATGGTGCCGAACGGCGAGCGCGTGATGCGCATCGCGACGTAGAACGCCGCGATGAGCAGCGCGGCGCAGAAATAGAACCCGCTGTAGCCGCTCATCGGGATGCCGAACAGATGCGTCGACGGGATGATGCTGCTCGGCCCCGACAGCCAGGTGTCGATGACGCGCGGATCGGTGCGCCGGATCTGCAGTCCGGTCTCGCCGTTGGTCAGCGGCGTGAGCACCGAGTACGCGAGGTTGTACGACATCTGCGCGAACGCCAGTGTGAGGATCGAGAAGTAGATGCCCGAGCGACGCAGGCTCAGGTAGCCGATGGCGAGCGCGAACAGGCCGGCGACGATCGTGCCGAACAGCACCGCGGGAATCACGTTGGCGGTGAGCAGCTTGAAGCACCACACGGCGGTGTAGGAGCCGACGCCCAGGAATGCGGCATGGCCGAACGACAGATAGCCGGTGAGGCCGAACAGGATGTTGAAGCCGATGGCGAAGATGCCGTAGATGGCGAAGCGCTGCAGCAGGTCGGGGTAGCCGGCGCCGAGCGGCGCCATCCACAGCGGCATCGCGAGCACGGCGAGCGCGAAGCCGCCGACGAGCAGCAGGTCGTTGCGGGCGGAATTCGTCATGGCGGCCGGCGTCCTTCAGGTTTCCATCAGGCCCTTGCGACCCATCAGTCCGCGCGGGCGCACCAGCAGGATCACGACGGCCACGAGGTAGATCACGATCTGGTCGATGCCGGGCAGCAGGTTCTTCACCTCGTTCATCGAGGCGAACGACTGCAGGATGCCGAGCAGGAAGCCGGCCGCCACCGCGCCGCCGAGCGAGCCCATGCCGCCCACCACGACGACGACGAAGGAGAGGACCAGGAACTCCATGCCCATGTGGTAGTCGGGCGCGAGGATCGGCGTGTACATGGCGCCGGCCACGCCGGCCACGATCACGGCGATGCCGAAGACGACGGTGAAGCGGCGCTCGATGTGGATGCCGAACAGGCCCACCGTCTCGCGGTCGCGCATGCCGGCCCGCACCACCATGCCGAAGGTGGTGTAGCGCAGGAACGCGAACACGGCGGCGATGACGACCAGCGAGAAGCCGAAGTAGATGAGGCGCCACCACGGGTAGCTCAGCGCGTCGCCGAAGCCCAGCCAGGCGCCGACGTTGGCCGTGCCCGAGACGACGTCCGGCGCCGGCGCGGGGATGGCGTTGGCGCCGAAGTACGACTTGACGATTTCCTGCAGCACGATCGCCAGGCCGAAAGTGACGAGGATCTGGTCGGCGTGCGGGCGCCGGTAGAAGTGGCGGATCAGTCCGCGCTCCATTGCCACGCCCAGCGCCAGCATGACGGGAATGGCGAGCAGGATCGACAGCGGCACGGCCCAGTCGATCAGGCGCGCACCGGTGTCGCCGAGCCACAGCTGCAGGTAGGGCACTTCCTTGTAGGCATCGAAAAAGGTGACGCTCTCGTCCTTGACGAGCTTGGAGATCGTCAGCAGTTCGTGAGTCGTCACGGCGCAGAAGCCGCCGAGCATGAACAGCGCGCCGTGCGCGAAGTTAACGACGCCCAGCGTGCCGAAGATCAGCGTCAGGCCGAGCGCGATCAGCGCATAGGCGCCGCCCTTGTCGAGACCGTTGAGCAGCTGCAGCAGGAAGGCTTCCATGGGCGAGCGCGGGCGCGTCAGGGCGAAAAGGGCGCCGCACCGCCGGCGGAGCGGCGCGGCGAAGGGCAACGCGGATCAGGCCGTCGTATACGGGCCGAGTTCGCCGCCGCCCATGGCGACGTCGTACTCGACCTGCTTGCGCGGCACGACCTTCACCACTTCGAGCAGGCCGAAGCGGTTCTTCGGCTTCTCGGCGCCGCGCATCACGAGCACGTCCTTGAAGCACTGGTGGTCGCCGGCGCGATACTCCGTCGGGCCGTTGCCCAGCCCGTCGAACTTGAAGCCCTCGAGCGACTTGATGACCTCGGGCGGGTAGAAGGTGCCGGCCTTCTCGACTGCGTTGGCATACAGCAGCGTCTGCACGTAGCAGGTGTGCGCGGCCTGCGACGGCGGCTCGCCGTACTCCTGGCCGAACGACTTGGCGAACACCTTGGTCGCCTCGTCCTCGAGCGTCCAGTGCCAGTTGGCGGTGCCGAGAATGCCCTTGACGGCGTCACCAGCGCCCTGCGCCATCAGCCGCGAGTAGAGCGGCACGACGATCTCGAACTGCTTACCGTTGACCATCTTGTCGCGCATGCCGAACTGCACCGCCTGGCGCAGCGAGTTGACCATGTCCTTGCCGTAGTGGTTGAGGATCAGCACGTCGGCGCCCGAGTTGAGCACCGGCGTGATGTACTGCGAGAAGTCGCCCGCACCCAGTGGCGTGCGCACCGCCTTGACCGTCTTCCAGCCGAGCGCTTCGGTCGCGTTCTTCAGCGATTCCTCCTGCGTCCAGCCCCAGGTGTAGTCGGCCGTCAGGTGGTAGGCGCGGCGGTCCTTGCCCATCTCCTGCGCCAGGATCGGCGCCAGCGCCTGGCCCGACATGTAGGCGTTGAAGAAGTGCCGGAAGCCGTAGCGGCGGCGGTCCTTCATCGTCGTGTCGTTGGAGTGGGACAGGCCCACCATGAAGACGATGCCCATCTCCTGCGCGAGCGACTGCGCCGCCACCGCCACCGCCGACGACGAACCGCCGGAGAACATGACCACGCCGTCCTTTTCGATCATTCGCTTGGCCGAGGCGCGCGCGGCGTCGGCCTTGGTCTGCGTGTCGCCGGTGACGTACTGCACCTTCTTGCCTAGGATGCCGTTGCCCTTGAGCGACGAGGGCTTGAACGTCTTCATCATGCCGCCGTCGCCTTCGCCGTTGAGGTGCTTGGCGGCGAGCTTGAACGCCTTCAGTTCGTCGTTGCCTTCGTCGGCATACGGGCCGCTCTGCGGCACGTTGAAGCCGAGCGTCACCGTCTTCGATTTGCTCGGGTCATTGCGGAACTGCGCCGCCCAGGCGTTGCGCACGAAGAAGGAGGGCGCCGCCAGACCCGCGCCGAGGGCGCCCATGCTCTTGAGCAGCTTGCGTCGAACGTCGTCTTGCATTTCGGTCTCCGACAGAGTTGGTGAGGCCAAGCATGGGAGACCTATGTCAAGATCTCAACAACTCATTGACGCGCAACACTATTCGAGTCAATCTGCGATTCGCTACGGAGTTGATTCCGTCAACGATTGACACCGCACCGCAGCAATTCGAGGGTTTGCACGGAGGCTTTCGCGTTGGCGCGCACACTGATCGGTCTGAAGATCCGCGACCGCCGCAAGGTGCTCGGCATCACGCAGGCGGGTCTTGCGGCGAAGCTGGGAATCTCAGCGTCGTACCTGAACCTGATCGAGGGCAACCGGCGCAACATCGCGGGCGGTCTGCTCAAGCGTGTCGCCGACGAGCTGCAATGGCCGATCGACGAGTTCGACGGTGCGGCCGAGCGCCGGCTGGTCGACGATCTGGGCGAGATCGCCGTCGAGCCGGTGGTCGGCGCACTGGGCCTGCAGCTGTCGAGTGCGCCCGACCTGGCCTCGCAGCATCCGGCCTGGGCCCACGCGCTGGTGACGCTGCATCGCGCCTGGCTCGAACGCAGCCGCACGGTGCAGGCGCTGTCGGACCGGCTCAACCAGGACCCGTTCCTCGGCGACGCTGTGCGTGGCATCCTGACCCGGCTGGCGTCGATCCGCTCGGCCTCCGAGATTCTGGAGAGCGTCGCTGACCTCGACGCCCGGCGGCGCCAGCGCTTCGTCTCGATCATCGCCGGCGACAGCCGTCGCCTGTCGGGTCTCGCGCAGGAGCTGGCCGTCTTTTTCGACCAGGCGCACACGGCGAGCCGCCCGATCACGCCGGTCGAGGAGGTCGATGATTTCCTTGTTGCGCACGACAACCACTTCCCGGCGCTCGAGGCGGCGGCCGATGCACTGCGCTCGGCGACCGCGCTCGATGCCGACCCCGGCGAGCGCGCGCTCGTCGAGTATCTGCGGCAAGTGCATGCGGTGCGTGTCGTCACGCGCGCAACCCGCGACGTCGACCTGGCCGGGGTGCGCAACCTGGCGCTGTTCGACCGGCCGTCGATGACGCTGCAACTGCTCGACGTCGCCGCGCCGGCGACGCGGCGCTTCCAGATCGCGCGGCTGGCCTGCGAGCTGGCTTGCGCCGACGCCGTCGCCGCCGCGATCGAACCTGCGACGTCGCTCGGTTCGCCGGCAGCGCGGCAGCGCGCCGAGCGGGCGTTGTCGTCGTACCTTGCGGGCGCATTGCTGCTGCCGTACGGCGCCTTCCTCGAGGCTGCCGTCGCAGCGCGCTGCGACATCGACGTGCTGTGTCGCCGCTTCGGCGCGAGCTTCGAGCAGGTGTGCCACCGCTTCGTCACGCTGCGCCGGCCGGGCGCCGAGGGCATCCGCATGGGCTTCATGCGCGTCGATCCGGCCGGCCGCGTCACCAAGCGGTTCCCGCTGCCTCGGCTGCCGCTGCAGCGCTACGGCAGCGCCTGCCCTTTGTGGGCGGTCTACGAGGCGTTCCGGTCGCCGGGCACGACGGTGCGCCAGCTTGCCGAGTTCCCGGGCGGGGAACGCTTCCTGCTGCTCGCGCGCACGGTCGAGCAGGAGCGATCCGACTTCCGGCTGCCGCGCCGTTTCAGGTCCGTCATGCTGGCGTGCGATGCGCTGCACGCCGATCGCATGGTCTATGGCGACGGGCTCGACCTGCGCTCGACGGCGCCGGCGACGCCTGTCGGGCCGTCGTGCCGTGTCTGCCCGCGGCGTGATTGCCTGTACCGAGAGGAAGCCCCGATCATCGGCGCCGCAGTCGAGGCATAGACTCGGATCGAGACACAGTGCAGAGGAGCCAGACCTTGGGCGTGCGTGTATTGATCGCCGAAGACGAGGCCAACATCGTCGAGTCGCTGACCTTCATCCTCGGCCGGGAAGGCTTCGACGTGTCGACCGTCGCCGACGGCGAGGCGGCGCTGCGCAGCCTGCGACACGACGCGCCCGACCTGCTGATCCTCGACGTGATGATGCCGCGGCTCAACGGCTTCGAGTTGCTCAAGAAGATCCGCGCCGACGCGCGCCTGCAGCGGTTGCCGGTGATCGTGCTGACGGCCAAGACGCAGGCCCGCGATCGCGACGCGGCGGTCGCCGTCGGCGCCGACGCCTACATGACCAAGCCGTACTCGAATCGCGAGGTCGTCGAGCAGGTTCGCCGGCTCACCGGCGGCTGATCCGATGGACGGCCCGACGCCCACGCCGCGCACCGTGAGCGCCGCGGTGCTCGTGCCGCTGCTCGGGCTGCTGCTGTGGATGCCGCCGCTGGTCGGGCTGTTCGCGACGCCGTGGCGCATCTTCGGCGTGCCGCTCGCCGTCGCCTACCTGTTCGGCGTGTGGCTGCTGCTGATCGCAGCGGCGTGGGCACTGGCGCGGCGACTCGTCACGCCCGCCGTGCCCGAGCGTGCGGAGGCGGGGCCGGACGCGCCACCGGCGTGATGCTGTCGGCCAACTTCGTCCTCGCGGTGGCGCTGGCCTACGTCGCCGTTCTCTTCGTCGTCGCCTTCCTCGGCGACCGGCGCGCGCGCCTGGGGCGCCTGGGCTGGCTTCGGTCGCCGCTCACCTACACGCTGTCGATCTCGATCTACTGCACGTCGTGGACGTTCTACGGCGCGGTCGGCTCGGCGGCGCGCAGCGGACTCGAGTTCATCACGATCTATCTCGGGCCGACGCTCGTCTTCGTCGGCTGGTGGATGCTGCTGCGCAAGCTGGTGCGCATCGGCCAGATCCATCGCATCACGTCGATCGCCGACATGATCTCGTCGCGCTACGGCAAGAGTGCGAGTCTCGCGGCGCTGGTCACGCTGATCGCCGTCGCGGCGTCGACGCCCTACATCGCGCTGCAGTTGAAGGCGGTGACGACGAGCTTCCAGGTCATCAGCGGCTCGGGGCCGGCGGCGCTGTCGGGCCTCTACAGCGCGCGGCCCAACTTCCAGCTCGCGTTCTGGATCGCCGCCGGCATGGCCCTGTTCACGATCCTGTTCGGCACGCGCAACATCGATGCCAACGAGCGCCACCACGGCGTGGTCGCGGCGATCGCCGTCGAGGCCGTCGTCAAGCTCGTCGCCATGCTCGCCGTCGGCGTGCTCGTGGTGTGGGGCATCGGCGGCAGCCCGGGTGCGATCTTCGAGCGCATGCCCGAAGGCATGCTGCACAGCGACGAGGTGTTCGGCCCGCGCTGGACGACGCTGCTGCTGCTCGCCGGTACGGCCGTGATCTGCCTGCCGCGCCAGTTCCAGGTCACGGTGGTGGAGGCGACCGACGAGCGGCACCTGCGCACTGCGTCGTGGCTGTTCCCGCTGTACCTGCTGCTGATCAGCCTGTTCGTGCTGCCGATCGCCGTGGCCGGACTCGCATTCCTGCCGACGGGCGCCAATCCCGACATGTTCATGATCACGCTGCCGATGTGGGCCGGCCATGATGCGGTCGCGCTGCTTGCCTTTCTCGGCGGCTTCTCGGCGGCGACGTCGATGGTCATCGTGGCGGCGATCGCGCTGTCGACGATGGTCTCCAACCACATCATCCTGCCGATCGCGCTGCGGCTGCCCTGGGTCTCGATCAATGCCAGCGGCGACGTGCGCCGCTGGCTGCTCGCGAGCCGGCGCGTCAGTATCTGCCTGATCCTGCTGCTCGCCTTCGTCTACTTCCGGCTCAGCGGCCGGTTCAATCCGCTGGCGTCGATCGGCCTGACGGCGTTCGCCGGCGCGGCGCAACTGCTGCCGTGCCTGGTGGGCGGGCTGTTCTGGCGTCAGGCGACGGCGCGCGGCGCGCTCGCGGGCCTGGGTGTCGGCGTCCTGCTCTGGGCCTACACGCTGGTGCTGCCCGGCTTCCGGGGCGACTGGCTGCTGTCGAGCGCCGACATCGCCGACGGACCGTTCGGCCTGCACTGGCTGCGTCCGCATGCCCTGTTCGGGCTCGAGGGCGTCGATCCGCTGGTGCACGCCGTGTTCTGGAGCCTGACCTGCAACACGCTGGCGTTCATCGCCGTGTCGCTGACGCGCGAGCCGCGCCCGCTCGAGCAGTTGCAGGGCACCCTGTTCGTCGACGTGTTCCGCGACCGCGCCGCCGACGTGTCGCGCTTCGTCAGCCGCTCGGCCGCCGTCTACGACCTCAACGTGCTGGCGCAGCGGCTGATCGGTGTCGACGAGGCGCGTCGCCTGTTCGCCGACGGGCGCGGCGACCGCGACCTGCAGCCGCACCATCCGATCGCCGGCGATGCGCTGATCACGGAGCTGGAGCGCAAGCTCGCAGGCAGCGTCGGCGCGGCGTCGGCGCGCGCGATGGTTTCGCAGGTGGTGACCGGCGAGACGATCAGCCTGGGTGAACTGCAGCGCCTGGCCGACGAGACCGAGCGCGTTCGCGATTACAGCCACCGGCTCGAGGCGCAGTCGCGCCAGCTCGTCGCGCAGGCCGCCGAGCTGCGCAGCGTCAACGAGCAGCTGACGCGCATCGACAGCCAGAAGGACGACTTCCTGAGCCAGATCAGCCACGAGGTGCGCACGCCGATGGCCTCGATCCGCTCGTTCTCCGAGATCCTGATGCAGGCGCCGGATCTCGGGCGCGCGCAGTCCGAGCGCTACCTGCGCATCATCCACGACGAGAGCATCCGCATGACGCGGCTGCTCGACGGCATCCTCGACCTGGGTGCGCTCGAGGGCGGCGGAGCGCCGTGGAAGCTGACGCCGACGGACCCGGAAGTCGCCCTCGACAATGCCCTGCGCATCTGCGGCGGCCTCGCGTTGGCCTCGGGTCTGCGCCTGCACAGCGGCGAGCGCGCGGCGGGAGCCCGCGTGCTGGCGGACGTCGACCGCCTGAGCCAGGTCTTCATCAACCTGCTGTCCAATGCGATCAAGTACAACGACAGCGCCGAGCCCCTCGTGCGCGTCGACAGCGCGCTCGCCGACGGCCACTACGAGGTGGTGATCGAGGACAACGGTCCCGGCATTCCGCAAGGTGACCGCGAGCGCATGTTCTCGAAGTTCTCGCGCGGCTGGGCGCACACGCATTCGGCGACGCAGGGCGCCGGCCTCGGGCTGGCGATCAGCTGGCAGATCATGCGGCGTCTCGACGGCACGCTGGAGCTGTTGCCGGCCCGCGGTCGCGGCGCGCGCTTTCGCGTGCGGCTGCGGCTGGCCGGATGAGCCGGTCCCGCTACGGCGTCGCGCAGCCGTGCTCGTCGCAGCTGCCGTGGCCCGCCGCGGGCCGCACGCCGGCGACGCGCACGATTCCGGCGGCGGCGAGCGGCGGCGCGTCGGCCAGCAGGCGACCGATCAGCGCGCCGAGCTGCAGGTCTTCGATGCGGCCGAAGTGGTTCAGGCGCACCCGCCCCGAACGATCGATCAGCACCAGGCTCGGCGTGCCCTGCAGCCCGTAGGCTTGCATCGTCAGCGGGACGGCTGCTTCGGCCGCCGGCTCGTCGATGGCGATCGGGAACGTCAACCGGTACTCGTGCACGAAGGCCCGCAGCGCGGACTCGCCCATCACGTCGTGGTGTTCGAACACGCTGTGCAGCCCGATCACGCACACGTCGGCCGCTGCGAAGCTGCGCTGGATCGCCACGGCCTGCGGGATGCCGTGCGAGACGCAGCCGGGGCACAGCATCTGGAAGGCGTGCAGCGCGACCACGCGGCCGCGCAGTGCTGCCAGCGTCAACGGCTGCGGCGTGTTGAGCCAGGCGCGTGCGCGGATCTCGGGCGCGATGTCGAGCCGGAGGGTCATCGTGCCTCCACGGCCCTGCGGGCCGGCACGCCGAGGGTGTGGATCGCGGACTCGCAATCGAGGTCGATCGTGAAATGCGGGTCGAACAGCGCGTTCTCGTTCGCGCCGCCCATGACATAGCCGCGCGGGTTGCAGACGACGCGCGTGCCGTGCACCCGGTAGTCGAAGCTGTCGTGCGTGTGCCCGTGGATCCACAGCTGAACGCGGTCGCCGCCGAGCAGGTGCTCGGCATCGGAGACGAAGCAGGGGTTGAGCAGCGAGTCGGCGAAGCGCGGGTGGATGCTGCGCGGCGACGGCGCGTGGTGGGTGATCACGACCGTCGGTCCGTCGTGCGTCTCGGCCAGCCGCTCGTCGAGCCAGGCGGCATGGCGCCGGAACCGTGCCGCCGCGTCCGCCGGCGTGAACACGGCGCTGTCGCCTTCGCGCGTGCGGATGCGGCTGAAGTCGCGCATCAGCTGCTGCGCCTGCGTCAGCGCGGCCGCCTTCTTCGTCGCGTCGCTGTAGAGCTCGAAGTCGCTCCACAGCGTGCTGCCGAGGAAGCGCACGCCGTCGACCACGACTTCGGCATCGTCGAGCAGGTGCACGTGCGTGCCGGCGCACAGCCGCGCCAGCTCGGCGGCGGCGCCGTCGAGGCTGCCGCCGTAGTACTCGTGGTTGCCGGGGACGTAGAGCACCGGCTTGTCGAAGCGCAGCGCCCAGGCCGCAGCTTCGCGCGGCCGCGCGATGTCGCCCGCGAGGACGACGACGTCGGCGCCGTTGAGTGGCCGCTCCAGCGCGCCGAGGCTCAGGTGCAGGTCGGACAGGATGTTGAGCTTCATCGGCGCGTCTGGCTCGTCCCTGGACGCCTCGAGGTGTAGCACGCCGTGCTATACCCCGTCGCAGTCGAGGTATACGAAAAGGTGACCGCATGACTTCGCAGTCCGATCCCGCGTCGTACCAGGGCATCGTCGAGCAGATGCCCGAGGCCGTGGTCTACGCCGGGCCCGACGGCATGATCCGCGTCTGGAACCGCGGTGCCGAGGCGCTGTACGGCTTCGCCGCCGCCGAGGTGCTGGGCCGCAGCCTCGACGTCATCATCCCCGAGCACCTGCGTCGCGCGCACTGGCAAGCCTATGACCGCGCGCTCGCCGAAGGCCGCACGCGCGCCGGCAGCGCGGTGCGCACGACGCGCGCGCTGCACAAGGATGGGCGACGGCTGTATGTCGAGCTGAGCTTCGCCGTCGTCACCGACGCGGGCGGCACGGCGGTCGGCGCGCTGGCCGTCGGGCGCGACGGCACCGAGCGTCACCTGGCGACGCGGGCTGCCGGGGCGCCGCCGCCGGTCGAGGTGTAGCGCAGCCGGCTACGCGCTGCGTCAGCGCCGGCGCCGGTAGGTGACGAAGGCATAGCCGACGCCGTCGGCCGTCGTGTGCTCCTCGCGTGCCGCTTCCTCGAAACCTTCACGCCACGGCGGGAAGTGCGTGTCGGCGTCGGAGAAGGCGGCGTCGATCTCGGTCAGCGCCAGCTCGTCGGCGCGCGGCAACGCCAGCGCATAGAGTTCGCCGCCGCCGATCACGCTCAACTGCTCGGCGCCGGCAATGCGCGCGAGCGCGAGCGCGGCATCGAGCGACGACACGGCCTCGGCGCCTTCGGCCCGCCATGCTGCGTTGCGCGTGACGACGAAGTTGCGCCGACCCGGCAGCGGGCGAAAGCGCGCCGGCAGCGAGTCCCAGGTCTTGCGGCCCATCACGACAGGCGCGCCCATCGTCAGGGCACGGAAGTGCCGCTGGTCGGCGGGCTCGTGCCACAGCAGCGCATTGCCGCGGCCGATCGCGCCGTCGCGCGCCACGGCGGCGACGAGAACCAACTTCAAACCGCGACCGGCGCCTTGATCGCCGGATGGCACTGGTAGTCGAGCATCTCGAAGTCCTCGTACTCGTAGTCGAAGATCGACGCCGGGCGGCGCTTGATGTTCAGCCGCGGATAGGGATACGGCGTGCGCGCGAGCTGCGTCTCGACCTGCTCGAAGTGGTTGCTGTAGATGTGGCAGTCGCCGCCGGTCCAGATGAAGTCGCCGACGCCGAGGTCGCACTGCTGCGCCAGCATGTGCGTCAGGAGCGCATAGCTCGCGATGTTGAACGGCACGCCGAGAAAGATGTCGGCGCTGCGCTGGTAGAGCTGGCACGAGAGCCGGCCCCCGGCGACGTAGAACTGGAAGAACGCATGGCAGGGCATCAGCGCCATCTTCGGCAGCTCGGCGACGTTCCACGCGCTGACGATCATGCGCCGCGAGTCGGGGTCGCCCTTCAGCGTCCGAACCAGCTCGGCGATCTGGTCGATGTGGCCGCCGCCGGGCGTCGGCCAGCTGCGCCACTGCACGCCGTAGACGGGGCCGAGGTCGCCGTCGTCGCGCGCCCATTCGTTCCAGATCGTGCAGCCGCGCTCCTGCAGCCACTTGACGTTCGAGTCGCCGCGCAGGAACCACAGCAACTCGAGGACGATCGACTTCAGGTGCACCTTCTTCGTCGTGACGAGCGGGAAGCCCTCGTTCAGGTCGAAGCGCATCTGGTGCCCGAACACGCTGCGCGTGCCGGTGCCGGTGCGGTCGCTCTTGGCCGCGCCATGCGTGTACACATGGCGCATGAAGTCTTCGTACTGCGAGCGAGCCGGACGGATCATGACGACTCCTCGCCCGGCGGATACGCCGGACAGTCCCCCGAGGGGACGCGGGCCGGCTTGGGAGCGGCCCGGCGCTCGGCCCGCTGCGCGCTCGACGATCGAGGTGTCATGCGCGCATTCTACGGACGGTCAGCTCCTCGCCTCGGGCTCGCGCAAGAAGATCTCGACGCGACGGTTCTGCGCCCGGCCGGCGTCGCTGGCGTTGTCGGCCACCGGTTCGGCCTCGCCGCGGCCGGCGGTCTCGATGCGCGTCGCGGCGACGCCGCGGCCGACGAGGTAGTCGCGCACGCTGTGCGCACGGTCGAGCGACAGCGGGTTGTTGATCGCGTCGCTGCCGGTCGAGTCGGTGTGGCCGACGACGCGCACGCGCATGTTCGCATCGAGCCCCTGCGCGAACTGGTCGAGCACTGGCCGCATGTTCGGCTTGATCGCGGCGCGGCCGACGTCGAACGAGAAGTCGGCCGGCACGTTGACCTTGAGTTCGTTGGTCGGTGTGCGCGCGACGTCGATGCCGGTGCCCTGCGTCGCCTGCTCCATCGCGCGCTTCTTGTCTTCCATGCGCTTGCTCCACAGGTTGCCGGCGATCGCGCCGATCGCGCCGCCGACCACCGCACCGGTGCCGGCGCGCCCGCCGGTGGCCGAGCCGAGCACGGCGCCGGCTGCCGCTCCGATGGCGGCGCCGCCGGCGGTACCCTTCTGGCGCTCGCTCATGCTTTCGCAGCCGGCCAGCGCGAGGGCGGCGCACAGGACCGTGACGGTGAGCGGGCGGGTGGTGGTGGTGTTCATGGAGAGGCTCCTTGCTGCTGCGAAGTATGGTGACGCGAGCGAAGTGTCGTCTGTCGGAGAAACGCACCCAAGGCGTCAGCGTTGACTGACGCTGGCGCAATGGCGTGTCCTGGACCAGGCTGGCGGGGCGCAGCGATGTGCATGCACTCGCCGCGCGCCGCGCCGACTCCCCGCGACCCCGGGCCCGCGCGCCGGTGCGAGGACGAAGTCGCCTTTCCGTGGCAATGCCGACGGCAGTACTTCACGCCGGCATCGATCGAAGCCCGTGCACGGGGCTGCGCGGCGCGCCGCTTCGGCGATCATCACCATGTTATTCGGCTCCACGGCGGCCCGTCGCCGCGCGTGGCCCCCGGTTCAGCGAATGAGGGAGAGTCGCAATGCTGCTAGACGCAACCAGACGCCGGCTGTTGACCGGCATGGCACTCGCCGCAACGGCGCTCGCAACGCCCGCGATCGCCGCCGACGACATCGTGGTCGGCCAGATCGGCCCGTGGACCGTGCTGGCGGTGCCCGACGTGCCGCAGCTCAATCAGGGAATGAAGTCCTACTTCGGGCAGGTCAATGCGCGCGGCGGAGTCAACGGCCGCAGGATCTCGATGTTCGAGCTCGACGATGCCTACACCGGTGCCGGCTTCGTCAAGCGCTTCAACGAGGCGATGCAGCGCAAGCCGGTCGCGCTGCTGACGCCGCTGGGCTCCGAGGCGCTCAAGCGCATGCTCGACGACAAGCTGCTCGACCAGCACGACGTCGTCGTCCTCAACGCGGTGCCGGGTGCCGAGAGCTTGCGCAACCCGGGCCACCCGCGCCTGTTTCATCTGCGCGCGGGCGACCGCCAGCAGGTCGACAAGATGGTGATGCATGCGCGAACGCTCGGCATCACGAAGCTGTTCGTGATGTACGAGACTATCCCGATGGGCGAGTCGGCGGTGAAGATGGCCAAGGAGGCGGTGGCGCGCGTCGGACAGATCGAGATGAGCGCGCTGGGCGTCGCGCGCCAGCCTGAGCCGATCGCCAAGACGGCGCAGAAGATCGCCGAATCGGGCACGCAGTGCGTGCTGGTGCTGGGCTCGCCGCGCTTCTCCGTCGACGCGATCGCCCAGCTGCGCAAGGCCGGCGTCTCGCAGTCGATGTTTGCCTTCTCCTACGTGCCTTCGCCGCTGGTCTCGAAGGTGGCGGGCGAGGAGGCGGCGCGCGGCATCGGCATCACGCAGACCTTCCCGAACCCGGTGGGCGTCAACACCCAGCTGCAGCGCGACTTCCAGGCGGCGATGAAGGAAGCGTTCCCGCAGGTCGCACCGACGTCTTACACGTCGTTCCACCTCGAGGGCTACGTCACGGCGCGCGTGCTGGTCGAGGCGCTCAGGCGCAGCCCACAAATCACGCCCGAGCACCTCGCCAGGACGCTGAAGACGATGGGCGAGATCGACCTCGGCGGGTTCCGCATCAACTTCGCCAAGAGCAACGTCGGCAGCAGCTACGTCGACATCGGCGTCGTCACCATGGCAGGGCGCCTGATGTACTGACCGCGCGGTCACCGCAGTCTCGCGAAGGCGGCCGCGTGCCGCCTTCGTGCATTTCGGGCGCTGCCCGGCGGTGCGCAGGCGCCGACGGGGCCTTGCAGAGACGGCGAGCGCGAGCGCGGGCGTTCAGGCCTCCGATGCATCCTGATCGGCCAAACCGAACTGCATCGCCGCGGGGGGGGGGGGGAGCCCCCCCCCCCCCCCCCCGACAACGCCGAGTGCGTGCCGATGTCGACGATGCGGCCGGCCTCCATCACGACGATGCGGTCGGCGCGCTGCACCGTGGCGAGGCGATGCGCGATCACGATCGTCGTGCGGTCCTGCATCGCCGACTCGAGCGCGGCCTGCACCATGCGCTCGCTCTCGGCGTCGAGCGCACTGGTGGCCTCGTCGAGCAGCAGCAGCGGCGGGTTCAGCAGCATCGCGCGTGCGATCGCGATGCGCTGGCGCTGTCCGCCCGACAGGCGCACGCCGCGTTCGCCGAGGTAGGTGGCGTAGCCCTCGGGCAGCGCCTCGATGAAGTCGTGCGCGTGCGCCGCCTTCGCTGCCGCGATGACGTCGGCTTCGCTCGCATCCGGCCGGCCGTAGCGGATGTTGTCGAGCGCGCTGGTCGAAAAGACGATGCTGTCCTGCGGCACCAGGCCGATGCGCGAGCGCAGGTCGGCGAGCGCCGCGTCGCGCACCTCGACGCCGTCGATCGCGATGCGGCCCGACTGCGCGTCGTAGAAGCGCAGCAGCAGCTGAAACACCGTCGTCTTGCCGGCGCCGCTCGGACCGACCAGTGCCACCGTCTCGCCGGCGGCGACCTCCAGCGTCACGTCGTGCAACGCCGGATGCTGTGGCCGCGACGGATAGTGGAAGCCGACATGCTGCAGCGACACCGCCGAGCCGCCCTGCACCGCGGGCAGCGCGACAGGCCGCGCCGGTCCGCGCACCGGCGAGCGCGTCGCCAGCAGTTCCATCAGCCGCTCCGTCGCGCCGGCGGCGCGCAGCAAGTCGCCGTAGACCTCCGAAAGCACCGCGACGCTGCCCACGAGGATGATGACGAAGACGACCGTCTGGCCCAGGTGGCCGGCGCTGATCGCGCCGGCGAGCACCGCCTGCGTGCCCTGGTACAGCCCCCACAGCAGCGCGCCGAAGGTCGCCGTGATGATGAAGGCGACGAGCATCGCGCGCACCCGCGTGCGCCGTCGCGCCGTCGCGAAGGCCTGCTCGGTGGCGGCGCCGAAGCGCGCCGCCTCGCGCCGCTCCTGCACGTGGCCCTGCACGACCGGGATCGCGTTGAGCACCTCGGCGGCGATCGCGCTCGAATCGGCGACGCGGTCCTGGCTGGCGCGGCTGAGCTTGCGCACGCGGCGCCCGAAATAGAGCGACGGCAGCACGACGAGCACCAGGATGCCCAGCACTTGCGTCATCACGCGCGGATTGGTCACGACGAGCATCGCCAGCGCGCCGATGCCCATCACGCCATTGCGCAGCCCCATCGACAGGCTCGATCCGACGACCGTCTGCACCAGCGTGGTGTCCGTCGTCAGGCGGCTCAGCACTTCGCCGGTCTGCGTGTGCTCGAAGAACTCGGGACTCTGTTCGATCACGTGGGCATAGACGGCGTTGCGCAGATCGGCCGTGACGCGCTCGCCGATCCAGGTGACCATGTAGAAGCGCGCCGCCGAGAACACACCGAGCGCCGCGCCGACTCCGAACAGCGCGACGAAGTGCTCGCGCAGCGCCATGACACGCGCACCCGGGTCGGCGGCGACGAAGCCGGCGTCGATCAGCGACTTGAGCGCGAGCGGGAACACGAGCGTTGTCAGCGCCGCCATCACGAGGAACACGCCGGCCAGCGCGATGCGGCCGCGGTAGGGGCGCAGGAAGGGCAGCAGGCCGCCGAGCGCGCGCGCGCGGCGCGCCGGATCGACGCCGGGGTCGGGCAAAGTCGTCGAAGTCATGACGCAGGAGTGTAGGCATGCGCGCGCCATCGGGTTGACGCTGCGCGGTTATGCTGCGCGCCGACGATGAGCGAGACCCTGATCCTGCTGCCCGGCCTCGTGTCGGACCGCGCCGTCTGGCAAGCCCAGTGCGACGCGCTGGCGCCGCGCGTGCGATGCCTGGTGCCCGAGTGGGGCCTGCTCGACTCGCTGGGCGCGCTGGCCGCGGAGGTGGTTGGCATTCCCGCGGCGGGGGGCGTTGCGGGGGTTTGGCGAGGTGGAGCGGTTCGAGGAGTACGGCGCCGAGCAGTGGCTCGGCGTATGGACCGGCGGTCCGGCTCCCGCGACGGCCGGTGTGGACCCATGATGGACGGATGCTGATCGTGCGCCTCCATCCCGCCCAGTGGGCCTACGTGATGGTCGTGCTGGTGGTGGCGGGCGTCGGGTTCATCACCGGGTCGACGGCGGCGATCCTGGTCGCCGCGCTCCTGGCGGTGCCGGCGAGCTTCGCCGGTCTCGTCGGCTACTACGTCACCTACGGACTACTGGCGCAGGTGCCGGGCGCGAACCCCTCGAGCAGCAGCGGGTCGTCTTCGTGCACGACCGCAGGGGAGTGCACGACGTCGACGAGCGGCGACCTCGCCGACTGGTTCGCGGTCACCGCCGACGTGCTCGGGATCCTCGCGCTGACCGCCGCCGCGCTGCTGAACGTGCTCATCCTGCAGGCCCTGCTGGTTGCCCGACGGCAGCGACGCGACCGGACGGCCGGCGCTCGACCCTGATCACGCGGCGCCCCAGGACGTCATGCGGACAGTGTTGCCCCTTCCACCATCCGTATGACGTCCCGAGCCCCGATGCCGCAGGGGTCAGCCGGACGCGCTCTGCCCGACGATCCGCCGTGCCAGGTCGACCCAGCCGTCGTAGAGCCGGTCGATCGGGAAGCCCTCGATCTCGACCTGCTGCTCGAGGATGGGCAGCTCCAGCGGGGCGAGCAGAGCGACGGCCAGCAGCGGCACGTCGCCGGTGACGCCGAGCTCGTGGAGCAGGTAGCGCACGTGCGTGGCCGTGAACGAGTAGGCGCCGGCCGCGCGGGTCGCCGCCCGCCCGGCCTCCCGGATCAGCTCGGCGTGGAGCAGGGTCGTCTCGAGGCGGGTCCGGCCGAACGCGAGCAGCCGGTCCCAGGGGTCCGCCCCCGGCCCGAGCGGTGGCGGGCCGAACATCACCTGCGCCTGCCACTCGGTCTCGGAGTGGTTGAGCACGGCCGCCATCAGCCCCTCGCGGGACTCGAACCGGCGGAACACCGTGCCCTTGCCGACGCCCGCGGCCGCGGCCACGGCGTCCATGGTGATCGCGCGGGCGCCGCACCGCGCGACCCGCTGCTGCGCGGCGC